>NZ_CP055156.1:1989371-2652494 GCF_014217805.1 Adhaeribacter swui
GGGCCAGGGCATTAACTTTTGCCTGAGCGCGGCGGTAAGCGTCGCTACCTAAAAACAACCTGACCGGCGGATTAGGATTTTCGGCGAGCGCGATTAAAGCTTCGGCGGCTTTTTCCGGATCGCCTTGCTGGTTGCCATTCATGGTCCGGTATTTTTCGTGGGAACGGCGAATGGTAGCGTAATCATCGAGCTGTTGTTCGGCAAACACCAGTGAATCGTCCGTTAGAAACTCGGTGCGGAAAGCGCCGGGCGCTACTACGGTGGCTTTAATGCCTAGTTCTTGCACGTCGTCGGCGGTTACTTCGGTTAAGCCCGTAAGTGCAAATTTAGTAGCCGCGTACATGCTCCAGCCAGCTGCCGCCGAAAAGCCTGCAATAGAGGAGATGTTGATGATATGCCCTGATTTCTGCGCCCGAAAATACGGCATTACGGCTTGCATTACCCGGATGGGAGCAAACACGTTTACTTCAAAACTTTGCTGGATTTCGGCAGCGCTCAGCTCTTCTACGGCCCCCCCAATGCCGTACCCCGCATTGTTAACCACCACGTCTATCTTCCCGAAAAACGCCTGGGTTTCCTGCACGGATTGAGTGATTGAAGTTTCGCTGGTGAGATCTACCGCGAGGGGTAAAAAGTTGTTGGCGTCAAAATCGCCCACGGCGGCTATTAAGTTGTTTTTAGACCGGGAAGTTGCGGCTACCGCGTAACCGGCCTGTAATAATTTTTTTACCAGCGCTAGCCCTAAGCCTTTAGATGCTCCGGTAACGTACCATACTTTGTTTGTAGTCATACCAATGTGCGTTGTTTTACAAAGGCAAAGGTAAACCAGGCAGGATTTTTAAATTTGTACGCTTCAAACCAATACTTGCAAAATTCAAACAATTATATTAAAAAGCAGGTATATTGGACAAAGGCAACGAAAAATAAACCCTTTAAGCTTCGGTTAAGTACAGTTTTAAACCTTTAAGGCCATTTTAACGGCTTTTTCGGCGTGAATTTTTGTGGTTCGGAATAAGTCCACGTGCATATCGGTGGGTTTAATTAAAAGTTCTATTTCGGTGCAGCCCGCAATAATGGCTTCGGCGCCGTTTTGAATTAAATCAGCAATAATTTTCAGGTAGCGCTGCTTTGATTCTTCGGTAATAATGCCTTTTACCAGCTCTTCGTAAATAATCCGGTGCACCTCCTGGCGGCCTTGCGCATCCGGCACAATTAGATCCAGGTTGTATTTGTTTTTGTACCGCGCCTTTAAAAAATCTTCTTCCATGGAGAATTTAGTAGCGAGCAAACCCAGTTTCCGGTACGACTTTTTTTGTATTTCTTCGGCGGTGGCATCCACAATGTGTAAAAACGGAATGGTAACTTGGCGCTCAATCGCATCGGCTACTTTATGCATGGTGTTGGTACAAAGCAGGATCATATCGGCCCCGCCCCGTTCCAGTTTTTGCGCAACGGCCACCATTTTTTCGGCCAGTATATCCCACTGACCCTGATGTTGTAAGTCGGCAATTTCGGCAAAGTCTACGGAGTACAGCAAGCAGCTGCCCGAATGGACACCTCCTAATTCCCTTTGTACTTTTTGGTTAATTATTTGGTAGTATAAAGCCGAACTTTCCCAGGACATTCCTCCAATTAGCCCAATTGTTTTCATGCGGATGCGGTTTTTGAAATTTTTAAAAATATAACTGCCTTGGTGTATGCCGGGTAGCGATAAGGGCCATATTTGGCTGTTTGCTAAACTTAACCCGCTTAGAAATTAGCAACCGGATTATCGCTTTCCCTTTTCCGGGGCAAGCTAAGCAACTTAAGGCTTTTCCAGCAACTCTTTGTGTTTTTTGCCCCAGCTTTCGAGTTGCAAAATAATGGGTTTTAGTTCGTAGCCAATAGGGGTCAGTTCGTATTCCACGCGGGGCGGAACTTCGGCGTAAACGGTGCGCTGCACAATTTTGTTTTGCTCTAATTTACGCAGTTGCAAAGTAAGCATCCGTTCGGTAATGGTGGGCAAATGCCCTTTTAGCTCACTAAAGCGGAGCTTCCCGTTTATTAACCACGAGCAAATCACTAAAGCCCACTGGCCGCCAATAGTATACGCCGCGTATACTTCCAGGCATTCGTCGGCTAAGGCTTTTTTGTTGGCAAAGGTGGTAGAGGTTTCTTTAATCACGGACATTACTTACACTTTTTATAGTACCATACAATGGGCAGTACCGAAACAAAATTGAAAGTTTACGCTTTACTTTTACGCAAGGCAATTCTAAAGTAAATAAAGTGAAAACGCTAATAATCGTCATTCATCCCGATATAAATAACTCGGTGGTTAATAAAAGATGGACACAAGAGTTAAGTAAATTTCCGGAGAAGTACGACGTACATCTATTACACGACGTTTACCCCGACGAAAAAATTGACGTGCTGGCCGAACAAAAACGGGTGGAGCAGTATAACACCATCGTTTTTCAGTTTCCTTATTATTGGTTTAATAGCCCGCCCCTGTTTAAAAAATGGTTAGACGAAGTTTTAACCTACGGCTGGGCTTACGGCAGCAAAAGCGGGTACAAAGTTGCGGAAAAGAAAATTGCCCTGGCTATTTCGTTAGGCGCCGATGAGCACGAGTACCAACCTGGCGATAAATACCAATACACCTTGGCGGAGTTGCTGCGGCCTTTTGAGCTCACGTTTGACTACGTAAAAGCCGATTACCAGCCTTTTTTCGCGTACTATGGCATTGATTCTAATCCTGCGGCGGAGTGGATTGAACGCAGCGTGCCCTTGTACCTGGATTTTTTAAATTCTTTGTAAAAATATATTTTTATCAGGCTATAATTGGCCGCTTACGGATTTTAGAATAATCAAAGGCGGCCATTTTGCTTGATTGGTAAACGTGTTTTAAACGTGAACTTACTTTTATCAACTTACGGGTACTTTATTGGCTGGCCTTTTAGGGCTATTGTTTTTCTTTTTGGGTTCTTCCTGCTTTTCTTTGGCAATCTGTTTATCGCCCCATTCTTTCAGGTAGCTGATAAACGGAATAAGTTCCTGGCCCATTTCGGTTAAGGTGTATTCTACCTTAGGGGGTACTTCGTGGTATACTTTGCGGTGAATTAAATGATCCGTTTCCAGTTCCCGTAATGTTTGGGTTAGCATTTTGGTGGTAATGTCGGGTAAGTTCCGGCTTAGCTCGCCGTAACGTAAAATAACATGTTCGTGCAGGTACCACAATATCCGGCCTTTATACTTTCCGCCGATCCGTTTAAACGCATAATCCACGGAGCAGGTAGCAACCGCCGGGCATTCTTTGTTTTTGTTTCGCATTTTAATTACTTGATAATCAACAATACATTCTTTTTAGTATGTAAGATACCAAAAAGTACATACTTGACATAAAGATACGGATCGTTCAGTTTTGTAGTTCATTAAAGCATTAACAAAATGGACTTAAAATTAGAAAACAAAGTAGCCGTAGTTACCGGCGCCTCCAAAGGCATTGGGGCCAGCATTGCCAAAGCATTTGCGAAAGAAGGCGCCAAAGTTGTTATAAACTTTGCTTCCAGTAAGGCTAGTGCCGATAAAGTAGTGCAGGAGATAACAGAAAACGGGGGCACGGCTATAGCGGTGCAGGCCGATGTTTCCAAGTTTGCCGATATCATCCGGCTTTTTGAAGAAACAAAAAAAGCTTTTGGTACCTTAGATGTTCTGGTAAACAATGCGGGGGTATTTAAAATAGAACTGCTGGATGGCATCTCCGAAGAAAGTTTCCATTTACAAGTAAACACCCATTTACTAGGGCCAATTCTTAGTATTCAGCAAGCGGTTAACCTGTTAGGCGAAAAGGGTGGCAGTATCATCAATCTTAGTTCTACCGTAAGTTTAAATCCACTTCCGGGGGTTATGGTATACTCTGCCGCCAAAGCCGGCATTGATAATGTTACCAAAACCTTGGCTAAAGAATTGGGACCCAAAAAAATACGGGTTAACGCGATAGCGCCGGGCGTTACCGAAACCGAAGGAAATCATGAGGCCGGCATTATTGGCGGGGATATTGAGAAACAAATGCTTCCGCTTACCCCATTAGGCCGTATTGGCCAACCAGACGACATTGCCAAAGTAGCCGTTTTTCTGGCCTCAGACGATGCCGCCTGGGTAACGGGTGAACGAATTACCGTATCCGGTGGTTTGCTGTAAGTAGTTCGAAATTTTAAAATGCCGCTATCGCAAAGCGGCATTTTTTATTTTCCTAAAAGCTCCCGGATCATCTTGGGTACTTCTTTTTCCGGAGTTGGGAAGTTGTGAAGCTCTTTGTTTTGATAGATGTTATAAGTAGATCGGGCCAATTCTTCCTTCCCATCCGGCGAGACAAAAACAATTTCTAATTTATCCAGCACTTTTTTAAAATCCCATCGCCATGTGTCCTGGTACATAATTATCAGGTCAAAACCTTCCGGGATATCATCTTTTTGGCCAATGATTGCGGTTATCCCTGTTTTTTCAAGTTCGTTTTTGATTACGGTAGCGGTATGGCCAATTACTTCGTGTTGTTGAGCAGGATTATCCGGCGGAACCAGGTAGCCGAAAGGGGTAATAGTGCCGAATCTAAATTTAATGTATTGGGAGTTTTCTGCCGAAATAATATAGGCTTTGGTGTAATTAGACGTATTATGCTCCGGTTTCTTAATCGTGTTTATTTTACCGGCGCAACCGTATACCCCGGCAAATAAAGTGTATAAGGCTATTTTAAATAAGATTCCTTTTCTGAAACATTTTAAACCCATGTTCATAGTTTTTAATTTCACCTGGCTGCTGGATACATCTGAAACTAAACTTCAGAAATCCAGTCTAAAACTACTTGGATACTTGGATTGTATCCGTTGAGATAAGCACGTCATTTTCCCAAACTTGGTCTACTTGGAATGTAGGGTAATGTATTTTACGTTTTCCGGCGGCAATATTGTCTTTTATTTCTTGCTCTATAATAAGCTTACCATTAGAGTGAAATTTGCGAAATAGCCCGTTAATTTTTCCTCCGCTTAAATCGGTTAAGCTAAAACCACTTGTTTGATGATAACTGTGAGCAAAGGTATTTTGGGGCAATGTTACTTGTAAAGGTTTTAAACGGGCCGCTTGTTTCCAGTTCTTTGCTATTGTTTTTCCGCTCTGGAATAAAATCCAGCAATTACAATTATTAGGTGATTAAAATTCTTTTAAAAACCGAATTAGATTTTCTCTTTTCGTAGAACTTGCCGCAAAAAGGTAGTAATTTTCTTTTTCAGGGCCATGCCAGCAACGATATGGGCTTTGTTGAGAATCCAGTAAGATAAATTTCGTATCCTTAACGCGTGTTTCTGGGGGTAACTCAGGTTGTTTCCAGTTCGTGGTAGTAGTAGCGATAAAGTAAAAGGAAAGAAGACCGACCAGAACAACTCCGAGCGTGACATACACCTGCATGCTGTTCCGTTCTATACTGATACTTTATAGTTTATGATAGTTGCTTGGCTAAACGATGAATGTAGCGTGTTATTTACTATTTGGTTTTTTCTCCCGAAACACTTTCTTGTCTTCATCCCAAATGTAGATTTTTGGATGGCAATAAAAGCAATCATCGAAGAAGCCAGTACTATCGGGTGGGTTTACGATAAGCATATTACTATCTTTTTTAAATTGATAACCCAATGCTGCTGCTGGACCATCGTAAACCTTCCCTGTAATTAAATCTACAACTGCGCTACTCTGGCAAGGTGAGCCACAACCCCAAAAACAATGATAATTGTGAGTGGAATGGCTGGGTCAATGATAGTTCTTCTGTAAATATCAATTTGGAAGACCATTAAAGTTGTTCCTGTAAAGAAGGTCAAGCCAAAGAACCACTTACAATACATTTTATTTTTTAAGCCTTCTTTTTTCCTTTCCAATTTTCATATTTAGTATTGATTACAACTTTAACGTGTTTATGAAGTTGTGGCATTTGAAAAACGTCAGTTTCAATTAAAGACAAAAGCAAAATTATGATCTATTGTTGAGTGCTTAATGTCCAGCCACAATTTCATAAACACACTGTTGGGCGAAGTCATGGTCTTATAAAAACTGTTACTGCCATCTTACCTTCAGCCCTAGACAAGTCTTTCTCAATCCCTTTTGGGTTTGCGATATAACCCTCGGGGTCATAAACAAAACAGATTAAAGTTTCACAATCGGGGTGAACACTGTAACGTGAAATGTCTTCGATTAGCTCGCTGCCAATTTGGCTTGCGTTAAGACTGCGTCTTGTCTTTTTAACCTCTATGACGATTTTATAATCCTTTAGTAAAAAATCCATCCGGCAACATTTGCCAGCATAACTGGGTGTCCACTCCTCGGCACGGATATCTTCAAAATGTAAAATCAAAAGTGCATGAAGCAGGTCTTGAACATCATATTCATCGGCAACATCAAGAGTAGGACGAGCTGAATATCTATTTCTCATTTGACGAACTATCAAATGGAACTTTGCAAATATTTTTTCTAATATCTCGCTCGGATCAAATACTTTTTTCGGCTTTGTATTTAGCAAATTCAAATCTAAGTCTTCTAAAACCGATTGTAAAATGCCAATACCCTGTTCACAAGAACTTTGATAACCGCGCTTTACTTGTTCTTTAAAATGAAGCAAGTATTGATTGTCTGGCGGAAGGTTGGATGATAGATAGCTTAGTACTTGTGTCTTCCATGCTTCAAACTTTCCCGAGTCAAGCGTAGGAAATCCAAATGTGCCCTCTACATGGTAATGAGTTTTAAGTACTGCCTTGCCTTTTTCAATTAGCTGTTCAAGCCTTTCTTTTTCTAACATTCGTGAATTTATGATTTTGCCTAATTAATATATCCGGAGTTATTACATCAACCTTCCAGTATAAGCGAGATATACGGAGTAATCTTGCTCTTGGTCAAGCCGATAACAGGAATGTTATAGAACTAACTCTGCAAAGTAACCGCAATTCCTTGCCGTAAAGTATTATGAATTTCGGCAATCTGATCTACGTAAGAGACTAAATCGGCAATTTCCTGTGGGGTGTGTTCCGGGGCCTGGATATGGGCTTGGTAGGTAATGGAGGTGGCGGGCTCGCCTTCCTGGCCAAACTCGCCGGACACCGTTACTTCTACCGCCTGGATGTGCATTTGGCGCTTAGTGGCTTCGCGGTAAACGTCGTTGCAGAAGCAGGTGGCCAAGGCCAGAAAAAGCAATTCGCCGCCGTTTACCGCGGAGCCGTAACCAGTAGGCTTACCCGGAATGGTAACGGTGCGGGAATTAGCGTTGGTGGTAACAACCACTTCGTGCGATTGGTAGCGGTTGGTAACGGTAGCCGAAATCAGCATAAGCGAGCGGTTAAGTGGGTACAGCAACTGCGCCTATTTTAAGTCCGGAAACTACGGTGCCCGGAAGAGCGCGGTTGTTCCCGGAATTTAAAAATTTACGGGAATTTAAAAAAGGAAGCCGTAGCAAGCGGGCTTCCTTTTTTAAATTATACGCAATCAACAACGTCGTAAAAGCGCTGCTTCGGCTAGGAATAAACCCGCCGAAGCAGCGCTTTTTTAAATTTTTAAATTTCTTACTTCGCGGTAGTGTCCTGGAGGTAAAAGTCCAGAACGCGCTCCCGGAACAAATAGTCGTATTTGGCTTGTACCTGGTTACTCAGGGCTTTGTCGTAGTTGGTTTTGGCCAGGTTTAAATCTACGTAATGTACGCTGCCGCTTTCAAAACGCTTTTGGGCCGCATCGTAGGCAATTTTAGACGCATTTACCTGCCGGGTGGCCGTTTGATAGCGGATTTGAGCAGCTTCGAGGTTATTATGGGCCAGTTCCATGTTCTGGCGTAGTTGCAAACGCGCGTTTTCGGCGGCGTACTCGGCGGTTTTTTCGGCAATAATGGCGTTGCTCAAACGGGCCCGGTTTTGCCAGCTATTCAGAATCGGAATACTTAAATTAAACCCGACACTTTTGCGCATGTTAAACTCCAACTGGTCGAAATAGTAAAAGTTTTCTACTCTGCCGTTCGGTTCGGTCCGGGTATTAATGATGGGCGTGCGAGTGCCATTTATTAACACAAAATCAGTTTCGGAAGGTACTTCGCGGGTGGTAGTGCCGGTACCGTCGGCCACAAACCTAGAGGTAGGCACGGCGCTGGAATAATTACTACCAATGTACCCGCCCAAACTTAAGCTCGGCAACAAACTGGCGCGGGCAGCCCGTACGCCGCGGTTCGCGCTTTTTACCCGGTAATCGGCACCAATAATGCCCGGTTGTATTTTCTCGGCGATGGCAACCAGCTCGGCGGTACTTTTGGCGTAAGGGGTAGTAGCGGGTATTTCGGTGGCTAATGGCTGAATGGTAAAAGCCGTAGTAGCGGGTAAGTTAAGCAACTGCAGCAAACTCAGTTGAGCAGTTTTTAAATCGGTAGCGGCCGTTACTTGTTGCAGCTCATCCTGGGCGGCCTGCACTTCTAAATCGGCGAGGGTAGAGGTAGCCAGGGCACCGGCATCTACTAAATGTTTAGAACGCTCTACCTGCAAGTTGGTATTTTTTAACTGGTTTTCGGCAATGGTTAACAGCTCCTGACTAAATAAAACGTTTAAATAGGCCAGCGTAACGTTTAAAGCTACCGTTTGCCGGGTTTGCTCCAGTTCATAGCGGCTGGCCTTTAAGCCCAGGTTGCTTTGCTGTAACCGGTGTTGCAATTGCCCCCCGTTAAATAAAAGTAGATCGGCCGACAGTGCAAAGTTATTTGATTGAATTTGATCGGTAGTAGGTTGGTTGGTAAACGGGTCGATGGACCGGCCGGTGTTATACGAATGCGATCCGGAAAATTGGCTGATGGGTAAAAAAGCCGCTTTGGCTTGGGCATTGGTAACCCGGCTGGCCTGCAAATTTAATTCGCTTTGCTTTACCAGAATGTTCTGCGAAATGGCCTGGTTGATGCACGAATCTAAAGACCAAACGCGGGGAGTTTGCTGCGCAGCCAGTTTCCCGGCGGAAAAAAGCAGCAAAAAAGTTAGAATTAAGGTTAAATGTTTAAACATAATGCGCGATTTAGAGCGGTTAGCGTTCTGTTTCTTTGCCAATAGCACCAGCTGATTTACTGGCTACCGGTAGAATTACTTTCCGGTTAAAAGGAGTATACAATAAAATGCCATTTTGCTAAATTATTGATTGTTAGTTTGTTGTGTTTAAATCAACTGGGCCGTTAATTAAGATTGTCCGGTTCCGATACAAATAATTGTTCGCTTTTATAACACCATACCGGCTTACCACTGGTTTTTTAATTAAAAGCACAAAAAAGCCCCGCCGGCGAACCAAGCGGGGCTTTTGGGATTGATTACTGCTATTTTTTAAATTTTATCTAATATCAAATCGTACTAACCAGCTTCTATAGCTATTACTTACAATTACAAGTATTTCTTTGGAGCCTTTTCAAGTCTCCGTGCGCAGGTTCCATCTTATTTGATAAGGCTGCGTTTGCCTCGTGTCCGGCGGGCCTTGTTTGGACCTCACCCCCAACCCCTCTCCTATAGGAGAAGGGAGCTTAAAAATAGTTTAGCGAACCTTGGTTCATTTCACTGCGCCATGCCTGTTAACGTCGACACCGGAACGCTAGATTCGCAGAATCCGAAAGGTCCTCAACAGCCAAACTGGTGTTAGTTGCGCTTAGCTTCGGCTTTTCTACTTGGATGATGGAGATTAAAGGTTTTGGTTTAGATAGAATACAGGAAGAAACAGAAATTAGCTTGTCAGCCCTTTTTCTGCGGAAAAAGGACTGACAAGTTATATAATACCATTAATTATCATTTCTTCAAGTAGCCAAGAACAGTAGCTACTAGCAATTGATACCAGTTCAGCTCTTTCGGACCTTCTAAGGTTCCGGTGCCGGAGGCATTCCGCAGCGGAGCGAGGAAAGGAAGCTTAGACAGTCCGAAAGAGCTGAACGAGGCCCGCCGGCCATGAGGCAAACAGGTTACTGTTCAAACAAGGTAGTACCAACTCCTGGAGACCTGAAAAGGCTCCAAAGAACAACAATCCCGCTACAAAAACTACTTTTACTATAATCAATCAAGGTGCTATTCGTTACGCAAAGCATTTACCGGGTTATTGGCCGCGGCTTTTAACGCGTGAAACGCCACAGTTACCAGGGCAATGAGCAAAGCCAGCACCGTAGCCAAACCAAAAGTCCAGACGGATAAAGACGTGCGGTAGGCAAAGTCCTGCAGCCATTGGTGCATGCCGTACCAGGCAATGGGCCAGGCCAGCAAGTTGGCGAGCAACACTAATTTTACAAAATCCCGGGAAAGCAAAGAAACAATGCCCGGTACCGTGGCGCCCAGAACCTTGCGAATGCTGATTTCTTTGGCGCGTTGTTCCATGGCAAACGAGGCCAGACCGTATAAGCCCAAACAGGCAATAACAATGGCAATGCCCGAGAAAACCGAAAACAAAGTACCCAGCCGTTGTTCGGATTCGTACAAGCGACCAAATTTTTCGTCGAGGAAAGTATATTCTAAAGGCCGGTGCGGTAAAAACTTTTGCCAGGTTTTCTGGATGTGCGCTAAACCGCTCTGTAATTGGTTGCCCGGCAGTTTAAAAGAAAGATCGTTGTAGCCGTCGCCGTTAGCCATAATAAACACCAACGGTTTAATTTTTTCGTGCAGCGATTCAAAATGGAAATCCTGCAGCACGCCCACCAGTTTTCCTTTGCGATTGCCGTATTCGATGTTCCGGCCCAGGGCTTCGCGTGGGTTGGTAAAGCCCAGCATTTTTAAACCGGCTTCGTTCAGCATAAAAGCCATAGAATCGTCGGTAGGGTATTCTTTCGGGTTAAAGTTGCGGCCGGCTTTGAGTTTAAGCTGGTAAGTGTTCACGAAATAATCGTCAATGGCCAGATATTGAAAAGAAACCGGCGAAGGCGCCAGCGAATCGTTTTTCTGAATCCGCAGCGTACCCATGGAGTTTAACAAGCGATCCGAAGGCACGCCTACCGACCGCCCCACGGCACTTACCTGCCCCGTTGCCAGCAACTCGTTCCTAAAAGCCTGGTACTTGTCGGCGAGTTCGCTGGTGTAATTGGCCGTAATAATGTGTTCTTTGTTAAAGCCCAAGGTTTGGTGGCGCAGGTAGTAAAGTTGTTTGTACACCACGGCGGTACACACCAGCAACACCACCGAAATAGCAAATTGCAGCACTACCAGCGATTTGCGCAGCGATACCGAATTGCGGCCAATGGTTAATTTGCCTTTGAGTACTTTTACCGGTTGAAACGAAGCTAAAAACAAGGCCGGATAAGAACCCGCCAGCAGCCCCACCAGCAAAGCCAAACCCACCAGCACCAACACCAACGACCAGCTGTTGCCGAAGCTAAAACGCAACTCTTTGCCGATAAAGTTACCCAGTACCGGTAGAAACACCCATGTAAGCGCCACCGCTAAAACTACGGCCAGCAAAGCAAACAAAATAGATTCGCTCAGAAACTGCCGGATTAAATTAGGCTGGGTAGCCCCCATCACTTTACGCAAACCAATTTCCTTAGCCCGCAGCGACGAACGCGCCGTGCTTAAGTTCATGAAATTAATGCAGGCAATAAGTAAAATAAACAAGGCCACTGCCGAGAACAAGTACACCGTGGTAATATTGCCGTTAGGCTCCAGCTCCGAATCCAGGTGGGAGCGCAGGTGAATGTCGGTGAGTTTTTGCAGAAACAGCTTGGTCCACGACGAAGGCTTTATCCCATTGCCCGGGTCATCGGTCATGTGGCGGTCCAGAAAAGCCGGGAACTGCGCTTCCAGGTTTTGGGTCGGGTAGTTTTCGGGTAGCAGCAAGTAGGTGGTAAAAGCGTTGTTGCCCCAGTTGGTGAGTAAGTTTTGTTTGCCGTAAATGGTGCTATCTTCCAGGGTATTAAACGATACTAGGAAATCGGGGTGCAGGTGCGCGTTTACCGGGAATGACTCGTACACGCCGGTTACCTTCACGTTAAACTGGTTGTTCAGGCGCAAGACTTTCCCTACCGCGTTTTGCCCTGGAAAATATTTCTCGGCCATTTTTTCGGTGAGCATCAGGGAGTACGGTTCCGACAGCGCTTGCTCGGGGTTGCCCTGGTGTACCGGCACCGTAAAAATTTTAAAAAATGCGGGCTCCGCAAAGAAAACCTCCCGCTCGTTAAAAGCACGTTCCTGGTTTACGGCCAGCAAGGTATTGGTTTGCAGCGTGCGGGCTATTTGCTGAATATCCGGAAAATCGTTTTTTAACAAGGGCCCGAAAGGCGGCGCCACGTTGGCTAAATGCAAGTTTACGTTACCATCCGGGTCGGAGAAGTTGCGGGTAACCCGGTAAATGCGGTCGGCATTTTGATGATAGCAATCGTAGCTTAACTCCTGCCGGATGTACAGGGCAATGAGCAAACAACAGGTTAACCCCACAGCCAAACCAAACAAATTAATAAAAGTAAAGCCACGATGCCGCCGCATGTTGCGCCAGGCAATTTTAAAATAATTCCGGAGCATAGTCAGGTTGGTTAAAAGAAATTTTAAAATTTTGTTTTAGCGCCATCACTGGTGCAGGATGGTAGCGCACACCAGTGAAACCATGTATTCTTCTATCGCGAGCGTCCTCGCTCGTGATAATTATCGTCCGGCCTCTGGCCGGTTGGAATTTGTTGCTGGTTTAAACCTCATCCCCCAACCCCTTCTCCTCCAGGAGAAGGGGAGCAAAAAAGTCCCTTTTTAAGGAGAGGAACTTTGTTTAGAAATGATTATAAATAACTCCCCTTCTCCTGAAGGAGAAGGGGCCGGGGGGTGAGGCCCCTACTTCTCTTGCCGGTAGGTATCCGTAAATTTCTGGCCGCCCAGTTTGGTGTATTTAAAATCTTTATTGCCGTTAAAGGCCAGCCCTTGCAGTTTTGCTTCGTCCGAGAAATCGGCGTATTTAAAATTGGCGAAACCGTTAAACTGCGCTTTTTCAAAATTTACTTTACCCGGAAATTTAGCGTATTTAAAATCGGCATCGTCGGTGAAAACGGCCTGGCTGAAATTGGTGTTGGCCGGGAAGTGCACGTATTTAAAAACCGCGTTATCCGAGAACTTTACTTTGCTAAAATCCGGGGCTTGCTCAAATTTAGCATATTTAAAAAAGGCTTCGTCGGCAAAAGTACTGCCGGTAAAGGAAACCGCTTCTTTAAACTGCGAATATTTAAATGCCGCGTCTTGCTGAAAAGTGCAATGCTGAAAGCTTACCTCTTTTTCGAAATTGGTATTATAGATTTCGTTTTTGCTATCGTCTTTACTAAAATACAAAATGCCCTGATCGGGATTATAGTAGGCCAGCACCTTGCCGGTAAACGTGCAGTTGGTAAACTTTAAGGGAGCCGTAACGGTGCTCACGTATTCTTTCGTCGAAGGATTATCATCATCTTTATTTCCACCTTTTTTTAACTGCTTGTTGGCCAGTTGAGTTAAATCCAGGTCCCCGGTAATTTCCACGTTTTGGTAAGTAACGGCCTGTCCGCGGTTAATCTGCGCAAACACGTCGGCGGCGTTAACGGAAGTCTGAGCGGCAACACCGCCCGAAACAATAATAATCAGCAGGAAGGTAAGAACGACATTTTTCATGGAATTGATTATTAGGATGATAGATTGCTTTAACTGCCAAGGGTAACTTCTTCTTTTTTAAAAGGTAACAGCTTTTTAAATTTATTTTTTACTCGTTGCGCAAGGCCTCTACCGGGTTATCCAGGGCGGCTTTTATAGCCTGGAAGCTAATGGTTAAGAAAGCAATTATCAGCGCAGCCCCACCGGCCAAGCCGAATATCCACCAGCTAATAGTAATGCGGTGCGCAAAATCCTGCAGCCACTGTTGCATAAACCACCAGGCTACCGGTGCCGCCACCACAATGGACACCAGAATCAGTTGCAGGAAATTCTTAGAAACAAGCGTTACAATGCTGAGCGTAGTAGCTCCCAGTACCTTGCGGATGCCGATTTCCTTGGTGCGTTGCGTAATGGTAAACGTGGTTAGGCCAAATAATCCCAGACAGGCCAGCAGCACGGTAAGGCCGGTAAATACCCCGAAGATGCTTGCCAGGCGGTCTTCGGCCTGGTACTGGGCGTTAAAAGCATCGTCCAGGAAAGTATAGGTAAACGGGGTGGTCTGGTCGAACTGCTGGTAGGTTTTCGCCATTCTTTCCAGGACGGTGGGCAGGTTGGTACGCGGATTAATGCGCGCGAACAAACACCCGCCTACCGCGCCCCAAGCATTGGCTGTATCGGGGGCCAGTACTAAGCCCAGTGGTTGGGTTTCGTGCACCAGCGAGCCAAAAACAAAATTGTTTACGACGCCGGCAACTTCAAATCCGTCCCCGCCCGGCATGTTTACCAAACTACCCACCGGGTTAGCCGGCAAGCCTAATTTGGCCAGCGCCAGCTCGTTCACCACTATTTTTTGCGGTTGGTTTAATACATCCTGCGATACAGGTGGCACTTTCCACTGGATGCCTAAAGTCGGTACAAAGTTTTTATCCACGGATAAAACGGGCAGCAGAATATCTTCGGTACTGTTTTTTCCTTTGGCTACCCACATGTCGTACCCCTTGTACATGGGGTAACGGGCGGTTGCTACCTGGGCCACGCCGGGCAAAGCGGCTATTTCGCGTTTAAACTGTTGGTAATGGTTGCCGAACATTTCGGTTATCGGGATCATTACCACGTTTTCGCGGTTGATACCGGTTTCGGTGTGCCGGAAATAATACAGCTGCCGGTCGATGACGAGGCCGCAAATCATTAAACCTACCGAGATGCTAAACTGCGCCGTGGTAAACACCTGGCGAACCCGCACTGCCCCAATTTGCTTGCCCATCTTGCCTTTTAAGGTAGCCACCGGCTGGTAACCCGAAAGCACAAAAGCCGGGTAACTGCCGGCCACCAAAATGGTAAAGACCAGCAAGCCAAGCAACAGCAACAACAAGGTAGGGCTGTACAAAAATGCCGTATCAATCTGCAATTGCAGTTTATTTAAAAACCAGGGCGTTAGCAAGTAACAAGCGCCGTAGGCCAGACTAAAAGCCAGCACCGCAAACAACGTAGACTCCACATAGAACTGCGCCATGATAATTTTGCGGTTGGCGCCAAACACCTGCCGCACGCCAATTTCTTTGGCCCGGATGGTAGAACGAGCGGTGGTTAAGCTCATGTAGTTAATAAGGGCCAGCAGCAAAATTAAACCTGCTACCAACGGGAATATTTTAATGTATTTGGAATTGGTAAAATCGCCGAAGTTGGCTTTTAAGTGCAGATCCGGCAGGGCGGTAAAAACAAACTTTTGCACCTGCGCGAATGAGTCTTCCTGCACCAGCCGGCGCATGGTGTTTTGGAGCTGCGTGGTATCGGCGGCTTGCTTCAGCCGGAAATACGTGCGGAAATCCCCGCCCCGCAACTGGGTTGATTTTACTAATTCGGCGGTGGCCGGCATTACTTTTAAGCTGGCCACAGAAGCTACAAAGTCAAAGGTAATGCTGGAGTTGGAGGGTGCCGGGGCGGCTACGCCGGTTACTTGGTAAGTAAACGTGCTGTCAGTTTTAATGCGTAAGGTTTTACCCACCGGGTTGCTGGTGCCAAAATACTTGGTTGCCATTTTCTGGGAAATAACCACCGCTAAAGGTTCCCGCAGCACGGTAGCGGGGTTGCCTTGCTTCAACTCAAAAGTGAAAAAGCGGAAAAAATCGGCGTCGGCGAACAAGAAATTGCTTTCGGTAAAAGTAGCGTTAGCCACCGCCGGATTTTGAATAATAACGCTTTTATGGGGCTGGTGCGTGCGCATATAACCCGTAACCGCGGGGGTACTTTGCTGCACCGCCGGCCCGGTATAATAACTCATGGTCGGGAACTGCACCGACTCGCCACCCCCCATTTTTAACTGTTCGTGCACGGCAAAAGTTTGGTTAGCCTGCGCGTGAAACTGGTCGAAGCTGTGTTCGTGGGCCACGTAAATTAGAATCAGCATGCAAACTGTTAAACCCACCGCCAAGCCGCCCAAGTTAATCAGACTGTAAAGTTTGTGCCGGATTAAATTCCGCCACGCGATTACCAGATAGTTATAGAACATAAATCGTCATTTTTTTAAAAATTTAACTTATTCGTTGCGTAACGCATTTACCGGATTGGCTACTGCGGCTTTGATCGCCTGGAAACTGACGGTAAGCAAAGTAACCAGCAAGGTGGCTGCCCCCGCCAAAGCAAATACTTCCCAGCCAATGGCAATGCGGTACGTAAAATTTTGCAGCCAGTGGTGCAGACCGTACCAGGCCACGGGCCAGGCCAGTAAATTGGCGAGCAAGACTAATTTTAAAAAATCGCGGGAGAGCAGCGCGGTAATGCTGTTTACCGAAGCGCCCAGCACTTTGCGAATGCCAATTTCTTTGGTGCGGGCTTGAATCGTGTACATGGCTAAACCCAGCAAACCCAAACAGCTAATCAGCAACGATAGGCCGGTGGCCCAGTTGAGCAGTTTGGCGGTGCGTTGTTCGGTTTGGTAAAAGCTGGCCACGGCATCGTCTACGAACCGGTAATCGAAATCTTCGCCGGGGTAAATGCGCTGGTAAATCTGCTGCATGCCCGCAATAGCTTGTTGCCAATTATCCGTACCGGGCAAATTGGGTTTTAACCGCACGTGAAAAATATCACCGTTGTTGTTGCCCAACACCACCGGGGTAATCGGGCGGTGCATGGATTCCGCGTGGAAATCCTGCACCACCCCCACAATGGGCAGTTTTTTATCGTTGAAAATAAGACTTTGCCCAATGGCAGCCTCCGGATTTTTAAAGCCCAGGCGGCGCGCGTAGGTTTCGTTAATTAAAAATTCGGTAATGCTGTCGCTGGCCCGCACGTTGCGGCCGGCGCGTAATTTAATTTGATACACCTGCAGGTAATTTGGGTCGCCCCAGCGGATTTGCACCGGATCTTTTAGCTCGGGTTTAGGGGCGTACGTAATTTGCGTAAAAGCCGGGCCTTCTTCGATGGGGGCCAGAAAACCGGTGCTCGCTACTTCTACGGTAGGCAAAGCATTAATTTCGTTTAACATTTGCTGGCGATGGTTTATGCCGTTGTTGCGGGGCAGGTTAAAAGTAAGTACGCCCTCTTTGGTGAAGCCCAGTTCGGTATGCACCGCGTAGTTTAGTTGTTTGCCCACCAGCAAGGTGGCTACCACAAAAACCTGGGCAATGACAAACTGCGATACCGTTAACGTTTGCCGAATCCAAACTTGCCGGGTTTGCGCGCCGGTAACGGTGGCTTGCGCTTTTAACACTTTAACCGGTTCGTAGCCAGATAAAACCAAAGCCGGATACCAACCCGCTAAAAAGCTAACTAATAGCGTTAGCCCGGCTAAAAACAAAAACACACCCGGTTGCCACAACGCCCCGGATTGCAGACCCGGCGGCAAGAAATCGGCGAACAATTGCAGTAAAACGGGCGCTAACCCAAACGAGAGCAAACCCGCCAGACTAGTTAACACCAAGGTTTCGGTGAGGAACTGCGTAATGAGTTGTTGCCGGGAGCTGCCCATGGTTTTACGGATACCAATTTCCTTGGCCCGTTGCGCCGAGTTAGCGGTAGTTAAATTGATAAAGTTGATGCAGGCCAGCGTTAACAAAAAAGCCGCTACGGCCAACAATCCGTACAGTATAAATTTCTGGGCTACTCTTTGGTTAAACCCTGCGTAGTCTTGATTAAAATGCACGTCGGGCAATGGTTGCAAGGCAAAACGCAGGGCGTTACCTGGTTGGCGGTTGGCATTGGGGTGGTACTTGTTTAACAGGGCATTTAACTGCTTCGCCACTGGAGCGGCCGGGTTGTTTGGGGCCAATTTCACGTACACCTGCGAATAAGCCATCCAATCGTTCCAGACGTTCATCATAAAGTTTTCCTGCAGGTGCGTTTCGGCGATGGTTGGGAAGGAGATAAACTCCACGGCATCCAGGGTGGTATTCTGGGGTAAATCCTGTACAATTCCGGCCACCGTAGCCGTAAAATCGCTGTTGTACCGCAGGGTTTTACCAATAATGTCCGCCAGATTTAACGTCGGGAAATACTGTTGGGCGCGGCTTTGAGTGAGCACTACCCGGAAAGGCTGTTGCAGCGCCGTAGCCGGCGAGCCCGCCAGCCATTGGTAAGGCAGCAAACTAAAATACTGTTGATTGGTAAAGATAATACCGGCCTGTTTTTTTAAAATTTTGGCTTGTCCAGTGCTTCCTGGATGGATGGTTACCTTCGCCGTAGCATCGCCCTGAAAATGCATGATTGGCACGGTTAATTCTACTCCGGTTACTTCCACTGGAATAGTCTGGCTTAAAGGAGCCGGCACCCCGGCGCTATGCCCTGCCTCCCCGTTAAATTTTAAATCCAGCACCACCCGGTAAACGCGGTCCTTGTCGGGAAGTTGATCGTAGCTCAGTTCGTGCTGCGTGATTAAAAAAATCAGCAGCGAGGCACTAATGCCGATGGCCAAGCCCAGCACGTTTATCAACGAAAACACCTGGTGTCGCCGTAAATTCCGGAGCGCTATTTTAAAGTGGATGTATTGCATATTTTTAGTCTTTTGAACCTTGATTTATGGGATTAAGGGATTGCCTGGATTGATAAAATTTAAAAAATTGAACTCCCGAAATAAATTGATTTCCTTTTAACACCTTCATCCTGATAATCCCATAATCCTACGAATCAAGGTTCCGACTCACTCGCTGCGTAAGGCATTTACCGGATTGGCTACTGCGGCTTTGATCGCCTGGAAACTAACGGTGATTAAGGCAATGAGCAGGGCCACTACACCGGCTAGCCCAAATACCCACCAGTTAATGTCGATGCGGTAGGCAAAGTCTTGCAGCCAGCGGTGGGTGCCGTACCAGGCAATGGGGCAGGCAATAACAATAGCAATGAGTACCAGCCGGGTGAAATCGCGGGAAAGCAGCAACATGATTTGCGGCACGGAGGCGCCCATTACTTTGCGGATGCCAATTTCGCGGGTGCGCTGCTGCGCCGAGAAAGCCACTAATCCCAGCAAACCCAGGCAGGCAATAAAAATGGCTAAACCCGAGAAAAGGGTAAATACCTGGCTCATCTTCCGCTCTTTCCCGATCATCTGGTCAAACGACTCGTCTAAAAAGTGATAGGTAAAAGGATATTCTGGCGCTAGGGTGCGCCAGGTATTTTCCAGGTCTGCTAGCGTATTGGAGACATTATCCGGGCGAATTCGTACGGTCATCCAGGTGGCGGCGGCCGGGTACACGTGCATCACGAAAGGTTCTATTTTCTGCTGCAAGGATTTAAAATGAAAATCCTTAACTACCCCGATAACTTTACCGGCTTTTACTTTGTCGGGTGCTTCCCATTCGTCCCAGAAAATTTCCTGACCCAGAGCTTGCTCGGGCGTGCCGAGGTTAAATTCTTTTACGGCCGTTTCGTTCAGGATAAAGGCTTGTTGCTCATCGGTTTTAAATTTTTTAAAAAAAGGCCGGCCCGCTACCATTTGCATTTTCATTAGCGGGATGTAGTCGTAATCCACGGTAAACATGCTAATGTGCCGGTTATTCTTGTCGCCGCGCAGCCGAATGGTTTCGCCGGCCGCTATTCCGCCCGGTTCGCCGTACGAAGTAGCCGCCGCTAGCACGTGTGGGTTGCGGAGCAGTTCAATTTTAAATTGTTCCGCGGCCTGAAGCATGCGGGTGCCTTCCATTCGGAAAACCAAAGTTTGCTCTTTATCAAACCCTAAATCTTTGTTTTGGAGGTAATTCAGTTGGCGGTACACGATAGCGGTAGCGGCAATCAGCACCACTGATATTACAAATTGCGCCACTACCAAACCTTGCCGCAACGAAGAAAGCCGGTAGCCCCTGGTGGTAGTATTGCTTTTTAATACCGCAATAGGTCGCAAAGACGACAGGAAAAAAGCCGGATACAAGCCCGCCAGTAAACCCACCGGAATGCTTAGCAAAAGCAACCCAACTATTACCAGCAAATCTTTCGTGAAATGTAATTGCAGCACTTCGCCGGACAACTCATTGAAGAAAGGCAACACTACTCTAACCAGCGGAATAGCTAACGTAAAAGCTATGAAAGTGAGCAAAATAGATTCACCGAGGTATTGGCCAATGAGCTGGCTTTTGTGTGCCCCAATTACTTTCCGTACGCCCACTTCTTTGGCCCGTTTTAATGAACGCGCCGTAGATAAATTCATGAAATTAAAGCAGGCAATTACCAGAATAAATACCGCGATAATGGCAAAGGCGTACACGTAATTGCTGTTGCCCCGGTTGGGCTGGTCGTACTCCAGGTGCGCGGAACGCAGGTAAATAGCTGTTACTGGCTGCAGATGAAAATTAAACCCGATGTCGTCGTCTTGGAGCAAGGGTTGTACCTTATTTTGTATATAATCAGCGAGTTTGGCTTCAAACGCGGGCGCGGAAGTGTTTTCCCGCAAGCGGACGTAAGTATAAAACTGCTGCCAGGTCCAGTCGTTTAACCGTTCCTGGTACATGCTGCGGGCCAGCGCAAAAGAGCCGATAAAATCCGCTTTCAGGTGCGTTGGCGTGGTGGGTTTTGCCAGTACCCCGGTTACAGTAAGTTTTACTTCTTTATCCAGGGACAAAATTTTACCTACTGGGTTTTCGGAGCCGAAGTATTTTTGGGCCGCATCTGCTGAAATCAGCACCGCATCTGGCGTGTGCAAGGCCGTGCGGGCATCGCCGGAACGCAAGGGTAAATTTAAGATTTGGAGCAGGGCGGAATCGGCCAGGTAAAAGTTGTCTTCGTAAAACCGGCGGTTGTCGTGCTCGATTAAAGTGCCGGGTAAAATCAGCAGGCGGGCGGCCTGTGCTACTTCCGGGAAAGTTTTTTGTAAGGTAGGCGCCAGCATGGGCGTGGTAAAGGCCATCCATTTTTGCTGGTCTTTTTTATCTTCGCCCACTATCCGGTAAATATTGTTGGCTCCCCGGTGGTGCGTATCATAACTCAAGGAAGTGCGCACGTACAGGAATATGATTAGGCAGCACGCCATACCAATCGCCAGCCCAGCTATATTTAAAAAAGAGTAAAATTTATGCCGGAACAAGTTCCGGCAGGCGAGTGTCAGGTAGTGGGTAAGCATACTCTTTGGGGTTTAGTCTGAACCTTGATTTATTAGATTTTGGGATTACCGGATGCATTTGTCTGAACCAAGATTTTCAAGATTAAAGGATTTTAGGATTAAACTTTTTCTGCCACGACTTGCCGCGGTTTGTGTCTGCACAGACCGCAACTACAGGAAATGATTTTCAAATCAACCATTAGAGTGTTTTTGTGAAGCCTAAATAATCCGGATAATCCTAAAATCTCATAAATCAAGGTTCCGACATTATTCGCGGCAAAGGATCAAAAAGCCGATTGTGCATACACAAACGGCGGCAGTCCCGATGCTCGTTCCTTCGTCGATAACTTCTGCGTAAGTTCTTCCTCATTGATTTTAAAAAATCCTGTTCATCCTTCAATCCTAATAATCAAAGGTTTAAAAACTACTCACTCCGCAGCGCCTCCACGGGGTTGGCAACGGCGGCTTTGATGGCTTGGAAGCTGACCGTAATCAAGGCAATCAACAAGGCGCCCAAACCGGCTACGGCAAACATCCACCAGCCAATGGGGGTGCGGTATTCAAAATCCTGGAGCCAGCGTTGCATGGCCCACCAGGCTAGCGGCCAGGCCAGCACATTAGCCAATAAAACCAGTTTCAGGAAATCGCGGGATAGCAGCGAAACAATGTTGGGCAACGAGGCCCCTAATACCTTGCGGATACCGATTTCTTTGGTTTTTTGCATTGCTACGAACGATACCAAACCGTACAAACCCAAACAGCCAATGAAAATGGCAATGGCGGCAAAAATTTTAAAAAGTTGGGCTAGTTTGGTTTCGCCTTCGTAGAACTCAGCCAGGCGCTCATCCAGGAAACTGGCCTCGTACACGTACTCCGGAAAAGTCTCGTTCCAGATTTGCTCCACAGTCCGGAGGGTTTCTTTCATGTCCGCATTCGCGGGTTTTAGTTTTAACCCTACCTGCCGGTAGCTGCTTTTGTTTGCGAGAATGGCGGTGGGCGCAATAGGGTCGCGTAGCGATACATTGTGAAAATCTTGTACTACGCCGACTACCGGATAATTGCGGTCGTTGATGCGGATGGTCTGGCCGATGGCATCTTGGGCGTGTTTCACGCCAACTTGGCGGAGTAATTTCTCGTTTACCACTACTTCGCGCGCCGTATCGCTGGGGAAATAAGCTCGGCCCGCCACTAAGCGCAACTGGAACGTAGAAAAATAATCAACGTCGCCGGCTTTTAAGTTAACCGGAAACTGCGCGTCTTCGGTGGCCTTGCCAAACCGGAAATTGGTCATGGAATTACTACCCGACGAAGGCGCCGCAAAATGCAAACTTACTTTTTGTACTGCCGATAAAGCCTGGAACCGGTTTTTTAACGTTTGTAATTTAAATTGGCTCAGGCTGTCCTGGGGTACGCTTACCAGCAAGATGGCTTCCTGGTTATAACCTAAATCTTTTTTGCGTACGTAGTCCATTTGCGTAATGGCAATCAAGGTGGCAATTACGAGTACCTGCGAAATAGAAAACTGCATTACCACCAAAGCTTTGCGCAACGAAATGCCACCCACGGTTTGCAGCGTCATTTTGCTTTTTAAAGCCTGCACCGGCTGAAACCCCGATAAAATTAAGGCCGGATAAAAGCCCGAAAGCACTGTAACCACCAAGATCAAAAAGAGCAGGAAACCGACCATTTCTAAAGATAAAGGCAGCTGAAAATCGTCGGGCAGGTTCGAAATTGACCGCACGAAAGGCAGCACGGCTAGTACCAACAACACAGCTACGGATACCGCCAGTAGCACAATAAAGAAAGTTTCGCCGAGAAACTGCACTATTAAATGTCCCCGGTTACTGCCCAGCACTTTGCGGATGCCGGTTTCTTTAGCCCGGCCAATAGCCTGCGCCGTAGCCAGGTTCACAAAGTTAATGCAGGCAATGATTAGAATAAAAGCGCCAATTAACACCAGCGATAAAACCGTAGTTTTGCTGATGCTGCGGTACGTCATGGAAGGGTAGCGCGTATTAAAATGCAGATCCGATAAAGCTTGCAGTTTGTAGGTGTGGTTCCGGTCGTCGGAATTGTGTTTTTTTAAAAAAGACGCTAATGACCGGTCAAACTGCGTGGGCGATGCCTTGGGCGGAAGTACCAGGTAGCATTGCGTGCTGCTCCAGACACTGCCCCAATTGGTAAATTCATTGGCATCTATAAACTTGCGCAGGGTAGGGAACGAAACGGCTATTTGTATTGGAAAATCGGTATTATCCGGCAGATCTTTTAAAATGCCGTTTACTTGCAGCAATTGCTTGTTATCGAGCTTAATAAACTTGCCCAAAGCTTTTTGCCAGGAGCCAAAATACTTTTCGGCAATAGAGCGGGTGAGGGCAACGGTATTGGGTTCTACTAAAACTTTCTTGGGATCTCCGGCTAGCCACGGGTAATCAAAAATTTGAAAAAACTCGGGTTCTGTAAATAAAAGGCTGTTTTCTTCTCTAAACTTTTTGGTAATAGCACCTTGCTCATCCAGAACCGTGATTTGCGAATTATAGGCTTGAAATGTAGTAGTTACTTTTTCTAGTTGCGGGAAGTCGGTTTTTAAGGCCGGCACAAACGGAAACGGTACGCCCACCTGGTAATCTTTACCGGCTTCGTGGGTAAAATCGTTTACTACCCGGTACGTCCGGTCGCGCTTCTGGTGGAACGTATCAAAACTCAGCTCAAAACGCACGATTAAAAAGATCAGCAAAGCCACCGCTACGCCCACCGACAAGCCGGCAATGTTCAGCAGCGAAAAAGCTTTGTGCCGCAATAAATTTCGGAAAGCAATTTTAAAGTAGTTGAGTAACATAGCCGAAGCGATTTAATAGACCGGTACAAAATACCGCGTAATAAAAATGCCACGATTATAAAACACTGAAATTTAGATTGTTATATAGGTGTAAACTGTTCTTAAATTTAAAAATGTCCGGTTTTGATACAATATATTGTTCGATTCTGAAACAGGCGGGGAGTGGGCTTTAAAGGAGGTTTCTTTTTAGCGTAAAAGGTAAGCAGTGATTAGTGTTCTTGCTATTGCTTTAGCAGGTATTGCGTTTTTGTAATTGACTACAACGTAAGTTTTTATGGTGATTTTATGGTAAGTTCTATTCCTGGTAAGTTGGTCTAATAATCTATCTATTTTCTAACTTTAGACAACTTAGGTAAATATCTTAAAAGTTATCAATATTTTATTATGGAGAATATTCATTATGTAAGAGAACTCGAAGAGGGTAGGCAAAAAATTTATTGTAGTAAAAGAATGTGTCTAATTCCAGATTGTACAAAATATGCAATTAAGAATAGTCATGTGTTACAGAGGAAGAGAATTTTAGAAAAAATTGTTGATGCAACGAACAAATTTTACGTTCTAGAAAAAACTAGCCTTTTTAATAAAGAACACAGAGGATTGCTCATTATTAAAAAAATGGGTATAAAAGAAGCATGCATTTTTCCTGGATTTTGCCAAAGCTGTGACAGAGATTTTTTCTCTGAAATAGAAAATAATAAACTCATATTTCAAAGTAGAAGGCTTAAATCATTATTTGCTTATAGAACTTTATGTTTAGAATTAAGAAGAAAAGAGATTTACTTAGAGCTCGTTCAATTAATAAAAGCAACTAGGAAAAAGCATTTCCCTTTAGTAACAAATTATTTTGACTTAGGACCAGCAGAGCTCGCAATTTCTGATTTGAAGTTTTTTAAAGCTGAATTAGAGTCTGAGTTATTCGAAGACAAGAAAAGGTTCAACCATTTTTACTTAAAACTACCTGAAAGACAATTATGCTTTTCAACAGTAGTTTCTATTTTCGACCAAAATAATCCTCTTACTTTTGAGTACGACAAATATGGTTACACGAGAACAAAGCCCATAGTCATAAGTGTGTTAAATTATTTTCCTTATGAAAATAATTCGTACTTGTTAGCCTCTTTTCACACAAAATACCCATGTAAATGGACTACTAACCTATTAAGTAAAATTAAGGCTAATGAAACTTACGCTGATAAAGAAATTAGTGATATTGTGACGTATAGGAGCGATTTTTGGGCAATATCCCCTGATATTTTCGAGTCTTGGAGTGAAGAAAAGATTAAGGAGTTTAAAGAAGAAACAGACTTAAATGCTGACAATTATTCATTTGAAATCAAAAGTAAGTTTAGTATATGGGAATAAAAAATACTGAGAGCACGGTTTGTCGCGACATGAAAGTGGTATGCAAGCTATTGGTTAATTAGACTTTATTAACATAAATTCAGTCCGAAGATTAATTACTCCGCAGTTTCGCACTTCGTTAAATTACGAATTGTTAGTACTAAGCACAGAATAAAAAAGATTAACGAAAATCGTAAACTTAGTTATGATACAAACAATTAGTGACTATAAGGAGCAAATAAAAAGCCTTTGTGAGCAGCACCGCGTTAGAAGCCTTTTTGCATTTGGCTCTGTCACCAACGACAGGTTTAAAGCCGATAGTGATATTGACTTAGTGGTAGATATTGATGCACCTGATCCTTTAGAATATACGGATCATTACTTTGAACTAAAATTTGAGTTAGAACAAATCCTGCAACGAGAAGTTGATTTACTAGAACAAAAAGCTATTAGAAACCCTTTCCTCAAACAAGAAATTGATCGAACCAAAGTACTTGTTTATGGAAAGTGATATTCAATTATGGTTAGCCGACATTAAAAGGTCTGTAGTAGAAATTTATGATTTCTTACCAGCAGAAAAAGACTTTCACCTGTTCCAGCAAGACCTGAAAACCAGGAAAGCAGTTGAGCGAAATCTGGAAATAATAGGAGAAGCCCTCAATCGAATTTTAAGAATACATCCTGAAATAAATATTACAAATGCCCGAAGAATTGTAAATACAAGAAATAGAATAATCCACTGCTACGATACTGTTTCGGAAGACATCATTTGGGCTATAGTGATTAAAGACCTTCCAAAACTGGAAGAAGAAATAGAAAAGTTGCTTTCGTAAAAACAGGACGCTTCAGGCAACTTTCAAGAGCGAATAAAAAGCTCCCTTAAACTAGCGCCAGTGTTCAGCGTAGCGTCACTGGTGCTTCATGAGCAAAAGGAAGTCTCCTGACTCACGTAAAACAAATTAGCAGATATTGCCGCCAGTCGGGAGACAAGCTTTTGTTATGAAGACACAAGTCTCGCTACGCTACGGCTTGCGCCAAGGTTGTCTTTAAGATTTCAACTTATCATCAAACAGTAGCTAAATGCTACTAACACCAGTTTGGCTGTTGAGGGCCTTCTAAGGTTCCGGTTTTGCGCAGCAAAATTCCTCAGCGGAGCGAGGAAAGGAAGCTTAGACCAGCCCGAAAGAGTCAAACGAGGCCCGCCGGCCAAGAGGCAAACTGGTTACTGTTCAAGCTAGATAGCACCATTACCTAGAAAGATGAAATCTTTCTAAAAGCAAGCAGTGGAAAACTCTTATTCTTAAATTATTCTAAAAGAATTTAGCTTCTAATAGCTTGTTAAAGCAGATGATTAATCCGGACGCCAGCCGGAGTAAAGTCACAGACTTTACATTATAAGTAGACCCAAGTTTTGGAAACTTACGCCAGAAAATAGAAGATGACCATTACTTAAAATCTAAGCGGAGTCTCTAATTCTGTTAAAAAGATGGAAAATCAAAAATAACTGAATCACGAGGAGCCTTTAATCGCATAAATCCTGGTTCGGATATCATTCATTACGCAAAGCTTTCACCGGTTTAGTAAAAGCAGCCCGGATAGATTGATAGCTGATGGTAAGCACCGCAATGCAAACGGCTAGTATCCCGGCAATCAAGAATACATCCCAAGTGATAGAAACGCGGTACTCATAATCTTGCAGCCATTTTTGCATACCGAACCAGGCAATAGGCACTGCCAGGAGTAAGGCAATGAACACTAATTTTAAAAAATTCTGAGTCAGTAACCGGAAAATGTTAAACGTAGAAGCCCCTAGCACCAGCCGGATGCTGATTTCTTTGCTGCGTTGCTCCACCATAAATGCCGATAAAGCAAACAAGCCCAGGCAAGCCACGATTATAGCCAGTATCGCAAAACTGCTAAAGATCTGGCCCATGTGCTGCACGTCTTCGTGCATGCGGGCGTAAGACTCGTCGAGGAAGCTAAACCGGATAGGTTGGTGCGGCGCTACGGTTTTCCAAACGGTGGTTAGGTCTTGCAGCAGGTTAGCCATTTGCGGGGTATTTACTTTTACCGCCACTACCGACGGGCTATTGCCTAACACCAGGCACAAGGGTTCGATATTTTGTTTAAACGTTTCGTAATGAAAGTCTTCAATTACCCCGATGATCGTCCAGGTTTGGCCGCCATTGGTAATGCGTTGACCAATGGGTTGTGCAAAATTAAATTTTTGAATTAGCGCTTGGTTTACTACTACGGCTTGGGCGTCGGAGGCCAGGTCGCGGGAGAAATCCTGTCCAGCGGTAATTTTCATGCCCAGGGTTTTCACGTAATCCTGGTCTACTTCCCAAATCTGACCATTAATAGAACTTTCTTCGGTAACTTTTCCCTCTTTCCAGAAAGAGTTGCCATTGCGTTTGGTATCTTTCACGGGCAGGTAATCGCTTACGCTCACACTTTTTACCTCAGGTAAGCGCAGGAGTTCGGTTTTTAAAGTTTTTATCTTATTGCCTAACGTATTGGTGCCTTGCAGTAAAATCACTTGGTCTTTCTCAAAGCCAATTTCTTTATTCAGAATATAATTCATTTGCCGGTAGATGATAAAAGTACCGACAATTAGAACAATAGAAGTAGTAAATTGAAAAACCACTAATAAACCGCGGGTGCCGGAGCTTTTGCTACCGCGGCTGACAGCACCTTTTAATACGCTAACCGGTTGAAAAGCCGACAAGTAAAATGCCGGATACAATCCTGCCACTACACCTACAACCACAGCCGCAGAAAGTAAAGTAGGCAGCAGCCACCAGGCCTGCCACGGAATAACCAGCGCTTTAGCGGCTAGTTGGTTAAAATAAGGCAGTAAAAGCCAGGCCAGGATAAGCCCAACAGCAAAAGAAATAACGCTGTATAAAAGCGACTCGGTTAAGAATTGTTTAACTAAACTGCTACGGTAAGAGCCTAACACTTTGCGTAAGCCTACTTCTTTGGCCCGGTTGGCCGATTTAGCCGTAGACAGGTTAATGAAGTTAATGCAGGCAATTATTAAAATAAAGGCCGCAATAGCGCCAAACAAATACACAAACCGAATATCGCCGTACTTAGACCAGGTGTCCCGGATGCCGTTGGAGTACAGGTGAATATCCAGAAGCGGCTGCAGCTTAAACGTAATATTTTTAACAATGTTTGCCGCCTCTACGTTACCATTCGCCACCATTTGCGGCACCATGTTTTTCTCAATAACGGAGATTAATTTTTTCGTTAATTGCTTGGCATCTGCTCCTGGCCGCAGCAATACATAAGTCAGGTAATTGGTGTTTTGCCAATTGGTTTGTTCGCCCGGGAAAAATTCCAGCCCGGTTAAAGTAAGTAAAAAATCGTACTGCAGGTGCGAGGTAGCCGGCATGTCGGCCATTACGCCGCCAATTTTGTAAGGCTTTTCGGTGTTGTCGTTAATGATTAAAGTTTTGCCAACCGGGTTTTCGTTCGGGAAAAATTTATCGGCTTTTGTTTTAGAGATAACAATGGTGTTAGGTTCCGCGAGAGCGTGCTGCCGGTCGCCGTATACCATGGGCAGTTGCAGCAAATCTATTAAATCCTGATCGACAAAGGCTACGTGTTCTTCGTAGGAGTTTTCCAGCCTATCGCTGCGCCTAATTTGGGCGTTGCCGGCCCCAAAAAGTTCGCTGGCAATTAAGCGACCTGCTTTTTCAATTTCCGGGAAATCGGCTTTTAACGCTTTGGCAAAGGGAGCCTGAAAATGAACACTTTTTATAATCTCACCCTGGTTGTTAAAATCTATTGCCACCCGGTAAATGCGCTCCGCATGCGGCACGTGGCGGTCGTAGCGCAGCTCGTCGCGGATGTATAAAGAAATTAAAAAACAGGCCGCAATGCCTAACGCAAAGCCGCCCACTTTAATGGCCGCATACATTTTTTGCTTCGTTAAAGAACGCCAGGCAATTTTAAAATAGTTTTTTAACATAACCGTACTTACAAAAATTTAAAAATCTACTGTTCCTACTCGTCGCGTAGGGCATTTACCGGGTTAGCCACCGCTACTTTTAAAGCCTGGAAACTTACCGTTACAATCGCAATGAGCAAGGCCATAACGCCGGCTACAATAAATATCAGCGCGCTGAGTTCTACGCGGTAGGTAAAATCCTGCAACCATTTGTGCATGGCCCACCAGGCTAATGGCCAGGCCAGAATATTGGCCAGCAATACTAATTTTAAAAAATCCTGAGAGAGCAAAGTCACCACGTTGCTCACCGAAGCGCCCAATACTTTGCGGATGCCAATTTCTTTGCGGCGTTGCTGGGTGGTGTAAGAAGCCAAACCTAATAAACCGAGGCAAGCAATAGAAATAGCCAGTACGGAGAATACTGCCAGTATTTGCGCCTGCTTTTGTTCGCTCTTATACAACTTGCCAAACGACTCGTCGAGGAACGTATATTGAAACGGATATTTTGGTGCGGTTTGATTGAACACTTTTTCGATGGCCGCCAGGCTGGATTTTGGGTTGCCCGCGGCTAGCCGGATAGCCACCAAGCGGCGATCGGGGCGCATAGCTATTACCAGGGGTTCAATGGTTTCTTTCAGCGAAGAAAAATGAAAATCCTGCACTACCCCAGTTACTTTGCGGCGACGTGGCGCTTGTTGTTCAGCCCAATGGCTGGGATCCACAAATTCTTTCCCGATAGCTTCCTGCGGCGTCCAGCCTAAGTTTTTAACCGCGGTTTCGTTCAGTAAAATGGCCGCTACCGAATCCGTAGCAAAAGATTTTGAAAAATTACGGCCTGCTATTAGTTTAATGCCGAGCGTTGGCAAATAATTTTCATCGGAAAAAGCCGTCCGGAAACTCCAGGTCTCGTTGGGTTTATCGATTACGTTAAATACATACCTATCGTGGAAACCACCCGGTTCCCCCGACATTACCGATACCGATTGAACATCCGGCAGTTGCTGTAAACGATTAATAAAAGCGCGGCTCCGGCTGTAAATTTCTTCGTTATCCAACGGTATGGTAATCACATGTTCTTTACTGAACCCTAAATTTTTGTTCTGCACGTAATCCATCTGCCGGAAAATAACTACGGTGCCAATCATCAGAAAAATTGACAGGCTAAACTGCGATACTACCAAGGCTTTCCGTAGTAACGGATGACCCGCACTGGAAGCAAGTCGCCCGCGTAAAACTTTTACCGGCTCAAACGACGATAAAAAGAAAGCCGGATAACTGCCCGCCAGCAAACCCACTCCCAGGGCAACGCCCACTAAAAACACGTATAACCAAGGATTAGTAAAAGGAATAGCTAAGTGCTTTTCGGCGAATGTGTTAAAATAAGGTAATATTAAGATAATTAAACCCAGCGATAAAGCTACCGCGATAAACGTGAGCAAGGTAGATTCGCTTAAAAACTGGCTGATTAAATGTTGCTTGTATGCGCCCAAAACCTTGCGCACGCCCACTTCTTTCGCGCGGCCAGCCGAACGGGCTGAAGCCAGATTCATAAAATTAATGCAGGCAATGAGCAAGATAAAAACGGCAATCGCCGAAAAAATATACACGTTGCTTTTATTACCCTGCTCCGCAAAATCGAACTGCGTGTTGGTATCCAGGTGAATGGCGTGGAGCGGTTGTAGTTCCAGGGTCATATTCTGCCCTTCTTTTTTAGTTTCGGAGCCCCGGTGTTTCTCCATGAAAGCGGGGAATTGTGCGAGCAGGTTTTCGGGATTGGTTTTCTCTTCCAGCAGCACGTAGGTAAACATCGAATTATTATTCCAGCGCTGGAACCACTCCTGGCTTTCGTAATCTTTAATCGAAAATACAAAATCAAATTTCAGATGCGAGTTATCGGGCACGTTGGCCACTACCCCAGCTACTTTGCACGTTTGGTTTTTATCCAGGGTCAGGAGTTTGCCCATCGGGTTTTCGGAACCGAAATACTTTTGAGCAATGGCTTGGCTGATGACTACATTATCCGGGTCGGCAAGGGCCTGGCGCGGATCGCCTTGCACCAGCGGAAAAGAAAACATTGTTAGAAATTCAGGATCCGTAATAAATACCCGTTCTTCTTTAAAAGTTTTGTCCTGGTACGAAAACAAGGCATTCGTGGACATTACCCGTACGGCTGCTTTTACATCGCTGGGAAAATCAGTGAGCAGCGCCGGCGCATATGGCCCCGACACGTACGGTATCTTGGTCTTATCGCCGTTCATGTTACCAACCCGCAGCACCCGGTAAATGCGGTCGCCCTGCGCGTGGAATTTATCGTAACTCAACTCGTTCTGCACAAATAAAAATATCAGCAAACAACAGGTTATACCCAGCGTTAGCCCGACTACGTTGATGGCGGTATAAAACTTCTGCCGCAGCAAATTCCGGTAAGCAAGTTTTAAGTAGTTGTAAAGCATGAGATGGATTGTTAATTTTTTAAATTTTTCTAATTTTAGTAAGTCGGTTACTGATTTCATTACACTGGCGTCCGTGTTTCGCGTAGTGGCACTGGTGGCTTTTTGACAAGAAGTTAGTCTCCTGCCTGGCATATCTGCTTTTGTAATTGGTTTCTTTTAATTCTTTGGAGTCTTTTCAAGTCTCCAGGCTCTTTCTCTGGTGCAAGTTTTTAAACTTGTACCTACCAATAAGGTAAAGTCTGTAACTTTACTCCGGCTTTAGCCGGAACCTTGATCTGCTTATTATAAGCTGCTAAAAAGTAAATTTTTAAAAATTTAGTATTCTACTGTACTTACTTGGAGCCTGTTCCAGCCTCCATTTACTGGTGCTATCTAACTGGCTAACTACAAGTTTTGCCTCGTGGCCGGCGGGCCTCGTTTGGCTCTCTCGCACGGGCTAGCCTTCCTTTCCTCGACTCCGTCTGCGGAATTTTGCTGCGCAAAACCGGAACCCTAGCAGGTGCTCAATAGCCAAACTGGTGTCATTTGCTTTTAGCTTCTGTCTGATGCTTGACTACCATTTTTCTTGTTTTTCTAGCTGACATCTGTGTATATTTCATTGCTAGTGCCTTTTCGCAGTTATTGTTTTTCAGATTTATCTTGTCAAATCAAACCAATCTAGTCTAATCAGTTGCAGAAAGTCCCCCTTTGGAGGGGGTAGGGGGAGGATAAACAGTATCAGATTAGTGACCACAATCATTCCTTGCCTTCTCAATCCTCAATCACCCACTTAAATAATTGTCGTTTTCCCCTCTAAGACTTGCGCAAGTTCCATCAAATCTAATAACATCTGAATCCAGGTAATCCTCTAATCCTATAAATCAAAGTTCCGGCCTACTCGCTGCGCAGGGAGTTTACCGGGTTGGCGACGGCACTGCGTACAGCCTGGAAGCTTACTGTTATAAGCGCAATGCCCAAAGTAGCTACCCCGGCCAAGGCAAAAATCCACCAGCCTAAATCGGCGCGGAATGCAAAGTTTTGCAGCCATTTATTCATGGCCCACCAGGCGAGCGGCCAGGCCAACACATTGGCTAGTAACACTAATTTTAAAAAATCACGGGAGAGCAAGGCCACAATGTTAAATACGGAGGCTCCCAGCACTTTGCGCACGCCTATTTCTTTGGTGCGCTGCTCAGCGGTAAATAAAGCCAAGCCAAATAAGCCTAAACAAGAAATAAAAATAGCCAAGCCCGCAAAACAGTTAATCAGGGTGCCAATAGTTATTTCGCTCCGGTATTGTTGTTCAAAAACTTCGTCCAGAAACTTGTACTCGAACGGGTAACCCGGATTATAGGTGCGCATGGCTTTTTCCAGACTGGCCAAGGCTTCTTTGGTTTTGCCGGGTTCGGTGCGTACCAGCAAAATGCCTTCGCCGCGGGGTTTTGGTAACGGCAGCATAATCAAGGGCTTAATGGGTTCGTGCAGCGATTGCATATGAAAGTTTTTCGTAACGCCAATTATTTTCCCTTTGCCATTCCAGAACGATACGGTTTGCCCTACCGGGTTTTGCAGGCCCATAATGTCGGCGGCGGCTTCGTTTATAATGTAAGTGCTGCTGTCACTAGCAAAATCATAGGAAAAAGACCGGCCTTCTTTTAATGGAATATTCATGGTTCTGAAGTAGTCGTAATCCACAAATACGCCGGAAACAGAAGAAGCTTCTTTTTCGGATTTGCCGGGCCATTGCAAGTCTGCCGACGTGTTATTAATATCCAGGGGAAGGTTGCTAGTGGCCGTAACCCATTTAATACCCGGGGTTTGTAATATTTCGTTTTTAAAAGCTTTTATATTTTTATCGAGATTGCCCTCTACGCCAATAGAAATTACATTTTCCCGATCAAAACCTAAGTTACTGTTCTGAATAAAGGAAATCTGGCGGTGAATAACCAGGGTGCCTACAATCAGAACAAGCGACAAGGTAAATTGAAAAACGACCAGGCCTTTGCGCAACAGCAACGATTTAAAACCAAACTTAATGCTGCCTTTCAATACTTTTACTGGCTCCAGCGACGATAAAAACAAGGCCGGATAACTGCCCGCAACAAGGCCGGTAATTACGGCAATGCTTATTAAGGATAAGGAGAACAAAGGGCTGGAATAATCGATAGCAATGGTTTTGCCGGTAACCTGGTTAAAAACAGGCAACAATAAAATTACCCCTATCACCGAGAGAAGTACCGCCAGTAAAGCTGTGAGCAAAGCCTCGCCCATAAATTGCCCCACCAGCAACGATCGGGCTGCTCCGATTACTTTCCGGATGCCTACTTCTTTCGAGCGTTTGGCGGAGCGGGCCGTAGCCAGGTTCATAAAATTAATGCAGGCAATCAGTAAAATAAATACGGCTACCACGGTAAACAAGCGCACGTACGCAATGCGGCCGCCATCGGGTTTACCGGCTTTGTAGGCGTATAAATGCATATCCGCCAGGGGTTGCAGGAAAAAATCAGCTTTTTGTTCCGGATGATTTTGCGGCATGTATTTCCGGATTTGCCCATCTACTTTGGCAAAATCCGCATCGGGCCGCAGTTGCAGAAAGGTGTTAAAACTAAAGTTACCCCAGGTTTTTGCCCAATCATTCTTTTTAATAAAAATTTCTAGTGGCAACACAAAATCAAACTGCAAAGAAGAGTTCTTGGGCATATCCTGCATTACACCGGTTACCCGCACATTGCTCTGATCTTTGATGTGAATAATTTGCCCGAGCGCCGGCTGGTTCCCGAAATACTTGCGCGCTAAAGATTGAGAGATCACCACCGCATCCGGGGCAGTTAAGGCAGTTTTGGGGTCCCCTTCTACCAGCGGAAAAGAGAACATCTGAAATAGCTCAGGACCAACAAACCGGCCTTTGGTTTCTTTGTTGATTTTGCCATTTGCTTCGAATAACACGCCCAGATCCCATTCGGTCATCTGTACCACGTGGGTAATTTCCGGAATTTCTTTGCGCAATGCATCGGCTAAGGGTTGCGGCGAATTGGCGCCAGTCTGGATTTCGCCCCAATTTAAATTAGCCATAATCCGGTACAAGTGCGGTCCATTTTTGTGGAACCGGTTATAGCTTAATTCGTCCTGCACCCACAGCATAATTAAAATACTACAGGTCATTCCCAAAGCCAAGCCCATAATGTTTATAAAAGAAAAAGCTTTATGGCGGAGCAGGTTTCGCAACGCAATTTTCAGATAGTTCTGGAGCATATCCGCGGAATATAAAATTTAAAAAAATTCGCAATTCTAAAATTTAGAAGGCTACTGCCCAGGAGCATCTGGCAAATAGTAACTCCTCCCGATAATATTAAAATAAGAAAGATGCCATTGTCGTAAATTATTGATTATGAGTAATGTTATGCGATTAAAGTGGGCCGTTTTTTTTAAATTTTGTCCGATTTTGATACAGTTTTTGTCCGTTTTTAGCACAAGTTTTTTAAGCTTTCCCGGGTAAGCCCGTTTTTATTAAACTCATCAAGATAAAGTAAAACGCTTAAAATGAATGACTATCAGAACTACTTGTTGCCTTTTAAGCGAACTTCCTCATTTTGGCTACACATCCCCGCAATTAGCCTACAGGTAAAAAAGCGTGGCGGCCGATCTTTGTTGTATCAATAATCTAAAAACAACAAAGATGAAAAAAGCCTTAATTACCGGCGCTAATAAAAGCATCGGCTTTGAAACTGCCCGCCAACTATTGCAAAACAACTATTACGTGTACCTCGGAAGCCGCAATTTACAAAACGGACAAGCCGCCGCAGAAAAACTAAAAGCCGAAGGTTTTACGCAAGTAGAGCCGGTGCAAATAGACGTGAGTAATCCGGAATCGGTAAAAGCCGCCCGGGTGGAGTTAGGCCGGAAAACAAATGTTCTGGATGCCTTAATCAACAATGCCGGCGTGCTCGGGGCCGTGCCCCAAAATGCTTTGGATTTGGACGTAGATACAATGCACGAGGTATTTAATACCAACCTCTACGGCGTTATCCGGGTAACCCAGGCCTTTATTGATTTGTTGCAGAAAGCAGAGCAGCCCCGCATTGTGATGGTTACTTCTTTATCCGCTTCTATGGTTTTAAACAACGACCCTACCTGGAAGTATTATCATCATAAAGCAGCGGTATACCAGCCTTCCAAAGCCGCTCTGAACATGTATACCATCGATCTGGCCTACGAACTGCGCGATACGCCGTTTAAAGTAAATGCCGTTGATCCGGGCTTTGTAGCCACCGACTTTAACCACCACCGCGGCACCGGCACCGCCCAGGAAGCCGGATCGCGCATTGCCAAATACGCCATGATCGGGACCGATGGACCCACCGGCAAGTTTATTAGCGAAGAACAAAACCCCGAAACCGGCGAAATTCCCTGGTAAGCTAAAGCAAGCAGAAATTTTTAAATTTACCCCATGAAAAAGGAAGAGCAGTTACCGCGCCGCTTTACATCATTAACCGACTTCCACCGGGTGTTTGGGCTACCCAAGCCCCTGCACCCGCTGGGTAGTTTTATTGATATTAATGATATAAATATTCTTCGCGACGAATTAACCAGTATGTTTCTGCTGGATTTTTACAAAATAGCTTACAAAACCAACGTGTGCGGCAAAGCGAAATACGGGCAAAATTATTACGATTTTGGCGAAGGTGGTTTGGTGTTTTCGGCGCCCAATCAACTGTTTGAATCGCCGCCCGATAAGGCAGTTTCCGGTTACATATTACTCTTTCACCCAGATTTTTTGTTGTCTTATTCTTTGGCCCGGAAAATTAAGCAATACGGTTATTTTTCGTACGCGGCCAACGAAGCCTTACACCTCTCGGATCAGGAAAAAGAAACCATTCTGGCCATTTTTAAAATAATTGACGAAGAGCTAAAAAGCCGGATCGATGATTTTAGCCACGATGTTATTATTTCGCAGTTGGAGTTATTACTGAACTACTGCAACCGGTTCTACAAACGCCAGTTTATTACCCGCAAAGCTGTGAACAACGACATGTTGCAAAAGCTGGAAGAGTTGCTGGATAATTATTTTAACCACAAGAAAACCCTGGAGCAAGGTCTGCCTTCGGTGCAGTACCTGGCCAGTCATTTAAACGTATCGCCAAGTTATTTAAGCGATATGCTGCGCGCCTTAACCGGACAGAACGCCCAGCAGCACATCCATCAGAAGCTCATCGAAAAAGCCAAAGAAAAGCTGTCTACCACCGAACATACGGTCAGCGAAATTGCCTATGCTCTGGGTTTTGAGCATCCGCAGTCGTTTAGTAAACTGTTTAAAACTAAGACCCAACTCTCGCCCCTGGAATTCCGGCAATCGTTTAACTAAAAGCCAGGTGTTTTTAAATTTCGGGTAAAGTGCTGCTCTGGTAAAATGAGTGGTACAAAACTGGTCAAACTCAAATCGGCTACAACAAGGCGCGTTTTGGCTACGGGTGTTTTTGGTTGATTGCGGAATTTTGCAACAACCAAAATTTAAAAAATATGAACATAGTAATCACGGGTTCTCTGGGGAACATTGGTAAACCACTCACCCAGGCATTAGTGGCCCAAGGCCACGCTGTAACCGTAATCAGCAGTAAACCCGAAAGACAACCGCACATAGAAGCTCTAGGTGCCCAATCTGCCATCGGCACCATGCAGGATGTTGCTTTTTTAACCGCTACGTTTACTGGCGCCGATGTGGTATACCTGATCGAAACCTGGGAAGGCATCGGGAGTTTGCTGGACCAGAACGTAGACTTTGCTGCCGGCATGCGCCAGATTGGCCTGAATTACAAACAAGCCGTAGAACAATCCGGGGTTAAAAAAGTAGTGCACCTCAGCAGCGTGGGGGCGCACAGCGCTACAGGCTACGGTTCGCTGGCCGTACACTACGAGGTTGAGCAAATCTTGCAACAGTTACCCGAGGAGGTAGCCATTAAGTTTATGCGCCCGGTAGGCTTTTACACGAATCTGTACCGTTCCCTGGCAACCATTAAAGCGCAGGGTGCGATTATTTCTAATTATGGTGGCAACAAAAAAGAACCTTGGGTGTCGCCGTTGGATATTGCCCAGGTAATTGCCGCGGAAATGGAAAAGCCTTTTGTTGGACGGACGGTTCACTATATTGCCAGCGACGAAATTTCGCCCAACAAAATAGCCCAGGTACTGGGCGAAGCCATCGGCCAGCCTGATTTACAATGGCTTGTTATACCGGATGAACAATTACTAAGTGGCATGTTAAGTGCCGGCGTAAATGCAAAAATTGCGCACGGCATAGTAGAGATGCAGGCCAGTCAGCGCAGCGGGTTGCTTTTCGAAGATTATTACCGCCACCAACCTGCTTTGGGTAAAGTAAAGTTTGCCGAGTTTGCCCGGGAGTTTGCCCAAGCTTACCACGAAAAGTAAAATTTTAAAATTTCTATTTCCAGGTTAATAGTTTTTAAGTTAGCGATAAGAGTGGCCTTAAACACCCTTATCGCTAACTTTTTATATGCTTCGTAATTTAATTTTTTAAAAACAGTACTGCCGCTTAATCGTGTTGGCTGCAAGAATGCCGCCTTATGTACCAATTAGCTATAGTTCGCAGCTACAAGCTTTTTAACCGTTTCATAAAGTTGCCGAAAGCTGGCCGGAGTTCTTCGAACAAAGCATGATCGCGGTTTTTCAGCATTACTTCGCTGAACAACTTTAACCCCAAGGCAAACTCCGCGGCTTGCGCCGGGTTATTAAACGGATCTTTTTCGCGCAGCCGTTCTATTATCCCAAAAATCTCGTCGTGATTATCAAAGTTTAACGCTAACGCTTTGGGTGGCTCTGTTTGGCCGTTGGCGTATTGCTGTAACGTTAAAACTAAATGGTATTTGTAGGTTTTCTTTTCCACGGATTTTTAAATTTAAGTTTATAACGAAAGCTGGATGCAGAAGATTTTAACCGGCAAGCAGCTCTATAGCTTACTACTTATATTGCTTTAAAAAGCATGCCGGCGGTTAATCCGGAGCCCTGCCAACATTTTTTTATCTTCCCCCATCCTTACTGCCATTGCAAAACTTAATAATAAAAGATTGCCCGATATTATATGTAATCTGCCGATTTTATACTGGTTCTATAGCGTGTTCGAGCACATATTGTATTTTTTTATGCGTTTTCGAACACTTTTTTAACTTTTTGCTTGCTTCTTTTACTTTTAGTTAATAAGTTTAGTACACCGTGTTGCTTCTACTTTAAAAATAGTGTTTACCCCTAAGTCTTGCTGTTGTCTTTGTTGCGAGCAGAAAAGAATGAACCGGTAAGCAAGGGGGAATGATAAGCCTAGCCAATAAGGATATTATACGCCGCAAAGAAAAATGGCAAGCTTAGCCAGGAAAAACACGAATAAAACAAACTGGAAAATTTGTGTGTTGCGCAGATAATACGCGAAAAATCAATAACTTAGTAAATAGCCGCACCTCTATGAGCAGGAATGCAAGCCCCACTTTGGTAGTAATGGCCGCTGGCATGGCCACCCGCTATGGCAGCTTAAAACAAATAGATGCTTTTGGCCCCAACGGCGAAACTATTATCGAGTATTCTGTTTACGATGCCATACGGGCAGGTTTTAAAAAAATTATTTTCATCATCCGGCAATCGGTGGAAGAGGAATTTCGGCGGGTTATGCAGAACAAGTTTCCGGACGAAATCGAAATAGATTACGTGTTGCAGGAACTGGATAATTTGCCCGATGGATTTACCGTACCGGAAAACCGGGTAAAACCCTGGGGCACCGGGCACGCCTTGTGGGTAGCGGGCCAAAAAATTAAAGAACCTTTTGCTATTATCAACGGCGATGATTTTTACGGCAGCACCTCGTATGCTCAGATTACGCAATTTTTTCAGCAGGAAAATGCGCCAGCGGGCTGTTTGGTGGGCTACCAACTGGTGAATACACTGTCGGATAATGGGGCCGTGTCGCGGGGAGTTTGTGAGCGCGACGAAAACGGTTTTTTAAAAAGCATTACCGAGCAAACCCACATTCAGGATACGCCCGAGGGCATTGTGGCACAAACCGCCAATGGCGAAATTTTAAAATTAAGTGGCTGCGAGATTGTATCGATGAATTTGATGGCTTTTCAGCCTGAGGTTTTAGCTTATTTTGAAGAATACCTGATTCAGTTTTTAGAAAAAGAAGCCCATCAGCCCAAAGCCGAGTTTTTTCTGCCTACGGTTATTAACAACCTGGTACAGGAAAATAAAATTAAGGTGCAGGTAATCGAGTCCGGCGAAAAGTGGTTTGGGGTAACTTATCCGGCAGATAAACCCGTAGCCGTGCAAAATTTAAAAAAACGGATCGATAAAGGCATTTATCCGGAAAATTTATGGAATAACACCTTAGAAACCGCAGACTTAGCATGAAAAAGAGTAGTAAGGAAGCTTATGATTTGCCCGATATTATCGCCCAGTTTAAAATACAAGGTACCGTTGGTGCTATCCAAACGCATGGTTCCGGTCACATCCACGATACTTTTCACGTAGCCAACCACCAGGCCGAAGCCCCGGATTACCTGCTGCAGCGCATTAACCACCATATTTTTAAAAATGTGCCCTTGCTCATGGATAACATCCGGCAGGTAACGGCGCATTTGCGCGAAAAACTGCAAACTATTCCGGGCGCCGAGCCCGGGAAAGAAGTGCTTACTTTAGTACCTACGCACCACGACCAATGGTATTACCAGGACGAGGCCGGCAATTACTGGCGCATGTATTATTTTTTAAAAAATACCAATTCCTACGACATCGTACAAACCCCGCAGCAAGCTTTTGAAGGCGGCAAAGCCTTCGGGCGGTTTCAGGCTTTGTTAGCCGATTTAGCCGTAGACCGGGTGCACGATACCATTCCTAACTTCCATAATATCCAGAGCCGTTTACAAATTTTCCGGGCGGCAATCCAGAAAGATCCGGTAAACCGGGTAAAAGACGTGGCCCCCGAAATAGCTTTTGTGGAAGAACGCGCCGAAGCCATGAGCACCATTCTGCGTTTAGGTGAAGCCGGCGCTTTGCCCTTACGCATTACCCACAACGATACCAAGTTTAACAATGTGCTGCTGAGCCAGGATAATAAAGCCCAGTGCGTGATTGATCTGGATACCGTAATGCCCGGCTACGTGGCCTACGATTTCGGCGATGCCATTCGGACTACGGTAAACACGGCTGCCGAAGACGAAAAAGATCTGGAAAAAGTAACCGTAAATATGGCCTTGCTCGAAAGCTTTACCCAAGGTTTTCTGGAAGAAACCAAGCTTTTACTTTCCAAAACCGAAATTGAATCTTTGGCTTTGGGTGTGTTATTGTTGCCTTACATTATGGGTCTGCGTTTTTTAACCGATTACATCGATGGCGACAATTACTACAAAATTCATTTCCCGGAACATAACCTGCAACGCGCGCGGGCCCAGTTGCAACTCGTAAAAAAACTCGAAGAACAATACCCGCAAATCGAACAAATTATTCGCACCTGCGCCCAGGTAAAGCCGCAACTAAGCACAATCGCTAAATAAGCTATGAAAAAACTGGAAGTACCTTATTTGCCTTTACTAAACCGGCAAAGTCCCCTGGAAGAAGTTGCTCCGGAACTGGATAACCTGGAAAAAAATCTGTTGGATAATACCCCTTGGGCTAAATACAGCTACAAGCCGCAGGTGCAGTTTGTTTTGGGCTACAACCACGATTGCATTTTTTTAAAATTTTACGTCGACGAAGAAGCCGTGCGGGCCAAGTTCCGCAATATCAACGATCCGGTTTATAAAGATAGTTGCGTCGAGTTTTTTATTTCGTTTAACGGCGAAGAAAATTATTATAACCTGGAATTTAACTGCTTAGGAACCTGCCGGTTGGGGTTTGGTGCCAGCCGGGAAAACCGGCAGTTACTGCCCGAAGAATTTATTCGGAAAATTAAGCATTCTGTGATTTTGCAAAAAACGGCGCTACCCAACGGCGAGCGGGTTACGTCTTGGGAATTAACCTTGCTTATTCCGGCGGAAGTGTTTACCCAGCATGCCATTACAACTTTTCAAGGGATAAACGCCCGGGGAAATTTTTACAAATGCGGCGACGAATTACCGCGCCCCCATTTTGTAACCTGGAATAACATTTACGCCCCGGAACCTAACTTTCATTTGCCGGAATATTTTGGGGGGGTGCAATTTGTGTAAGCTTGCTTTTAAAAGAAATTTTAAAAAATCGCCTTTTGCATGCAGATAGAAGCTTGATAGACAGAGAAAAGAGTAAAGCTTAGAAGGGTAGAATAAATTCTATAACTTAATCAGAATGGTAGTTTCTGCTTCACCGGAGATCTACATCACTTCAGAAAATTAAAAATTTTAAAAATAACTAAGTTCCAGAACCATGAGCAATAACCGTCGTGAATTTTTAAAGCTGGCCGGATTAGCCGGTGTAAGCTTGGCCGGCACCGGCCTGATAACCTCCTGTGCCTCCTCCGGGTCGGCTGCTACGTCGATGGGTAAAAACCACCGGCAACAGTTTAACATGAGCAACTACGCCGCACCCAAAATCGAAACTGTACGCATTGGCTTTATTGGCCTGGGGCAACGCGGGCCGGGAGCCGTAAAACGTATCAGTTACATGGATGGCGTAGATATTAAAGGTTTATGCGATATCCGGCCCGAGAAAGTAGCTAAAGCCCAGCAAATTCTGGCTGGTTCCCCGCACCAACCCACCACGTATTCCGGTAAAGCCGATTCGTGGAAAGAAATGGTAAACCGCGATGATATTGATTTAATTTACATTGCCACACCTTGGCAACTGCACACGCCCATGGCCGTTTACGCCATGGAGCACGGCAAACACGTAGCCGTAGAAGTGCCCGCCGCCACTACCCTCGAAGAATGCTGGCAGCTGGTAGAAACTTCCGAAAAAACGAAAAAGCATTGCATGATGCTGGAAAACTGCTGCTACGACTTTTTTGAATTAATGACCTTAAACATGGCCCGGCAAGGTTTCTTCGGCGAAATTATTCACTGCGAAGGCGCTTATATCCATAACCTCGTGGACCTTAATTTCTCGAAAGAAGGCTATTACGAGATGTGGCGCCTGAAAGAAAATTACCGAAACGGTAGCTTGTATCCTACCCACGGTTTAGGTCCGATTTGCCAGATCATGAACATCAACCGCGGCGACCAGATGGATTATCTGGTATCGGTATCCAGCAATGATTTTACTATGGGCCCTACCGCCAAGCAACTGGCTTCTACGGATAGTTTTTACCAGGAATTTGCCAACAAGCAATATCGCGGCAACATGAATACCACCACCGTGCGCACCAAAAAAGGCAAAACCATTATGATTCAGCACGACGTATCGTCTACCCGGCCTTATTCGCGCATTCACCTGGTAAGTGGCACCAAAGGCGCGGCCAGCAAATGGCCCGGCCCAGCCCGTATTGCCACCAGCCACGAAGACTGGGTATCGGAAGCAGAATTCAAAAATCTGGAAGAAAAATTTAAACCCGAGCTGGTAAGTAAACTGGGCGAAATGGCCAAGCAAATCGGTGGCCACGGCGGAATGGACTTCTTGATGGACTGGCGCTTAATTGATTGTTTACGCAATGGTTTGCCATTGGATCAGGACGTGTACGATGCCGCTCTGTGGAGTGCTATTGCGCCATTAAGCGAAAAATCGGTAGCCAACCGATCTACTTCCATGGATGTGCCCGATTTTACCGCCGGTGCCTGGGAAAAGAACCCACCCGTGGATATTTCGCTACGCGGCGGAGGCTCAACTAAGGTGAAGGTTTAGTTGTTCGGATTTCGGGTTGGTAGGCGATACAAAGCTGTTTGTGAAGACACAAACAGCGGCGGGTGGCACCAATAGCGGCAGGTAAATTGGCAACATTGCAAAAACCCGTTTGTGAAGATACAAAGGGGCAGGGGAGGTCAGGGTAACCTGGCATTAAACACAAGATCCTGACTTGCATGGCAACAACTATGTACAACACTTCAGTTCCTAGGTTCCATACCCGCCATAGTCAATGTATTTACTGACAATTTTTAAATTTTTAACACAAAACAGAATCCGGGAGCATACCGGATACAAAAAAAGGAGGCTCATCAGCCTCCTTTTTTATTCTGCATCTATGTAATAGCTTAAGTTTTCTTTGGTAATAATATCCAGGGGCAGGTATTTAATCGGGTTGATGTCTTTTTTAAAAACCAGGAAATCGCTGAGTTGGTAAATGCTCCAGTAGCCCTGGCCTTTGGGGTTTTGGTTGATTATAAAGTTGATCACGCCGTCTTCCAGGTACTGAATGTTTTTGGGTAGCAAGTCATAACCGATCAGTTTGATGTTGGTTAACCGGTGTTTCTCCAGGTAAAAAGCAATTTCGTAGGCTTTGGAATTGGTAACGTAAATGCCTTTTAAATTGGGGTGTTCTTTCCGGAGTTGAGCTAGTTGTTCGGTAAAAGCTAAACTGTTGGGGTTGCTCAATTCCTGCCGGGCTACGGTGTACCGGTTTTTTAAATTTTCCTGCAAAAAATAATCGGTAAAGCCTTTTTCCTTAGTAATTAAGTGGGCGGAGTTGGGAATATCTTCGTTAATGTGGGCCACCAAAACCGTGCACGGATCGGGTAAACCGTAGTGCAGCATTTTAGCCGCCAGAAAACCGCTTTGATAAGAGTCTTGCCCAATGTAGCTCAATGGCGTGCTATCCTGTATCTGTGTGTTAAACAACACATACGGAATTTCTTTCTGCGTCCACTGTTCAAAAAACGGTAACACTTCGCGATAAAAAACCGGTGCCAGAATAATTCCGTCCGGAGCAGATTGGGTAGCTTCCGCGGCTTTTTTTAAAAAAGAATCAATGTTGTACGGGTTAAAAATAAAGGGCTTCACCGCAATTCCGTACTGCTTTAGCTCCTTCTCGGCTTTTTCTATCCCGGATTTTGGCGCTTCCCAGTACGGATCAATCAGAGGGTCCGGAATCAGGGCGGCCAGGTAAAAGTTGCGGTTCGATTTTAAAGTACGGGCAATCAGGTTGGGTTCGTAGTTCATTTCCTCAATAATCCGGAGGATTTTCTGCCGCACATCTTCGGCCACCCGGCCCCGGTTGTGCAGCACCCGGTCTACGGTGCCTTTCGAAACCTGCGCTTTTTCAGCAATATCTTTTATCCGTACAATTTTATTATGCAACATGAAAACAAAGTAAGCAGTGATTTTAAAATTTTATATGTATCTGTTTTACCCATGGTAATTAACCTTTCGGGTTAAACAAAAATAGAATAGCAGCAACAACGCAATAGTATACACAGCGTTTAGGGCAGGCAGAGGGAGGCGGAACCAAGACTTACCTTCGCAAATACTTGATTAATATTGAAATTCCCAAGCTAGCTTTATTACGATTTAGTAAATATTTCTTGTGTTTAGGTAATTTATAACCGTGCAGCCGCCAAAAAGTTAAAGTAAGGAGCCCTTTATCAGCAAAATCAATTACTTAAATTTAAAAATTTGTTTTTAAGCCGCATTTCTCGCGCTGAGCCGATTAGTAGAAAATTAATTTTTTTAAAAAATCTCTTTAAAATCTTTATTTGTTTGGGTATGCCATTAGATAAAACGCAATTGATTAAAAGATTTGCGTGTTCGAACACAATTGTATCTAAATTTTGAGTGTTCGAGCACATTTTAGCTTTATTTTATTTGTTTGTTCTTTTCTCTTTATTATATTTGTTTAGTAACGATTAAAAATAGCCGCAGTACAACTCAAGAGGTTCTACTGGGTTTAGCTGACCAGTGAGACTAAACAAAACTACCTTCCTAAGGGGTGTTTGTTTCTGATTTATCGCAATTCCAAGATTCTAACGCGTTTTCTTTCGCCATAATCCGGCAAAAGAAACATTACATATAACCAAAATAAATTTGTCCTAATCCGGCCTTCTGGAAGCAATTCTGGAGGGGCTATGGCTTTGCTTTGGCTATTCCAAAGTAAAAATTGCCGGCGTTAAACCCAACAGGTAACTCCTGTTAAGTTCAAGTGCCGGTGTAACGTGTATCAATCTAAATTTTTCTGTTATGTTGCGAAAAACTACTTCCTCTTATTTAAAGGTTTTTTTGCTGTGCAGCTCGGTTGGGCTAGGCCTTGTGCCGGTTGGGGCACGGGCGGAAAGCAGTAACTCTTTTTCTTATTTTCAGGAAACTACATTTCCGGTTAAAGGCAAAATCCTGGATAGCAGAGGAGACGCTTTAGCCGGGGTAACTGTAATGATAGAAGGTACCAGTATTGGTACGCAAACTGATGTGCAGGGCAATTATACTTTATCCGCCCGAACCGCCAACGATGTGTTGGTTGCCAGCTTTATTGGATATAAATCGGTGCGCATTCCGTTGCAGGGTAAAAGTGAGGTGCTGATTACTCTGGAAGAAGATGTATCGAAGCTGGATGAAGTGGTAGTAGTGGGTTATTCCAGCCGTTCGCAATCGGAATTGGTAAGTTCGGTTTCGGTGGTAAAAGGCAGTGAGCTGCGCGACGTAACCAGTAATAACACGGCTAATTTGCTGCAAGGTAAAGCCGCGGGGGTAGTAGTATCCAACAGCAGCGGCCAGCCCGGAGCAACGCCCACCGTCCGGATTAGAGGTACGGGTTCAATTTCGGCCGGGGCCGAGCCTTTGTACGTGGTAGACGGGGTAATTGGCGGCACCGCCAACCCTACGGATATTGAAAGTATTTCGGTTTTGAAGGATGCCGCAGCAACCGGCTTATACGGTTCGCGGGCCGCCAACGGGGTAATTGTAATTACTACCAAGAGTGGTAAAGCCGGAAAAACGCGCGTAAGCTACAGCGGAACTACGGGTATTGCGCAAGCTACTACCGGTAAGTTTGAGTTAATGAACGGGCAGGAGTTGTACAACTTCACAGACAAAATGTACCAGAACGACTACACCGGTAAACGCAACACCTACATTGGCGAACTAACCAAAACTAACCCGAACCCAACCGAAAGCGACATTAACGCTTATTTAACTTCTAAAGGCTTGCCTTTAAATTACAACGATTACGTAAGTGGCGTTTTACCCGCTAGTCCACAGAATACCAACTGGCAGGATTTAGCTTTCCGGACTGCTAAAACCAACAACCACCAATTGTCGCTTTCGGGTGGTACTGATAAAACCCGGTTTTATATAGGCGGTAATTATTACCAGGAGCAAGGTACGGTAATCAACACGGATTATGAGCAAACCAACCTGCGGGTTAACCTGGACCATAATATTAATCCTAAACTAAAAATAACGACCCGGGTAAACGCGCAGTTCTCAAACCGGAGCGACGATCCGAGCGATGCTATTGTGGATTCGTACATCAACATGCCCTGGGATAATCCTTACAACCCGGATGGTTCGGTAAAATACGTGGATTCGGATACCGAGGGCTGGTTTGGCCGCGACCGGAACAACTTCTTGTTTACCAGTTTATACAACTACAATAAACTACGCTCGCAGTCGCTTACCGGCGATTTAAAGCTGGAGTACAATATTTTAAAATGGCTTACTTTTTCTACGACCAACCGCTATACTACCGGCAACACCCGCCTGGAGTATAACAACGATTCGCGTACGCCTAACGGCCAGTCGGTTAATGGCGAGTTAAGCAATGAATACGGGTACACCAATAGCTTTTTGTCGTCAAACCTCTTAACTGTTGATAAATCGTTTGGCAACCACACCATCCGGGGCATATTAGGGGCAGAGTCGCAAACTAATTATTCCGATGGCATTAACGCTACCGGGCAAGGTATTTTCCCGGGTTTACAAACCTTAAGTTCGGCCGCTACGCCGCGTACGCTGGGTGGCTATAAATTAAAAAATAACTTTATCTCGGGCTTTGTAAACGTCGATTACGATTTCAGCAGCAAATATTTTGCTACAGTATCGTTCCGGCGCGATGGTTCTTCGCGGTTTGGCCGGGATAATCGCTACGGTAACTTTTATTCCTTTGGCGGGGCATGGGCTGTTTCCAACGAAGATTTCTTCCAAGGTTTATCCAATAAAATTCATTTGTTAAAAATCCGGAGCAGCTACGGTACCACCGGTAACGCCAACATCGATGATTTCGCCGCGCAGGATTTGTACCAGTTCGATGTGCAGTACGCCGGTCAGCCGGGTGGTTTTCCGCGCCGTTTAGCTAACCCCAACCTAACCTGGGAAAAAGCTTATACCTACGATGCCGGAGTAAACATTGGCCTGTTTAACCGCATCGACTTGGCCGTTGATTTTTATACCCGGCGCAACAATAACATTCTGCAGGATGTGCCGCTGTCTTCGGCGAGTGGTTTTTATTTCCAGACCCAGAATATTGGTGCCGTACGCAACAAAGGCGTAGACTTTGAACTGACTACCCAAAACATTAAAAAAGCTTTTACCTGGGAAACCAGCTTAAACCTAAACTTTAACCGCAATAAAGTTCTGGAATTATACGGGGGCCAGCCCATCGAAAACAATAACCAGCGCATCGAAGTGGGGCGTCCGATTGGGTCGTGGTACATGCGCGATTGGCAAGGCGTAGATCCGGCCAATGGCAACCCGCTGTGGTTAGTACAAACTCCCGATGGCTTAACCCGCAGCACCACTAACTTATACAACAGCGCTACCCGGGTATATACCGGCCTTTCTAATCCGAAGTTTACCGGCGGTATGCGCAATACCTTTGCCTACCGGGGCTTTACCTTATCGGCTTTCATGAGTTATGTGTATGGCAACAAGGTGTATAATGCTAACCGCGAAATTTTTGATGCCGACGGCGCTTATCCTACTTACAATAGTATTCGCCTGATCGATGGCTGGAGCCGCTGGGAAAAAGAAGGCGATAATGCTACCCATCCTTTGCCTGTTCTGGGCGGTAATCTAGCTTCTAATAAGCCTTCGTCGCGGTTCCTGGAAAATGGCAGCTACCTGCGCTTACGCAACGTTACTTTTTCCTACGATTTGCCCACGGCTTTTATCAACAAGTATAAAATTGGCGCGGTACGGGTATTCCTGAGCGGCGATAACCTGGTAACCCTTACCAAGTTCTCGGGCATGGATCCAGAAGTAGATATGGAAGATGGTACCGCTAATGCCAAGTACCCGATCAGTAAAAAGTATTTGTTCGGCGTGAATATCGATTTTTAAAATTTTTAAATTTTTAGAGATGAAATCAGCTACTTATAAAAAATATATTTTCCCGTACTTGCTGGGAGCCACACTTTTGGGCGGTTGCGCCGATAAACTGGACATTAAACCCTATGATGGGCTTACCATCGACCAGACTACCAGCACCCCCGAAGGGTTAAAGGCCGCTACCATTGGTAATTACACCTACATTAAAGACGAGTACTACGTGCGGAACTACCATTTTATGGCCGAGTTCCCCAGCGATAACGTGTCGCTAAGCGGTACTACTTCCGACCCCTTGTTTTACGCCTATAATTACCGGCACCTCAAAACCATGGCGGTAACTACAAACTTTTTCCGGAAAGCGTACCAGGCTATTTACGGTACCAACGTGGTAATCGAAAAGTTAAAAGAAGGTCAGTCGCCGGAGTTAGACCAGGTATTAGGCGAAAATTACTTCCTGCGGGCCATGGTGCATTTTGATTTGGTAAACTTATTCGGCCGGCCTTACGCCCAGGATAACGGCGCTTCACCGGGCATTATGATCCGGAGCAACACCGATGTAAACGATTTGCCGGCCCGCAGTACCGTGAAAGAAGTGTACGACTTTATTATCGCGGACCTGGACAAAGCGGCCACCTTAATGCAAAGCGAAAAAAGCAGCAGTTTTGCCTCCAAAGAAGTAGCCTATGCTTTACTGTCGCGGGTGTACCTGTACATGGAGCAAAATGAAAAAGCCATTGAAATGGCAAACAAAGTAATTAACTCCGGCCGCTATTCCCTGGTTTCTACCGCCGACCTGCCCAAGTATTTTACCGTAGCCAACGAAACCAACAAAGAAACCATTTTTGCCATCAAACACACTCTGAAAGACGACCGTGAATGGGGCGCTATCGGGTCGATGTATTTAAGCGATGGCAAAGGCTGGGGCGAAATGTACGCTTCGGAAAGCTACCGGAATTTAATCAATAAATACCCCCAAGATAAGCGCCGCGAGTTTATTGTGCCGGTGTACGAAAAGAACGCCGATGGTACCGTTAAAACCGACGCCAGCGGCAATCCAATACTGGCCAAAAGAAATGGTTTCCCAAAATACTACATCACCAAGTACTCGTACCAGGAAGGCGTAGTAACGCTGAGCTCGCCGGTGTACCTGCGCTTAGCCGAAATGTACTTAACCCGCGCCGAAGCCAACGCCAAGCTGAGCAACGACCAGGCCGCTCTGGACGATGTAAATTTAATCCGCACCCGCGCCGGTTTATCCAATGATGCCTTATTTACTACCGGCGATCTAAAAGGCTACGCCAGCGTGTTAGACGTGGTGCTGGAAGAGCGTCACCTGGAATTTGCCTACGAAGGCTTGCGTAAGTTTGATGTATTCCGGAACAAACGCACCATGGTGCGCAATTACCCGGGCACCCACATTCTATCGGGCCAAACTACCCAGGAAATCCCTTACACCGACAGCCGGGTCGTCTTTTTTATCCCAGAGCAGGAAATCGTGCTAAATCCCAAACTGGTGCAAAATCCTGATTAATTTCATTTAGACACAAGTATCAAGATACAAGTATCATGATGTTAGATATAAGACTTTAGTAAAGGTAGAGGCTAAACATCAAATGGTTATTATGTCAGCTTTAACTGTGGTAGTAGAAAGTTAAATATGATTCTGTGCTTAACTAAAAGCAGGCAGACGGAATAATTTTTTAAAAAATCGGTCATTCAGGAGGAACCTATTTCGCTCCGTAGCAAAATAGGTTCCTCCTGAATAGCCCATTACAAGATGTAGGTTTATCATAAAATAAACCTGCTCAAACCAGTAAAAAGTCTCTATTTGGAATTAAGTTCAAATTCTATCGCGAGCGTCCTCGCTCGTGAGATTTATCGTCCGGCCTCTGGCCGGTTGGGACTTGTTGCTGATTTGCTTTTAGGAAAGGTATATTGGTTCGCCCGGCCAGAGGCCTACCAGATAGTAGACACGAGCGAGGACGCTCGCGCCAGTTTCATAAGAAAGAGCGTAACAGCTCTGTTCCTTTAAAGTGGTAGGACGAACAGTTTAAATGATTAATATGATGCAGGCCCTGTTAAACTAATTAATTTATCAAGGGCATTAAACCAAGAGAGTCCTTGTAAACGCATTTTTTTATAACGCATCAAAGCAGCAACGTAGGCAAAGAAAAAATTTTAAAAAAACTTATCGGATGAAGAAACAGCAGATTACTTTACAAGCCGGACTTTTTTTATTGGTATCTCTTTTTTGGCAAAGTACGGCTTGGGCGCAGGTAGCGCAACGGTACGACGTTATTCCACAGCCGCAAAAACTGACACCGCAGTTGGGAACGTTTACCTTAAACCAGAATACCCAGTTTGTTTTGCCCGCCAAACAAACCCAAGAATACAAAGTAGCCGCTGATTTTTTAGTAAACCTGGTAAAAAGCGCTGCTGGTTACGAGTTAAAATACGCGAAACCTGCCGCCAAAGTCAATCAAAATACCGTTGCTTTTGTGGTTGATACTACTATCCCCAACGACGAAGGCTATAAACTGGAAGTAACCCCCAAAGCTATTACGGTAAAGTCCAGAAGTCCGAAAGGGGCTTTTTTTGCTTTGCAAACCATCCGGCAATTAATGCCCGCCGAAGTAGAAAGTAAGACCGCTACCAAAAGTTTTGCGATTCCGGCCGTAGCTATTGAAGATGCCCCCCGCTTTGGTTACCGCGGCGTGATGCTGGACGTAGGTCGGTACTTCTTCCCGGTTAATTTTTTAAAAAAATACCTCGATTTACTCGCCTTTTATAAGATTAACACCTTTCATATGCACCTGACCGAAGATGCCGGCTGGCGCATGGAAATTAAAAAATACCCCAAGCTGCAATCAATTGCCGCCTGGCGCGACAGCACGGTAGTGGGCCACGTGAGCGATAAACCCCGCAAATACGATGGCAAACGCCACGGCGGTTTCTATACCCAAAAAGAACTGAAAGACTTAGTAAAATACGCCCAGGACCGGTTTATTACCATTATTCCGGAAATTGAAATGCCGGGCCATTCTTTAGCTGCTTTGGCTGCCTACCCCGAACTGGGCTGCACCCCCGATACCACGTATAAAGTTTTAACTACCTGGGGCATTCAGAAAGATATTTTTTGCCCCCACGAAGCCACGTTTACTTTCTTGCAGGATGTGCTAACCGAAGTAATGGCGGTTTTCCCGAGTAAATACATTCATATTGGTGGCGACGAAGCGCCCAAAGACCGTTGGAAAAAATCGCCGGTAGCCCAAGGTTTAATCAAGAAAAATAACTTACAAGACGAGCACGGCCTGCAAAGTTACTTTATTCAGCGCATCGAGAAATTTGTAAACAGTAAAGGCCGCAGCATTATTGGCTGGGACGAAATTCTGGAAGGTGGATTGGCGCCGAATGCCACGGTAATGTCGTGGCGGGGCGAAGCGGGCGGTATTGCTGCGGCCAAACAAAACCACGACGTGATTATGACGCCCAACACGTTTATGTACCTCGATTATTACCAGACACCGCAAAAACGCGAAGTAGAACCCGTGGCGATTGGCGGTTTATTGCCCCTGGAAAAAGTATACTCCTACAACCCGATACCGGCCAGCTTAACCCCCGCTGAAGCCAAACATATTCTGGGTGTGCAGGCCAACGTCTGGAACGAGTACATCGGTACTTTTGATCATCTGCAACACATGAGTTTCCCGAGGGTTTGCGCCATGGCCGAAGTTGGCTGGACCACCCCCGAGAAAAAAAGCTACCCGCAATTTAAAGACCGCTTAACCCAACACGTAAAGCACCTGGAAAAGCTGCAGGTAAAATTTGCACCTTACTTTTTAACCGAAACCGCTACTACGCTGCCGGCAAATATTAATCAGTAAATAGTACAGGAAATAACAATAGAAGTAAATGGAAATCAGTAAATTAATAGCCCGGTGAAAGCAAAAGTAAAATTTTTTAAATTTTACTTTTCTGGCGCTTCAGAAACTTAAAAACAAGCCCAAACGCTAAAACTAATTTTATGCAAACAGTAACTGCACCCGTGGCGGATGCCGCCATTGTGAATACCGCCACGGTTACCCGCCGGATTGCCTCGGTGGATGTTTACCGGGGCTTTGTGATGTTGCTCATGATGGCCGAAGTACTGGCTTTCAGTCGGGTTTCGGAAGCCTTGCCCAACAGCACCTTCTGGCAGTTTTTAAGTTTTCACCAGAGCCACGTGGAGTGGGTGGGTTGTTCGCTGCACGATTTAATTCAGCCGTCGTTTTCTTTTCTGGTGGGAGTGGCTTTGCCGTTTTCGTTGGGCAGCCGCTTAGCCAAGGGCGCTACGTTTGGAGCTTTGCTGCGGCATACTATGGTGCGTTCGCTCATCTTAATTTTACTGGGCATTTTTCTGCGGTCCATGCACTCGGAGCAAACTTACTTTACTTTCGAAGATACGCTTTCCCAGATTGGCCTGGGTTATACCTTCTTGTTTTTACTGGGCTTTTACTCGCCCCGCGTGCAACTCATTGCTTTGGTGCTGATTCTGGTGGGTTACTGGGCTGCTTTTGCCTTGTTCCCGTTGCCGGGTGCTGGTTTTAACTACACGCTGGCCGGCGTAACCCCCGACTGGCAATACAACCTGCAAGGCTTTGCCGCGCACTGGAACAAAAACACCAACTTTGCCTGGGACTTCGACCGCTGGTTTTTAAACTTGTTTCCCCGGGAAAGTACGTTTACCAACAATGGTGGCGGCTATTCTACCTTAAGTTTTATTCCCACGCTGGGCACCATGATTCTGGGTTTGTTTGCCGGTAAAACCTTAAAAGATAACGTAGCACCCAATCAAAAAATTAAAAAATTTGTGATCACCGGCGTGTTGCTATTAATCGGCGGTTTGGTATTGCACCTAACCGGGGTTAACCCCATCGTCAAACGCATCTGGACGCCCGCCTGGGTTTTGTTTAGCGGCGGCTGGTGCTTCTTGTTTCTGGCTTTTTTCTACGGCGTAATAGATGTAGCTAATTACAAGCGGTGGTCATTTTTCCTGATGGTAATTGGCATGAACTCCATTGCGGCCTACGTTATTGCCGATGGCTTGGGGGCATTTATTGGTAATTCTTTAGCTATTCATTTGGGCCAGGATTACAATCTGCTATTTGGTTTACCTTATGCCACGCTGGTAAAAGGCGCCTTGGTTTTGCTGATTGAGTGGTGGATCTTGTACTGGATGTACAAAAACAAAATCTTTATTAAGATATAAGAGCTCGCCTCTGACTAGGGCAAGATTTTAAAAATTTTTTCTGGCGCAAACGTTTGTTTCGGCTTACCTGCCCGGAAACACAGCTATACCCTTGATTTTTTAAAAATAATCTCACCTGCTATGTATTCTACTAAAAGTTACACTTGGTTTACCTTGGGCCTCTTTTCGCTTTTATTGGCACTGCCCAACTGTTCCCAGAAAAAAGCTTCCCCCGAATCCGCAGCGGAAGTATCTGGCTCTCCGGAAACAGCCGGTTCTCCCGCTGAAACTCCAGCTTACTATACCCTGGACGATTTTGCCAAAATTAAAAAAGTAGATGCGCATTTTCATATTCGCCGCGACGATGCCGCCATTGTGGAACAAGCTCAACAGGATAACTTTCAGTTGCTCAATATCAACGTAAATGCTTCGGCCAACGACCCGATTGAAAAGCAGCGTGATTTAGCGGTAAAATACATCCGGGCCTACCCGGAGCAAGTTAGTTTTGCCACCACTTTCCCGCTGAAAAATTTTAATGAACCTGCTTGGCAGCAACAAGCTATTGCTTATTTAAAAGATTCGTTCGGGAAAGGTGCTATTGGGGTAAAAACCTGGAAGAACATCGGCATGGAGCTGAAAGACAAGCAAGGCAAATTCGTGATGATTGATAACCCAAAGTTTGACCCCATCCTGGACTACATTGCCCAGAACAAAATTACCTTAATCAGTCACCAGGGCGAACCGAAAAACTGCTGGCTGCCCGTAGAAGAAATGACCGTGGAAGGCGACAAAACTTACTTTACCGAGCACCCGCAATACCACATGTACAAGCACCCGGAGTACCCGAGTTACGACGACCAGATTAACGCCCGCGACCACATGTTAGAAAAGCACCCCGATTTAAAAGTAGTAAGCGTGCACCTGGCCAGCCTGGAGTGGAACGTTGACGAAATTGCCAAACGCCTGGATAAATACCCGAACCTGGCCGTAGACATGGCTGCCCGCATTTCGCATTTGCAACACCAGGCCGTTACCGACTGGCAAAAAGTGCACGACTTTTTCATAAAATACCAGGACCGCCTGCTGTACGGTACCGACATTATTGTGCCCCCCGGCGAAAACGCCACCGCCGCCGAAGTAAAAAAAGATGCCCACCAGGTTTGGCTGGAAGACTGGAAGTTTTTCACTACCAACGAATCCTTGAGCAATAGCAGCGATAAAAACTACAAAGGCTTACAGCTACCGCGCGAGGTAATCGATAAAATTTACTACCAGAACGCCGTAAAATGGATTCCGGGTTTAAAGCCCCGGTAAAATCTTAAGACATCAAAGCATTCCAAAACCTATTTAAAATTTGCAAACCGTACCTGCCGCTGGTGCGAGCTTGCAGCTCGTACCATAATTATCCGCGCAAAAGGTCAAAAGGTACGAGCTGCAAGCTCGCACCAGCAACCAACAACCAGCAACCAAAACATCTGCCTACTTAATCATTCTTTTATGAAAGTGTTATTCCAACTGCCGGCCGTTTGCCGTATGGTGTGTGCCGCCGGTATTATGGCTTTGCTGTTGGTTTTTACTGCCCAGGCCCAGGAAAAAGCTAATTTAAGGTTGCTCGATTGGCGCCCGCGCAGTGAGTTGGTAGTGCCGCAAACCGAGATTACCAAGCCTAAATTCCCGGTAATTGATATTCACAACCATTTAGGTAGTTTAGAGAAAACCGAAGAATTTTTAAAAGAAATGGATAAAGCCGGCGTAACGGCTGCGGTTAGTTTAGACGGTCACTCCAAAGATGATTTTTTTAAAAAACACCTGAAAAAATCCGCGGAAGTGTCGAAAGACCGTTTTCTGGTATTTTTTGCGCCCGATTGGGAACGCATTGATGAACCGAATTTCGGGCAAAAAGAAGCCAAGCGCCTGACAGAAGCCGTGAAATTGGGTGCGCGTGGGATTAAAGTTTACAAGCGGTTAGGTTTAACTGTGAAAGATAAAACCGGCAAAGTGGTGCCCGTAGACGATGCCCGGCTGGATCCAATCTGGGCCAAATGCGGGGAGCTGGGTATTCCGGTGCTGATGCATGTGTCGGATCCGGTTGCCTTTTTTAAACCAATTGATCAATACAACGAACGTTACGACGAGCTGGCCGGTCACCCGGAATGGGGCTATTATGGAAATAATTTTCCCAGCAAAGAAGAAATTCTGGCCCAGCGAAACCGGGTACTGGCCCGTCATCCTAAAACTATTTTTATCGGAGCGCACGTGGCCAATTTACCCGAAAACCTAGGTGTGGTGTCGCAGTGGCTGGACGAGTTCCCGAACTTATACGTTGAGATTGGAGCCCGCATCAGTGAGTTGGGCCGGCAACCGGTTACGGCGCGTAAATTCATGATTAAATACCAGGACCGCGTTTTATTTGGCACCGATACCCAGCCCAGCTTTAACGCCTATAAAATTTATTACCGTTTTCTGGAAACCGCCGACGAGTATTTTGACCCGGCGGGCGGCCACCACCTGCAAGGCCGCTGGATGATTTACGGCCTGCAATTACCCGACGAGGTGCTGGAAAAAGTGTACAATAAAAACGCGCAGAAAATATTAAGCGCCTACGCCGGAAAATTAAAATGAGGGGTTGGCAGAAATTATCTCGGTGCGGCTGGATCGGCGTGTTGCTTTTCAGTTTACTAGCCCGGGTTGGTAAAGCACAGCCTGATGCCAACGAAACTATTATCGTAAAAGCCATCCCGGATTTTGAATTAACGGGCACCGGCACCAACCCGAACTGGCAAAAAACTAACTGGATAATTTTACCGCAGCGCAAGGAAACCACAACCCCTAAAGAAACCAAAGTAAAAGTATTGTACTCCCAAACGGGTTTGTACTTCTTGTTTTCCTGCCAGGACGAATTTTTAACGGCTTCTAAAACCGCGGATTACGAAAAGCTTTGGCTCGAAGACGTAGTGGAAGTATTTCTGTGGCCGGACCCTGGGCAAACCATTTACTTTGAATACGAGCTGTCGCCGCTGAATTACGAGTTGCCCATCCTGGTGCCCAATATCAACGGCAAGCAACTGGGCTGGCGGCCCTGGCTCTACGAAGGCAATCGCCAAACCCGGCACCTGACCAGCGTAAGCGGCGGCAAAAAAATAACCAACAGCCCCATTAAAAGCTGGATGGCCGAGTTTTTTATCCCTTACGAACTACTGGCCCCGCTCGGCAATGTGCCGCCCCAGCCCGGCACCGAATGGCGGGCCAATATGTACCGGGTAGATTACGACCACCAGAAAACGGTGCATTGGTCGTGGCAAAAAACGGAGAAAAGTTTTCATGAATTTAAAAAATTTGGGAAGCTGGTATTTGAGTAAAGTGCCTGCCTGCCGTACAATAAAATTTCCGGCGTTTGCCAAATTACATTCCAATGCGGCTGATGCTATATAAGCCGAAAAAATAAAAATTTAAAAAATGGGTTTAAAATCAAGGTTTAAAGCTAATAGCGTAATTCAATGCACCTTTTTGCTTTTTTTACTATTTCGTTTGCCAGGGGCTAGTCCGGCGGCGGCCATTAGTTTAGCTGAATTTTCGCAGCAGTTTCGTTTATTGCCCCAACCGCAAAAAGTAAGTTTAATATCCGGTAAGGCTGCTCCTGCAGGTTTTGTAAAACAGATTTTTTTAAAAAATGCGACTAAACCCGTTCTGCCGGCTACCCTAAAAAATTTGCCTCTGGCTACAGCTCCCGGCAAAAACGTGCTGGTGCTGGAAATTACCACCACCGATAAAGTACCAACTAACCCGGAAGGTTACTGGCTGGAAATAAAAGACGATCAGGTAATTATAGCCGCCCGCAACCAGGCTGGTTTGTTTTACGGTTGCCAAACCTTGCACCAGTTGCTCCAGGATGCCCAGGACCAAAAGATTACCATTCCGGCCTGCCAGATCACCGATTTCCCGGAACTGGCCTACCGGGCCGTGCACTTGGATCTAAAGCACCATTTAGATAAGGTAGATTATTACTACAGCTACCTCGACAAGCTGGCCCAGTTTAAAGTAAACGCCGTAATTGTTGAGTTCGAAGATAAACTGCGTTACCGCAAAGCTCCGGAGGTAGGGGCCAGCCACGCCATCTCCATCGAAGAATTTGCCAAAATAAGTAAATACGCCCAGGACCGGCACATCGAAATCAGTCCTTTAATTCAGGGTTTGGGGCACGCTTCGTTTATCCTGAAGCACGAAAAAAATAAAAAACTCCGCGACGACCCTGCTTCCGACTGGTCTTTTGATCCTTTAAACCCGGAAACCTACGATTTGCAGTTTGCTCTGTACGAAGATGCGCTAGCCGCTACGCCCAACGGTAAATACCTGCACATTGGCGGCGACGAAGTAGGCAACTTGGGCATGTCGGAGTTGGCAAAAAAATCGGGGAAGAAGCCTTTGGAACTGCAAATGTACTGGCTGAATAAAGTCTGTGAATTTGCCCGGCAGCACAACCGTACGCCTATTTTCTGGGACGATATGGTTTTTAAATTATCCGACATGTACGAATCTACGTACCGCGAAGATCTTTCGGTGAGCGCGATTGATAGCATCTGGCAGAAAAACGAAAACCGGCTAAACCAGAACATTAATTTATTCCCGAAAAACTGCGTGTATATGCGCTGGAACTACGACAACCCATGGCTACCGGGCAACAGCCGCGCCATCGACTGGTACAAAGCGCACAACTTACAGGTAATGGCAGCCACGGCGGCGCAAACCATGTGGCCTTTTATGCCGCGCAACCAATCGAACTACAAACCCATTAAAGAGTTTTGCCGCATTGCCGCCGAGAAAAAAATGAACGGCATTTTGTGCACCGTTTGGGACGATAGCTCGCCGCATCAGGAAACCGGCATGCGCGGCTTATCTTACTTTGCCCTGTTCAGCTGGAACCACACCGATATTCCCGCAGAAACTGCCGACAGTATTTTCCGGCATAGATACTTCGGTCCAGCGGTAGCAGATAAAGCTTACGCATTTCAGGATTTGATGGAATCGGCGGTGGAGTTCTGGGAAGATGGTTTGCTAAATAAAGGTTACCGCAGCAAATACCCCGAAAAAATAGATTTAATAGAACTGCCCGATGCAACTAAAAGTAGCGAATGGAGTCAGAAATACGCCCCCAAACTTACCCAGGCCCAACAAGCAATTACCCGGTATATCACCATTAAAAACAAAATAGAACAAGCCGAAAAACTTGCTCGCCGCAATCAGTACACTTTGGCCTTGTTTAAACAAATGAACGAACTGCAGGTGTATCCGGCTAAGTTACTGGTGTCGCTGCGAAATTATGACCAGGCCAAAACTGCCGCGGAGAAAAAAGCCGCGCAGCAAAAAGTACAACAACTGGTCACCAACTTTACCACGTTGCGCCAGAACTACGAAAGTGTATTTTCTAAAACCCGCCTGTTAAATAATCCCCCGGGCTACGTGCTGGACCAAAACGGCCACCATCACCTGGCGAATGGTACGGTCAATAACGATTGGATGTACGTTTACGAATTGGCAATGAATAAAAAATTGAAATTGTGGATAAGTGGAGAGATCTAACTGTTTTGGTACTTCTGCCGGATGGCTTCGGATCTGGTTTTCGTTTATGGACTACTGGCTAATTAGGTGGAAGCTTTTATTTATTTATTCATCTATTCATTTATTCAACTCATTTACTGTCACCATTTTAAAAAAAACCTGGCGCAAGTTTTCAAACTTGCGCCTTTTTATAAAGTAAAGTCTGTGACTTTACTCCGGCCAAAAGCCGGAACCCTGATCTGCTTTGGCAAGCTGCTAAACGGAAGTTTGAGTAGTGTCAGCTTTAAAAAGATTTAAGAAACTTATCAACTGTACTTTTTTGGGAGCCGGTTCCCGTCTCTAGGTTTAGGTTCCATCTAATTTGATACGGCTACGTTTGCCTCATGGCCGGCGGGCCTCGTTTACCCCTCCGCCTGCGGCTCCTCCCCTAAAAACAGGGGAGGAGATGCCGCTATTCTGCTCCCTCAACTGTGTCTGTGTAATTTTGCTCCGCAACACCGGAACTCTAGCTGGTGCTCTTGAGCTAAAGCCAAACTGGAGTGTTTGCGTTTAGAAGCTGTATAGCCTATATAAAACTAGAGGTAACCTTTGCCTTTGGGGGTGTCTGCACCACCAAAACGGGATAGCTCCACAAAATACTACTCCTAAATACTTCTAGCTAGTACCTTTAATTATTACATTTTAGAATGCTAAACGGCTTCTTAGCTAATCTGTTTTTACATAAGCTATGAAAATAGCTTATGTAAAAACAGATTAGCTAAGCTATTCCCCGAAAGTGGTGAACACGGGCAGTTCCGGTAAGAAACTGGTGAGGTTGGAGTGTGGGTGTGAAAGCAAGGCAGATGATTGGCTTATATTGGGATATAGAGAGTTGTTATTATTATAAGAACTTTGGATTTCAAAGTATGAATGCAAAAAAATAGGTTTTTAAAAAAAACATTTTTGAAGGATCAGACATTGCGTTTTCTAGAGTAATAAGGGATGAAATACGAGTACTTGTTTTCTTGAAATAAATTTATAGCAACAATAGGAAGTCAGGTAATTAGGAAGATTTTAATCCTAAAACTTGAGGTTCATTTAATAGATTAATGATTTAGTTATGGTGCTTTTATCCACTAAAGGTATTGTTGTCTTTCTATCTATTATGAATCTTTTGCAAATGGAATGTATCATTTTTGATAATTAAAACTTTGGGTATCGTTTTATGATCATCGAATTCATATAGGAAAAGGGTATCAAGAACCGGAGCATCGTATATCTCTTCATAATTCCGAATTCCAGCATTAATGTTATTTGTTTTTATCAATCTATTTCCAGGATTGCCAGTAATTCCTGTTTCAAAGTACTGAATTATTACATTTTCCTGTTTTTTGTTCTGGTAAATAGCAATATCGGTATAAAATGGCTCTAAGTCACTTAATGAAACATAAAGTATTAATGCTGAAATAATCCACCCGAAAACAAACAAAAAACAAATTAAGTACTTCTCAATTTTAAAAAACGCAAGAATTAAAAGAGTTAAAATAAAAGTTAAAGTACTCCAAAATAAAGCTCCTTGGTCAAGGGCAACATAAAAAGGATCTCTGGGTTCTTGGTTATCGCTATCAATAAATCCAACTGAAAAGTAAATACTCGTTATAAGTATGAGCAAAATAGCTCCTGTAATTATGCGAGTTGAATGACGTAAAAGAATGTTTTTCATCGTTTCAATTACTGCCAACCAGCGACTACAAAGCGAATTGCCTTTGTCAAAACGCAAAATTTTTAAAAATTTACCCTTCCCGGGCTTTAATCAACTGTTCCAGGGCGTTTAAATGGTCGTTAAAAGCTTTGCGGCCGGCTTGGGTAACGGCGTAGGACGTGTTGGGCTTTTTGCCGATGAACTGCTTACGTACTTGCAGGTAATTCAGCTTTTCGAGGGCGGTGATGTGGCTGGCTAAGTTGCCGTCGGTGAGATTGAGCATTTCTTTTAAAGTAGCAAACTCTACCCAATCGTTTACCAGCAAAATCGACATCACCCCTAATCGAATCCGACTTTCAAAAGCTTTATTTAGATTGTTAAAGGCGATCATCGTTCGTATTTATTGTACAACAGGATACCATAAACAATGTGCAGTATCCCAAATCCAATGGCCCAAAACAGCAGGCCATATCCGATAAACCAGGCGGCTAATAAACCTAAAAATAACTCGCAAAGAGCTAACTGGCGTAAATCGGAGTAAGTGTATTTGCTGGCGTTTAGCAAAGCTAAACCGTAAAACAATAAAGTGGCCGGTGCCAGTAAACCCACCAAACCGTGTTTCAGCAAAATTAAACAAAAGATGCCGCCGGCAGCTAAAGGAATCAATAAATTCCAGAAAAGCCGCTGGGCCGAAGCATCCCAGACCGGTAAATTTTTGCGACGCGCTTGCCGGGTAGTTAAAAATACACACACCGTTAGCGAGGCGACTAATACCAGTAAGGCAACCAAAATTAAAAAAACAGGTAAACTGGAAGTACTCTGCCCGGTATTGGGTTCGGCGGTAGCATAGGTAGTAGCGGCACGCAGGTTAAAGTTAAGTTTCCAGAAAACAGCCAAAGCACCTAACAAAGCAGAAGTACCGGCAAATACCCCCGATAAACCGCTCAGGGAAATAAATCGGGACGAACGCTCCATAAGCGAGCGAATCTCGGATAAGTTTTCTAAGTGGCGATCCGGGTTTTTCATTTGGTGTTATAAAAGTTCTTTGTATTTCAAAGTAAATGTTAAATATTCAAATTTCCAATGATGGTAACTATTAAATTAAAAAAATTATTCCTGTATAAGGTAGCGGCGTTTAACCGGCTGCCTTACCAGTAAAGCCCAGAAATCTGATTTTTTAAAATAAACCTATACCTGCAAAATAGGTTATAGGTCAGTAACCACAATAACCTGCCCTCCGCTTAAGTTAAGCTAAAACTAATATACTATTTGGTTGTGTAAGTACCGGTAATGGCTTGAAAATGAGGAAAACTCACGCAAAGTAGGTTTAAACTGGCATAATATTTATTATTCTATATATTCAACTAGAAACTAAATAGCATGCTACAAAATCTACTTTCGCTTTTCATTATCCTTGTTTTACTGGCTAGTTATCAAAAAGAAGAAGATGGCGAATATTTATTCATCTGATTCCTTTTTTAACCGTAATGGTTCTGTTATGAATTTATACGATTTTTTCGGTAACAACCACCAGCAAAGAGCCTCCCTGGTGTGGGAGCAGGGCGAATTTTTAACTATTCGCGTGAGTGGTGAGTATAGCGTGTGCTTGTATTCGATGGGTAATTTTTTTGCCGAAATCTGGTACCGCATCGTGGATAACCAGGTAGATTTTGTACGAGGTTTTAAAAGCAATGCTCTTCTGGAGCCCTACCTGGAATTAGTAGATCTTTCGCAAATTATAAGGTGAAATACGATGTGGCAGTATTGGGTAGTCGGGTTTATTTTGCTGAACTGGGTAGGTTGGGTGGCCTATCATTGGCTGAAACCACAATGGATGCCTAAACTAAACAAGCGCCGAAAATACCGGGGTATTTAGTAAGGTTAAAATTACGGAGCCAGATTTAAGGCCAGAGTCCGGCGAGGCAAAAATTTTAAAAAGCAACTACTTGTGTTAAGTAGTAAAAGGGCTGATTGTTTTAAGAACAGTCAGCCCTTTTTATTTAAAAGCGGGAAGTGGCAATTGAATGTTTAGATTCTACGTAAAAGCAGTAAAATTTAAAAACATTTACCAATGCTGCCAGAAGAGAACCTGCAACGATTTATATCGGCCCAAGAATCCAGTTACCCGGTGGCCTTAGCCGAAATAAAACAAGGCCGGAAACAAAGCCATTGGATGTGGTATATTTTCCCGCAAATACAAGGACTGGGCTTTAGCGAAACTTCCCGGTATTACGCCATCCAAAATATCCGCGAAGCCGAAGCGTATCTAAACCACCCGGTGCTGGGTAAACGCCTGGTGCAAATTTGTGAAGCCTTGTTGCAACTGCCTAATAATAACGCCACCCGTATCTTCGGTAACCCCGACGATTTAAAGTTAAAATCTTCGATGACCTTATTTGCGGCGGTTAAAAACAGTCCACCGGTTTTTCAGGAAGTGCTGGATAAGTTCTTTCGGGGCGTACCGGATCAAAAAACCTTGCAATTGCTTGCCACGCCAGCCTAAAATTTAAAAATTTCACACCATTTCACCATCACCCGAAATAGTCGGTAACAGAAGGATGGCGATAATAAAATATAATTGCTTTTGATTGATTTACGATAGATTGTGTTTTGGGGATGATCTTAAAATTTTTCCGGGAGTATATAAAAGTAAATAGATGGCACCGGATTAGAGCTATAAGCCGAATTTACCAGTAAACGGGATAGGTGCGGGTGTTAATTTTAAAAATTTAAAAAACCATGCAAAAACTGCCCATTACAGTTCAACGGTCACTGGAGCTTTTAGGTCTGTTTATCTTGGGCTGGCTGTTGATTATAGGCAAAGCTGTTATTACGCCCTTGCTCATGGCCTTTTTTATAAGCCTGGTTTTACTGCCCATTTACCGCTTTCTGCGCAAAAAACGTTTCCCCGAAGTATTGGCCATTGTTATTGGTATTTTGGCCTTGTTTATCGTGGTGGGAGTTATCGTTTTCTTTTTCTCTACCCAAGTCACCAACCTGTTATCAGATTTTCCTACCATCCGGAAAAACGTGAGCCAGCACCTGACTTCTTTAAGTGCCTGGATAAATGCCAAAACTGATTTTTCGCCCGACCAACAGGTTGAATTTATAAATGAGCAGAGCAACAAGCTGTTAAATTACGGCGGAAATGTATTAAAAGGGGCTGCCGGTTCAGTTACCTCGGTGCTTGTTTTTCTAGGCTTGCTGCCTATTTATACTTTCCTGATTTTATTCTATAAAAATTTACTCCTGCAATTTGTTTTTATGTGGTTTCCGGCTAAAAACCAGGAACGGGTAAAAGAAGCTTTAACAGAAATCGAACTTATTATTAAAAGTTATTTAATAGGCTTGCTCATTCAAATAACCTACATGACCGTGCTGGTGGGCGGGGCTTTGCTGTTGTTTGGCATAAAACACGCTTTTTTAATTGGCGTTATTTTCGCGTTGCTCAACTTAATTCCGTACATCGGGGCTTTATTTGGTAATATTATTGGCGTGCTGCTCACTTTAGCTTCCTCCCCGGATTTAGGACCGGTTTTTACGGTGCTGGCTGTAATTGCGGTGGCACAGTTTCTGGATAATAACATATTAATGCCCCGCATTGTAGGCGCCAAAGTTAAAATAAATGCCCTAATAGCCATTGTGGGGGTATTTATTGGGGGCGCCATTGCGGGCATTGTAGGCATGTTTTTGTCGTTGCCGATAATTGCTGTTTTAAAAATTATCTTCGACCGGACGGATAAATTTAAGCAATGGGGTGTTTTATTCGGCGACGAGCGGCCCGCTAAATCCCCGATGCGAAACTCCTGAGCCGGCGGGTAACAATTTTAAAAAGTAAAGAGTACATCTTGTTAAGTTGTACGTTTTAAAAAGCGAAGAAGCATGGTAAAAACCGTTATGTTGGTAGATGATAATATGATTAACAATTTCATCATGAAGCAGATTATTAGCAACGTAGATGAACAGTTAGAGGTGAAAGATTTTACCTCGCCCCAAGATGCCCTGCATAACATCGAAAAAGTAAATCCTTCGCTTATATTTCTGGATTTAAACATGCCGGTAATGAATGGCTGGCATTTTTTAGACAACATGGCCGCCCAGCAAATGGAAACTTATAAAGTATACATTTTAACGTCTTCTACCAGCGAACTAGACCGGCAACGTTCCGGCAATTACCAAAATGTACTTGGGTTTTTAAATAAACCTTTAGATCAGGAAATACTGGCCGCTATTCTGCAATCGGCTTAAAATATGCAAAGCCCCAATGCTGCATCAATTGCGGTAAATTGCCGCTAGTAGCTGCCGGAAAATTAAAAATTTAAAAATTGGCGCTTAAAACCTGCGCTTACTCCTATAAAGCAGCCCGCCATTTAAGTTTCAGAAGAATGTACTTGTTCTCGCCGGGAGGTAATTGAGAAGGTCAGCAAAGCAGGTTTTCTAGTTTATAGGGTAAAAAAAGAGGCAAAAAAGAAACACTGCTGTTATTTTAATTGGGTTAGACTAGCCAGAAGTGCGGGTTTTACTATCTTTAGCACGTTCCCCTGATGTAACAACTGCGGGCTTACGCTTAATTTATGAAGATACTTGGGTTCTTGCTGGCTTTAATTTTTATTAGCTACCGCAGCGTAGCCCAGGATCCTTTTGCCTTGTTTACGGAAGCCCGCGAAAAAGCCCGGCAGCAAAACTATCCGGCTTATTTAGCCGACCTGAAGAAAGTAAACGAACTGCTGCCTAATTACCCCGATTTTATGTACGAACTGGCCAAAGCGTACGCCCGCAACAACCAGGTAAACGAAGCCCTCGAACTTCTAAAACAAGTAAACTACTACCGCTTTCCGTTTGATTTCCGGCAGGAACCAGCTTTTAAAAATTTAGCGGAGAACCCAGCATTTATCGAATTGGTGCAGCAGGCCGCGGTGTTTTTAAAGCCCGTTCGTAAAAGTACCTTGTACCTGACCTTACCCGAGCCTGCCTTTATTCCGGAAGGAATAACTTACGATGGTAGCCGCCGAACTTTTTACGTGGGCAGCTACGCGCAGAACAAAATAATTCAGGTTAAAAAAGATGCTCCGGTGGTGCCTTTTACCGTGGCTGGTCAAGATGGTTTAGGTGGCGTGCTCGGTTTAAAAGCCAATGTTAAAAAGCAGGAACTCTGGGTTTGCCACAACACCGAAACTGGTACAGGCGGCGTTTATAAATACGACTTAACTACCCGCAAAATTTTAAAAAAATACCTGTTGCCAGCCCCCGCTCCCGGCGAAGCACATACTTTTAACGACATAGCCTTGGCCCAGGATGGCACCGCCTTTGTAACCAACAGTAGCTTAGGCGCGGTGTACCAGATTACCCCGCAGCAAGACTCCCTGGTAAGAGTTGCCGAGATTGGCCGCCTGATTTACCCCAACGGGCTGGCGCTTTCTACCGACGAGCGGTATTTGTACGTAGCCAGTTTCAGCGGTATTTTAGTGTACGACCGGGTGGTAAAGGTACTGGCCAAGTTAGAAACCAATAACCAACGCCGTACCGGCGGCATCGATGGCTTGTATTTTTATACCCAAAACGGGCTGGATTATTTAATCGGTATTCAGAATGCTTTTACGGTAAACGGCGAAAGTGCCGAACGGATTATTAAAATTACCCTCGACCCGACGTTAAAAACCATGACGGATTTCGAAATTCTAGAATCGTTAAATCCGCAGTTTAATACGCCTACCACCGGTGCCATTGTGGGCGATGATTTTTACTACATTGCCAACAGCCAGGTTCAGAAAGTAAAACCCGGCGGCAAAATAGAAGGCACCGTAGTGCCGAGTAAAGTTTTTAAGCTTTCTTTGAAGTAAAATCCCAGAAGGATCCTGTTCGTACCAGTGCGTGTTGCCAGCAGGTTTTGTAGGTCCGGCTGGCTGAGGATCTATAGTTTCTTACCAGTTAGTTCTTGTTCGCATAGCTGCGGTGTTAGCTTTATTTCTTAGTGAAGGTGTTTCATTGCTTGTGTATTTGTTCTTTTTGTCTTGACACAAAAAGAACCAAAAAAACGCAAGACGCTAAAAAATCGCTGAACAACGGAACAGTTTAGCGTCAAACCTTGCACCTGGCTAATGCTATCTGTTACATTACTGGCTTGCAAATTTTTAAATTTTAAAATTCGGGTCATTCAGGAGGAACCTATTTAACTACGCAGCAGAATTGTTTTAATTAGCAAAAAGCCCTTCAAAAGCTTTGTTAGAAAGTAAGGTAGTAACCTTCTAAACAAAACAACTATTTGCAAAAGCAACTTTGTTCGGGCTGCCTTTTCCACAAGCGCAAGTTTGAAAACTTACGCCAGCAATGTACCAGCTATGCGCCAGATAAAAGAATAAAGCCGTCCCAGTAAAAAGTCCCCCTTCGGAGGGGGTAGGGGGAGGACCAACCCCGCGAATATATTTTGGTAAATGGTGCCTGGTAAATGGCTACTCAAATCAACCCATTTACAACGCGGGCAAATTTTTCGATGCCTTGGGTAATTTGAGCTTCGGTAAACGCGGAGTAGCCGAGTAACAAGCCCGGTTTTTTAAAATTTGTTAGGGTATAATCCGATAAAGGCGGGGCGATAATCCCTTCCTGGCGCAACAACTCCGATACGGCTTTATCCGAAAGATGCTCGGGGAGCCAAACCAGGATGTGCATCCCGGATTCGTTCATGTCGGAGTAAGCAAGTTGAGGCGCGTACTGGCGCAGGCAAGCTAGTAAAGTGTCTTGCCGCTTTTTGTAGAGTATGCGCATGCGGCGTAAGTGCCGGGTAAAATGGCCTTCCTGGATAAACTCCGTTAAAATAAGCTGCTCCAGAATAGGATGCTGCCGATCGAGCATGGCCTTGTGGTACCGGAAATGATTAGCCAAAGCTACGGTTGGTAAAACCAGGTAGGCAATGCGTAAAGCCGGAAATAAAACTTTACTGAACGTTCCCAGATAAATCACCCGTCCGCCTTTATCCATGCCCTGGAGCGACGCCAGCAGTTTGCCCGTGTAACGGAACTCGCTGTCGTAGTCGTCTTCAATCAGCCACATGTGGTTCTGGTTGGCCCAGGCCAGCAGCTCTAACCGTTTGCAAGCGGGCATGGTACCGCCTACCGGGTATTGGTGCGAAGGCGTTAAATAAGCCATACGGGCATTCGGGTAATGTTTTTTGGCGTAATCTAAATCTAACCCGTCGGGGGTAGTTACGGGTATGGGGCAGCACTTGCCGCCGGCATTCACCAGTGCGGCCCTAGCCCCGTGATAACCTGGATCTTCCAGCCAAAACTCGGCGCCGCGGGGCAGCAGTAATTGCCCGGTTATGTTTAAACCTTGCTGTGAGCCATTCACAATTATAATTTGTTCGGCGGTGCAGTTTACCGCCCGGTGCACCCGTAAATAATTGGCAATGGCTTCGCGGAGCGGTAAATAACCAGCGGCATCGTCGTAACCTAAATGCGACAAATTAAAATAACGCAGTACCTTATTGGCAATCTTGGACCAAACCGCAAATGGAAAATCTTCGAAAGAAGGAATGGCATTCTGGAAAGGTATTACGGTTTCGCGGGCGCTATTTCGCTGAATGAGCTCGGCCGGTAAGGGTAAAGGATATACATCAGCTTCCGTATTAATGTAAGACGCATTGTCCGATTTCGGCTCTTTTTTTAATTTTTTAGTTAAAAGCAAAGCATCGGGTAAGGTGTTCGCCACAAACGTGCCCGAGCCGGTGCGCCCTACCAAATAACCTTCCAGGGCTAGTTGCTCAAATGCCAGCAAAACAATATTCCGGGAAATGCCTAACTCTTCGCAAAACACCCGGCTGGCGGGCATTCTTTCACCGGCTTTGTAACCGGCCACTCAAAATGGCGCTCCGGATACTTTCGTAGAGTTGCTGGTGCATGGGCTGTTCTCCGTGGCGGCTTACTTTTATACCGGCCAAAGAAATCTGGTGGGCGTTTTTGCTCATAAAATTGGCTCTATCATTTTTGCAGTATTTGGTACTTATTAGTGAGCCAATTTAAGAATAGTTTTGATGAAAAATAACAACCATCATTAAAACTAACATATCATGAAAAAGCTCTTGATTACCGCGCTTATCATTATTCAGACTGGTTGGGTGCTGGCCCAAACCTACCCCACTATTTACGTGCGCCACCAAAACGCAAAACTTTACCAACAGCCCGCTTGCCGCGCCGAAGTAATTAGCTTGCTTCAATTAACCGACCAGGTGCAACTGGTGCGTAAGTTTAATGAACGCTGGCTGATTGTAAAAGTAAACGGCCAGCCGGGTTACGTAGAGCGCTGGAACGTAACCAAAAAACAAAGCCGGCAAAAAAACAAACCTTCCTCGAACCTGCCTTTGATAGTGGTGGAGCAGAAAAATTAAAAAATTTAAAAAATCGCCTATTTAAAACAACCATGCAAACTTTACGCTATCCAGAAGTTACTCTAAGGCCCACAGGACGGGTGTCGCAGTATGCTCCCGGCGACACCCCGGCGGCTTTAGCTTTCTTTTACCACAAGTTATGTTACGAATCAGACCCCTCGGATGTATACCACGACTGGCAGGATGGTATTCAGGATTTTGTAGTAATTGATGCCCGTTCCCGCGAAAGTTATGCCGTAGAACACGTGCCCGGCGCCCGGAACATTCCGCATAAAGAAATGAACCACGAAACTACTGCTGTTTTACCCCACGATAAAATATTGGTAGTGTACTGCGATGGCATTGGCTGTAACGCCAGCACCAAAGGTGCCGCTAAACTGGCCGCGTTAGGCTTTAAAACCAAAGAAATGATTGGTGGTCTGGATTGGTGGAAACGCGATGGTTATACCGTAGAAAATGGTCCTGGAAATACTGCCCCGCCAGTTTGTGGGTGCAATTAGCAGTTAACAACTGGATATCAGGTACTAAAATCGGTTTACATTAAAACCTTAAAAAATTCTGAAAGGTGTACTCCAAGCACCTGTCAAATAGACACTGAACTATCTGTAAAAACAAACACCAGGGCTGTTGATTATAGAAAAAGATCAGTACAACCGCCAGGTCTATAAAGCCCCACAACTATACCATTACAAAGCAGATTAAAGTATTAGCTAGCAATAGGAGCAAGTCTTTGGTTTTAATAAAAGCAACTTACTGAAGCATTACTTTAATACTTTGTACTTGTCCTTGGCTATCGGTGCACCGGATCAGGCAAAAGCCCTGGTATTTACTATATTTTGGATAAGTTAAAATGGGCAGTTGGTTTTGGAAGAAGATTGAAGCAAAATTTAAAAATATGCTATTTTAACTATATCATCCAGAGTAAATTCTGCTTAAGTCGTTCATCCTATCTCCTCGATAACCTATCCGGTTGACGAACAAACTATAAAATTTTTCCTGTCAGAGTCTTTTCTAAAGTCTTAAATGAATTCCGGTATTAAGGCCAGGTATTTTTACTTGTAAAAGTCCGTACTTTCTGGTAAGTTAATCAGTATAAGTACTGGTCTTGCGTTTCTCTGTGCGAGTGGGTAAAATTCAGGAAAAAAAGTACACTGTTTAGCTATTCCGCCGGGTGTTTCGGTTTAAAGATTTAATAAAAGACTATGAAAGACGTTGTTCCATTCGACTGGACCCGGATCTTTATCCACGATGAGTTGCCACTTGGCTTTTTGGGCGAGATAGCTTTCCGGAGTGCTTTAATGTATGTGTTTGTCTTAATTACGCTTCGGGTAATGGGACGACGCGGCATTAAGCAGCTTTCTTTGTTTGAGTTTAGTATTATTCTGGCCTTAGGTTCCTCGGCCGGCGACCCCATGTTTTACGAGGATGTGCCTATTGGGCATGCTTTGGTGGTATTTGTAGTGGTTATTCTGTTGTATGTGTTCTTTAACTACTTAACCGAAAAAGTAGAACCCGTAGAAAGATGGCTGGAAGGTCGAGCGGTGTGCATTATTGAAGATGGCGTAATCAATCTGAGCAACTTTAAGAAACAAAATTTAACCTACCACGAACTCTTCGGCGAAATACGGCAGTACCAAGTAGAGCACCTGGGGCAGGTTAGAAAAGTATACCTGGAAGCTACCGGCGAAATAAGCACCTACTTTTTTACGGACGAGGAGGTAAAACCCGGCTTACCTATTTTCCCGGAATTGTTAACAACCGCTACCGATAAAATAGAACAGGAGGGAGAGTATGCCTGCCGATCTTGCGGTCAGGTACAAAAGTTGCCGCGTGGCGAACAGCAACCGTGTACCCGTTGCCAGCACAATCTCTGGCTGAAAGCTTGTAGCACCAAACGAATTACTTAGTAGCTGCTTTTCAGGCAAGATTAAGCCAGTAAAATGCCTGTTTTTTAAAAAACGTTGTACCCGGCAATCCTGTTTACGGCTTTAAAAGTTGCTGGTAGATCAGTTTTGGGCGAGATTGAAAAATAATTCATTTTATTTTATTTGTAACCCTAGCCTTTCCAAGCCGTTAAAGAAGATATAACCAACTTAAAAGAAGATTGGTAAATTCCAGACTGTAAAATTGCCGGTAACCGAGCTTCTGGTAGATTTTGGTTAATAAATCTGCTAGTAAAATCTGGTGCACCCATCGCAAGCTTCTGTTGGAAACCCAATTCGAATGGTAAGTTCGTTGTAATTAAAAGAAAGCCTCCCGTATGTTATTGCGGGAGGCTTTCCGTTTTTATAACCCTAACAGTAACAAAATAAAATGGAAGTTATTCATGATGCGGAAGATATGCGGTTTTACGCGGCTGTAAATGGCGAAGAAGCCGAGTTAACGTATACTTACCCCGAAGAAACAGTGCTGGATTTAGATTACACCTACGTTCCAGCCTCGGCGCGAAATCAAGGTTTATCCGACCATTTAGTGCGGGCGGCGCTGGATTTTGCCCGGGCGCAAAACTACCAGGTTATTCCTTCTTGCCCCGTTGTAGAGGCCTTTGTAAAACGCCATTCTGAGTACCAGGATTTACTTACCTGATCAGGAGGGTAGCAGCCAGGTTTTGCTCTGCGGATGAATCGTAGAATGCGTAAGCATACCGTTATAAGCAAGCTCTTTCGTAACAGGTTACGTTAGCTTCAAAACCGCATTTTCCCTTAATTTAGGAAAAAATCAACTTATTAATTAGTGTAATTTCATAGAACTTTAAACATTTCTGGAACAAAAGTAAACCTCAGTTTGTATAATGGCTAACAGTGATAGATTTTATAACAATACTAATAGATACATTTAATTTTAATTAAAACGAATAAACAACTACAATGGCAGCAACAAAATGGACGCTTGATCTTTCGCACAGTGAATTAGGATTCAAGATTAAGCATTTAATGATTTCGAACGTTACCGGTAAGTTTACCAAATTTAATGTAGCCGCCGAAACCGAAAACGATGATTTTTCGAATGCCAAACTGGTGGCCGATATAGATGTAGCTTCGATTGATACCGCTAACCAGCAACGCGATGAGCACTTACGCAACGCCGACTTTTTTGGCACCGAAACCCACCCCACCATGAAGTTTGTTTCGACGGAAGTAGAAAAAGTTGACGATGATACCTATAATCTTTATGGTAACTTAACGATTAAAGACATTACCAAGCCGGTGAAACTGTCGGTAGAACATAGCGGCATTGCCACCGACCCGTGGGGAAATGTGAAAGCGGGTTTCTCGATTAGCGGTAAAATTAACCGGAAAGATTGGGGTATTAATTACAATGCCGCCCTGGAAACAGGTGGCGTTATGCTAGGCGAAGAATTAAAATTACAAGGCGAAATACAATTAGTAAAACAAGCTTCTTAACCAGTTTTTTAAAATTTTAAAAAAGGCTGCCCCAAAATCTGGAGCAGCCTTTTTCATTTCCTGAAAGCTGTAAGTTTTGATTTTACAACCGCGGGTTAGCAGTACAATATTTTGCAACTACACTTTCTGCAGTAATTCCAGCATTTTGCGGTCGAGCTTTTGGCCGTACCAATCTTCGTAAGCTACATCAGTCCGGCCGGAGTTTAATACGCCAAAGTCGCCGTTAAATTCCCACACAGCAAAGCCAATATCATTCTCCGATAAAATACCCAGTACATCGCCGAACCAAGCTAAGAATACGTCGTGCGGGGTTTTGTTCCAGGCGCCGCATTCGCCGCAGTGTACGCCCACGCCACTTTTTACCAGTTCAATCCAGGGGCGGTAAAACTCTTCCAGGATGGCGCGGCTTAAATATTTATCGCCTACCTGGCCGGGCCATTTGGGCTCGGGTAGGTTTTCGGGGTCTTTGTTGGCCCATGGCGCTTTGTAGTGGGAAATAATGCCCGGATTATAACCCCGACAGCTTTGCGCAATGTTTAAATCGGTTATTTCGGGGATAACGGTAGTGCCGGTGTTGTTGCCATCGGCTATTACCAGGTGTTTCTTGTTTTCCTGGCGGATAGCTTCCGAAGCCGCTTTGGCTACTTTGCGGTACGTTTCGCCGGGTACGGTGCTGCGCTGCGAGTGCTGGTCGTTCATGTCTTCGCGCATGCTAGGCTCGTTGAGCAAATCAAAGCTTATTTTTTTAGGCGACATGTTTTTGTACCGCTTGGCCCACATTTGCCAGTGAAAACAAAAGGCCTTTAAAGCTTCATCGTCGGTCCAGAGGTTGTAGGGTTCGTTAAAGCCGGCATTTACGCAGTAGCCCGGCGCCCGGTGTAAGTTTAAACTCACGTGCATTTTATATTTATGCGCCAACTGCACCAGGTTATCAATCTTATCAACCTGCTTTTCGTCTATTTTATAAACTTCTTCGGGCGTGATGTTGCGGCTGCGGTCGAAATTTAAATAATAAGGGTATGCCATAGGCACCCGCACAAAATCAAACCCCCAATCTTGCATCCACTTAAAATGCTCTTCGGGCGTAGGCTTTCGGGTACTGGCCGGATCCGGCGAAAAAAAGTCGAGCAGGTTAAAGCCTTTCCACTTGGGCAATTTATTCTTTTTGCGGGCGGTAGCTTCTAAGCCAGCCAAAGCGCTGGTGCCGGCTAAGCCCAAGCTTGCCGTAAGAATACCGGTTTTTTTAATAAAATCGCGCCGCGTGGTAAAGTTTTCATTTTGCATCTGTTTCTGCTCCGGGTAAAGTTGATGTGTTTATTTCATCCGGAATTTACATTTTTGCAGCAAAACCCAGCGCATCCGGCAGCGCTATTTTTAAAATTTTCTTTGGTACAGACGGTAAAAGCAGGGTTACAGCTCGTAGCCAGTTACTAATAACTTTAATCGGAAAATCGGTTGAATAACTCTTGCGCTTTTTGCCGTTGAAAATGGGAAAAATTAAAAAAATGTACTCAAGCAAGTTGTTGACATAAATAAGAATGACAGAGAAAACCGAAAGTTCTAACCCCAGGCCGTGAATTTTTGAAAATGCTGATAACCAGATGTTTTCACCTGACCGGCAATATGGAATTAAATATGGTACTTTAATAGAATTTGCTCAAGGTAGCCCACTAGCAGGAAAATGTTTCTTGGTTGATAATTGTGGCGGAGAGCATTTAATAAATGAACTGTGTGGTGGACCTCCAATTTGGAATAATGAAGGAACCAAAGTAGCCATACCAGTTTGGAAACACACATTTCTAAAAGGAACAATTCAAAAAATCTTAATCATAGATATTAATAATCAGGAGTGTACCTTATTTAGAAAGAAGTTTAGAGTACTTGATTTCAAATCCTTCAATAAAAATATCATTTATGGAGTTGATAGTCCGGTTCACAAGACTGTTGAAATTCATTTTGACTTGAATAAAGAAGAAGTTGAAGAAAAGTATAAAATTTAAAATTACTTAAGCCAGCAAAATTTAAAGCGCATTCAAACGTGCCTTAGCCAAGTCCGTTAGAGTATTGTTGGGTAATTGCAGATACTCTACCGATAGACGATTTTGTTCCGGAAACTTAACTAAAAGCAGGCGCCAACTTAAAACTATCAATTATGATTGCAGATTTTATTGCCATTTACGACCGGGATTTTAATCGACTTAAAAATGAGATTCAAGCGTTTACCCACGAAGAAAATCTGTGGCGCATTACGGGGCAGGTAAAAAATACGGCCGGCAATTTAGCCTTGCACTTGGTTGGGAACCTGAAAACGTACATTGGGAAGAATTTGGGCAACTTTACGTACGTGCGCGACCGGGAGGTAGAGTTTTATTTAAAAAATGTACCGCAGGCACAGTTAATCGAGCAAATACAAGAAACCAAGCAAGTAGTAGTAGCCGCCCTGCAAAACTTAGATAATGCCCAGTTATCCGCAACTTACCCCGAAGAAACTTTAGGCTATCCCATGACCACCAACTTTTTCCTGATTCACTTGGCGGCGCATCTTTCTTACCATTTAGGCCAGATTAATTACTTGCGCCGGATACTGGAGGAGTAAGGCTTTATTCTTTTGTTTTTTAAATTAATAATTTTTAAAAATTAAATTGGTGAACAGCCCCGGTTCGTGCCGCTGAATTGTTTGGCTTTTAACTGGCGTAAAGTCAGATGCCTTATCTGATAGGTAGGCCCATGTTTGAAAACTTGCGCCAGAGAATTTTTAAATAATTCTTTTTCCTAAATAAATCAACTGGTTTAAAAACAAAAAGCCCCGGTGGTGTGGCCGGGGTTTCTGATTAGAGAAGTAAATGATTACTTTACTTTCCGGATGTAAATATTGCCGTTAAAGTTTTTGAACATAAACTCCGGGCCGCCGCCATTTACCGAACCGTAGAGCCACTTATCGAGTTTCACGCTTTTGCCGCCACCTACTTTCATGAGTTCTTTATTGTCGGTATTTTTGTTAAAATTCATTTCAAAATCGCTGTAAATTTCGCCGTTGTCGGCTTTCATTTTGGTCGAGAACTTTGCCGAAGCAGGTAAGGCTACGTCGATTTTGCCGTTCATGCTGCTGAAAGCCATGGGTACGTTAGGCGTGATCTTTTTTAAACTTACCTGCAAATCGCCGTTTAAAGTATTGGCTACTACCGAGCCGGACACATCGGTTAACCGGATATCGTCGTTTAAATTACTGATTTCCAATTCGCCGTTTACGCCTTCCACAATAACTTTTCCGTTGTTCATGGCGCTTAGTTTCAGCGAAAAATCGCGGGGTACTTTTATGTCCAGGTCCATGTCGCGGTTAAATGCGTTGGCTCGTACTACCACGCGATTGTTGTCTTCGCTGGCTTCCAGGCCCAGGCTGTTGTTCGGAATCCGGCGCAAGCCATTCGCATCGGCATCGTTGTGGCGGCTCCGGCGGTCGTTGTCGTCATCGCCCCGGCCCGAGTACCTGATTATGACGTCTTTGCCCGAGTGGGCGCTTACCTTAATGGAGCCATTCATTAAATCTACTTTCAAACTGCCTGGCTGACCGGGTTTGGTTAAATTTACGACTAAGCTTTTATTGTCGTTTTGAGCCGCGACAGGCTTGGGGGTTAGTATAATGGGTAAGGCAAAGGCTAGGATATAGAGTAAGCGTTTCATGATGGTGGTAATTTAAATATTTTTTAAATTTTTAGTTTTTTAATTCTTATTGACATAGCTGCTGCCTTGCGTTGTAAAAGGTTTTATTCACATAGTACACTATGGCGCGGATTTACTTCCGTGACTTTCGAATTAGATTTGTTGGCATAGCTACGGCTATTGCTTTGTTTGCTTAGTGAAGTTGTTTCATTGCTCAAGTCTTGTTCTTTTTGTGTCAAAACAAAAAGAACCAAAAAAACTCGACGATTTTCAACTCGCTGCCGCTCAAACACAAAATCGTCGAGTTTTGCACCTGGCTCAAGCTGTTTGTTCTATAGCAACTAAGGGCTTTTTGTAATTTTATAATTTTTAAATTTTCTGTTATCTCTACTATCGCGAGCGTCTTCGCTCGTGATGATTATCGTCCGGCCTCTGGCCGATTGGAATTTGTTGCTGGGTGGCATTTAATTTAAGTTTATCAGTTCGCCCGGCCAGAGGCCTCCCACATAGTAGCCACGAGCGAAGACGCTCGCGCCAGCAAGAATTTTTAAAATTTATAGCAACTTTCAAACCTTTCAACCTTCCAACTTTTCAACTTTCCCACCTGCAACTTGCAACCTGCAACCCGTTATTTCCCCTGCCGCACGTAGACGTTGCCGTTGAGGGTTTCGAAGCTGAAGGTGGGGCCGCCTTTCCCGAGGCGCATGGCCTGGCGACTGTCTACTTTGTATACGGTGCCAGTACCTTTGTTTTTGGTGTTCTGCACGGTTTGCGCGGGTAAGGTTTTCAGGCCGTCGAAATCGCTGTAGAACTCGCCGTGCATGGTTTTAAAAGTAAAGTCGGCGGATAAGTTGGGTTTAAACACCACGTTCAGCTTTCCGTTAATCGTCCGGAAATCGGAGTCACCGGTGGGGTTTTTGGTGTAGGTTACGTCTACGTTGCCGTTTACCGTGTTAGCCCGGGTAGTACCTTCGATGTTGCTGATTTTAATCGGGCCATTAACGTTATTGGCTTTTACGGTGCCCTGGGTATTAGCTACCGTTACCTCGCCATCGTTAATAGTAGATACTTCCAGGTTGGTTTGGCGGGGTACTTTCACGATAATATTAAAGGCAAAATCATAATCTTCTTCCTTGTCGACGTTCATGCTGCGCATGCGGCCTTTGCGGCGGTAGATAAAAGGCGCTTCCAGGTAAACGTACACCGTGTCGCCGGAAGCTTCGGTTTTGAGTTGCACTTCGCGCATGCCTTTTTCGGCGTCAGCCTGGGTTTTAGCGGTAATGGTTTTTTCGGCGGTAAGCTCTACTTTGTCGCCGGTAGAGCCTTCCACTCTTACATCGCCCTGGATATTCTGAACGTAGAGCACGTGCGTACCAGTTGGGGTATTAAAGCTGACGCTGCGCGATATGTTTTCGGTTAATTTCTGGGCAAATGCATTCCCAGTTAGCCCGCTGTACGTGAGTACCGCCAGACTAAGTAACATCTTTTTCATAGGACTAATGGATTAAATAAGTACGTTGATGGTTTGTTTTACTTTGGTCTGCACGGCCTGATTTAAATCTTTTTTGCGCAAAAGTTTTTGCAGTTCACCCACCGATTTTTTCTCCTGTAAGCTTAGCATAATATCGGCGAGGGCAATTTGCACCAGCGGCGAATCTTGCTGGCTGATGGCGGCAATTAAGCCTTCGCGTACGGCGGGGTTGCTGGCGTGCTGGTACAAAGCTTCGATGGTGGCTAAGCGTACGTTCACGTTCGGGTCGTTATTTAAGGTTTGCAGCAAAGCCCGGATTACTTTCGCATCAGCCGTTTCCAAATCGCTGGTCAGGTTCACGGCTTTCAGGCGCTCCGTGGCCGATGATTGTTTAAGTAAGGTCAGCATCATTACTTCGCGCATGTTCTGTACCTCGCCGGTTAAGTGGCTCAGCTCTTTTTCGTAAGTTTTAGCGGGCGTCATCCGGAACCCAATGCCTATGCCAATCGCCAGTATTATTACCCCGAAAACCATTTGCCCGAACACTTGCGGTACGCTCCACTGTGCCAGCCAGCTCCCGAAAAAACCGCCTTTAGGGCTTTTCTGCGGATGTGCTTTTTTATAATCTGCCAGCATTTCCTGAAAATCAGCTTTCATGAAGGGGCTGGGGGCCAGCGTTGGTATATCGCCCAGCTGGCAATACAAATTTTTAAATTCCTGTATTTCGGAAGCTTTAATATGACCTTGTTCCAGGTAATCCTGCAATTCCGCTTCCTGCTGCAGGGTTAAAGTGCCCTCCAGGTGACCGGTTACTAAATCTATGTACTTCTCATCCATCATATCTCTTGCCGCTCTAATTGGGTATAAATATTTTTTAAATCCTGCATCGCCCGAAATACTTTTACTTTAACGGCTGCCTCGGAGCAGCACAGTATCTCGGCAATTTCTTTGTATTTTAAATCCTGGTACCGGCTCAAAATCAACACTTCTTTTTTATCGTGACTTAGCTGGTTCAGGGCTTTTTGTAGTAATTGTATTTCCTCGTCTTTTTTGGTTTGCTCTTCTATATTGTATGAGTTGTGCAAACTGTTTTCTACCGTAGTAAAATCATCCGAAAAACCTAAACGACTGTCTTTGCGGTAATGGTCGGCGTATACGTTGCGGGCTAAGTGGTACATCCAGGTGGTAAATTTACCGTCGCCGGTAAACGTGTGTTTGTACTTCAGCATCCGCATAAAAACGTTCTGCACTAAATCTTCGCTCACCATTTTGCTCGACGTAAACCGGTAAAAAAAGCTGTACAGCACCCGGTGGTACCGGTCAAACAGCAATCCCAGGCGGTCTACGTCTCCGGATTTTACTTTCAGCATTAAAGCGTTATCGGCAAGTGCGTCCAAGCGAAACAGCGTTTTGTTTTTCAGATTCGGAAAGGGAAACTGCGGGTTTGGTGAATGGTTACAAAATATTTTTAAAATTTACCCCTCCGCCTCCGGCACCTCCCCTAAAAACAGGGGAGGAGATGCGGTAGTTGTGGTATAACTAGCTTTATTACTAAATTGCTATCAATTTAATTTATAATTATCAGTTGTTTAGGTTCATTTGATACGGTGTTAAGTTAACAAAAGAAAAAAACTAATTGATTGATTTGCTCTGGCATAAAACTTTCTAGAAAGATTTAAAAAATTTTGAAAATATGCGGCAAGGGCAAATTCATTCGGTTGATTATTTATTGGAAAACAGGAGACAGTTGCGGCAAAATTTAACTTCGGCAGAAGCTAGGTTATGGCAAGCTTTGCGGGGGAGTAAATTGGCAGGTAGGAAATTTCGTCGACAACATAGTATCGAAGATTACATTGTCGATTTTTATTGTCCGACGGAAAAGTTAATTATTGAATTAGATGGGTTAATGCATAATCAAACAAGCATCAACTTAAACGACCAGGAACGAGACGCCCGGTTAAAGCAACTGGAGTTTATTGTTTTGAGGTTTGACAACTCTGCTATAATAAAAGACTTAGGAAAAGTGTTGGCTACTATATCGTGTCATTTTCGAAAGGTGTAAACACTTGCCTACTTTAATCAGCAAATAAGATTCTTCAGTTTCTGTTGTGCTTAGAGTTAGTGAAACGCTCTAAGTACATTTTGTGCGGCCAATCTCTGATTGGCATGTAAGCTCTAGTAAACGCCAATCACCTTGGTTATGCGTAGAGACCGCTTACGCGGTCTCTACGCATAACCAAGGTGATTGGCTAGCTATAAATGCGAAAAAGGCATGGAAGTAAATCCGCGCCATAGTAGGTGGAACTCTCCGCCAAACCAATGAAAATTTTAAAAAAATTTAAGTTTTTGCGTCATTTTGCAACGCACGTACTACAAAGCAAAAGCAGCATCTCCTCCCTTGTTTTTAGGGTAGGTCCCGAAGGGGGAGGGGTTCAAAAATTCCGTATACCACTTACCCGAAGCCTTTACTATCCGTTGCTGGGTTTCAAAATCGACATACACCAGGCCAAACCGGGGGTGGTAGCCTTCAGCCCATTCAAAATTATCCGTGAACGACCATACAAAATAACCGTCAACCTTTACGCCTTCTTGTTTGGCTTTGAGTACTTGCTTTAAATGTTCCTGAATGTAGTGTAACCGTTGCGTGTCGTTTACCTCGCCGTTAATCACTTGGTCGGGGAAAGCGGCGCCGTTTTCGGTAATGATTAATTTCTTGATCTGCGGGTACTGGTTGTACTTGTGCAGGATGTGGTAAATAGCGGGCGGGTACACTTCCCAGTTCATCACAGTAGAAGCTACCCCGCGCTTTTTAGGGGGCACCAAAGCTGCCTGCAGAAAAGGCGTGAAGAACGCGTACTTAACCATTTCGCGGGTATAATTCTGAATGCCGATAAAGTCAAATTCAAAAGGCAGCAAAGCCTCGTCGCCGGGGCGCATAAATTCCTGGATGCGGCGCAAATAAGGCACGTCGGCGATGGGATAACCTAAACCCAAGCCCGGTTCTATAAACAAACGGTTGAGAATAGCGTCTGCCCGGCGGGTAGCTCCGTGATCGCGGATGAGGGTGGGGCGGTACGGTTCCAGGTGGGAACAAGAATACGTGGTGCCAATTTCGGCGTGCGGCAAAGCATTTTTTAAAATCCGGCCACCTTCGGCTTGGCAAAGCGCGGCGTGGTGAGTAGCCGCCAGAAAAGATTTAATGCCGCGCCGACCAGGAGCGTGTACGCCTAAAAAATAACCAGCGCCTACAAAAACCATGGGTTCGTTCAGTACCATCCAGTATTTGATGCGGTCGCCGAATTGGCTGGCGCACAAATGAGCGTATTCCTGAAACCAGGAAACAATGTCGCGGTTAGTCCAGCCGCCACGGTATTCGAGTTCCTGCGGTAAATCCCAGTGGTAGAGGGTTACCCAGGGCTCAATGTTGCGTTCCAGGCAACCATCAATCAATCGGTTATAATAATCAATACCTTTTTGATTTACCTGACCGTGGCCTTTTGGCAAAATGCGCGACCAGGCCAGCGAAAACCTAAAGTTCGGGATATTCATCTGGTCCATGAGGCAAATATCTTCGCCGTAGCGATTGTAAAAGTCGCAGGAATGGTTGGCGTGGTGACCCGATTGAATTTTGCCTTTAATGCCCGAAAAAGTATCCCAGATAGAAGGCCCTTTGCCATCGGCGGTATGGGCGCCCTCAATCTGGTGCGCCGCCGTAGAAACACCCCATTGAAACGTTTCGCCGAAAGCTGCCCGGGTTAATGGTTGCTCGCTGGTTTGGGCCTTATCGGCAGTAGTATTTTTTAAAAAAGTTTGCTGCATCTGGTTATTTACTCAAAACGCCGGAAGTAGGCTTCCAGCGTTTCCATTTTTTTAAATTTTTTAATTTTTGGTGTCATCCTCACTAGCCTTCGCTGGTGCGGGCTTGCAGCTCGTACCATAATCTTCATTGGTATTTTAGTGATACGAGCTGCAAGCTCGCACCAGCAATTAGTTTTTAAATTTATATCGCCAGTCCGGAGACTGGCTTTTGTCTATCGATCCAAGTGACGCTGCGCTTAACTTTGGAACCATCCGTTTCTGAAATACTAAACTACTGGCTGGTACTTATCCGCGGCGTGTTCCTGTAAAATCTGATCAATAATTTGTTCGGTTTCGTTCGGGTAATTTACCGGGATCACCGAGCCATTTTCGAGCCACTCCTGAATAACCGGCAAGTGTTTGGTTTTAAGCGATGGAATAACCGGTACGCCCATTTTTTTTAAAGCCGCCGCGTTGCATTGTTGTTCATACTGACTTTTCATGGGAATGGCTAGCAGTTTCTTACCCAGGTATAAAGCTTCGGCGGGCGTTTCAAAACCAGCGCCGCACAATACGCCCGTGCTGGTAGCCATGCTTTTCACGAAAGCTTCGTTTTGAATCGGGTTTACCTGAATGTTTTTGTGCCGGAAAGGCGTTTTGTTATGCTTCGAGAACACCTGCCAATCCGTATTTTTAAAATTTTTCAATTGGTCAATCAGCTTCCAGTCGTCGTAGGCGGGCAGGTAAACGGTAATATGCCCTAGGTTGTCCGGCGTAAGTTCGCGTACCTGCGACCGGATAACCGGGGTAAAAATATTTTCGCCGAACCGGCCGAAATGGAAGCCGTAGTGGTGCGTGGCCGGCGCGTAATTTTTTAAAATAAACTTACCGAAAACATCTTCTTTTTTGGGTTGCGGGGCTTGGGGCGCCAACACCGCGCTTTGGTGACTCAAGGCCACGCAAGGCTTCTTTCTAAAGTAACAAGCCCAGGCCGAGACCGGCTCAAAATCGTTCAGTACTAAATCATACGACTCAATGGGCAACTGCCGCATTTGCTGGTAAAAGGCCCGGGAGTTTAGCTTGCCAAAGGTTTTTACAAAATCAACTCCGCCTTTTTTGCCGAAAATAAAGCTGAGGCCGCTAAACTGATGGTGTACCGGGTAAGGCAAAGATACATCGGCCTGGCAGCCGCTTACCAGAATATCAACTTCGCCGCGTTGTTGTAAAATGGGAATTATATCTAAAGCCCGGCTTAAATGACCATTGCCGGTACCCTGTACGGCGTATAATATTTTCAAGCGCCTTTTAATTTAAATTCCTGCATTAAGTTTTGCATGAGTTCCGGGTAGTTTAATACTTCCGATGCCGTGTCGGGGAGTTCTTCCTGGTGCGCAAGAGTGGCATCGTCGTGGTAGCGGTACAAATGCCATTGGCCGCCGTAGTATTCCAGGGCGGTTAAGTTTTCAATCCAGTCGCCGGAGTTCAGGTAAGTAACCGAGCCGGCGGTAGTAGTTATAGATTTTATTTCCGGGTGGTGAATGTGGCCGCACACCACGTAATCGTAGCCATTGTCAATAGCAATATTAGCGGCCGTTTCTTCAAAATTGTTAATAAAAGCTACCGCACTCTTCACCCGGTTTTTAATGCTACGGGATAAGGATATTTTGTTGCCGTTGAGTTTCAGCGATAAAAAGTTAACGAAGCGGTTAATCAGAATTAATAAATCGTAGCCCACGGCGCCCAGTTTGGCGAGCCAGCGGGAATGCTGCATAGTTACGTCGAACACGTCGCCGTGGAAAATCCAGGCTTGTTGCCCGTCGAGTTCGAGTAATAATTTGTTCTGGATAGTAAATGAACCCATTTTAAAGCCCACAAACTTGCGCAGCATTTCGTCGTGGTTGCCGGTAATGTACTGCACTTTCACGCCTTTGGCGATTAAACCCGTCAGGTACTTTACTACCTGCATGTGCGCCTTGGGCCAGTAACTTTTACTAAACTGCCAGATATCAATAATATCGCCGTTCAGGATAATCTTTTTAGGTTTAATGCTTTTCAGGTAACGCAAAAGTTCTTTGGCGTGGCAGCCGTAAGTGCCCAGGTGCACATCCGAAATAACCACCACGTCCACTTTTCTTTTTTTTACGCCCATAATAATCGGGTAAAAACCTTATGCGGTGGGAGTTTGGTCGGACTTTAACGCCGAATAAAAAGAATGCAGCCGATACAAAACAAACTGATCTACTAATTGCCGGAATAAACGAGTGAATGCTTTCATAGTACTTCCGATTTTTAAATTTTAATCCTGAAACAGCGCCACCCGAAAACCAATGATTTAAACATATCAACCGGTACCTGGTAAGGCAACTATTTATCAATATCTAAAACTACGAAGCAGGTATTAGCCTATTATTATCCCTAAGTTAAGTTTAGGTAAACAGCCGTAAAAACAGGAAATAAAATTAGTGTATTACTATTAACCCTCTTCCTATAAGATTAAGTGTAATTTTAGTATTTTGGTTTAAAATTTAACCACTTTCATTAATAAATGATTGAATTTTAAGAAATGCGGTCAAAATTTTAAGGTATAAAATTAATTTTATTTGTTTTTTATGAAATTATGCCTTGAAATTAAAGGCATTATTCAGTTAATTGTCAAATATGATTAACTGAATATTTTTAAATTATTTTAAAAATCAGGATAGAAACGGAAGGGTTTTCTGAAATATAATAAATGATGTTCTTTAAAATCTAAGTTTTGTAGCCGTTAGTTGGATGATTTGTAAATTTTTCAATGATATTTTCACTTTAATTAATTATTTGTAACTATGCATAGTATCAAATCAATAATTAATAATAAAATATCTGATTGATTGAGAAGAAGTCTGGTAAAAGCTTAACCGTCCGGCCAACGGTTATGTTTCCTACCTAATGGATGCAAATTCTTTTAATCTTTAAAAGGGAGATAATTTATGGCAAGACAAGTACTAATCCTGTTCTGGCCTGGTAGCCAGAAATAAAATTTAAAAAATAGTAGCTGCTTAAAACCCAAGTTGGTATTCGAAAGCAAATAGATTAAAATAAAATTTATCTGCTTCAAGAGCAATAACCGGGTTAAAATTTTAAAAATTTCAACATTTCTTTAGCTGCTATTTTCAAACAATAGAACCATTAACTAACAAGTTATCTGGTTCTTGCCAAAACCAGCAGTTTACTACTGTTTTGAATGATTCCGGGTCTGGAGTCTGTTCAATCCTATATTTTGCGCTTTACGTTTCCGGTTATTTTTCTATTCTCAGGCAGTATTTGTCCGGAGCCAGATAATTATTGCCTGTAGCAAAGTACTATAACCGGAGTTCTGATTTACGTTCTGACGTCTTTCGCAGGAAAGAGAGGCGCCTATGGCGTGGCCGTTACATTACTTGTCTACACAAAAACAACACCTAATCATTAAAATTAAGATTTATGAAGCGATTACTACTCTTATATGCTCTTGTTACCCTGGCATTGTCGCCGGTACTAGCGCAGCAACCGATTAAAGTCTCAGGAAAAATAGTAGATGCTGATTTACCCTTACCCGGAGTAACCGTGTTGGTAAAAGGTACTACCACCGGTACCGTTAGTAACGCAGAAGGAATGTATACTTTAGAATGCCCACCTACCAGCACCTTAGTGTTTTCCTTTATTGGGTACACTTCCCAGGAAATTGCCGTGGGTGGTAAAACCAGCATCAACGTAAGCCTGGCTACCGATGCTACCCAGTTAGGTGAAGTAGTAGTAACCGCTTTTGGTATTGAAAGAGAGAAAAAAGCTTTAGGCTATACCATACAAGAAGTGAGCGGTAGCAAACTGGCCGAAGTAAAAACATCTAACGTGGTAAATAATCTTTCGGGCCGAGTAGCTGGGGTGCAGGTAAATAGCAACGGCGGGCCAGGCAGCAGTTCAAATATCGTTATCCGGGGAATGGGTTCGGTAAGCCGAAATAACCAACCGCTAGTAGTAGTAGATGGCGTGCCTATTCAGCAAGCTAATACTTTAGGGGTTGACCCAGCAACCGGACAGCGAACCAGAAATGAAAGCCGCTTTGGGGGTGGTATTTCTGAAGTGAATCCGGAGAACATTGCCTCTATGTCTATCTTAAAAGGACCTAACGCAGCTGCGCTTTACGGTTCGCGGGCAGCTAATGGCGTTATATTAATTACCACTAAAAACGGCGCGGGTACCAAAGGCATTGGGGTAGAAATTAGCTCCAGCGCTACTTTTGAACGGCCTTTAGTAAAGCCGAAATTTCAAAATACCTATGGCGGAGGTAACGGTTACCGCACCTGGTTTAACAATGGTCGCAGCGGGGCAATTACTGACCCCCGGGAAATAGAGCAGTACCGGGCCGCTTATGGCCCTAATGCGCCGCTAAATGGCACCGAAGGTACTGACGAAAGCTGGGGGGCACCCATGGACGGCCGCTTGGTGCGTCAATGGTGGACCGGCGATGAGGTAGCCCCTTTAACGCCGCAACCCAATAACTGGGAAGAATACTGGGAAACCGGAAAAACGTTTTTTAATTCAGTTGCCCTGGTCGGAGGTAATGATAAAGGCAGCTTCCGCTTGTCAATAGGCCGTCTGGATCAAAAAGGAATTATGTTTAACAACGATTTTAAAAGAAACAATGTCAACCTGAATTCTTCTTATAATCTCACTTCTAAATTAAAGGTTACCACTAGTGCCGAATATATAAAATCAGGTTCTGATAACCGGTCTTTTCAGTCGAGCCAGGATTTTATCTGGGCGCACCGTTCGGTTTCCTGGGATCAGTTGAAGAACTGGCGCGATTACGTGGGTGTCCACAACCAGCTTCCGGGCGATAACCTGCCACCTAACTGGCAACATACCTTCTTTGTGAATCCGTTTTACGAGCAGGAGTTTCTTACCTACGCGAATGATAAAGACAGGTTAAGAGGAAATATGTCTATATCGTATGACTTCAATGATAAATTTAGCTTAATGGTAAGAAGCGGTACCGATTACTGGAGCGATACCCGCACCAATATTACCCGTTTCGAGCGCATTTCCGGGGGCAACTTCCGGGCTGGTCAGTTTAACGAAGAAGTGCTGCGCAGCCAGGAAACCAACCACGATGCGATGCTGACCTACAAGCAGGATTTCGGACCGGACTTCTCTTTTAATGGCCAGTTAGGCGGTATTTACCGCAACAATTTCTACAAGCGTAACTTTACCCAAGTAGAGCAAATGGTAATCGATAAGCTCTATACACTCAACAACAACGCCAGCCCTAACACCAATCAAAGCGAAACGCAGGAGTTTAATGTGCAAAGTCTTTTTGCCGCGGCGCAGTTTGGTTTCCGCAACTCGCTGTTCCTGGATGTAACCGGCCGTAACGATTGGTCTAGTACCTTACCCATTAACAAAAATTCTTTCTTTTACCCATCGGTATCGGTGAGTGCAGTAGTTACCGATTTATTAGGTATCAGCAGCAAAGCTTTGTCTTTTGCCAAAGTAAGAGCCAGCTGGGCCCAGGTAGGGAACGATGCTGATCCATACCAATTGTACCAGGTTTATGACGCTAAATCGCCCTGGAACGGCGCTATCCCGAGCTTCGGCGAAAGCACCGATATTAACAACGCTGGCCTGAAGCCCGAAATTACCACCGGCCAGGAAGTAGGCGCCGATATCCGGTTCTTAGGCGGTAAAATTGGCTTAGACGCTACGTATTACACCAAGAGCACCAAAGACCAGATTCTGGGGGTAGAAATATCCAAAGCTACCGGTTATAACCGCCGGTTCTTAAATGCCGGGGAAGTTACCAACAAAGGCGTGGAGTTAATGTTAACCGGTACCCCGGTACAATTAGGGAATGGTTTCCAGTGGGATATTTCGGTAAACTATGCCCGCAACCGCAGCAAAGTAGTAGAGCTCGCTGAAGGTTTAACCACTTACACCCTGTATACCACCCGCGGACTTTCTACCGAAGCCCGGGTTGGTCAGCCTTACGGTACTTTCTACGGCACCGCGTTTTTACGCTCTCCCGATGGCCAAATTGTGTACGACAAAGAACGGGGTACGCCCTTAGTAGCACCGGGTCAGAAAGTACTAGGTAACATTCAACCCGACTGGATTGGTGGTCTTTCTAACTCGTTTTCTTACAAAGGTATTTCTTTAAGCGCTTTGATTGACGTAAAAAAAGGCGGCGATATTTTTGACGAAGGCACCGGTACTGCCCGCTGGACCGGCCAATACGCCGAAACCGCGGTAGGTCGTGAAGAAGGCGTAATAGGTAAAGGCGTGAAAAACGTTGGTACTGCTGATGCGCCGGTTTACGTGCCCAACGATGTAATCGCCGATGCCAAGTTATTCTATAGCTACAACAACCCGCGTACTTACCACGAATCCGCGATTTTTGATGCCAGCTACGTGAAGTTACGCGAAGTAAGCTTAGGTTACCAACTGCCCACTTTCCTGACCAAAGCCATTCGTGCGCAATCTGCCCGTATCTCGTTTGTGGGTCGCAACATGGCTATCCTTTTCAAAAATACCCCGCACATCGATCCAGAAGTTGACTCTCAGGGTGGTAACGCGCAAGGCTTTACTTACGGCCAGTTACCTAACAGCCGCAGCTTCGGGATGAGCCTCGACGTGAAATTCTAATAGAGCTTTTATAAGGCCAGGAAAAGAAAAGTCCCCCTTGGGAGGGGGTAGGGGGAGGATAGAAACAGGGTACTTCCTGTTCTGTAAAAGTTAAGTCACTTATTTATTTCAAAAAAGATCTTATTGATATGAAAATATATTCCAAAATTAAAATAGCCACTTACGTGATAGCCGGAGCTTTTGTGGCGAGTGCCTGTACTAAAGACTTCGAATCCATGAACGTTAGTCCCAACAAACCCTCGGCGGTAAGTTCGGCGGTATTGCTGCCCAACGGCATTGAGTCGAGCGTGGACCGTTACTGGGGACACCGGGCCCGTTTTGAACGCATTAACCTGGATGGCGGCATGTTGTGGGTGCAGTACCTGGCCCGTAATATTTACTCCGACGAAGGCGATAACTATAACATGAGCCCCGCTTATTACACCAATAACTGGAAGGGCTTTTACAACGACGCGCTGCAAAACTTTCAACGGATTATTATTCAGTCTGGCCCGGAAGGCACCGCACCTAATGCCAACTACGAAGGCGCTGCCTTGGTGATGCGTTCCTGGGTGTTTTCTTTACTAACCGATATTTACGGCGCTATTCCGTACACCGAAGCCCTGCAAGGTACCGCCGAAACACCCATTTACACGCCCAAATACGATTCGCAGGAAGCGGTATACGCCGGTTTACTGGAAGATTTAAAAATCGCCAACGAAAAGTTAACTATCGGTGGTCCGGCTATTTCGGGCGATATTATGTTCGGGGGTAAAATTGACATGTGGAAAAAATTTGCCAATTCCCTGCGCTTAAAACTAGCCAACCGGCAAGCCGCTAAAAAACCAACCGAATCGCGGGCAATTATGGCCGAAATTTTAAGCGATCCGACTAAATACCCGATTTTTACTAGCAACACTGATTTTGCAGTACTTAAAAATGCTAACGGTTTACCCAGCAACAACGAATGGAACCAGGTAATGATTCAGGAAAGCCGCACAGACTGGAACCTGAGCAAAACCTTGGTAGATAAACTGCAAGCCCTGAACGATCCGCGCTTGGCGGTTTACGGCCAGCCGGTAAACAACCAATACATTGGCATCCCGAACGGTTTGCCCGATGCGATTGCGACCACGTACCTGGCTACCAGTGCTAAAATTGGTACTTACTTTTTGCAAACAACTACCCCCAGCGTAATCATGAGTTACTCCGAGTTACTCTTTACCCTGGCCGAAGCTGCCGTTGATGGCGATATAGCCGGCGATGCCCAAATGTATTACGAACAAGCCATTGCGGCGTCGTTTGGTCAATACGGTTTAACCATGCCGGCTGATTACCTGACCACCGCCGGACCTGCTACGAAAGAAAACATTCTGACTCAAAAGTGGATTGCCTTGTTTGGTCAGGGCATTGAGGCCTGGACCGAATACCGCCGCACCGGTTATCCGGTTCTGCCTACCCCCGATACCCGGGCCATATTCCTGAACGATGGCGTATTACCTACCCGTTTGCAGTATCCATCTACCGAGTACTCGCTAAACAAATCGCAGTTAGATGCCGGCATTTCTTTAAACGGCGGTGCCGACGACAAAAAAACTAAAATGTGGTGGGCAGAATAGTGCTCAGTGTGAAAAAATTTAAAAATCTAAATTCTAAGCGTATCAATCATGAAAATAAAGCATCTAAATAAATTTTATACCCTGCTTTTTGCCTTAAGCTTTTTCTTAATGAGCTGCGAAAAAGAAGACGAACTGGTAGTAGACCGTGTGGTGTCTCCGGTTTTAGTTACCGTATCTGGTTCCAGCTTTTTGGCTACCGAGCCGGTAAAAGTAACCACGGGTATTTACGAACTGGATAAAAGCGGTATTCTGGATAACAAAGTAGGTATTGATACCATTCCGGTAACTGGTTTAGCTGTGAAGGTAATGCTGAATAACGCTGCCATCACCGAATTAACCACCGACGCAGCGGGCCAGGTAAGTATGGAAAAAACCTGGGCCGAACTGGGATTGGCTGCTCCTACCCCGGGTAAATTTCTGGTATTGGAATGGTCGGGTTCGCACAAAGGACAAGCTTTTACGAAAACGAGCCGGGTAGTAGTAAAATAAATTCCGAAACCGCTACCGCATATGCATAGAAGAGATTTTCTTTTAAAATCCGGCGCATTGGGGCTGGCCCTTGCCATGGGGGCTAGTTCCTGTGCACCAGGTAATAGTATTTACCGCGGTAGCGCAGCTAATGCGGGCTCCCGGCGCTTACCCCGGGTTAAAATTTCCCTGGATCGGGTGGTAAAAGAAACCGTGGGTCTGCGGCCTTACCGTCTTTTGGGCCCACGGTTAGACGTAGAGATGCTCGGTAATAAAACCATTGTGCACAATTACGGGCACGGCGGCAGTGGCTTCTCGCTGTCGTGGGGAACCGGCCAGATTGCCGCCAACAACGCTGCTGCTACTGGTAAAAAAGAAATTGCAGTAATTGGCTGCGGCATTGTGGGTTTAACAACTGCCCGTTTGCTGCAGGAAAGAGGAAAAACCGTAACCATTTACGCTAAGGAGCTGTGGCCCAAAATTACGTCCAGCATGGCTACCGGCACCTGGTCGCCGGCTCATTTGCTCTGCGAAGACGAACACATTACTCCGACGTTTAAAGCTACCTGGGAGCAAGCCTGCGCTTATTCGTTCCGGACGTACCAGAACCTGCTGGGTTTAGGCGATATCGTTACCTGGATCGATCATTTTATTATTGGTGGCCGCACGCACAAAGAAGAGCCCAAGTTGCACATCAAAGGCCAATTGCCGGAACCAGTAGAATTAACCCGTCGGCAGCACCCGTTCCGGGCCCAGGAAGTGGTGAATCAACCCAATATGGTTTTTAATATTCCCTCGTACCTGCGCCTGCTCACCGATGATTTTTTAAAATTCGGCGGCAAAATTCAGATACAGGAGTTTAAAACTTTGGAAGAAGTAGATGCGCTGTGGGAAGATTGCATCGTGAACTGTACCGGTTTAGGCGCCAAAACCTTATTTAACGACCAAAACTTAATGCCTATATCCGGCCAATTGTCTTTCCTGATTCCGCAACCCGAAATTAATTACCGCTTAAGTACGCCTAATGGGTATATTATTCCTCGGAAAGATGGTTTGGTGCTGGGTGGTAATGCCATTCGCAATAACTGGAATACGACGCCTAATCCGGAACAAACAAAGATTGTAATTGCTGCATTGAATGATGCTATGATGGGAATGCGGAGCTAAAGCTTTTTTGCCATAGCTGCGGCTGTTGTTTTCAATTCCTATGATGTGGATTTACTTCCGTGACTTGCTAATCGAGCAATAGATTCTCGTTCGCATAGCTACAGCAGTTGCTTTATTGTAAAGTGGAGTTGTTTCATAGCTGTGGTATTTGTTCTTTTTGTCTTGACACAAAAAGAACCAAAAAAGTCAAGACGCTAAAAACTCGCTGAACGCTCGAACAGTTTAGCGTCATTTTTTGCACTTGGCTAAAGTTATCTGTTGCATAGTAGGCTGGTAGAATTTTAAATTTTTTAAAATTTTAAATTTTTGTCATTCAGGAGGAAACTATTTAGCTACGCAGCAAAGGATTTTCACTTAAGTAAAAGTCCTTTTTATGATACATGTAAACCTAGTCCATTGAAGCCGTTGTAGATAAAAGTCACCCTTCGGAGGGGATAGGGGAGGACCAATCCCCACGAATATTATTTAGTAAATGCTGCCTGGTAAATGTAAAAAAGCTCCCCGCCTTAGATAAGGAGGGGTTGGGGGTGGTTGATCCTCTTCTCGTTAGATAACCAGTCGCAATTATCGCAAATTCTTTTTATCTTAATGCAAATAGCAGTTAAAATAACGTTTCAAGCCGCAGAAGTATAAAATAGATAAATTTTAACCGGTAAAACAAATCACCTATAACCCAATACTTATTATGCCGAATAACTCCAATTCCAGAAGAAGCTTTGTTAAAAAAATAGGTGGTTTGGCTAGTTTGCTGACGGTTAGTCCGGCATTAGCGGCCTGGAAAAGCGAAACGGGTTTAGTGATTCCGGAAGTAGCCGCCGCCGAAGATGTAACGAAAGACGAAGATTACTGGGGTTTTATTCAGCAGGCCTACTCGGTTTCGCCGAACATTATCAACCTGAACAACGGGGGCGTAAGTCCGCAACCCATTGTGGTGCAGGATGCCTTGAACCAGTATAACCGCATGAGCAACGAGGCGCCCAGTTATTACATGTGGCGCACCTTAGACGAAGCCCGCGAATCGGTGCGGATGAAATTAGCGGATTTAGGCGGTTGCTCGCCCGAAGAAATTGCCATTAACCGCAACGCCAGCGAAGCCTTGGAAACCATTATTTTCGGCATAAACCTGCAGCGCGGCGACGAAGTGGTGCTAACCAAGCAAGATTACCCCAACGTGATTAACGCCTGGAAACAACGCGAAAAGCGCGACGGCATTATTTTAAAATTTATCTCTCTGGATTTACCTATCGAGGATAATCAGCTTATTGTTTCTAAGTTTAAAGAAGCATTTACGCCCAAAACCAAAGCCGTCATGATTACCCACCTGATGAACTGGTCAGGGCAGATTTTACCGGCGGCCCTCATTAGCCGGGCGGCGAAAAAACATAATCCGGCTATTCAAGTGGTTATTGATGGGGCGCATTCTTTTGCCCACATTAATTATAAAATTCCGGATTTGGAAGGCGATTACTACGGTACCAGTTTGCACAAATGGTTGTGTTCACCGTTTGGCACCGGCATGTTGTACGTAAAGCAAGCGAAAATTAAAGATTTGTGGCCGTTGCTGGCGCCCGAAGATCCGCAAAGCCCGGACATCCGCAAGTTCGAACGGCTGGGTACCCGTTCTTTCCCGACCGAAATGGCCGTGGGGCACGCGATAAATTTTCATAATACCATTGGCAACGAACGTAAGCAAAAACGACTGCATTTTTTAAAAAATTACTGGGTAGAGAAATGTATGAACGTGCCCGGCTTCTCTACGCAAACTTCCCTGAAACCAGAATTTTCGGGAGCGTTATGTACGTTTGCCTTAAAAGGCGTAGAGCCCAGCCAGGTAGCCAGCGAATTATTTAAACGGGCCCGCATTCATACGTCGGCTACGGTTTGGGAAAATATCAGCGGGGTGCGCATTACCCCGCACGTGTACACGCCTCTAAAAGATTTAGACCGGCTGGTAAATACCATTCACGCCATTGCCAAAGAAAACGTAACCGCCGCCAACCGCACCAGCACAAAATAAGTTTTTGCAACGCAATTACCGCGGCGTAACTTCATGAAATTTAAAAACCGGCCTGCTTTTCTTCCTAACCAAAATGGTAACGAAGAAGAGCAGGCCGGTTTTTGTTACTAAATAAAACAACCAGCAGCCGTGTTGAGAAAGGGGTTACTAATTCTAAATATCTCAAAGTCTCTTTCCAGACTGATTTTTTTAAATTCTTAACGCTAGTGCGAGCTTGTAGCTCGTATCTTATTTTTTATCAAGATATTTCGCTGGTATGAGCTGCAAGCTCGCACCAGCGAAATATCTTTTGACCGAATTATCTAAAAATTTGGCCCATCATTAAGGATGCCTGTAATTGTTTATTAGTCATCAGTCTCGCTGCGCTAAGGCTGGTGCCAGTTAAAATGGTTCTCAGTTAAAAAAGTTATAATTACTTCTTCGCTGTCTATTATCTTTTGTCCTTTGTCTGTCGTCCATCGTCTGTGTACCATGGACTATCGACTAACCTCTAATGCATCGCGGCGATTACCGAAATTTCTACGTTAGCGTTGCTGGGTAAACTGGATACCTGCACCGTTTCGCGGGCAGGTGGTTCTACGGTGAAGTACTTGCCGTATACCTCATTCACTTTCGCGAACTGGCCCATGTCTTTTAAGTAAATAGTAGCTTTTACGACGTGCCGGAAATCCATGCCGGCTCCTTTTAAGATGGCCTGTAAATTTTTAAGCACCTGGTCGGTTTCGGCTTCAAAACTTTGCGAAGCTAACTGGCGGGTTTGCGGATTTACCCCCACTTGGCCGGCAACAAACAAAAAGCCATCTACCAAAACCCCCTGACTATAAGGCCCAACGGGTAAAGGAGCCTGATCGGTTTTAATTATCTTTTTTGCGGGTTGATTGGGGTTGCTGGAAGTCTGCCCGAAACTGGCCGTGGCTGATAGAAAAACAGCAGCACCGAATAGGAAAAAACACTTTTTCATGGATAAATCAGGTTAAAACGCAACAGATGTATGAGAAAAGTAAAAGAATCAAGCATTTTTTTAGCTTTTAAACCAGTTTGTACAATTTAAATTAGATAACATGCCGGCGAAAATCAAAGGCTTTATTAAAAACAGTTTAAATTTTAAGGGTGCCAAGTAAAAAATAAATGTTTTTTGTTGAAACAAGTGTAAATTTTAAGGGTATCTTGAAATTTATAATTGTTTTTTCGGCAATATACTATAAAATTTTTACCTTTAGATATGGAGTTTTAGTAAAATTTAAATAGAATTAATTTGAAACATCTATCCCGAAGAGCTTTTTTGAGTAAGAGCGCGTTACTCGCCGGAAGTGCTTACCCGGCCATGATGGCATTAGGTTTATTGCCCGGTGCTCCGGCCCACGCTTTTAATTTATCCGGTGATGGTAAAGGCAAACACGTCCTGATTTTGGGCGGTGGTTTAGCTGGCATGACGGCCGCTTACGAGTTAAATAAATTAGGTTACCGCACTACCATTCTGGAGGCCCGTACCCGGGCCGGTGGTCGGGTGTTCAGTGTCCGGAAAGGATCTACGAACCAGGAAGGGGATGGTCCGGTGCAAACCGCTAATTTCGATAACGGTCTGTATTATAATGCCGGTCCTTCGCGGATTCCGCACCACCACCAGCTTACCATGCATTATTGCAAAGAGTTAGGCGTGCCACTGGAAGTATATAATAACGTAAACGAAGGAACGTATTATTTCAGCGAAGGAAAGGGACCTTTATCGAACAAAAAAGTACGTGCCCGCGAAATTCACAACGACATGCGCGGCTACATGACCGAGCTGCTCGCTAAAGCCCTGGACCAGGATAAGCTGGATTTAGCTTTAAATAAAGAAGACGCCGCCAAAGTACTGGAATACCTCCGCGCCGAAGGTGGCCTCGATATTGATAAACTATACAAAGCTTCGGCCCGCCGAGGCTACCTGGAAGCGCCGGGTGCCGGCGAAAAATCGGGAAAAGTAGGTGATCCGCACAAGCTGGCCGATATTATTCAGTCGGGTTTACTGGACCCGGACTTTTATAACGTAGCCGAATACACCTACGAACTGCAAATGACTATGTTCCAGGCCGTAGGTGGCATGGATAATATCGCCAAAGCCCTGGAGAAAAAAGTAGCAGGTTCACTGAAATTGGGAGCCGAGGTAAAAACCGTGCAAAATATACCTGCCGGCGTAAAGGTTATTTATAAAGATAAACAAGGCGAACACGAGTTAACCGGCGATATCTGTATTTGTACTTTGCCGTTACCAGTGCTCAGCAACATCGACCATAACTTTGCTTCGGATGTGAGCCGCGCCATTGATTTTGTGCCTTATATCCAAACCGGTAAAATAGGCTTGCAGTTTAAACGCCGCTTCTGGGAAGAAGACGAGCAGATTTACGGCGGCATTACCCACACCAACAACGAGCTTACCCAGATTTTTTATCCGTCTTACGACTACTTAAGCAAGAAAGGCATTCTGTTGGGGTATTATAACTTTAACGAGAAAGCTAAAATGGTCGGCGATATGTCCATGGCCGATCGGGAAAAGCTGGCCCTGGAAAAAGGCAGCCTTATTCATCCGCAGTATAAGCAAGAATTTGAAACCTCGTTTTCGGTAAGCTGGCACAAAACCAAATACAACATGGGCGGCTGGGCCGTGTACAACAGCGACGCCCGCAAAACCTTATATCCGGCGTTGCTCAAACCCGACCAAAACGTGTACTTCGCCGGCGAACACACCACCTACTTAACCGCCTGGATGGCCGGTGCTTTTGAATCGGCCCGCAGCGTGGTAGCTTCTATTCACTCCCGGTTAGCGGAGCAACGGGTACAATATCCGGTTACTTCCAAAGGCTAAAATCATCTCTCACGCAAAAATAAACTTTCACCTTTAATTTACACTTATACGCACTTTTACTCTCATGGAAAAATCAATGAACAGACGTAACTGGTTGAAGTCCAGTGCTCTTTTAGCCGGAGGTTTCACCTTCTTTTCCGGCTCGTTAAACCAGCTGGTAGCTAAGCCGGCGGCCCGTACCCTCGAGAAGAAAATTACAGAAGAAAGTATTATTCTGGGTGCTCCGGCCGAACTCAAAGCCCGCCTGAGCTCCAACGAAAATCCTTTTGGTCCTTCCGAGAAGGCGAAAAAAGCCGCCATGGATGCCCTGAATACCAGTTACCAATACCCCATGAAATACACCCGGGAGCTGGCTCAGAAAATTGCGGATTACGAAGGTGTAAAATTAGAAAACATTTTAATGGATGCCGGTTCCGGACCTTTGTTGTTAGCGGCCGCCATGTACTACAGTAAAAAAAGCGGTTCTAATATTGTTTCCGGCGATCCCACCTACGCCAGCTTACCCCGCGACGCCGAAGATTTTAATACTACCTGGAACAAAGTACCTTTAACTGCCGACTATAAGTTAGACCTGGATGCCATGGAGAAGCGGGTAGATGCCAGCACTTCGCTCATGTACATCTGTAACCCCAACAACCCGACCGGTACCGTGGTAGACTCGGCAAAGCTCCGGGCTTTTTGCGGTCGCGTTTCGCAAAAAGTACCCGTATTTATCGACGAGGCCTACATTGATTACTTGCCCGATCCGCAAGCTGCCTCAATGATGGATTGCGTGAAAAAAGGCCAGAACGTTATTATCGCCCGTACTTTCTCCAAACTTTACGGTTTTGCCGGTCTGCGGGTAGGTTACATCATTGCCCAACCTGATGTTATTAAGGAATTAAGTAAATATGGCGCCGGCGGTATGAGCATTTCGGCCCCATCGGTGCAGGCGGCTTTAGTGGCTTACCAAGATAAAGCTTTCTTGCAGGATGCTTTAAAGAAAACGTTGGCTTCTAAGAACTTTTTGTACGATGTGCTGAAGAAAGAAGGCTACGAATACATTCCGTCGTCGAGCAACTTTGTGATGTTCCCGCTGAAAATGGAAGGCGATAAATTTGTTGCCGAACTCATGAAACGTGGCGTGAGCGTGCGTAACTGGAAATTTAGTAACCAGGAATGGTGCCGCATCAGCATTGGCCGCATGGACGAAATGCAAGCTTTCGCCGATGCCTTCCGCCAGATATCGTAGGAACACCTCAACCCCCGGCCCCTTCTCCTCCAGGAGAAGGGGAGTTTGAACCTGTTTTTTTAAATTTTACTAGGATTCAGGTTCTGAATTTACAATAAACCCCGCTGGTGCGAGCTTGTAGCTCGTACCTTATTTCTAGGAAAAATCCTGAAGTGATTATAGGTACGAGCTACAAGCTCGCACCAGCGGTTGGTTATTAGTATGCTAGCTCAACAATTTGAACTACTGAATCTAACCCGGCCCGAAAACCGGGCAAAATACCTGAAACAAAAACAAAACAATATCAAAGCTGCCTATTGCCGAAAGTGCTTGCTAAGTATTTAGATCAGCTTTTGGCACAAAGGCAAGCTTAAATTTTAAAAAATCTTTCATTTTAACATTTACAATTATGCGTAAAATATTCTTATCGTTTGTACTAATTGGTAATATGTACGTGGCGCACGCGCAGAGCAATGGCACCTCGCGGCCTTTAACCATGGCCGAATACCAGAAAGCCAAAACTTTTGCCGTAAAAGATCTGGATAACGATACCTACGTTAAAATTGAAAATACTTACATTCTGGACCGGTACGAAGGTCGTAAACCCTACTTTATTACCGGCGACGATGGCTTGAAAAAACGCATGGATTTGTACCGTTTGGTAAGCAAAGAAGGTATGCAGGAACTCGGTACCATGATTTTCTACACCAACGAAAAAGGCAAATTATATAAAGCACTACTACCTAACTTTACCACTGACGGTAAGGTGTGGGAAAACTACTTTGAAGACATTCACGCGATTGATAAAGAAGAAAAAAACTTTGTGTTGAAGTTATCTTACGTGCTGTCGAAAGAGTTGGCGTTTCAGCAATACAAAGCTTTAAACCAGGGCAAAGATTTAAAAGCCGAATCGGCTACCTACGGCAATGACATTTGCTTTCCCGGCGACCAACTGGTGGCCATGGCCGATGGCAAGCAAAAATTACTGAAAGAAGTAAAAGCCGGCGACCAAGTATTAACCATTGATCCGGCTACGAAAAAATCAACCACGGTACTGGTAAAAGAACTGGTTTCGCACGAAGCGAAAAACTACGCTATCACCCGTTTACTGGTAGCGAGCGCTTCGGAAAAAACGAGTAAACTGGGTAAAGAAGTTAACTTAAGCAGCAAAGTGCTGGAAGCAACCCCGAACCACCCGATGCAAACCCGCGACGGCAAACGCAAAATGGGCGAAATAAACCTGGGCGAAGAAGTATTGTGCTACAACAGCAAAACCGGTAAATACGAACCATTCACGGTATTAAACAAGGCCGAATACGCGGGTGGCGTGCAAAAAGTGTATAACATTGAAGCCGCCGCCGGCACTACCTTTATGATGAACGACGTAATGGTGCTGCAAAAGTAGTTACCACTACCTGGGATTTTAGATTTAGCAACAGCCAGTTCCGGTAAAATGGAGCTGGCTATTTCTGTTGTTTTTCTTTTTAGTACGAGGTAAAATTTAAAAATCAGAAGAAGTTTTTTCGATCCTCTTCAACTAAACTACTCTCTGCTGGCTTGTTCTAAACTTATATATGGGAGTCAAGAATCAAATTAAATGATACCTACTAAATAAGCCGGGTAAAGGCTTCCCTCCTACGATTAGGAGGGGTAGGGTTGTTTGTTATCTTGGCAAAAGCAGCCAAGGCAGACACTAACAATTGCCATTATCAAATTTGGGTTTTTTCTACACTATCGCAAAGAGCCGTGCCGCCGTTTGTGTCTTCACAAACGGCTAGAACAGCCTATTTGCAAAAAGCTAACTAATAACAGGACTCTGGCAATTTCTGCCTAGCTCTTCCGGAGCTGGCCGTACAAATAATCCAGTAACAGCCAGCAAAAACAGATGACGCCAGCCAGAGTTAATTGAGGAATGTAGCCAAACTGGTTCAAATCCAATACTTCTTTTATGCTAGAATCGAACGCTTGCCCGAAACCAAAGTCCAGCGTTGGTCCCAAAACCAGTACACTTAAAGCCAGCACCAGTAAAACCATACTGCTCAAAGTAATTCCGATCCAACGCCAAACCTTAGCTGGTAGCAATGGCTCATATATTTTGTCCCTTTGTGCTTGGGTTTGCACGTCTATTTGCGCCATAACCTGGCCGGTAAAATCTGCTTTCAACTCTGGCAACGGAGTAGCTTGGGTGATTAGCTGTTGCGTAAGTAAATCGCGGTTTACTTCTATTACTTTTTTCATCCGATTATTTCCTTCCATTCTTGCTTTAACAGGCCTTGCAGGTAACTGTACATTTTCTGCCGCGCCCGGAACAGTTTTACTTTAATATTGGCCTTCGTTAAGTTGGTAATTTCTTTAATTTCTTCCACCGATTTTTCGTGTAAGTAAAACAAGGTCAGCAGCAGGTTTTCGTCGGGTGGTAATTGGGCTAGTGCCAGCTCCAGGTACTTGGTTTGTTCCGCGGCCTGCAGGTTTAGCAACTGGTAACCGGTTTGTTCCAGGCTGGTTTCGGTGAGTTCGGCATCTTCCAGGGATATGGCAAAAAATACTTTACGGCGGGTTTTAGAGATAGCGGTATTATACACAATGCGGTACAACCACGTCGAAAATTTAGCCTCGGCTTTAAAGCCCGGTAAAGCCCGGTAGGCTTTCACAAATGCATCTTGCGCAATTTCTTCAGCGTCCTGCGCATTGCCGGTGATTTTGTAGGCAATAGTGGCCGCCAAATGTTTGTACTTATCTACCAAAACGGCATACGCCGCCGTATTCCCGCGAAGCACTTGCTGTATGTAGTAAATATCAGGCTGCTTTTCCATGTGTGCGGGTTAGACGCTGCTACTTTAGAAGCGGTTACAGGTAAGTGGTAGGTCTTAGGTTTTAAGTAATAAGTAATAAGTAAAGGGTCAAATCTAATTTTTAGAAATTTGTATTTTTTGTTTAGATGCTTATAATTAAAATGAACTCCTTGGGTGTGAATGCAATTCCCGGACAATTTAAATGAACATAAAACTTATAACTTTTAACTTAAAACCTACCACATACTTGTAACCGCCAGTTATTGCAAGGCGTCCAAGGAGCATAAAACTTAAAATTTTAAAATTATGCAAAACTTGTTCGGCCCCGTGCTCATCGTCATCGTCGCCATTTTGTTTTTCGGCACTATCTTCGGTATTTGCTATTTGTATTTTACTTCCCGTACCCGTGAGCGGTTGGCTTTGGTAGAACGAGGCTTGGATCCCAACTTTTTCCGGCCGCGCCGCACTGCTCTCAAGTACGGGATGCTTATTTTCTCGGTAGTGCTGGGTATGACCATTGGCGATATGATTCCGTTTCGTTACGCCATTGGGGTGCCACTAGGCGTGATGCTCGGGGGATTAAGCTTGATTTTGTATTACTTTATTATTGATAAAAGGCTAGGTAACCGCGATGAAGCCTGAAAATTAAAAAGACGCATTTGTGTGCGTCTTTAGAGTAGATTATTTACAATAGGAGCTTACGAAAGAACCAAAGTCGAAGTCGTTTGTGAAGACACAAACGACGGCACCAGAATACAACAATCGACGGTACCCAACTTGAAACTACGGCGCTGAACTTTAAACTGGCTGTTGGCAGTGTCCTCACTGCCAACATTTGCAAAAGCGCTAACTAAACTAAATCTAGCATCTAAATTCTACCTGCCTACAATCTGATCCATTACCCAGGCGGTGCGAGCGGCGGTAACTCCTGTACTGGGGCATTCGCCTTGTCCGGTTAATTGCTCCACAATGGTTTGAATGAACGGCTGCTGAATATGCGTAGGGGGCGGTAAATCAAACTTTTTAATTCCTTCTGTGGTTTCCAGTTGCACCGGTACTTTATCAAAAGCAGCAAACGTAATTTTGCCTTTACTACCAATTATTTCCATGCGGTCGGTGCGTTGGTTATCGGCTACGGTGAAGCACCAGGTGCAACTGCCTAATACGCCCGATGCAAAACGAAACTGCGCCGTTACAATATCTTCCGCCGGATATTGATCAGCTTGATTAGCCGTTTGCCCTGAAGCCGATGCAATCGGGCCTAAAATATAATCCAGAATATCTAATTGATGCGGAGCCAAATCAAAGAATAATCCTCCACCGGCAATTTCGGGTTGCACGCGCCAGGGTAAATTATCTTTTTCTAAATTATTCTGTAAAGGATGATATAGTTGAATGTTCACGAATCGCACCTCACCAATGGCTCCAGTATCTACTAATTCTTTTACTTTTAAAAAAGAAGGCAAACGTCGCCGGTAAAACGCCACAAATAAAGGTAATTGCACTTTTTCGCAAGCCGCAATCATTTCCTGGCATTCGGCATAGGTGCGAGCCATGGGTTTTTCTACGTAAACGGGTTTGCCTGCCGCCGCTACCTGCAACGTATAATCGCGGTGCGAGTCGGGCGGGGTGGCAATGTAAACGGCATCTACTTCGGGGTCGTTAATAAGGGCGGTAGCATCGGCGTACCACTTGGGTACGTGGTGCCGACGGGCATAATCTTCGGCTTTAGCGGCATCGCGGCGCATTACTGCTACCAGTTGCGAATTTGGTATTTTATTAAAAGCAGGTCCACTTTTTACTTCAGTTACGTCGCCGCAGCCAATTATTCCCCAACGAATGGTTTGCATAGTTTCTTAAGTGTTGTGTTATCGCGTAGGTTGATTTTAGTCAACAAAGGTTTCTTTAATTATTCTTTTGCAGGTCGCTGCCTCGGTGGTACTCAGGCGGCCTAAAACTTTTATTATCCGGGTTTTATCAATTGTTCTGATCTGATCTATTACTACCCAGCCAGTTTGGTTATTATGATTTACTTTAATCCGGGTGGGATAACTATGGCTTTTGGTGGTCATGGGAGCAATAACTACTGTCCGGAGATTATGATTCATTTCATTAGGTGATATAACTGCGCAAGGTCTGGTTTTTTGAATTTCGCTGCCGATAGTAGGGTCTAAGTTCACCAGCACTATCTCGTACTGGTTTATTTCCATTCGTCAAAGTTTTCTTCCTCAAATACATCGTTCAGCAGAAGTTGATCGTCTCCGTTTTCATGCATTTTTTGGAAAGCTTTCTCCCAGCCCTTTCGGGGCTGCTCTACTGGTTTCAGAATAATCTGCCCTTCTTCTAGAATTAGTTCTACTTTGTCCTTGATGTTGTATTTGTCCAGGATAGACTTAGTTAAGCGAAGCCCTTTCGAATTTCCTATTTGAATAATTGCTACTTCCATTTATGTTAATAATGTAATTACAAAGTTATTACAGTAACGCGTGCTTTTTATACAAAGTTCTGTAGCAGGTTTACAAATAGATCATAATTCAATTTTTAGAATGTTACTCGTCTTCCCATTCTTCTTCGCGCACATTCTTCAGAAACTGTTCTTCAATTTCTGCTTTATCTATTTCCTGAGGCAGGAAAGTAAGTACGTTTTGCTCAAACTTTTTACGGGCATGTTGCTGAAATACTTGAAACATCGTCCAAAGCATTAATCGGCCTTCCGCATCTTCTTCGGCAATGTGTGCTTCCAAAGCATTCCACTGATTACTTAGTTGTTTGGAATAGAAGTAGTCACTATTATCCGTTACTTTTTTTAAATTTTTAAATTTTCGTTCGGGCTGGATAATGTATCCATCCGAAAAATCGATGGTATCGCCCCACAAGGGTAGTATCCGGTCGTAGATTTCTTCAAAAAGCATAGGCTTTCGGGTAAAATTTAAAAAACACAATTATCTTGATAGACTAGCCTTTTTACAGGCCACAGGAGGTAAAAGTAAACAAATAATATTAATGCACCGCAGCGGCCACTTGTTTGCGGTCGGCTTGCTTTTCACGGAAGAACAGAGCAAATAACACAAATACCACAGCGGCAATGGCAGCCGGTACCAGCCAGATTTCCTGCCAGTAATGTTCGGTGGGGGAGATGGTGTAGTTCTTGGCCACGTAACCCGATAGTTTAGTGCCGATCCACATGCCAATACCGTAAGTAGCCATGGTAATCATGCCTTGGGCCGAACTTTTAATTTTTTCGCCGGCTTTGTGGTCGGTGTAAATCTGGCCGGTTACAAAAAAGAAATCGAAGCATACGCCGTGTAAAATAATCCCGCCGAATAACATCCACATCTGGTTTGTGCTGCCAAAACCGAACAACAAAAACCGGAGTACCCAGGAAAGCATGCCGATTAAAATCATGTATTTTACTCCGAACCGCCGGAAGAAAAAGGGAATGGCCAGAATAAAAAGCGCTTCGGAGATTTGCCCGAAAGTCATGTTACGGGTGGCGTGCTCCATGCCCGATTCTACCAGAAATTGGTTGGTTTGGCTGTAGTAAAACGAAAGCGGAATGCAGATTAAAATGGAAGCCAGAAAGAAAACCAGGAAAGGCCGGTTTTTTAATAAAACAAATGCTTCGGTGCCCACAATATCGGAAGTACGTACCGTAGCCGCTTTGGCTTTGGGAGGAGTGTTCGGTAAAAGAATACTCAGAATCGCCAGCGCCACCGAAGCTACCGCCGCCATCTTAAAAGTAAAAGCAAGATCGGCGGGGGCCACGTGAAATACCTGGTCGATGAGCCAGCCGGTGGCAATCCAGCCAATGGTGCCCCACACCCGCACTGCGGCAAATTGCTTACCAGGTTCAGCCATTTGGTTAAACGAAATAGCATTTACGAGCGCCAGGGTGGGCGCGTATAAAAGCGAATACAATAAAATAAACCAGTAAAAAACTGCCGGGTCCTGGATGGTGGTGAGGTAATACAAAACGGCGGCACCCAGTAAATGCAATACCCCGAGCAGCCGTTGCGCGGCAAAAAATCGGTCGGCAATCATGCCCACGAAAAATGGCGAAATAATGGTAGCAATCGACATGGCACTGTAGGCATCGCCAATAGCAACGCCGTCGGCCTGCAACGCATTGGCCAGGTAGGTGCCCATGGTTACGTACCAGGCGCCCCAAATAAAAAATTGCAGAAACATCATGGCAGAAAGCTGCCCGCGCACCCATCCGTTCATAGGCTTAACAAAATTATCTGAAAAACAACTTACTAGTATTCCGGGAGCAAAGCAAGAGGTGGTGGTAAGTAAAATATATTACCACGTTATTATTCCGGATATGAAAAGTAAAATTGTATTTTCGTTTTTGCTCCCGCTCCGTTAAGCTAGCGCTGAACCAAGTTATTGGGTTTGAATTTTACGTGCAGGGCAGGCAAATTTTTAAAAATTTGTTAAGCGCCCTTTGCCTGTAAAAGGTATTAAGAGCTTTACAAGCGGGGGCTGTAGTTTTGGTAAAAATTTACCCATTATAATTTAAAACTTACAACTTAGTTGTGGGTAATAACTCCGATATTTCGGATTCATTACTCGCGAACCAACCGGACCTATGCATTACATCATCGGCGTTGATATTGGCACTACCAGCACAAAAACCGTAGCTTTTAATCTGCAAGGCCAGGTGCTGGCCGACCATTCCGTAGAATACCCCTTACTAACGCCGCAACCCGCTTACAGCGAACAAAACCCCGACGAGGTATTGCAAGCGGTCCGCGATACCATTAAAACGGTAGTATCGGCTATGCGCCAGACGGGCTTTACGGTAGCCGGCTTAGCGGGTATTAGTTTTAGCAGCGCCATGCACAGCCTCATTGCCCTGGACGAGGCCGGCAATTTGCTTACCAACAGCATTACCTGGGCCGACACCCGCAGCAACGACCATGCCGCCCAGATTAAAAACAGCGCACTCGGGCATAATATTTACCGCCGCACCGGTACACCCATCCATCCCATGTCACCGTTGTGTAAACTGGTTTGGTTGCAGGCCGAGCAGCCCGAACTAGCTAAAAAAGCGCACAAGTTTATTTCGATAAAAGAATACGTTTTCTTCCGGCTTTTCGGCCAGTACCTCGTTGATTACTCCATTGCCTCCGCCACTGGTTTATTCGATATTTTTACTTTGCAGTGGTTTGGCCCAGCATTGCAACTAGCCGGTATTACCGAAGCCAATTTATCGGAGCCCCAACCCGGCACGCACGTGGTACGGGGCCTCTCGCCGGAAGAAGCCAAAAATCTGGGCGTTGACCCGCAGGTGCCGTTTATTTTGGGCGGCAGCGATGGCTGTTTAGCTAATCTGGGTAGCAGCGCCATTCGGCCCGGAAGTGCCGCGCTTACTATTGGAACCAGCGGCGCTATCCGGGTAATTTCCGCCGATCCCGCCACCGACTCCCAGGAACGGATTTTTAGTTATATTCTTACCCCGGAGCACTACGTGTTGGGCGGACCGGTTAGCAATGGCGCCATCTTGCTGCGCTGGTTCCGCGATCAGTTTGGCTTACCCGAAACGCAACTGGCCCAGGATTTATCGTCGGATGCCTACGAATTGCTCTTGCAAAAAGCGGCCAGTATACCGGCCGGATCGGAGGGTTTATTGTTTTTACCTTACCTGCTCGGGGAACGGGCGCCCATCTGGGATGCGAATGCCCGGGGCGTGTACTTCGGCTTAAACGTAACGCATACCCGGGCGCACATGCTGCGCGCTTTGCTCGAAGGCATTTTGTTTGGTTTGTACAGCGTGGCTACCGCTTTAATGCAGGTTACCGGTTCTATCGATGTAATTTACGCCAACGGTGGTTTTGCCAAAGGCGATATTTGGGTGCAAATGCTGGCCGATATATTTAACCAGGAAATTCGCGTAACCGAAAGCGTAGAAAGTTCGGCTTTGGGTGCCGCTATTATGGGCATGCTGACTTTAAAAATAATCCCGGATTTTGAAGGTGTGGAAAAGCTGGTACCCGTAGCTCGTACCTACCAACCCCGGGAGGAAAATCACGCTATTTACCAGAAACTCTACGCCATTTACGAAGGATTATATCCGAAGTTAAAACAAGATTTTGCGGCCATTACGGCCTTGCAGAAATAGGAAAATTTAAAAAATCAAGCAGTCCAGGTTTAAAGCCTAGTAAAAAGACATGGCATTTTTTAATTCTAAAGATTCTTCGCTGGGTACATTAATCCGCACCTTACCGCAAACCGGCACGCTTACCTGGATTGGTGTCCGGCCAGCCCGTTCTGCCCCGCTGCAAGCCTTAGAAACCGTAGAAGCTATTACGGATAAAAATTTAGCCGGCGATCATTACAGTGGTAAACCGGGCAGCAAGCGGCAGGTTACATTGATTCAAGCAGAACATATTGCGGCAGTAGCTTCTATGCTCCATCGCTCCGAAATAGATCCGGGTTTGCTCCGGCGGAATTTAGTGGTGCAAGGCATCAATTTACTGGCGCTCAAAGATCAGCAATTCTGGGTAGGCGACGTGTTGCTGCAAGTCACGGGTTTGTGCCATCCGTGTTCCCGTATGGAGGCTAACCTGGGGCCAGGGGGCTATAATGCTATGCGCGGCCACGGCGGTTTAACCGCGCGCATTTTGCAAGGTGGTTTTTTGCATGTTGGTGATGTGGTTCGGATTGATTTGTAATCAGATGCTTCTATAGTATTAAAATGCTATTTGGATTAGGAAATTAGCTCGGTTAAAACTTCTTCTTTGGAGCCTTTACAAGTCTCCAGACGCAGGTGCTATCGAGTTTGAACAGTAACCCGTTTGCCTCATGGCCGGCGGGCCTCGTTTGGTTCTTCCGGGCTGGTCTAAGCTTGTTTTCCTCCTGACGTCGGAATGCTTCGCACCACAATCTTAGAAGGCCCTCCACAGCCAAACTGGTGTCAGTCGCAAGTAGCTACTGCCTATCTTTTAAAATATGTTAAAATAAAGTAGGAGCAAGTGTTCAGCGCAGGTGAGGAGACAGCAAAGCAGAAAGACGCGGAAGTAACTTCCGCTCCATAAGTATCTTTAATACTTGATCGATGTTCTTTTTCTAATTTCTACCTGTTCCATCAGAAAAGCCGTGGCTAAGCGCCTCTGACACCAGTTTGGCTGTTGAGCACCTGCTAGGATTCCGGTTTTGCGCAGCAAAATTCCGCAGCGGAGCGAGGAAAGGAAGGCTAGCCCGTGCGAGAGAGCCAAACGAGGCCCGCCGGCCACGAGGCAAAACTTGAAGCTAACAAATTAGATAGCACCAGTGAATGGAGGCTTGAAAAGGCTCCAAAGAACTACTTCAAGTATATTCTTATAAACTTTAAAATAGGTAACTAAAAGTTCACATTAAAGCTGTTTAGTATTCTAAAATCAAATCATTAAAGGTATCAACTACAAGCGAGTAGTATTTTGTGGAGCTATCCCGTTTTGGTGGTGGAGACACCCCAAAGGCGAATGTTGCCTCTACTTTTAATAAATGCTAAACAGCTTCATGATAAAAAAACGGCTCCAGTTCAAATGAACCGGAGCCGTTTTTTAAATTTTTTAAAATTCTAATTAAGCCGAAGCACCCGCAGTTTTAATTTTAACCGGCACCTCTACGTTTTCCCATTTCATGGTAATTACGCCGGCATTTTTACCTTTTGGCGTTACTTCAAATTTCAGGTTTTCGGTTAAGGCTTTGCTGGCAACGGGTTTTACTTTTACGCGCAGCGCGTCCTGGGCTTCGTCGTATTTAAAAGCGCCCCATTGCTCGGCGGTTTTATTAAAAATAACGGTCCATTCGGTTTGGTTCGGGATGGTAAACAACGCGTAAGTGCCGGCTTTTAAAGCTTGTCCTTCAATCATCACGTCTTTATCAAAAGTAATGGTAGTAGCTTCATTGGCGCCGGTACGCCATACTTTGCCGTAAGGTTCTTTCTCGCCAATCATTTTGCGGCCTTTTAACGCCGGAGAACTGTAGTTAATGGTAACCTGAGCGGCGCCTATTTTACCGGAGGCCGTAGCGGGTGGACTGGGCCGTTTGGCTTTATCATCCTGACCAAAGGCAAGGGTAGTAACGGCTAAAAATAAACACAGTAATAAATTTGCTCTTAATTGTTTCATTAACATAGTTTTAGTTAGTTAAAGTGAATTATATTAGAATACGCTAAAATGCAATAATTCGCTGACTTTATCAAGATTAACGCCGATACTTTGCGCTTATTGCCGCCGCGGGTAAGGAGTAATGTCTGCTTGAGGTGTAATACCAATATTACTGAAGCAAGGCTTATCTAAACTATTCACCCGGCGGTAGCGTCAGCAAGGTTTACAAATGCGGCGGCCTCTAAGGAAAAAAGAATAAACTACTGATCTATATTGATTTAAGCGCCAACAAGTTTTTTAAATTATAGCGTTTGTTCTAGTTGAATTTCCGGAAACCAATTGAGATATCGGTGTAAGTCCGGGAGTTTTCTGTAATTTTAAATTTTAAATTAAACGCTGCATTCGTTGAAAGGATTTTACACCATCGCGCTCTTATTGCTATCCAACGTATTTATGACGTTTGCCTGGTACGGGCACTTGCAATTTAAAAAAATAAGCTGGCTGCAGCAGGTGGGCTTAGTGGGCGTAATTTTAATTAGCTGGGGATTAGCCCTTTTTGAGTACGTTTTTCAGGTGCCGGCCAACAAAATCGGTTTCGAGGAAAACGGTGGACCTTTTTCGATGTTCGAACTCAAGATAATTCAGGAAGTAGTGTCGCTGGTGGTTTTTACGCTGGTAACAGTTTTTATCTTCCGGACGGACAAGCTGGCCTGGAACCACGCCGTTGGTTTTCTTTTTATGGTGCTGGCAGTTTACTTTATTTTTAAAAAATGGTGAAGCAAGTACCACACTTTCGGCTTTCATCGTTACAACACTAAAATTATTCCGGATATAAAGCATGGAATTTGAATCACAGGTTTCGTATCAAGAGCGAATCCAGGAACATCAGAAAAAAATTAAACAAGTATTTGCCGAAGTTGGTAAAGTAGTGGTGGGCCAGCAATACATGGTAAACCGCTTGTTAATCGGATTATTTACCGGCGGTCATATATTATTAGAAGGCGTGCCTGGTTTGGCTAAAACGCTCACCATTAATACCCTCAGTCGGGTTTTGCACTTAAACTTTCAGCGCATTCAGTTTACCCCCGATTTGTTACCGTCCGATTTAATCGGGACCATGATTTATAACCAGAATTCGTCGGCGTTTGAAGTTAAAAAAGGACCTATTTTCGCGAATTTAATTTTGGCCGATGAGGTAAACCGGTCGCCTGCCAAGGTACAATCGGCGCTGCTCGAAGCTATGCAGGAAAAGCAGGTAACCATTGGCGATTACACCTATAAGTTGGATTTACCTTTTCTGGTGCTGGCTACGCAAAACCCCGTAGAGCACGAAGGTACTTACCCGCTACCCGAAGCCCAGGTAGACCGTTTTATGATGAAGGTGTATGTAAATTATTTAAAAAAATCGGATGAGCTGGAGGTAATGCGCCGCATGGCCAATATGTCGTTTGCCGGGGTGGTAAATACCATCTTAACCAAAGAAGATATCTTTGCCATCCGCAACGAAATAAACCAGGTGCAGATTTCGGAAGTGCTCGAAAAGTACATTATTGAGTTGGTGTTTGCCACGCGGCGGCCGGCCGAGTACGACCTGAACGAGTTTGCCGATTACATCCAGTTCGGGGTGTCGCCGCGGGCCAGTATTGCTTTGAACCTGGCCGCCAAAGCCGTGGCATTTTTCGACGAACGCGATTACGTGTTACCCGAAGACATTAAAGAAGTAGCCTCCGACGTGCTCAATCACCGCATTATTTTAAATTACGAAGCCGAAGCCGACGATATTAAAACCAAAGATTTTATCGAAGCCATTCTGCGCAAAGTGCCCATCAGTTAGTATTTTAGATATTTAAAAAATTAAAAATGCCGGTATAGTTGTGCGCAGCAGCTTACCGGCTTTTTGCATCAATAGCGCCAGTGTATAGTTTTAGTGAGAATATAAGGTTAACTGCCTATCATAGTAATCCTGTCATAATAATTATAAAGCAGTACCGAGGTCCTCTCGTTATAGGCATTTAACTAAATTTAAAGAACTGCCAAATTCTGCCCCAATAGAGCAAACTTGTTAGTAAGGAGTAAGATTTCGGTTATAAAATTGAAAAATTAGGACTCAACTATTTGCTTATCTAATTGTTTCATCGTAATATTACGATGAAACAATTAGATAAGCTATGGGCGTTACTAAAACCCAAAACTTTACGGAGGCGCAGAATCAGTTAGCCAACTTAGCGAAAGCCTTAGGCCATCCTGCCCGCATTGCTATACTGGAAGTGATATTGAAACGCCAATCCTGCATTTGTACCCATATTGTAGACGAACTGCCCTTGGCCCAAGCTACCGTTTCTCAACACTTAAAAGAACTTAAAGCGGTAGGGCTAATAAAAGGCGAAATAGAAGGAACCAGCGTTTGTTACTGCATTAATGAACCTGTATGGGAGCAATCCCGGGATATGTTACTGAATTTGTTTACGGTTCCACTTTCTGGTCCTAAATGCTGCTAAGTAGTAAGAATATGAACGCCATAGAAACTATCCAATTAGCCAAAACCGTCGATCGGCCAGCAATCATCCAATTGTTGAATTCACTCCAATTACCAACAGTAGATTTACCGCTGGTGCTGGATAGTTTTGTGGTTGCTAAGCAGCAGGAAACCTTGCTAGGGAGTTGTGGGCTGGAGCTATATGGAACCTTAGCTCTTTTGCGATCTTTAGCCGTAGCGCTTCATCATCAAGATCAGGGTTTAGGAGCTGCTCTTTTACAAGCTACTCTGGATTTAGCTAAAACAAGAGGAATAAAAGGAGTGTACTTAATTACGAATACTGCTGCCAACTTTTTTGAAAAAAGAGGATTTGCTCCCGTAGAACGTTCCCGCGTGCCCTTAGCTATTCAACAAACAGCTCAATTTGGTTCTGTGTGCCCTTCATCTGCTACTGTCATGTGCCGATCAATTTTTTAAATTTTTGCTTTGATTCATCGTAATAAAACAATAAACCGATAAATATAAAAATCATGCAAACCGCTGAAGAACTAAAACAAATTGTAAAAGAAAAGTACGGCGAAATAGCGCTGCAAAGTAAGACTCAAAACGAAAGCTCCTGCTGCGGCGCTACCAGTTGCGGGGTTACCGACCTTACTATTATGGCCGAAGATTATTCCCATCTTTCCGGCTACCAAGCCACAGCAGATTTAGGCTTAGGCTGCGGTTTACCCACCGAGTACGCACGCCTGAAAGAAGGAGATACCGTACTCGACTTAGGTTCGGGAGCTGGTAACGACTGTTTTGTGGCTCGCTCCATAGTGGGGGAAACCGGCAAAGTAATCGGCGTAGATATGACCGAAGCCATGATACAAAAAGCCAAAGAGAACGCGCAGAAACTAGGTTTTGCAAACGTGGAATTTCGCTTAGGCGAGATTGAAGATTTGCCTTTAGCCGCTAATCGGGTAGATGTAGTGGTGAGTAATTGCGTGCTGAACCTGGTACCCAGCAAAGCCCAGGCTTTTAAAGAAACATTCCGGGTTTTAAAACCAGGTGGCCATTTTAGTATCTCGGATGTGGTGTTAGAAGGCGAACTGCCCGCTGGTTTACAAAAAGCCGCAGAAATGTACGCTGGCTGTGTATCCGGAGCTATGCAGCAGGGCGACTACCTGGGTATTATTAAAAAAGTAGGTTTCGAAAACGTGCAGGTACAGAAAAAAAGGCTGATTAACCTACCGGATGATTTATTAGGGAATTATCTATCTGCTGCTGAATTAGAAGCTTACAAAGCTAGTGGAACCGGCATATACAGCATTACCGTATATGCCGAAAAGCCTGCTACTGCCTGCTGCGAACCAGGTTGTTGTTAGTTTTAATTTAAAGTGATTTTTTAAATTTTTAAAATTTATAGCTACTTACGTGAAAAACATCCTGGTTCTTTGCACCGGCAATTCGTGCCGCAGCCAATTGGCCGAAGGTTATTTGCGGCATTTTGCCCAAGCTCGGGCAAATATTTACAGCGCGGGTATCCAGACTCACGGAGTTAATCCCAGAGCCATTGCCACCATGGCCGAAGATGGGTTAGATATATCCCAGCATACTTCTAACCACATCAACGAGTACCAAGGCATACCTTTTGACTACGTTATTACCGTTTGCGACCATGCCCAAGAAAATTGTCCGTTTTTCCCAGCGGCAGCCGCACGGTTTCACCAAAACTTCACGGACCCCGCTAAGGTTACTGGTACCGAAACCGAAATACAGGCTGCCTTTACCCAGGTACGCGATCAGATTAAAGCGTATTGCCACCAGTTTGTTGCCGCTAACCTGTCCTAAAATAAAAAAGCCTGCCGATTCTGGCAGGCTTTAGATTGTTAAAGCAGGAGACTAAGCTGCTTTAACACAAGATGGTAGCATCATATTCTCACCCATTCTGATGCTCCATCATATTTTTAAAAATTTATTAATACTCTACTTCGTTAGCGTTCCAGTTAGTCCAGCCGGCAGTCCAGTCGGTGGTACCAAAAGCACCGATGTACGTAGCACTTTCAAAGAAAGAATCCAGGCCAGTAGTAGCACCACCCGTTAATAAAGCAGAGCCAGCAGCTGGTAAAAAGTTTGGTGCCGATTGGCTAAAGGCGTTTGGTAAACCCAAGGTGGCGTAATCCGCAATAATGCTGTTGTTATTACCGGTAGCGTTAAAGAAGCCAGAGATATCGAATGTACTGGCCGGTTTATTAGGGGTTACCGTGGCATCGCCGGCGTAAACCGCTAAAGCTTTAGAACCGGAACCCGCAATAACTACATTTTTAATTTTTAAAGAACCACTGGTTGCGTTGGCTTCGGTAGTGGAGCTGTTACCACTTTGGTCGTCTAATAACAAACCGGTGGGCCAACCAGCTACTAAAGTGTTGTACACCGAAATGCTGCTGTTACGGCGAATGTGCATGCCCCGCTTAAAGTTAGAATTAAAGGCAGATGCATCAGGGGTGGCTTTAGGACCAAACAAAGATACGTTAGAGAAAATAGCGCTGGTTTTAGGGGTGGCATTAGAACCTTGAGCATCGTTATCTGATTCAAAACCGTTAGAACCGGAAACATCAGCTACGTTTGGATCGCTTAAACCTACCAGAAATTGTAATTTGCCGGAAAAACCGTTATCAGTGTCAAACATATCATCCACGGTTTTGTAAGCAATCAAGTGCTTGGCATTTACCGTACCGCCAAACCACTCAAAGGCATCGTCGCCGCAATGCGACACTTGGATGTAATCGATAGTAGTGCCGGAACCTACGCCACCCATGGTTAAACCGTTAATTTCATTGTCGGGCTGAAAAGCTACCCCGCCAAACTCGATACGCACGTATTTTAAAATACCAGAGTTATCGGCTGCTTCGGTACCACCAAAATCCCGGTCAACACCGCCTTCAATGCGGCCATTGTTGTTAGGTAAGTTAATAGGCGCTTTTCCCAAAACAATAATTCCGCCCCAGTCGCCGGCAGCGCGGTTGCCTTTAGCTTGAGCCGAAGTAAATACAATAGGTTTTTGTGCTGTACCTTCGGCCATAATTTTACCACCCCGCTCAATTACCAGAGTACCTTTAGACGCTTTTTCGCCCATAATAACGGTGCCAGGCTCAATAGTTAAGGTGGCGCCGTTCATCACGTAAACAAAGCCTTTTAATAAGTACTTTTTATTAGCAGCAAAAGTAAAATTCTGATCCGTAGATCCTTCTACCGTAGCAACACCGTTGGATTCAGTTACTTTAAATTCGGTTTTAGGGGTGTTCCCGTTACCGCCTGAATTCGAACCACTATCGTCGTCGGAACAGGCAAAGGAGAATATCGCCAGAATGGCTAATAAGGTCCAATTTTGAAATTTCTTCATGATTTTAGAGAAATGAGAATTAAATATTAAGTTGGTTGTGCTTGAGTAAGAAATTATAGTTTGTAAGAGATACCAAACGTAGCGTATTGCCCGCGGCGGTACTCATAAATAGTCTCGTCGATTTTGTTGATTTTAGAGTTAATGTCAGAATCCTGGATAAAGCGGTAACGTTGGTTCAATAAGTCCTGAACGCCCGCCCGGATTTCGAAGCGCTCGCCGATACCTTTGGTAATGGTTAGGTCGATGGCATTGCGGGGCATTTCGTAAATAGTGGGGTTTTGAGCATTACCCACAATAAAGATGCGGCGGCCGATTACGTTGTAAAGTAAATTTACCTGCCATTTCCGGTCATCGTCCTGGTAATAAACTCCCGTGTTGATAATGTAAGGCGATTGTCCCATCATAGGCCGTTCTTTATCCTGAACGGTAGCTAAATCACCTAAACTTACCTGACTTTTTATGTAGCTGGCATTTAAAACCAACGACAGGTTCTGCACAAATTTAGAAGCTGAAAGGTCTAGCAACGATTTCCGGATTTCGGTTTCAACCCCGTAACTGGTAGAATGATCGGCGTTACCAAAGGTATAGGAGTTAGCAGAAGGCGTATTCAGGAAAGTATTCTCAATCGGATTTTTAAAATATTTATAAAAAGCGCCGAACGATATAATCTCCGTTGGGTTTGGATAAAACTCGTAACGAACATCGGAGTTGTAAATGGTAGCAGTTTTCAGGTCTGGATTACCGGTAATTTCAAAGTTGGTGTTGAAATCATAGTAAGTGAATGGGGCCAGTTCGCGGAACTCCGGACGGTTTACGCTTAAGCTGGAGCTCCAGCGGAGCAATGATTTTTGTGTTAAATTATAGGTTAAATTAACGGAGGGCAGTACCCGGGTGATTGGGTTATTTACCTCTACCGGCGCGCCACCTAAACGACGGCTGTGCAATTGCTGGCGGTTGAATTCGGCCCGTACCCCACCCGAAATATTAAATTTAACGCCCAAAGGAATGGTAATGCCGGCATAACCAGCTGTGAGTAAATTAGAAGCGGTATAGTGATCGCTCGGGCTGGTACCTTCACGCAGAATTAAGTTACTGTTATTGATGTTTTCCTGAGAGAATATTTGATCCAAGGGCTGGTAAACCAAACCAGGATTATAAGTAGAACCAGGTGCATACGACATGTACCGGGCGTTAAAGTCACGGTCTTTGTACTCGGTGTAAAATCCAAACCGCAGTTTAGGCGCATTTTCAATTTCGCCGGATAAGGAATCGGGTTGGCCGAACAAGTGCTCGTACTGGCCACTGGTCATGTAAATATTTTCGTGGAGCTTAGAATAAAAGCGGCTGGCATCGCGTAAGCTGGGTACGTTCGGGATTAAAATGGCGAAAGGATCATCAGAACCCGCTTCGCGCTGCGTGCGTACCCGCCGAAAATCTGGTTCGTTGCGGTTCGTGTAAGAGTAGCCAGCGGTCCAGCTAAAGGTATTTTTTAAATCTGGTAAGGTATGCGTGCCCTGTAATTGGCCGGAGTAAATGGTACGGCTTTCGTAGCGGAGTGCGTAGTTTTTCTGCTCTTGTACGCCATTGGTCTGGTCGGTGCCACTCCGCTCGGTTACCTGACTGCTACCTAATTGGTTAAACAGGTTTCTAAATTCTAAGCGGTTACGCTCATTAAACCGAACCCCCCAGTTGTGCAGTACGCCCAACCGCACATTAGAATTTGATTGCTGATCTTGGTAGCTGTAATTTAAAGGGCTGTTTTGGGTACTTTGGTTGAAATCCTGGTAATCGTTCCGTAGAGCATTAAAATACTGGCGGGTATTGGAGTAAGAAAGTGACGTAATGTTACTGATTTTTACATCGCCTATATCCATGCGACGGGTAAGCCCCAGCGACATCCGTAAATCGGGTAAGGCTTTTGCCCGGTTGGGCAGCCAAGTGTTGGGCAGGTCGCGGGCGGCATTAGCAACTTCTGTATTGTTTGCATTGTTCAGGTTCTCCGGAAATGAATTGGAAAGGGCGCGCGTTCCATCGTCAAAACCTAAGAAATCGGTTTTACCGCCGTTGTAAGAAGCAAAATTTTTAAAAGTAGTATTGTTCCGGAACGACGAGGATATATTAATAGTAGTGCTGTTTTGGTCGGAGAAGTTTTTGGTGTATACTTTAATAACCCCGCCGCCAAATTCACCGGGCAGTTCCGGCGAACCACCTTTAAAGATTAAAATCCGGTCGATAACGTTGGTTGGTAAAATATCGAATGAGAATGCCCGGGTATCTGATTCGGTACTGGGCGTTAAGGCATCGTTGAGCATAACGGTATTGTAGCGCTCACTTAAACCCCGCACGTAAATGTAACGGTCGTTCATGATGGTTACCCCCGGAATCCGTTTTACCGTTTCAGCCGCATCCCGGTCCAGCGATTTAGTAATTTGTTCGCCGGAAACCCCGCTTACCACTACTTCGCTTTGTTTTAACTCTTTAATTAAGGTAATATCTGTGTTGGTTTGCTTGGTACCCGTAATGGTTACCCCACCGAGTTGCGTAGTAGCCTCTTCAATGGATATATTTAAGGTAGTGGTTTTGCCCGCGGTAACCTGAACACTTTCAAAGTTTTGGGGCTTGTACGATACGTAAGAAGCAGTAATCTTATAAACGCCAGGTTCCAGTTGAATGGAGTAGTTACCTTCCAGGTCGGTGGTAGATCCTTTGTTAGAACCGGTAATAAAAACTACGGCTCCGATGATTGGTTCGCCGGTTTTTTTGTCTTTTACTTTTCCGGCTAAGGTGCCCTGCTGGGCAAACGCAAAAATACTGGTACTCAATAAAGTGAGTAGTAATAAAAATTTTTTCATAAATAAACTTGAATGGGATAGTGCGTTATTAGTCTCGGCGGCAAAAGTATCCTGATCAGTTTATTTTAAAATTACCGGTACGTTATGTTATTGTTATGTTCCGGAGTGGTATGTTATCTTACTGTTAAGTTGCTATGTTTCAGGGTTTGGGTAGATAATACCTAAATAGCAATTTTTTAAAAAAGTGCTTTACAACGGCGTTACAAGGGATTTCGAGCAAATAGGAGTAATATTCCTTATTTTATTATCATTCCCGATTTTTCTATTGTAAATTTGCCCGAAAATATTACGAGTTGTTTAAAGAAGTAGCCTACTTAGTACAAAAAGACTTTTTGCTGGAGTTGCGGCAAAAATATGCGTTTAATGGCATGTTGTTGTACGTGGGGAGCACCGTTTTTGTCTGTTACTTAAGTTTCCGGTTGCGGTTTGCCAATTTAGAAGTGCCCGTCTGGAATGCGTTGTTCTGGATAATTTTATTGTTTACCTCGGTAAATGCCATTGCTAAAAGCTTTATTCAGGAAAACCGGGGGCGCTTGCTGTATTACTATTCCCTGGTAAGTCCGCAAGGAATAATTTTGGCGAAGATCGTGTACAACACGATTCTTATGCTGGTTTTGGCGCTAATTTGTTACGGGTTTTACGCGGTTGTATTGGGTAACCCGGTGCAGGATGATGCTTTGTTTCTGCTAACTATTCTGTTGGGAGCTTTGGGCTTTTCTACTTCCCTTACCATGATTTCGAGCATTGCGGCTAAAGCATCGAATAGCAGCACCTTAATGGCGGTGTTAAGCTTTCCGGTAATTATCCCCATGCTTTTAATGCTGATGAAATTATCTAAAAACGCGATTGATGGCCTGGATCGCTCGGTGAGCGTTGATGAATTGTTAACCTTACTGGCCATTAACCTGATTGTGGTAAGTGTGTCGTATATTTTATTCCCGTACTTATGGCGCAGTTAAGCCATTTGTAAAGAAATGTTATTTTTAAGTAGCTAAAATTTAAAAATTTAAAAAAATCACTTAACGGACTAAGTAAAATAATTTGATTTTAAATTAAATAAAATGCCAAAAGTGTTTGTTATCTTATAAGAAGTAAAATTCTGGTTTATCTGTAATCCAATGAAATTAACCTGGTGGAAAGTATTAACGGTAGTGCTGTTGTTGTACACAATAGTAGCCGGTTTGTTAAACAAGGTGCCGCATCTGGCCATCCTCAACGAAACCATTCGCAACATTTACTTTCACGTACCCATGTGGTTCGGGATGATTATTATTTTAACGGTTTCGGTTATTTACTCCATTAAGTACCTGCGCAAGCCTACCGTGGAAAACGACATTATTGCGGAATCGGCGGCTAAAATTGGGGTTTTGCTGGGCGTGCTGGGTATTATTACCGGTATGGAATGGGCGCGTTTTACCTGGGGTGAGTATTGGAGTAACGATCCCAAACAAAATGCTTCGGCCATTGGCTTGCTGATTTACTTTGCCTACTTGGTATTGCGCAGTTCTTTTGCCGAGCAGCAGCAGCGGGCGCGTATTAGTGCGGTATATAATATTTTTGCTTTTGCGGCGCTTATTCCGCTACTCTTTATTTTGCCCCGCTTAACCGATTCGCTGCACCCTGGTAATGGCGGCAATCCAGGTTTTAGCTCTTACGATTTAGATAATAACATGCGGATGGTTTTTTATCCGGCCGTAATTGCTTGGACTTTGCTGGGCGTATGGATGGTAAACGTAAAATCGCGTTTGGAATTACTTCAATACAAATTACATGAACAACATGCTTAAGTACTTATTTATATTTATAATGCTGCTGGCGGCGGTGCCGGCGGCTAACACCCTGGCTCAAACTACCGCTAATACAACGGTACAAGCTGCCGATGCCGGTAGTACCTCTGAAGTAGAAATGGCAGATGCATTACGTCGCGATGGCAAGATTTACGTGGTGGTAGCCGTTATAGTTACGGTATTAGCCGGGTTGATATTATATTTGATTCGGTTGGACCGCAAAGTAAGCAATCTGGAACAACAACTGAAAAGCTGATAGAAATCATCTGGCTGCTGGAATTTTATAGGAGTAATTACGTGTTAAAAATGAGAAAATTGCTTTCTCGCATTTAAATAAACAAATGAAAAAGTCGCATATTACTGGAATTGCTATTATTGCTTTAGCTATAGGTATCATTATTTCGTCGGCGGGTGATGCCAGCATGTACGTATCGTTTAAAGAAGCCCGCGAGTTAGCTGCCGAAGGCAAAACGAGTAAAGTACACGTGGTAGGCCGCTTAAAGAAAGATGCGCAAGGCCACATCGTAGGGATGAACTACAACCCCGTTATGGACCCCAACTATTTTACTTTTGTGCTGGTAGATACGCTGCAAAACGAACAAAAAGTAGTTTATTTTCAACCTAAACCGCAGGATTTTGAGCGCTCGGAGCAAGTAGTAATAATGGGTAATATGCAGAAAGATGCCTTTGTGGCCGATAAAATTTTACTCAAGTGTCCGTCTAAATACGTCGAAAAAGAAATTAAACAAACAGCAAGCCTGTAAATGGGTTTAAAAGTTGGAAGGTTTTAAAGTTTAAAGGTTGTTCCGAACATCCCTTAAAATCTATTAAAGTAAACTCATAATTCAACCTTCTAACTTTTCCATCTTTTAACTTTTCAACTTTAAAACCTTTCAACCTTTAACTAACAAGAAGTGATAAATACGTTCATTGGGGATCTGGGGCATGCGAGTGTGATTGTAGCTTTTGTAGCAGCTATCGTGGCAGCTCTGGCCTATTTTATGGCGGCGAAAGGCAGACCGCTCGGCGAAACGGATATTAATTGGCGCAACCTGGGTAGGGGCGCTTTTTACGTACATACCATTGCGGTATTAAGTATCATTATTAGCTTGTTTAATATTATTTATAATCATCGTTATGAATACTATTACGCCTGGAGCCACTCGTCTAATTACCTGCCTACCCACTTCATGATTTCGTGTTTCTGGGAAGGTCAGGAAGGAAGCTTTTTACTCTGGATTTTCTGGCATACGCTGCTGGGTTTAGCCATTATCTGGTTTAATAAAAAATGGGAAGCGCCTACTATGGCGGTTTTTGCTTTTGTGCAGCTTTTCCTGACCTCCATGATTTTGGGCGTAGTTATCGGAGATTTAAAAATTGGTTCGTCGCCGTTTATTCTCTTGCGCGATTTCATGACCGATGCGCCGGTATTTAAATTAAACCCGAACTTTATTCCGAAGGATGGTACTGGTTTAAACCCGTTGCTGCAGAACTACTGGATGGTAATTCACCCGCCAACCTTGTTCCTGGGCTTTGCTATTACTTTGGTACCTTTTGCTTTTGCCATTGCCGGCCTTTGGAAAAAAGATTACATTACCTGGATTAAACCGGCTCTGCCTTGGAACTTGTTCGGAGGTTTAGTATTGGGCGTGGGTATTATGATGGGCGCTTACTGGGCCTACGAAACCTTGAACTTTGGCGGTTACTGGAACTGGGACCCCGTTGAAAATGCGGTTTACATTCCGTGGCTGGTGCTCATTGCTGGTTTGCATACCATGGTAGTTTACAAGCGTAGCAAGCACGCATTGCGTACTTCGTTTGTTCTGGTAATTACTACCTTTTTGCTTGTATTATACGCTACCTTCTTAACCCGCAGCGGTATTCTGGGTAATGCCTCAGTACACTCTTTTACCGATTTAGGTTTATCTGGTCAGTTATTTGCCTATTTAGCGGCTTTTGTGGTATTGGCGGTGCTTTTATTAGTTCGCCATTGGAAAGCCATTCCGGCTACCGAAAAAGAATTAACTACTTACAACAGCGAATTTTGGGTGTTTATTGGGGTGGTAGTTTTATGCTTAGGCGCTTTCCAGGTGTTGGTAACTACTTCCATCCCGGTATATAATTCTTTCCTGGGCTTTATTGGTATTAAATCCAATATGGCTTTGCCGGCCGATCAGATTGCACACTATACCAAATTCCAGTTATGGATGGGGGTTGGTATCGCGTTGTTGTCGGGCTTAGCTCAGTTGCTTTGGTGGCAAAAGAACGATAAGTCTAAAGTGGCGAATGCTTTAGCCGTGCCGCTTATTTTAACTTTCCTTTTTGTGAGTTTGGTGTACATGCTCGGCAAAATTAACCTGATCCCGAAAGTAGATACCCTCTCTTATTTTGTGCTGTTGTTTGTTACGCTGTTTGCTATTTTCGCTAACCTGAGCATGGTACTTACGCTTATCCGGCGCAAAGTAAATTTATCGGGAGGGGCTGTTTCGCACATTGGCGTGGCATTAATGTTATTTGGTATTTTATTCTCGTCGGGGTACTCCAACATTATCTCGCAAAATACCTCAGGCTTGTTATACTCCCGCGATTTCCCGGATGATATTAACCGCGATAACGTGTTGCTGTTCCGGAACGATAAAGTAAAAATGGGCCCTTACGATGTGGCTTACCGGGGTCGTTATTTCGAAGTAAAAGATTTTCCAGAATACGTAAATAAGCAGTTGCTACATCAATTAGATGATATACATAAAGCTATTGCCCGGGCCGATATTAAGTATAAAGACAAGATATACTTTAAAACCGGCGACACCGTAGATATTTATCCGGAGAATACATATTACCAGGTAGAATTTAAAAACCGGGAAACAGATAAAACTTTTACCTTGTACCCCCGGGCGCAGGTAAACCCCGAAATGGGCTTTATTGCTTCGCCGGCGATTAAGATGTTTGCGGATAAAGATTTATATACCCACGTGCGGGTGGCGGCTTCGGAAGAAGATAAACAATGGAGCGAGCTGAAAGAACAGGATTTAGCTATTGGCGATACCTTGTACCTGAATGATTACTTTGCGGTATTAAAAAATATTGAACCTACCCGCGAGGTAAAAGGAGTAGAGCTAACAGCGAACGATGTAGCCGTACAAGCTGATTTTATTATTTCGGGCGAAGACAAAGACTACCACGCGCATCCGGTATTTGTAATTAAAGACAACCTAGTGGGCCGCATTCCGGACGAGGTAGAAGATCTGGGATTACGTTTAACCTTCGTGAACATTGATACTAAAAATAACAAGTTTAAAATTGGCGTAAATACTACCCAGAAAGACTATGTTATTTTGGCTGCCGTAGAAAAACCATTCATCAATATTCTCTGGATCGGAACCCTTGTTATGTCTATTGGCATGGGGATGGCTATTATAAAACGCTACAAAGAAGCAAAAGTAGTAGCCAACCCGGAAACCGGCAGCTCTAAGAAGCGGGTAGTGCGTAATAAGCAATTAGCTTAAGCAAAATTTAAAAAATTTTATAGATTTACAGAAAAGCGGAGTTATCTCCGCTTTTTTATTTTTACGTGATTAATTTAAGTTATGGCATCTCCGTTATCTGTTGCATTAATCGGGGCCGGCAATGTGGCCTGGCATTTAGGGCGGGCTCTTGAGCAAGCTGGCAACCATGTTGTTCTGGTATATAGCCGTACGTTGGTTAAAGCCGAGTTCCTTTCTGAAACTTTATTGCATGCGCACCCTACCCAAAACCCTGATTTTAGTTTAGTAGCCGCTGATGTGTTTATTATAGCCCTGAAAGATGATGTGGTAGTTGAATTTTTAAAAAAAGCTGTTTTCCCCAGGAGCAGTTTGGTGGTACATACTTCCGGAAGTTTGCCTTTAACTATTTTTGAACAGCATGCAGCTATTCGTGGTGGTGTTTTTTATCCGGTGCAAACTTTTAGCAGGGCAGTGGCTATGGATTTAAAACAAACCCCTATTGGCATTGAGGCCAGTACGCCGGATGATGTTTCTCTATTAAAAAATTTGGCTTTCAGTATTAGTGAAAAGGTATTTGATTTACCAAGCGATGCTCGTAAAGTAATTCATTTAGCGGCGGTATTTGCGTGTAATTTCACGAATCATTTATTGGGTATTAGCCACGACTTATTAACCCAGCAACAGCTTAACTTTACCGTTTTACAGCCTTTAGTAACTGAAACCATTCAGAAAGCTTTTGCGCACGCGCCTTTTCAGGTGCAAACGGGGCCAGCGGTGCGCTTTGATCAAAAAATAATAGAACAACACCAGCAATTACTCCAGGATAAACCAGACTATGCCGAAGTTTACGCTTTATTAACGGAGCATATCCAGAAAAAGGCACAGGAAATAGCCAAGTTAGATCAGTAACAAGATTTAATTTTGTTTTCAGAAAGCAGCCTGAATTGCTAAAAGATTATAGTGGTTTCAAGCAGCACGGCACAAAACTTTCAAGCTATTCCTGGTAACTTACAGTTTTTAAGTAGTAGATCATCCGGAGATAGGAACCGGATCCTGCTCAAATTTTAAAATTTTTAAAAATTCGTCTTTTCTCATGCCTAATTTTCGCGATTTTGTCCGGGCAGTTCCGTCAGAAAAACCAATGGAGCACGAACAAACCACTTTTATGAACAAACAACTAGCTTTTTCTGATATCAAAGCTTTTATTTTTGATGTAGATGGGGTATTAACCGATGGCACCATGCTGTGTTTTGCTAATGGCGAGCAGGTACGGGCCTTTAACATAAAAGATGGTTTTGCCATTCGGCACGCTATTAAAAAAGGATATGTTATAGCTATCATTTCGGGCCGCAAAGAAGAGGGCGTTTACAAGCGCTTGCAGTCGTTGGATGTGCAGCATATTTACCTGGGCGTAGACAATAAAGACGAGGTATTTCAAGCTTTTTTACAAGAGCAGAACTTGCGACCGGAGCAAGTAGCGTACATGGGCGACGATGTGCCTGATATTGCTGTAATGCAACAATGCGGGTTAGCGGCTTGCCCCGCCGATGCCGCTACGGATGTACTGGATATCTGTCACTATGTGTCTGAATCTCTGGGTGGCAAAGGCGCCGTACGTGATTTAATTGAAATGATAATGAAGACACATAGTAAATGGTGAATTATTAAAAATATTAGAATAATTATTTATTTAAAGGGTTTAAAACTTGCGATTTTGTAAAATACTTTTATCTTTACGAAATCATTTAATTCAAATTCTTTAAATTTTTATGAAAACAGGAACAGTAAAATTCTTTAATGAATCCAAAGGTTACGGATTTATTACTGATGATCTAAGCAAAGAAGACTTCTTTGTCCACGTAACCGGATTAAGCGGTGGTCAGATTCAGCAGAACGATAAAGTTGAGTTTGATACGCAAGAGGGCAAAAAAGGTGTAAATGCGGTAAACGTGAAAAAAGTATAACAAGATATTTAGGTATCCTGGTAAATTTTAAAAGCCTCTTCCAGTAAGAGGCTTTTTTTATGTGGGTCAGTTTTGCGTACTTTGTTATAACTTAGTTTTATTAACTGTATAACCGGTTTTGGCGCTTGAAAACTATTCTTAGACTTATCCGGTTTACAAATTTGCTTATGGTGGCTTTTTGCCAGTTACTGGTAAGGGCCTGTTTGCTGTTGCCCCACCAATCCTGGTCGCAAATTGTGTTTGATGCGCCTTTTGCATTACTGGTTTTTTCTACCCTCTGTATTGCCGCCGCCGGGTACATCATCAACGATTATTACGATATTAAAATTGATGCTATTAACAAGCCCAAAAGGGTAGTGGTAGGTAAATTCGTGAACCGGCGCAAAGCCATGCTGGCGCATTTGCTTTTATCGGGGCTGGGCGTATTTATTGGCTTTGAGTTAAGTTTACCTATTGGCTTTATTCATTTGGGCTCGACTTTGTTGTTATGGGGTTATTCGGCCCGTTTAAAGCAAACTTTTTTAATCGGCAACATTACTATTGCCCTGCTTTCGGCCACCATGGTATTGGTAGTAGCAGTTTTTGAAAATGCTGATAATAAAGCCGTATGGGCCTACGGGGCTTTTGTGTTTTTAATTACCATCGTGCGGGAAATTATTAAAGACATGGAAGACCTAAAAGGCGATGCTACTTTTGATTGCCGTACTTTACCTATTGTGGTGGGTATCCCCGGCGCCAAGTGGTTTCTGTATTTTTTTATTCTGGCTTTTGCCATTACTTTACTTTCGGGCGTTATTTACCGGGTGCAGGCTGTGTACTTTACAGCGTACATTTTGTTGCTGGTGATTTTTCCTATGGGTTATTTAACCTACCGCATCTACCGGGCCGACCGTAAAAAAGATTTTACCTACCTAAGCAGGGTCGTAAAATGGATTATGCTATCAGGCATGCTATCCATGTTTTTGTTCCGGTATACTTGATAGGCGATGGACCATAGTCCATGGATCATGGGTTTATTTGTTACATGCTAGGATTGTTAAAATTTAAAAACTTTTCAACCTTCCAACTTTCTAACCTTTCAACCTGCAACCTATAACTAAACCGCCGGATTGCGGTAAGCGAAGTGGGCGAAACGGGAGTGCTTACGCCCGCCAAAAGAGAATTTTTTAAAATCGCGCCGGAACAACATACCTGTAGTTTAAAACAGAGTGGTTTTAAATATAAAAATACTTATGGTAGAAAATAGGTGTGGGTTAAGATGTTATTGGTAATGCTATTCTATAGCCTCTGATAAGAGCAGCTTTTCGGTAGACGGCGGTCCAGAATACCAAATTTTTAAAATTTTTAAATTTTATCTGGCTTAAGGGCGTTTGTTTAACAAGAGCGGAGGGAAGCAGGATATAAAATTTACTTTTGCTTTCTGAACTACCTGAATATTCAGCTATATTTGCGGCGTTAAAAACAACTTGGTTTGGCTGATAACAAAAAGCATATTGTACTTTTCGCCTCTGGATCCGGCAGTAATGCCCAGCAGATTATGGCGTACTTTCAAAACCACCCACAAATTAAGGTGGTGGCATTATTCTCGAACAAGGCCGATGCCTACGCTCTACAAAGAGCCGAAAATTTTAAAATTCCGGCTTTCTCGTTTACCCGCGAAGAATATAAAAACGGGGCTTTGCTACAGCAAGTGCAGTCTTTTAAACCGGACTTGTTGGTTTTAGCGGGTTTTCTGTGGCTCATTCCGCTGGATTTTCTGCAAGCCTTTCCTAATAAAATCATTAACATTCATCCGGCCTTATTGCCCAAATACGGCGGTAAAGGCATGCACGGTTTGCACGTGCACCAGGCAGTAATTGAAGCTCAGGAGAAAGAGTCGGGTATTACCATTCATTACGTAAACGAGCATTACGACCAGGGCACCAGCATTTACCAACATACCTGTCCGGTTAACCCCGACGACACTCCCGAACAATTAGCCGCCCGGGTACTGGAACTCGAACATACGTATCTACCCAAAGTAATTGAAGAATTGCTGTTATCTAGTTCATAGTCGATGGACCTTAGACGACAGTCCACAAACCATAGATTAAATGGGTAGATTGTTAAATGGTTCAATGGTGCAATTGTAGAACTGTCAGGAGAATGTAAAACCTAAAATAACTTACAACCTGCAACCTGTAACTTGCAACCCTTTAACTTTACAACCCTTAAACCAACTTGTAACCTGCAACCTGTAACCTGCAACTATATAAAAATGAAAAAAATAAAATCAGCTTTAATTTCGGTTTATTATAAAGATAAACTGGAGCCGCTTGTAGCTTTGTTAAACAAGTATAATGTACAGTTGTATTCAACGGGTGGTACGCAAACGTTCCTGGAAGGGCAGGGTGCCCAGGTTACAGCCGTAGAAGATTTAACGCAGTATCCGGCTATTTTTGGTGGTCGGGTAAAAACCTTACACCCGAAGGTATTCGGAGGCATTCTGCACCGCCGGGATCATGAAACTGACTTAGCCGAAACGGAGCGTTACGAAATTCCGGCCATAGACCTGGTAATTGTGGATTTATATCCTTTTGAAGAAACTGTAGCCTCCGGAGCCAGCGAAGAAGATACTATTGAAAAAATTGATATTGGCGGTATCTCGTTAATCCGGGCGGCAGCTAAAAATTTTAAAGATGTGCTGGTGGTATCGTCGCGGGAGCAATACACCGAAGTAGCCGAATTATTGTCTGAAAAAGAAGGTGCTACTGACCTGGAAGACCGCAAACGTTTTGCCGCCAAAGCTTTTGATATTTCGTCGCACTACGACACCCATATTTTTAATTATTTAAACGCTGGCGAAACGCCGGTTTTCAAATCCAGCCTGCGTCAGCGTACGCCTTTGCGCTACGGCGAAAACCCGCACCAGCAAGGTGCTTTTTACGGCGACTTAACGGCGCTGTTTGATCAGTTACACGGTAAGCAATTATCTTATAATAACCTGGTAGACGTAGATGCTGCCGTAAACTTAATTAGCGAATTTACCGATGAACCTGCCTTAGCTATTATTAAACACACCAATGCCTGCGGCGTGGCCGTAGCGCCTACCATAGAGCAAGCGTATTTAAATGCTTTAGCCTGCGATCCGGTGTCAGCGTTTGGGGGTGTAATCGTGGCGAATAAACCCATCGATCAAGCGACTGCCGAAGAACTGCACAAATTGTTTTTTGAAGTACTCATTGCGCCGGAGTTTGAGCCGCAGGCTTTAACTATTCTGCAAGGCAAAAAGAACCGCATTTTATTGCGCCGTAAAAACATTGCCTTACCCGAAAAGCAATTTAAAACTTTGCTAAACGGGGTTATTGAACAAGATAAAGATTTAAAAACCGAAACTGAAGCCGATTTTAAAGTAGTAACCAAACGTGCCACTACTCCCGAAGAAAACCAGGCCTTGGTATTTGCGGCTAAAGTGTGTAAACACACTAAATCCAACACCATTGTGCTGGCGCGGGCGAACCAATTGCTGGCGAGCGGGGTAGGGCAAACCTCCCGGGTAGATGCCTTGCGGCAAGCCATTGAAAAAGCCGAAAGCTTTGGCTTTAGCTTAAAAGGTGCCGTAATGGCCTCCGATGCGTTTTTCCCTTTCCCGGATTGCGTAGAAATTGCTTCTAAAGTAGGGATTGCGGCAGTAGTACAACCCGGCGGTTCCGTAAAAGATCAGGACTCTATTGATTATTGCGATTCGCAAGATATGGCTATGGTATTTACCGGCGTACGCCACTTCCTGCATTAATCAAATTTGCAAAAATTTAAAAAAGGCGCCGAACTTCTGCTAGTTCGGCGCCTTTTTCGTATTAGTTATTTAGAATGGCTGTAGTTAATTATTCTAGGTAAATTCCTATAATAGTGTTTTTGTAATATATAATCATGTAGCTATTGCCCGGTGTTGCCCCAAAATGGTTACAATCTGATTTTTTAATTTTTGCAGCAGAAATTCTAATTTAATCCGTAGGATATAAAACAGTTTACCAGTATTATTTAAAAATTGTTTAATTTCGCAGCCAATAACGCCAGGTAAAGCTGGTGTAGCCAAAATTTTAACTGCCGCTGCCCCGGGTAGCTGATGATAACATGGGATTATTCAATTTTTTAACTAGCGATATAGCCATTGATTTGGGTACGGCCAATACCCTAATTATCCATAACGATAAAATTGTAATCGATGAGCCTTCGATTATTGCTATCGATCGCACTACCAACAAGGTATTAGCCGTGGGGCGTAGTGCCATGCAAATGCACGAAAAAACCCACGATAACATCAAAACCATTCGTCCTTTAAAAGACGGCGTAATTGCCGACTTCCACGCCGCCGAAGAAATGATCCGGGGATTGATTAAAATGATTGATACCGGTAACCGTTTGTTTCAACCGTCGCACCGCATGGTTATTTGCATTCCGTCGGGCATTACCGAAGTTGAAAAACGGGCCGTACGCGACTCCGCGGAGCACGCCGGCGCCAAAGAAGTGTGGATGATTCAGGAACCCATGGCGGCCGCTATTGGCATTGGCATTGACGTAGAGCAACCCATAGGTACCATGATCGTGGATATTGGCGGCGGTACTACCGAAATTGCCGTTATTGCGCTGTCGGGTATTGTGTGCGATCAATCTATCCGGGTAGCGGGCGATGTGTTTAACAAAGATATTCTGGACCACATGCGGCGCCAGCACAATTTGTTAATTGGCGAACGCTCCGCCGAAAAAATTAAAATTGAAGTAGGAGCGGCCCTCACTGATTTAGAAACCCCACCGGCAGACTACGAAATCCGGGGCCGCGACTTAATGACGGGCATTCCCAAGGTTATTAAAGTTACTTACACCGAAATTGCCATTGCCCTGGATAAATCGGTTTCTAAAATTGAAGAAGCCGTATTAAAAGCCTTAGAAATAGCGCCGCCGGAACTCTCTGCGGATATTTACGATAATGGCATTCACTTAACCGGGGGAGGAGCGATGCTGCGCGGCCTGGATAAACGCTTAGCGGCTAAAACCAAATTACCCATTCATATTGCCGAAGATCCTTTACGGGCAGTAGTGCGCGGTACGGGCGCTGCCATTAAAAATATCAATGGGTTTAAGAACGTGTTGCTCACCTAAACCCTTGAATGCGGAATTTATTTGCGTTCATATATCGCTATCGAGCGTTTCTGGTTTTTATTTTACTGGAAATCGGGAGCGTGTACCTGATAATCCGGAATAACAAATACCACAACGCAGCTTTTTTTAATTCGGCTAACTTTTACGCGGGGCAGGTGCTGGCTTTCCGGAGCCGGATATACGATTATTTCCGGTTGGTGCAGGTAAACCAAACCTTAGTGCAGGAAAATACGCAATTACGGCAGCAGCTCTACCGCTTTCAAACTATCCGGCAGCACGACAGTATTCCTTCTTTTTCTGATTCAGTTTTTATTCAAACGGATAGTATTCCTACCTACGATTCTTTGAAGATTCGTCTGGCTCATACCTACATTCCGGCAAAAGTTATTAATAATTCTACTCGCCAGCTCGACAATTTTATTACTTTAAATGTAGGGGCTTTAGATAGTATTAGACCCGGAATGGGAGTAATTTCGGCAGAGGGGTTGATCGGCCGCGTTAAAACAGTGTCGGCGCATTTTGCAACGGTTACGTCGTTACTGCATAGTAAAATGTTTGTAGCGGCTAAAATTAAAAGTCGCTTGCCGGGTACCAACAACACCATTGGTACAGTAAAGTGGAACGGCGATAACCCCCAGATTGGCTTACTGGATTACGTACCCCTGGATAAAAAAATTGTGAAAGGAGATACCGTTATTTCGTCGGGTTATAATGCGGTATATCCCGAAGGAGTAATGATTGGTACTATTATTTCGGCAAGCCGGGAACCGGATAAGAGTTTTTATACCATAAAACTAAAATTAGCGGTCGATTTTACGCGATTAGCTTATGTGTACGTGGTTAAAAATAAATACCAAGCCGAACAAGATTCATTGCAACTTAACAGCGGGATGAAACAGGATGAATAGTATTCGCATCATTGGTCATGCTTTCCGGTTCGTTGTGTTAATGGCAATGCAGGTGTTGTTTATGCATAGCCTGGTGCTATTTGATACTGGGTTTTGTTTTATTTACCTGGCTTTTTTGTTGTTTCTACCGATCCAGATGCCGCCGGTGTTGTTGCTGTTGCTGGCCTTTGTAACCGGGTTTACTTTAGATATTTTTTATGATACGGGGGGCATACACGCAGCCGCAACGGTATTGCTGGCTTACTTGCGCCCGTATATTCTATTGTTGTTAACGCCTCGCGATGGATACGACCAAAACGACTCGGTGAACTTGCACATCATGGGGTGGCGCTGGTTTTTGGTATACAGCTTTATTTTAATATTTCTGCATCATCTTACCTTCTTTTTCCTGGAACTAGCCGGCATTAAACTCATTGGGTTTACTTTACTCAAGATTGTAGTAAGTACTTTATTTACCGGTATTGTCTTGATTATTATTCAACTGCTTTTCTTTTCCCGCCGCCGCTCCAGCCGGTAGCAAATGGTTACAGGTTACAACTTGCAGGTAATAAGTTGGAAAATTAAATGAACACTGTTTTGATTCATTCCATTCAAAAACGCTAGATACAAGATCATACAATTGCAAAGTTTAATTTTTGAAATGTATTTCTCTAAATCTAACAACAACTTGCAACTTGTAACTTGCAACCTGTAACCTGTAACCTTCAAACCTGTAACCTTCAATTCAACCTGCAACTTTTCAACCTTTTAACCTTTCAACTTTCCAACTTATAACTAAATCATAAGTATCTTTGCACTTAAATAAAATTGTGTGCGTTTTATTGCCAAAGCGGGCGCGTTTTATTGGTAAACGGAGTAATAATTTAAAAAATTGAGATACTTAGAAAGTCGCAAATATGTAGTTCAAGCAATATTTTTTACGGTAGGGATTGTGTTTGCGCTTAAGTTGTTTTACATCCAGGTATTAGATCCCAAGTACAAGCTTGCCGCCGAGAATAATGCCATCCAGAAAATTGTACAATATCCTTTCCGGGGTTTAATCTACGACCGTAACGGTAAGTTGCTGGTGCAAAACATTCCGGTTTACGATTTAATGGTAATTCCGAAAGAAATAAAAGGAATTGATACGCTTCGCTTTTGTCAGTTATTCCGCATTTCTATCGAAGATTTCCGGCAGAAAATAAAAGAAGCTAAAATGTATTCGTACGTAAAACCTTCGCCTTTTTTGCCCAAACTCACCACCCAGGAATTTGCCGCCATCCAGGATAACTTAATTGAATTTCCGGGTTTTTACATAAATGCCCGTACGGTGCGCGGTTATTCGCACCAAAGTTTGGCCCATGCCTTAGGGTACATTGGCGAGGTAAGTCCTACGCAATTAGCTAAACCCGAATACGCCGATTATACACCCGGCGATTACATTGGTAAGAGCGGCATTGAGCTGAAGTACGAAAAGTATTTGATGGGCAAAAAGGGAGTGAAATATAAAATGGTGAACGTGCGCGGTATTGATAAAGGTCCTTTTAGAAATGGCGAGTACGATACGTTGGCTGTTGCGGGCCAAGACTTAGTAAGTACCATTGACTTAGAACTGCAGCAATACGGCGAAAAGCTTATGGCTGGTAAGCGGGGTACTGTAGTAGCCATCGAACCCGCCACCGGCGAAATTCTTTCTTTTATCTCGGCTCCGTTCTACGATCCTAATTTATTAACCGGTAAAGAGTTGGGTAAGAACTACATGACGCTTTTAAAAAATCCGGAAAAGCCTTTATTGAACCGTCCGCAAAGTTCTAAGTATCCGCCGGGGTCTATTTTTAAATTAGTGCAGGCACTTATTGCCTTAGAAAAAGGCGTAATTACGCCCGAAACTGGTTTCCCTTGTAATCAATCGTTGGTTAAATGCGCGCACGGCCATCCGTACCCCAGTAATTTAGCTATTGGGATCGAGAATTCGTGCAACCCCTATTTTTATATGGTTTTTAAAAATGTGGTAAATCGGGGGCAATCGCGTAATATTTTTGCGGATACCCGCTTGGGTTTAGATGATTGGCGCAAGCAAGTTTTAACTTTTGGCTTTGCCAACAAACTGGGAGTTGATTTGCCTTACGAAAGCCGGGGTAATATTCCGGGTTCGTCTTATTACGACCGGGTGCATGGCCGTAATCACTGGAAATACGCCACTATTTATTCTTTGAGCATTGGGCAAGGCGAAACCGAAACGACGCCGCTGCAAATGGCTAACCTCATGTCTATTATCGCGAACAAGGGCTATTATATTACCCCGCACATTATTAAAGGGATAGGTAAAAACAAACAACCTTTACCGGAGTACCAAGATAAATGCTACACCTCCATTCACCCCAAACATTTTGAACCGGTAATTAATGGCATGGCGCAGGTTGTTTCTTCGCGTCGGGGCACGGGCTGGTGGGCCAACTTAAGTAGTATGGGCATTGAAATTGTTGGTAAAACGGGTACGGTACAAAACAAACGCGGTCGCGATCATGCGGTATTTGTGGCCTTTGCTCCCCGGCAGAACCCAAAAATTGCCATTGCGGTGTACATCGAAAATGCCGGGTTTGGTTCGGTTTCGTCAGCTCCGTTGGCTAGTTTAATGATCCAGAAATATCTGACTGGTAAAATAACCGGAGCGCAGTGGGAACGCTGGGAAAATTGGCTGATCAACCAGGATTATTTAAACTCGAAACATTAAGAGATGCGGCAGGGAGATAAAATATCGCGCAATATTGATTGGGTGACCGTGGGTTTATACACCGCGCTGGTCGTGTTGGGCTGGATAAACGTGTACGCCGCTGTTTATAATCCTGATACCCACTTAAGTATTTTTGATTTTACTATCAATTCGGGCAAGCAATTAATTTGGATTGGCGCTGCGGTTATTTTAATTATTGTGCTGCTGGTGATTGATTATAAAGCTTACGATTCGTTTGCCTACCTTATTTACGGGTTCACTATATTTTTGCTGCTTGTTACCCTGGTGTTGGCTACGCCTATCAAAGGGTCGCGGTCGTGGTTGGTTATTGGGGAGTTGCGCTTGCAACCCGCTGAGTTTGCTAAATTTGCTACCGCCTTGGCTGTTTCTAAGTTTATGAGCAGCGTAGATTTGCAACAGCAAAACTGGCGCGATCATGCCAAGTTATCGGCTATTACGTTACTACCGCCTTTGCTGATTATCTTATCCAACGAAACCGGTTCGGCGTTGGTGTTTGGGGCTTTTTTGTTGGCTTTTTTCCGCGAAGGCATGTCGCCGCTGATTTTGATTGTAGTGGCCGTAGCTGGGGCTATATTTATCTTAACCTTAATTTTTCCGAAGTTTTACCTGATTGGGGTTATTACGGTATTGCTGGGTACTTATTTGTGGTTAAACCAACGGTTGCTGCGCAAAATTAAATTAATTGGATTGCTTTATGCCGCTACCATTGGTATTATCCTGAGCGTTGACTTTATGGTAAACAATGTATTGCAGCCGCACCAGCAAAGCCGTATCAATGCTTTTATTAACCCCGAAGCCGATCCTTTGGGCGATGGCTGGAATGTTATTCAATCTAAAATTGCGATTGGCTCGGGTGGTATGTTGGGTAAAGGGTTTTTGCAGGGCACGCAAACGAAGTTTGACTTTGTGCCGGAACAAAGCACCGACTTTATATTCTGCACCATTGGGGAAGAACACGGTTGGTTGGGCAGCATGCTGCTTATTTTCTTGTTTATGGCTTTACTCACCCGCATAATTTTTGTAGCGGAGCGGCAAAAATCGGTATTTGGCCGCAGTTACGGGTATTGCGTGGCGTCCATTATCTTTTTCCACTTTCTGGTAAACGTCGGCATGACGATAGGTTTAGCGCCGGTAGTGGGTATTCCGTTGCCTTTTTTCAGTTATGGGGGATCTTCGTTGTGGTCGTTTACTATTTTGCTCTTTATTTTACTGGCTCTGGATACGCACCGCAAGCAAGATTTAGGTCGGGCGATTTAAATAGCCGTCTTCCAGAAAACAAAAAATTTAAAAAATAAGGCCGGAACTAACTCCGGCCTTATTTTTTAAATTTTTTGTTTTTAATTATCCGCAAACTTCCGGTCAATCAGGCGCAATAGTTTATTAACGTGTTCTTCTTTGCGGGTCCAGTTATAGCGGGTGGCCAGGTCTTGGGTAACGTAATTTTTAGCTTGGGTAGCATCTTCAAATTTATCCAGGGCCTGAATGGCCTGGTAGTATTCCAGGTTTTCGCCGTTAAATAATTCGTTAATAAAACTAAACCGCTGATTAATAGAAATAGAATCTTTTAACGATTCTATCTTTTTACTCATTTGGTTATTGGCAATATTGGCTACTGAGGGTTTTAAAAATTTATCGTTTAGGGTAGGTGTAGCGCGCTCCGCTTTGTACCGCTCATTTAAATTACCCTCGGCAACCCCATTGGCTCTACTCACTGAGGCAACCGGAACCGGTGCCGGCTCTTTGGGGGCACTTACAGGTACAGCAGCCGGTGGCTGCGGCGTAAACCGCTCTGGCGCTACCGTTATCTCCTCTACGGTGCGGGTAGTGGTGGGCACGGGTGGGGCCGGCGTTTCAACCAGAATATCTTCGGCTTTAATGGCCAGCAAAGCGTTAAACTCGGTAAGTAAGGCTTCCAATTTGGTACTTTCGGTAGCGTGGCTTTCCAGGTATTCTTCCAGTTCTTTAATAATAAACTCTTTGCTCTTGGCTCGTTTGGGCAAGGTATTAATAAATCCCCGGATTAATTCTTTATCGATGCTCAGGTACTTAATCTGCGAGGTAAGCGCGTCGGCCGATAAGGCATCTGGGGTTTGTAAAAACTTTTGTTCGAAGGTAGTAATGGGATCTAAAACCCAGTAAAAAGTATCGGCAATGGATTTGGCTAACAAAGGTTCGAAATGCGGGCGCCGGATTAGTATTTTGCGCGAAAGCACATTCATAAACTGCACCAAGGCTTCTTTTACTTCCTCATTTTCAAAATCAAAATAAGGACTTTTTAGGTTGGCCATCTCGTTGTTCCATTGTTGCAGTAATTCTTTTATCAAAAAAAGATTAACTTGTTTGATAGGCGAAAAGTGAATGAGTTGCTGCCCGTTAACCGTTTCGGAAGCGCTGAAGTAATGATCCGAGAAGACTTTTGCTAATTGCCGACTATACCGCTCTACACTTATTTGATTATATTTGTCTTTCATTACAACTAGACTAGGTTTGGCTGGTAAATATATAAAAGAATGCCGATACTAAGGATACAAAACCTGTTTGGCAAAGCCATAAACGTAGCTAGTGATCAAACAGTTTTGCAAGCCATTCTGGAAAGCGGCCTCGACTGGATGCACGCTTGCGGGGCCAAAGGCCGTTGTACCACTTGCCGGTTAATTGTTACCAGCGGCAACGAGTATTTAACCGCATTAAGCGCCGCCGAACAAAAATTTCGGAACCAAGATCGGTTAAAAGATAACGAACGGTTATTGTGCCAGTGTATGTTGCCCCACGGCGAAGTAAGCGGCTACATACCAGAGCAAACCAAGTTTCCGCACATAAATTATTCAGAATAAACGAGATGTGGGGATTCGCCAGATTAAATTTTTTTAAAAATTTGATCTGGTAGCAAGAGTTAAGAACTAATTTAATTTTGATACGGTGTTTATAGAGCCACGGGTTGGAGTAAAGCATAATTTTAAACGGGGGTGGATTGAAGTAATTTGCGGCGCCATGTTCTCGGGTAAAACCGAAGAGTTGATTCGTCGGCTGAACCGGGCTAAGATTGCCCGCCAGCGCGTCGAGATTTTTAAGCCTGTGGTCGATACCCGTTATCACCTCGAAGATGTGGTATCGCATAATGCAACTGCTATTCGTTCTACCCCAGTACAATTTGCGCACGATATGTTGCTGCTGGGCAGTAGTTGCGACGTGGTGGGCATCGACGAAGCGCAGTTTTTTGACGAAGGCTTAATTGAAGTATGCGCTAACCTGGCCAACCGGGGCATCCGGGTAATTGCCGCTGGGTTAGACATGGATTACCTGGGTAAACCGTTCGGGCCGATGCCGGCTTTAATGGCCATTGCCGAATACGTTACCAAAGTGCACGCCGTGTGCGTGTGCTGCGGTGATATTGCGTCTTATTCGTTCCGGGTAGCAACTGCCCAGGATAAGATCTTGCTCGGCGAAACCGACGTGTACGAAGCGCGTTGCCGTAATTGTTTTCTGGAGGGCATGCAGCGGCAAGGTTTAAAATAATAAGTTCATCAAAATTTCTGCTAGTTAAGTTGTTGATTATACGCCTTGGTCAGGTTAGGGTAATTTATTTTTAAGGAATAATTGGCAATTTCATAAGTGTATTAGTTCGATATTTTTAAAAAAGTATGTGGGTAAAATATAATCCGGGTTGGCTGGTTGCTTTGTTACAGGAGCAATTACCAGATAAAGTTGATACGATAGAAGCAGCGAAGCAATGCACCCGGGGCGTGTGGGAGAAAAAGAACTACATTTATTTTGTGAGCATTAAAAATCCGGATTTGCCCGGCTCGGAGTGGCAGTTTAAAGAAAATTTAATTCTGGAAGATGCCGACCGCGGAATGGTGGTGCTGGATATTTTAAAAGATGGCCGGATTGGCGGTATTCAATTCGTATCTTCAGAGGAATAAGCAAAATACTTTTTGCCTGATTTAAATGTTATTAAAAAGTGCAAGAAGCATTCGGTACATGATAAATCAGGCGTTTAAATATCTTTTCGGGTTAATGCTCGGGTTATGTTTGGGGCAAGTTGCCTGGGCGCAGCAAAGTACCATTGGCATAGGGCAGTGGCAGGTACACGTGCCGTATAACCGCGCCAAAGCCATTGCCGAAACCGAAGAAGGTGTTATTTACTGCGCCACCGAAGATGGTTTTTTTTCTTACGACCCAGAGTTTAATCAACTAAAAACCCTAACCAAATCCGACGGTTTTCACAACATCAATGTAAGTACTTTGGCTTATGAGCCTGGCACCAGAACGCTGGTAATTGCCTACGAAGATACGCACCTGGATTTACTACGTAACGGCGAAATAATTGCCATCACCGATATTGCCCGCAAACCTATTCCGGGTAATAAAACCATTCACCATATTTACTTCCAGAATAAACTGGCTTATCTGGCTACTTCTTTTGGGGTAGTAGTACTGGATCTGCAAAAGCTGGAAATTAAAGAAACGTACAGCAATTTGGGCCCAGCCGGGCAAGTTTTAGAAGTATATGCCAGCACTTCCCTGAACGATAGCCTTTATCTGGCAACTTCAAACGGGCTAATGGCCGCGACTTTGACGGGCACTAATCTTTTAGATTTTAAAAATTGGCGTACGTTTACTGCCGCCGATGGCTTACCCGAAACGTATACCAGTAAAACCATTGCCGCTTTTGCCAATAGCATTTACGCGGGCCTTAATCAAGATAAAATTTTAAAATTTAACGGGCAAAATTGGGTTCCTACCGCCGTCAGCCTCACGGGTACCGAAGCTATTCAGTTAAATGCAACATCGGAGCAATTATTAGTTGCTACTTCAACCAACATACTCTTGCTCAATGCCAACAACAACCTGCAGGTTCTCGATGATGATTTACTGGTGCAACCAAGGGCGGCATTACAAAGTAATAGCAAAACTTATTGGTTTGCGGATTACAGCCGGGGCTTGATTCAACTGCAAAATAATACTTATACCGCTTTCGTGCCAGCCGGACCGTACTCCAATCAGGCATTTAGCGTGTACTCCGATAACAAATCTACTTTTGTATTTGAAGGCGGATACAACCAATCGTACGAGCAGCGGGGAGCCAAAGCTGGCTTGTACGAATACACGAACGGGCAGTGGGCAAATTATACTGCTTGGGTACAAACCGATCCGAACCAGTTTCCGGCCATTACCGATTTAACTCGTGCTGTCAGGGACCCGGCTTCGGGCAAATTATACGTAGGTTCGTACGGCGGCGGCTTACTGGAGTGGGGCGGATTAGGAAATTTTAAAATTTACAATCCAGCTAACAGTCCTTTAATAAGTTCGCTGGCGGCAAATAACAACTTTACCCGCGTACCCGATGTAACTACCGATGCTGCGGGTAATATCTGGGTGTTAAACCGGCACCAACTACCCAACTTGCCAAGTTTGCATGTTTTAAAAGCCGATAATACCTGGCAATCTTTTGCTTTTCCGGGCTTTGCCGATGGCAGTAACCTGGAGCGTATAGTTATTGATGATTCTAATTTAAAATGGCTGGCTTTAAGTAAAAACGGCACCAGCGCAAAAGGAATGCTGGTATTTGATGAAGCTACTAATAACTTTAAGCATTTAACGCCGAACAACGCTAATTTACCCGGCCTGGAGGTACACGCTTTAGCTAAAGACCGGAATAACACCGTTTGGGTAGGTACTAATAACGGCTTGGCTGGTTTTTATGATGCGGCGCAGGCTTTTACTACAGATTTTACCGCAACGTTGCCCATAATTAACGGTCGGCCGGCTCTCGAAGGGCAGGTGGTACGGGCCATCGCCGTTGATGGTGGTAACCGGAAATGGGTAGGTACCGATGCTGGCTTGTGGTTATTTAACGAAGAGGCCGATAAACTACTGGCTAATTTTACCACGCAAAATAGTCCCTTACTGTCCGATAAAATAATCGATATCAGCATTAACCATAAATCCGGAGAAGTATTTATTGCTACCGAGGCCGGTTTGGTTAGTTACCGGGGTGGCGCTACCGTTACCGAAGAGAAACCGGCATGTGCTGCGGTATTTCCGAATCCGGTTCGGCCCGAGTACGATGGTTTAGTGGGAATTTCCGGTTTGCCCAATAATGCGCATGTAAAAATTACCGATAGCGCCGGCCGGTTAGTTTATGAAACCAAAGCCGCGGGCGGTACTGTAGCCTGGAATACCCGTAACGGCGCCGGAAAACGCGTAAAAACGGGAGTATACTTAGTCTTTAGCGCTACCCCTGATGGTAGCCAAAGTTGCGTGAGTAAAATTGCCGTTATAGATTAAGTGGCAGCTTACAGTTTAAAAGCTGGAAGTGAAAAATTTAAAAATTTATCTGGTTCTCTTCCATTTGCCACTACACTATTTTGCCAGAAGCAGCTTTTATATTAAAGCCAGATTTAAAAAATGAAGAAGCTGGTAAAGGGTAAATAGTTAAACTTGCTTCTGGTTTTGTTAAGTAGCTGAGTTGGGTAGCTCGTGATCGTAAAATCCTTCTCCGGTGCTATTCGTTTAACTTATAACTTTAAACTCTAAACTTTTAAACGGTGCTGGTAAAAACCCGCGGAATTGTTCTAAACTTTATTAAATTTCGGGAGACCTCTATTATCGCGCGGGTGTATACCGAGCAACTGGGCTTGCAATCTTACATTGTAAACAGTGTCCGGAAGAAAGGACCCGGTGCCCGTATTGCCTTGTTTCAGCCGCTTACTTTATTGGATATGGTGGTGTATACGTCGCCGAAAGGCGGATTAACCCGCATTTCGGAGTACAAGTGCAGCTATCCGTTTACCAATATTCCGTTTAATACCTTTAAAAGCAGCATTGCATTATTTCTTTCGGAAATGCTCTCGCATACCATTCTGGAAGAAGAAGAAAACCTGCCTTTATTTAACTTTCTGTACGAATCGGTAATTTACTTTGATCAGCAGGAGCAGGGATTTGGCAATTTTCATTTGTTCTTTTTGTTGCGCTTATCGCATTACCTGGGCTTTGGGCCTACCTCCGGAGCCGATATAACGTCGCAGGTAGCTTTTTCGGCCGGAACTGCCACGCAAAGCCGGGGTTCGGTGCTGCATTTTCAAATGTTTGAAGCTTACTTCGATGCGCTATTGCAAAGCTCCGAAGATGTATTTATGAACAGTAAAATCAGAAAAGAACTGCTTCTGATCTTAATCCGGTATTATCAGTTGCACGTAGAAAAACTCGGCGAAATTAAGTCACTCCAGGTATTATCAGAAGTTCTCTCGGATTAGCAAATCTCGGATTAATAAATCTCGGATTAGCAAATTGGTGCGGGTTAAGTAAATTTTTAAAAAATTAAAATTCTGAATGCTGTAATCGCCTTTTTATAATCAAAAAAGCGCCACCTTTCGGTAACGCTTTTTATGATTAATAGTAAAATTTAAAAAATTACTTTATATCCAATACGGTAATCTCATACATAATCACATCGGTACCGTATGCTAAATGCGAAGGAAGAATTAAAGTAGCTTTTTCTCCTTTGTTCATTAAAGTAGCGCCTTCATTCAAACCGGCAAGTCTACCTGCACCCACTACAAAAGTAGATGGTATTCCGGAGTCGTAAGTAGATTCCATTTTCTGACCATTTACTAAATACCGGCCAATGTAGTGCATGGTAATAGTATTCCCTTTTTGGGCTTTATCCCCCGAACCAGGCTGACCCGGCAGGTAATATAACCCTGTAGTGGATTTAGTGAAATTGGTTATTTTATTATCAGCCAGGTATTTTTGGATGAACGCATCATCAGCTTCCCGTTGCCGGTTAGCGTATTGCTGATACGGATCTTCGCTTTTACAGCCCGCAAAGCCAAGCACTAAAAGCAAAGAAAGAATCAGACTAAAACGGGCCATTTTAAAAGGCTGGAGCATAAAATTAAATTATTTTACTTGCAGTAACTCAATATCAAAAATCAAATTAGTATTCGGTGGAATAGAAGTGCCGCTGCCTTGCTCCCCGTATGCTAATACAGAAGATAAATAAAATTTAGTTCTTTCCCCAACGCGCATCAGCGAAACACCTTGCTGAAAACCAGTAATAATGTTAGACTGGCCTAGTACAAAAGTTAAAGGCTGAATGGCTGTTTGGCCTGTACGTACTTTCCGGGATGTATCCAGGGTATCGCCTTTAAAGTTAGTTAAAACATAATGGGTAACTACGGTTCGGCCAATTCTGGCACTATCGCCGGTACCAGGAGTTTGCACGGCAGCATACAAGCCTTTATAAGGCGTACGGCGCACGTTAGCAATATTGTTGGTTAAGATATGGTTCTGAATCAGAACGGTATCAATGCCTAGTTGGCGCTTATACGCTTCTTCTTGGCGACGGGCTTCATCTTCTAACTCGCTATTATCGTTGCAACTGTAAAAAACAGTTACACTTAAAAAGAAGAAAATAGCAGTTAATAAACGATTACGGGTAATGGAGGTGATGGTGTTTTTGAGGTTCATAAATGTGACTAAAATTTTGTTGAAAATAGGATTTAATTTCCCGGTCTTTTAGCGCAAGCTAAGCTACATTCGGAACGGTGGGGTAGGGTGTTTATTGCCGCCCTTAATTCTGAATTTAACATAACCTGCGCATTAACTGTTTCGGGATCAGTATCTTACACTATCCTATTAGAACAAACAATTATTTCACGTCTACTAGTTCAACGTCGAAACGAAGCACAGAATTAGCCGGAATTTTGCCTTGTGCTTGTGGCCCGTAAGCCATGGTAGAAGGAATTAATAAAGTACCTTTTGCGCCTTTGTTTAATAAAGCAATGCCTTCGTCCCAGCCCCGGATTACCTGGCCTTGACCCAGAGGAAACTCGAAAGGTTTACCACCTAGTTGGGGGTTCTCCGACGAATCGAATTCAGTACCATCCAATAAAGTGCCTTTGTACTTAACGGCTACTGTTTGGCCCGCTTTGGCCGGAGCGCCAGAACCTGGTTGATTAACAACATAATATAAGCCCGATGCCGTTTTCTCTGCTTTTAAGCCTTCTTTCTTAACGTAATCCTGGATTATCTTTTCGTCTTTTTTATTCTGTTTCTCCATGAACTCCATCATCATTTTTTGCTGGTCCATCATGGCTTCTTGCTGCGACTGTACTTTTTGCGCCAGCACGTGGAAGGTTAACTGCGAGCCTTTTTTAATAAATGGAGGCAAAGGTTGCTGAAAAGTTTTAGCAAATAATGAATCGGCGCTAATCCGGAAAACAGCACTATCGCCGGGTCTAACAAGCGAAAAAGCATCTTCTAAACCACCTTTAAAAGTAGACTTCATAATCGGAATTTGAACCGGGAAGCCATTCTGGCGGGTATCAAACAATAAAGTGTCTTTACCCGATTTTGATTGGGTAAAGTATTTCATTTGCATCGTAAGAACCTGTCCTTCTTTAGGTTTGCCTACGGTATCGTTTTTGGTAGGGGCATCTTTAGGCTCAAATTCCCCGGATTTATTTTTAGCAAATAATTTATATTCAACGCCATTATCAGCTTTCTTGAAATCTACCGACCCTTTGTTGCAGGCCTGCAGCAAGCAAAATCCGGCTAAAACCGGCACGAAAAACTTTACTTTTTTAAACATTTTAAATTTAGGTTTACGAATTAATTATCTTTTAATAGTTGATCTTTATACTCAGGTAAGATTTGTAAAAACCGCGACAGGGTAGCCGAAAGCGGTTCGTAAGCTATACCACCGGCTGCGTTGCGATGGCCTCCCCCTTGAAAATGCTTCCGCGCAAAATCATTCACCGAAAAATTACCTACCGACCGGAACGACATTTTAACAGCATTGCCCCGGTCGATGATTAAAGCAGCAAATACCACGCCTTCAATAGATAAGGCAAAATTTACTAAACCTTCAGTATCGCCGGTTTTAGAGTCGTATTGCTTTAACTCGTCGGCAGTAATAGCAATGTAGGCGGTCCGGAATTCGCGCAGTACGGTTAATTTGTCTTTGAGCACGTAACCCAAAAAACGCAAACGCATTTCGGTGTGGCTGTCGTATATAAGCCGGTGGATGTTAGAGGTATTAACCCCTACCTGCAATAATTCGGCAATAATTAAATGCACGTTACGCGAGGTACTGGGGTGCCGGAACGAGCCGGTATCCGTCATGATGCCGGCGTACAAACATTCGCCAATGTGCACATCAATCAAATCCTGATCGCCTAAATCGCGGATTAGCTCAAATACTAACTCGGCGGTAGCAGCGGCGTTGGTATCGGAGAAAACAAGCTGGGCAAAATTTTCCGGATCCAGGTGATGATCGATGAGGACTTTGGTAGCCGGTGATTCTTGTACGTAAGGCCCCATTTCGTTAATGCGGCTCAACGACGAAAAATCGAGGCAAAATATAACTTCGGCTTGGTTAACTAATTTTTGAACCAGTTCCGCGTTGGTGGCGGGGTCAAACGTAATAACATCGTTATTGCCGTTCATCCAATTCAAAAAATCCGGATAATCAGAGGGGGTAACTACCGTTACCACGTGGCCCTTCTTTTTGAGATATCCGGCTAAACCCAGCGAAGAACCCAGGGCATCAGCATCGGGTTTATGGTGCGTGGTAATTAGAATCTCCTTTGGTTCCTGAAGCAGATCCTTCAGAGCAGTAATTTGTTGCATTCTTAGCTTAAAAGCTCCTTTTTTAAAATTAGGTGCAAGACACAAAATTCGGCATAAAATAATTTAAAACAAAACATTTATTACAGCAGCCTAATTCACACGTAATTAACGTTTAAACTAATTAATTATTAGCATTATTTAGCAGAACTCTGTTAATTTTGTGCCTGCTTAGAGGGTTACAGGTTGAAAAGTTAGAAAGTTGAAAGGGAATGAGGGATTATGTTATTAAAACCATGCAGCAAGTAAGCCAATAAGAAACAAAATTGTGAGTTTTAAAATAAATTTAAAAATTTTATCTATGGTCGATTGACCATGGGCTGTGAACTAAAATAATATACATGGCTACTAACCAAACTTTTACCATGATTAAGCCGGATGCGGTACAAGACAACCACATTGGCGCTATTACCCAAATGATGGAAGCCGATGGTTTCCGGATTGTATCTTTAAAAAAAACACGCTTAACCCCGGAGCGGGCCGGCGAATTTTACGCCGTACATAAAGAACGTCCGTTTTATAACGATTTAGTAAAATACATGAGTTCCGGCCCGATTGTGGCCATGATTCTGGAAAAAGAAAATGCCGTAGCTGATTTCCGTAAATTGATTGGTGCAACCAACCCCGCTAACGCCGAAGAAGGTACCATCCGGAAAAAGTTTGCCAAATCGATGGAAGCAAATGCGGTGCATGGCTCTGATTCTGATGAAAACGCTCAGATCGAAGGTGACTTTTTCTTCGGTGCCGGCGAACGCTTCTAGAGCGCGAATTTTCGCAGATTAAACGGATTACACGGATTTAATTTTAAGATAAAAAAGCCGTTCTTTTAAATAAGAGCGGCTTTTTTATTAGTGTTATCGTTATGAAGCAGATTTAAAATTTATTGCTTAGCTAATTGGTAAGAAAAAGTTAGCAGGGTTATAATTTTAAATTTTGATAGTTTACAAAACTTTCTAGCCATTAAAGCTAATTTTAAATCCGGGTAATCCTATTAATCCGTAAAAATCCGTGATCTATTTAGCGGATAATTCTGGTTCCGGTTCTGGTTTTACGTTGGTGCCAAACACGCGGGCTACCCAACGGGGTAAGAAAATAGAGCCTAAAATTAAATACAAATAGTAGGTTACAATGCGGTACAACAATACGATTACCGTAGTAAAGCTACCAAGCCATTTGCCAAAGAAAGTAGGAAAGGCAATCTCGGCAAAACCAGCGCCGCCCGGCGTAATAGCTACCAATAACACTACTTTGTAAATAAGATTACGCGAAAAGATTAGCATATGGTCCTGGAAGCCAATATTGGTAAAAGCAGCAATCAGGCAGTTAATGACGTAATAACGAGCCGTCCAGACGAAGACAGTAGATAAACAAGCCCGGAACCAATAACCAAAAGAGTAGCCTTTTAATTGCCGGGATGCCCAGACCAATTCGGTGCCATGTTTGTAAGCCGCTGCGCGCCATTTTTTTAAAAAACCAACCGAGGTAATCCGTAAAAATAAACGTTTAACGGCTTTGGGGTTCCGGAACAGGGCGTACCACATTAAAGTGGCGTAGAAAGCAATGAGAATATAGCTAATGGTAAACGCTACTTCTAAGCCTGCTTTAAATGATTCGGGTAAAGCGGCAACATCCGGAAATACTTCGCCTTGGGTAGCTAATAAAACTACGGGCACCGCCACTAAAAAGAACATGTTATCGAGCATGGCCGTTACCATGACGTAGGCCAGCGATTTACCTAACGGAATGCCTTCTTTGTTAATAATAAAAGCCGCTACCGTAGAGCCACCCGCTACCGAGGGCAACACGCAGGAGGCAAACTCCCAGAGCATAATTACATCTAAACTCTTGCGCCAGGATAAAACTTTTTCGGTGATGTGCCGGATGCGGTAAATATAACCAGCGTCGCGTACGATTAACACCACAATGGTCATCACTAACCAGAATGGTTTGGCATTTTTTAAATTTTCTAAATCGGCCAGGTTGTTGTTTCGGTAAAACATGTAACCGATTACCGCCAAACCAATAAATACCGGAATCAATATTCGTTTTGTCGAAAAATTTTCCAGTAATTTTTTTCTATTCAAATCCATCAATTGCTACCCGTAAAGATTCATCGAATTCTTTAATACGGAAATTGTTAAAGCCTTCGTCGATAATAACGCTGATTACTTGCAGTTGCAGCATATCCAGTATGGCTAAAAAGTTAAAAATTATGCCAATTTTGTCCGGAAAGGCGGTCATGAGTTCCGTGAAAGTAATAGAACCAACGGTTTGTATTTTAGTTTGAATAAAATGCCGCTGCTGCTCAATCGTATAGGGGTACGTATAAACGGTATGTTTCGGTCGGTTTTGTTCTTCTTCGTATCGATTAATTACTTTTTCGAAAACCCGCATCAGCTTATATAAGCTTAAATCCTGCAATTCGTAATCGAGTTTACTTTTTTTCGCAATTACCTGCAGTTCGTCATCAATATTACCCCGGTTTTCCTGGAGTAAACGCCGGTCTTCCAGGTCTGATAAATCGGTAAGTACGGCCTTGTATCTTTTGTATTCGAGCAGGTGCTGCACCAATTCTTTTCGTGGGTCAATTTCGTTCCCATGTTCATCTTTTTCGGTGCGGGGCAGCAACATTTTGGCTTTAATGCGCATGAGCGTAGCCGCCGTTAAAATAAATTCACTAGCTACATCCATGTTTAACTGTTCCAAACGCGTAATGTAAGCCATAAAATCGTTCGTGATTTTATAGATCGGAATATCGTGGATATCCAGTTCGTCGCGCTCAATAAAGAAAAGCAGCAGATCAAAAGGCCCCTCAAAAAGCGATAATTTTATCTCGAAACTCACTCCTTTTTACGAATTAGCTGTTTTTAAATAAGTTGCAAAATTAGCTAAAATATGGCGCAATAAGTAATGATGCCGTTATTGATTTGTGAAGGAATAGTTATGCCCCTAAAAACCACGGATTTCTTGTTTAGATAAAAAGGATATTTAAAAAAAAGCCTGCTTACTCAGCAGGCTTCTTATCAAAATTTAAAATTTTTAAATTTTACAAAGTACGTTTTACTTCGCGCTCTTCGTAGGCTTCAATTACATCGCCTTGTTCAATGTCATTAAAGTTTTTGATGCTGATACCGCACTCGTAACCTTGTCTTACTTCCGCTACATCGTCTTTAAACCGTTTCAGGGCTAAAATTTCGCCGGAGTAAACCACAATACCATCGCGTACTAACCGTACCCGGCTGTTCCGGTGGATGGTGCCATCGGTAACCATACAGCCCGCAATAGTACCCACTTTGGTAATCCGGAATACTTCGCGTACCTCCACGTTGGCTACTACTACCTCTTGCATGGTTGGCGCTAACATACCTTCCATCGCATCTTTCAACTCGTTAATGGCGTTGTAGATAATCGAGTACAGGCGGATATCAATTTGCTCTTGCTCGGCCAACTTACGGGCATTAGCCGATGGCCGCACCTGGAATCCAATAATAATCGCATCGGAAGCCGAAGCCAGCAACACATCGGATTCAGAAATTTGACCAACGCCTTTATTTAAGATATTTACCTGAACTTCGTTGGTAGATAGTTTCAGTAAAGAGTCGGAAAGCGCTTCTACCGAACCATCCACGTCGCCTTTTACAATTACGTTCAGTTCTTTAAACGAACCAATGGCTAAACGACGGCCAATTTCATCCAGGGTAATGTGTTTCTTGGTACGTAAGCTTTGCTCACGTTGCAACTGCTGACGGCTAGAGGCAATTTCGCGGGCTTCGCGTTCGGTATCGTATACCACAAACTTATCGCCTGCCTGCGGTGCGCCATCCAAACCTAGTACCTGTACTGGGGTAGAAGGACCCGCTACTTTCATTTTCTTGCCCCGGTGATCTGTCATGGCGCGTACACGGCCAAAGTGCGAACCAGCCAGCATTACATCTCCAATGTGTAAAGAACCGGTTTGTACCAGAACGGTAGTAACATATCCGCGACCTTTATCCAAAGAAGCTTCAATAACAGTACCTACGGCGTTCCGGTCTGGGTTGGCTTTTAATTCCAGTAATTCAGCTTCCAGTAAAACTTTTTCCAGTAAATCCGGAATACCAATTCCTGATTTAGCCGAAATTTCCTGGCACTGGTATTTACCACCCCAATCCTCCACGAGCACGTTGATGGCAGCTAATTGTTCCCGGATCCGGTCTGGGTTAGCTGATGGTTTATCAATTTTGTTAATGGCAATTACAATAGGTACTCCTGCCGCTTGCGCGTGATTCAGGGCTTCCTTCGTTTGCGGCATCACATCATCGTCGGCAGCTACCACAATAATAACTACGTCCGTGATTTTAGCACCCCGAGCCCGCATCGCGGTAAACGCTTCGTGACCAGGTGTATCTAAAAACGTAATGCGTTTGCCAGTATCGGTTAATACATCGTAGGCCCCAATGTGCTGGGTAATACCCCCGGCCTCACCGGCAGTTACCTTTGAGTTACGAATGTAATCGAGCAAGGAAGTTTTACCGTGGTCTACGTGACCCATAATGGTAACAATCGGGGCCCGGTCTACTAATGCATCCGCATCTTCTTCTTCCTCCGCTACTACTTCTTCGTCTTCGGCCGATAAGAATTCTACATCGTAGCCAAATTCATCCGAAATAATGGTAATGGCTTCGGCATCTAAGCGCTGGTTAATAGAAACAAACATGCCTAGATTCATGCAGACTTTAATAACCTCGTTCACCGAAACGTTCATCAGCGAAGCCAGGTCATTGGCCGAAATAAATTCGGTTAATTTTAAAATTTTGGCCTCTGACTGTTCTTGCTGTCTTCTTTCTTCGGTAGCATCGGCAATAGCCGACCGTTTTTCCCGGCGGTATTTGGCCCGGTTCGTCTGCGTATTTTTATTGCCGCTTAATCGCGCTAAGGTAGCTTTAATCTGATCCTGGATTTGCTTATCCGAAACTTCCGGTTTTGGCCCACCAGCCGCTACTGGTGGCCGATTGTTCTGGCCAGCTCCGGGACGGTTATTAGGCCGGTTATTACCTGGCTGGTTTTGGTTCGGACGGGGCTGACTAAAGTCTTTCCGTTCGCCGCGGGTTACTACCGGACGATCTGAAGTGTCTGGCGCCGCGTTATTCTGAACAATAATCCGTTTCCGTTTTTTCTTATTGTTCGCATTATTGGCATTGCCGCCACCACCGGCATTAGCCGATTGATTTTGGTTATTATTAGCCGGAGCGTTAGCCGGTCTGTTTCTGGTATCCGGTACTGGTTTGCCTCCTTTTTTCCGGGGAAAGTCTTTGGGTAATTCAATTTTGCCCAGAACGGTTAATCCTTTTAACGGATCAGCCCGGCCCGGAATAATTACTTCCGGCTCTTCCTCGTTTGAATCCGTGGTTACCGGGGCATCCTCTGGCTCAGAAGCAGGAGGTGTTGTTGCCGTAGGCGTTTCGGGTACTTCAGCCGCTATAGGAGCCGGGGCTGGAGTTGGCTCCGCCGCAGGAGTAACTGCTGCCGGAACTTCTACAGTTTCTTGTGGTTCCTGAGGTGGCGCTACGGGCGGCACATTTTCAGTAACCGCTGTAACTGGCTCCGGTTCAGCCGGGGCTGGTGCCGGTACTACCTCTGGTTCCGGAACAATAATAGGCTCGGGCTGGCGCTCTTCTGCCACCGGAACTGGTATTTCGGGAGCAACTTCCGGTTTTTCTTCTTGCGGAGCCTGTACAGGTTCCGGCGCAGGAGCTACGGGAGGTTGCGATGATTCTACGGGTTTAGAAACAGGTACTCTAGGAGCATTTAAATCTATCTTGCCCACTACTTTAATACCTGGTAATTTAACACCGGTATCTACCGAAGGTTGCTCCTCAACAGTATTCGTTGGGGCAGCCACCGGAGGTGCCGGAGCCGGTTTAGGAGTATTGGTATTTTCTATTTTTTTCGGCTGTTCAGGTACTTCGGGCAAGGCAGGAGCACTAACTGGCTTTTTGCCAATATTCAGTTTTTCAGCCTCAATTTTGGCCTGAACCGATGATTCAAATGCGCTCATTAACACCTCAAATTGCTTTGAGGTTATTTTGGAAGTAGGTTTGTTTTCGATATCAAAACCTTTAGCCGCCAGAAAGTCTACCACCGTAGACGTACTGATGTTTAAGGTTGTTGCTACCTGTTTTAGCCGCATCGTTTTTTCTTCTGCCATGCTTGGAATATGCTGTCTTTTTTTAATAGTTATTGGTAATCGGTTGAATCGCCGAAATTTGCGCGCTAAATTAGGTTAAATTAAGCGTTTATAAAGTCAAATTTTGCGGAATCAATAAAATAAAATGTAACTGTCATTAAATTTAGTAACAATGAAACAGCTATTGTTCGTTCCTCTTCCAGTAAGTCAGGCTTAATTACTATCCGTATCGAACTCCTGACGGATAATAGCTAATAAATCATCAACGGTTTCTTCTTCCAACTCGGTACGGCGCACCAGGTCTTCGCGCGAAACAGCTAATACACTTTTAGCCGTATCTAAACCAATCCGTTTTAATTCATCAATAACCCAGCCTTCAATTTCATCAGAGAATTCGTCGAGCGAAATATCTTCTTCGTATTCTTCCTGCTCCCGGAACACATCAATTTCTAAACCCACTAAGCGGCTTGCCAATTTTATGTTCTGGCCGCCTTTGCCAATAGCTAACGAAACCTGGTCGGGCTTGAGGAACACGGAGGCCCTTCCTTCTTCTTCGTTAATCCGGATACTGCTTATTTTAGCCGGGCTCAGCGAACGTTGGATGTATAATTCAATATTATCGGTGTAGTTAATTACATCGATGTTTTCGTTTTCTAATTCCCGCACGATGGAGTGAATACGGGAGCCCTTCATGCCCACGCAAGCGCCTACCGGGTCAATGCGGTCGTCGTAAGATTCTACGGCTACTTTAGCTCGCTCGCCAGGTTCGCGGACAATGTTTTTGATGGAAATTAAACCATCGTAAATTTCCGGCACTTCGTTTTCGAACAAGCGCTCCAGGAAAGCCGGTGCGGTACGCGATAAAATAATTTTAGGCGTGCCGTTGTGTATTTCTACCCGGTGCACCACCGCCCGTACCACATCGCCTTTGCGGTAACGGTCTTTGGGTATTTGTTCGGATTTTGGAATAATTAATTCGTTATCGTCCTGGTCCACGAGCATTACTTCGCGGTTCCATACCTGGTATACTTCCCCCGAAATAATTTCACCTACCAAATCTTTGTATTTCTGGTACATCAAATCTTTTTCCAGGTCTTTTACCCGCTGAATTAAAGTTTGCCGGGCAGTTAATACCGCACGCCGGCCAAAGTCTTCCAGCTTTATTTCTTCCGAAACTTCTTCTCCTACTTCAAAATCCGGTTCAATTTTTTGGGCATCCGATAAAGCAATTTTATCGTGGTCCCAGATATCTTCGGAATTATCGTCCACAATTTCGCGGTTACGCCAGATTTCCAAATCGCCTTTCTCTACGTTCAGGATAATGTCGAAATTTTCATCCGTTCCCCATCTTTTACGAATCATGGTCCGGAATACATCTTCCAGAATCCGCATCATGGTAGGACGATCGATATTTTTAAATTTAGCGAACTCCGCAAATGATTCTATCAGGACTGAACTGTTCATTTTTCTTTTTATTTAAAAGATATTACAATATTCGTCTTTGCTATATCGGTAAAGTTTACTTCGGCCGGGGCCAGCGTAACTTTTTTACTTTTTTCTTTTATTTCTTCGGTAATTTTTATGCCATCGGCCGTAACTTCTTCCAGGGTGCCGGTTTTCTCGGAACCGTCTTTTAACACCAGTTTCAGTTTACGGCCAATGTGGCGCTTATACTGCCGGTCAGAAGTTAACGGCTGGTCGGCTCCCGGCGAAGTTACTTCCAGAATGTAGCTTATTTCGTCGCCGTAAGCGGTTTCGATGCGGTTTGCCAGCCGCCGGCTAACCAAAGCGCATTCATCAATTCCAACTCCGTTATCGCCATCCAGTATTACCGTAACTTTAGGCTTGGCCGGATTATCAGATACCTGTACTTTTACCACGAATAAGTCATCCGAAGGCAAACAACTCGGTATCATTGTTTTTATATTTTCGGCATTTAGCGTCATCAATTCTGAGTCCTAACAAACAAAATAGGGGACGCCTGTCCCCCTCTTCAACCAATTAATTGTACAAATGTACGAAAAATTTACGTTTAAAACAACCAGACTGGTTTTTTCATTTGATATTTTGCTGATAATTGCTTTAATAATAAGCCTTTGAGCAATAAACTTACTGCAAAATAATACTTAAGTTATTTATTAGTTATCTTTTAACAGCGATTATCGGCATATTTAGAAGCTGATTTTATTAATACGGGTATTACCGACATTAAGGCTTAATTTGTAAGTTTGTTCTTGTATATTCAGGAGAGCGTGCGTAAAAAATTTTCGGTTACAGTTTATTATCTTGTTGTAATATGGTTACTGCTGGCAATTGTAACAATGCGCATTCCATCTTACTATTTCTGGCCGAGTGGTTTTTTTCTGTTTACCATGCCCATTCCGTTGGTGCTTAATTTTTTTTTCTTGCTTGGCTGGGCCTGGAACCGATCGTGGCTGGTTATAATACCAGTGCTGGTGTTGGTATTTACCTGGACGTACTACGAACGCGGATTAAGCCTGGGTTTTGGTGGAAACTCTTCGGAGGCAACAGCCGGTAATTTGCCCACAGAAGTAAAACTGGATGTATTAAGCTACAACGTCCGGATATTTAATACCTATGCCCACCTGCGCGATAAAGAGTACACCAACTCCCGCAACATGATTAAATGGGTAGCCGAAAACCCAGCCGATGTGTTTTGTTTGCAGGAATTTTACAACGAGCCGCATTCTTCTGTTTACAACTCCGTTCAGAAAATAGTTAAAAAATACGGCAAACATTATTTTATATCCAACACCTTAATCAACCGGGCCAACGGCCAGTTTGGTATGGCTATTATTTCCAAATATCCTATTCTGAATAAGGGCACCATTAAGTTCGAAAAGCTCACGCAGAACCACGCCATGTTCGCCGATTTAAAAATTAAAAATGATACGGTGCGGGTTTATAATTTTCATCTGCAATCTATGAGCATTGAGGAGCAGGATATTATTAAAACCTACCAGGAACAAGACCTTTTCGGGAAAGACTTACGCAATATAGTGCGGCGGTTAAAAAACGGTTTTATCAAACGCAGTTACCAGGTAAATACGTTGTACGACCACTTAAAAGAATCGCCGTACCCGGTAATTGTGTGCGGCGATTTAAACGATGTGCCTTACAGTTATACCTATCAAAAGCTTAACCGCAAATTAAACAATGCCCATACGGCAGCCGGTTGGGGCATTGGGAGCACCTACAATGGCATTTTACCGCTCCTGCGCATCGATAATCAATTTTTTAGTCCCGATTTAGAAGTAAGTAATTTTACCGTGCACCGCGATGTAACCTTCTCCGATCATTTTCCGCTAACAGCTACTTATAAAATTAAAAATTAGAAATTATGAATTAGAAATTACATTATTTCAAATACAACGATAAAACATCTTTGCTCAAATTATTAATAGCATAATGGATAATGAAAAGCTGTTTTGATTAAGTACTGCATGAATAGAAGTAATTTTTAAACTTCCAGTTCATTTCTAATTTTTAATTTCTAATTCATAATTCTTAAAAATACTACCTTTGCGCCCATGCAACCGTTAGCTCTTTATAATACCCTTACCCGCAAAAAAGAAATATTTGAACCTTTGCACGCTCCTTTCGTGGGCATGTATGTGTGCGGACCAACCGTATATGGCGAGGCGCATTTAGGTCATAGCAGGGCGGCCATTACCTTTGATATTTTATTCCGGTACTTAACCCATATCGGTTACAAAGTGCGCTACGTGCGCAACATTACCGATGTAGGCCATTTAGTAAACGATGCCGATGAAGGAGAAGATAAAATTGCGAAACAAGCCCGGCTGGCACAAATAGAACCCATGGAAGTAGTGCAGCATTACACCACGCGCTACCACCAAGATATGCAACAACTCAATGTATTATCGCCTAGCATTGAACCGCGCGCTTCCGGCCACATGATCGAGCAGATTGCCATGATTGAGGAAATTTTGGCGAACGGCTTAGCTTACGAGGTAAACGGATCGGTGTATTTTGATGTGCCGGCTTACAACCAAAATCACCATTACGGCAAATTGTCGGGCCGGATTGTGGAAGATTTACTGGCTAATACCCGCGAACTGGATGGGCAGCAGGAAAAACGCTCGCCTTTGGATTTTGCCCTTTGGAAAAAAGCTTCGGAGAGCCATATTATGCGTTGGCCTTCGCCATGGAGCGAGGGTTTTCCGGGTTGGCATTTAGAGTGTTCGGCTATGAGCCGTAAGTATTTAGGGCCGCAGTTTGATATTCACGGGGGTGGATTGGATTTAATGTTCCCGCACCACGAGTGCGAAATTGCCCAAAGCCAGGCCAGCAACCACACCGATGCTGCTAAATACTGGGTGCATAACAATCTGATTACCATTAACGGTCAGAAAATGGGAAAATCGCTGGGCAATTTTATTACGCTGCGCGAGTTATTTACGGGTCAGCACGATTTACTGCAAACTGCCTATACTCCCATGACCATCCGGTTTTTTGTGTTGCAGGCACATTACCGCAGTACTTTAGATTTTTCGAACGAAGCTTTATTGGCCGCGCGTAAAGGCTATTTAAAGTTAATGAACGGCTTAAAAGTGCTGGATAAAATTAACTACCCTGCCGATGCCGAAGAAAGCGGCGCCCAGGACAACGACGTGCAAAAATTACTCGACGATTGCTACCGCAGTTTAAACGACGACCTGAATACCGCTAAAGCCATTGCTTCTTTGTTCAACGTTTTAAAGAAAATCAACAGCATGTACATGGGGCAAGTGCCGGTAACCAGTTTAAGCAGCGCCATGTTCCAAAATTTAAAAAATACCTACCGTGCCCTGGTAACTGAGGTATTAGGCTTAACCGAAGAACGCCCAGATAATTTAGACCAGATGTTAGCTTTGCTGCTTAAGTTCTACAAAGACGCGAAAGATGCGAAAGATTACGCGAAAGTAGATGAGATCCGGGCCGAATTTAAAAAATTAGGCATTGTAGTGAAAGACATGAAAACCGGCATTGATTGGGCCTACGAAGAATAGTAGTGTTCTCTATAATTGAGTAAACGCAATTATAATATACCATGAAAATTAACCCCAGCTAGTTATCAAACTGGTTGGGGTTATTTTTTATTCTAGGGCTTTTGCAAAAGGTTTTTGAAGTAGAAGCTGTATAGCCTATATAAAATAGAAGTAACATTTGCCTGTGGGGGGCACCACCAAAACGGGATAACTTCACAAAATACTACTAGCTTCTAGTTAGTAGCTTTAATTATTACATTTTAGAATGCTAAACAGCTTCGGTTGTTTGTGAAGACACAAACAACGGCACCCAAACAATGGCACCAGAGTAGTTTTTACTTGCTAAAAAGGAAAAATTTAAAAAATTACTCCGGTAAGTATTCCAGAAAGCTACCTGCTGGCGTTACCTGTAGTTGCGCTTGCGCGCCGCAAACTAAAGCTAAATTATGCGGTTCGTGCCCCGTCGGGAAATCAAAACAAACAGGGTAGGAGTAAGCAGCGGTATGTTCCTGAATGATCTCGTAAGCGGTTTTGCCAAACGGAACCGGATTGTCGCGCATATCGGTCATGTGGCCCACGATTAAACCGGCTAAACGAGCTAATTTGCCACTGCGTTTGAGTTGCACCAGCATGCGGTCGAGGTTGTACAGGTATTCGTCAATTTCTTCTATGAACAAAATTTTACCGGTATAATCTACATCTGAGGCTGTGCCGATAATAGTATTCAATAAACTGATATTACCGCCAAACAATGGCCCTTGCGCTTCGCCAGGGCGGTTAAAAACATGCGCCGGAACTTGGTAATTGATTGGTTCGCCGAATAAAACTTTTCTTAAACTTTCGATAGCGGCTTCGCTGCCGGCCCGACTAAATAGCGATGGCATAATGCTGTGAATGCTGGCGTAACCTAAGCCTAATACGTGGCAGAGCAAAGCGGTAATGTCGCTAAAGCCGATAATCCATTTCGGCGATTTTTTAAAATTTTCAAAATTTAGCTGGTCCAGCAAACGGGTAGTGCCGTAACCGCCCCGGGCCGAGATAATGGCTTTTATATCCGGGTTATCCAGCATGGTTTGCAGATCGCGCAAACGCAGTTCGTCGTTGCCGGCAAACTGGTGAAAGTCGCCGGCCATGCTCTCGCCAATAACTACTTCTAAACCCCAAGACGTAAGAATATCAACGGCTGATTGAATTTCGACTAAGGTGATTTTGCGGGCTAAGGCACAAATGGCAATTTTATCGCCAGGTTGCAGGCGCGGAGGAAAAATCATGCGGAAAGATTAACTGGATTGTAGTAGATGAATAAAAGAAAAGGTTGCGCCAGATGAGGGCGCAACCTTTTAGCCGTAATTTTAAAATTTAAATCAATTCAAATTCTTCGGTAGCTGTTTCGCGCACGTTTTCGGGGCTAGTAGTGCTTGCTTGAAAATTGCCGGTACTTACCAGAAAAGCATCGGATTCGCGAATGGCCTGAATGTGCTCTAACAGGTTTTCGAGGCGTACGTAGCCGATTACGTATTTAAAATCTTTCGCGATAAATTTCTCAGAAATGCTTTCGAACTGCAGTGTTTTTAATAATTCTTTATTCGAGTAACGCAGGTAAACTTCTACTTCAATGTTGTTGGTAGAATTTACTTCGATATGTTGCAGGTGTTTTTTGTACTCATATTTATACCCGTACGTCAGCGCTGAAATATCCGATAAAACCGCGGAACCGGTTGGATAGCCGCCCGCGCCTTTACCCGAAAAGAATTGTTTTTCGGAGAAAGCCGCTTCTACAATTACGCCGTTGTACTCGTTTTCTACGTTGTACAGCGGGTGGGTGCGGGTGATAAACTGCGGCATCACAAACAAGGTAACGGTAGCCTCGTCTACTTTACTTACGTGCGGTACCAGTTTTATTTTATAATCTTTTTCGCGGGCGTATTGAATATCGTATTTCGATAAATTTTGAATACCTAAATTTAGAACCGTATCTGGGTTTAAAAATAAACCAAAAGCGTGCGCCGCAATAATGGTGAGTTTATACTTCGCATCGAAGCCGCCTACATCCAGAGTTGGGTCGGTTTCGGCGAAACCTAAATCCTGGGCTTGTTTCAGAGCCAGATCGTAATCCAGGTTTTCGTTAAAAATTTTAGATAAAATATAGTTAGAAGAACCGTTAAAAATACCGCTTACGGCGTACAGTAATTCATTGTCGTAATATTCTTCCAGTGTCCGGATAATAGGAATAGAGCCGCAGCAGGAGGCCTCGTACAGCAAAGATACCTGGTGTTGGTGTTGTAACTCTACTAACTCTTCCAGGTGTTGGGCCACCATTTTTTTATTGGCCGTTACTACGTTTTTACCTTGTTTTAAGGCCGTAGAAACTATTTCAAAAGCTTCATCGGCATTATCAATCAGTTCAACAATTAAATCAATTTCCGGGTTATTGAGTACTTCGTCTTTCTCAAAAGTAAAGTAAGAAGCCGGCAGCTTGCGTTTTTTGTTACGATCTTTCACGCAAATTTTTTCGATGCTGGCTTTAATGCCCCGGCTGTTGGCTAACACATCATATAAACCCTGGCCCACGCAGCCAAACCCAAACAAGCCTACTTTTTGAATTTTAGTCATTATCAAATATGTAATATGTACTAGGTTGTAAATAATAACTGTACAACCCAGTATAATGGAACGCTATGTTAATGTAAAGCTAATATAAATCAGTTGTTTATAAGTACTAGAGTAAAATTGGTAAACGTTTGTTTTACTAGATACAAATAAGCAAAAACGAAAATTTTTAAAATTTTACAATTTATAACTTACAACTTACTTTGCTACCGGTATAGCCAGAAACGTTTCGATTAGCTGGGTTAGTTTTACGGTTTCAATTAAAAAACCATCGTGCCCGTAAAAAGAATCAATTTCGTGATAGATAGCGCCCGGTATGTGTTCGGTTAAATATTGTTGCTCTTGCGGCGGAAACAGCAGATCGGAGCTAATGCCTACAACCAGGGTTTTGGCTTTTATTTGTTGTAAAGCTTTTTCTATGCTGCCCCGGCTACGCCCTACATTATGCGAATCCATGGTTTTGCTGAGCGACACGTACGAATACGCATTAAAGCGGTTTACCAATTTTTCGCCCTGGTAATTCTGGTAAGAAATAGCTTTAAAATTGTCGGTTTTGTTTAGATCGGTTTCGTATTGGGTTTTACCGTAGGTGTGATAAGTGCGGTAACTAAGCAAAGCTACGGCCCGTGCGGCCTTTAAGCCTTTGCGACCCCCATCGGGTACATTTAAATAATAAGTTTCGTCGGCCCGGATAGCCAGGCGCTGCGCTTCGTTAAAAGCAATACCCCAGGGCGAATGGCTGGCGTTAGTGGCTATTATCAGTAAATTTTCAATTAAGTCCGGAAATTGAATTGCCCATTCCATGGCTTGTTGGCCGCCCAACGAACCACCAATCAAAACGTTTATCCGGGAAATACCTAAATGCTGCCGCAAAATTTCGTGCGCGGCTACCATATCGCGAATAGAAATATCCGGGAAATTTTGAAAATATGCCGCTCCGGAAACCGGGTTTTCAGAAAGCGGACCCGTAGTACCGTAGCAGGAACCTAAAATATTAGCGCATACAATAAAATGTTCGTCGGGGTTAAATAAGTAGCCGGGCCCAAATAAACCTTTCCACCAGTCAAATACATCGGCGTTGGCGGTAAGCGCATGGCACACCCAAATAACATTGTTTTTATCCGGATTATAAGTGCCGTAAGTATGGTAAGTAATCTGAAGTTGGGGTAATGTTTTCCCGCATTCAAGTAAAAAAGGCTGCGGGTAATGTAAAATTTCCTGACTCATGCGCTGCATTATTTCCGCAAAGATATAAAAACCAAATTTATAGCCGGATAATTCGCGCTACCTGCCAGTGTAAACCTGTTGGTAATACAACAACACCGGTTTTGCTCACCGCCTTGCCCGAAATTATTATGGTTTTTTCTTTCTTCCACGGATAATTAAAAAAGCCTGATTACTACTTAAACGCAGTGGTAATCAGGCTGTAAGGTTTTATTTAAACAGATTCGATTATTTTGTCGGTAACTTCCGAAGCAGGGCCATCAGCATCCGTTAGATCGGAACTACCAGAGCCGCTGCCATTATTTAACTGGGCAAAAGCTTGTTCAAAATCAGCTTTAATATCATCAATGTGCTCAATACCCACAGATACCCGCAGGAAAGTAGGCGATACGCCGGCTGCTTTTTGCTCTGCTTCCGATAATTGCTGGTGCGTAGTAGCCGCTGGTTGAATAATCAGCGTTTTGGCATCGCCCACGTTAGCTAAATGGCTGGTTAATTTTAAGCTATCTATAAATTTAGTAGCGCTTTCTTTATCGCCTTTAATGTTAAACGACAGCACGCCACCGAAGCCCTTTTTTAAATATTTAGTAGCCAGCTGGTGATAAGGGCTGCTCGCTAAGCCCGGATAGTTTACGCTTTCTACCTGCGGGTGCTGCTCCAACCATTGTGCTAATTCTAAAGCATTTTGTACGTGGCGCTCTACGCGCAGCGATAAAGTTTCCAGGCCTTGCAATAATAAGAACGAGTTAAACGGACTAATGGCTGGTCCAAAATCGCGTAAGCCTTCTACCCGTGCCCGGATAATAAACTGGATGTTCCCGAACGGCCCTTTAGGCCCAAATACATCGCCAAATACTAAGCCATGATAACCTTCGGCGGGTTCCGAGAATTGCGGGAATTTACCGTTATTAAAATCGTATTTACCACCATCGATAATAACGCCGCCAATGCTGGTGCCGTGGCCGCCTATCCATTTAGTAGCCGATTCCACTACAATGTGGGCACCGTGCTCCAGTGGCCGGAATAAATAACCGCCTGCCGCAAAAGTATTATCTACAATTAATGGTAAGTCATGCTTTTCGGCAATGGCCGCAATGGCTTCAAAATCCGGGATGTTAAAGCCGGGGTTGCCAATAGTTTCCAGGTACAGGGCCTTAGTTTTATCATCGATTAATTTTTCGAAACTCTCCGGGTTGTCGCCATCGGCAAAGCGCACTTCAACGCCCAAGCGTTTAAAAGCTACTTTAAATTGGTTGTAAGTACCGCCGTACAAAAACGAAGTGCTCACAAAATTATCGCCGGCCTGTAGAATATTGTTTAGGGCAATAAATTGAGCCGCCTGGCCGGAACCGACCGCCAAAGCCGCTACGCCACCCTCTAAAGCCGCCATGCGTTTTTCAAACACATCGGTAGTGGGGTTCATGATGCGGGTATAAATGTTCCCGAATTCTTTTAAGGCAAATAAATTAGCACCGTGTTCGGCGTTATTAAATACGTAAGAAGTAGTTTGATACAACGGCACCGCCCGGGAACCAGTAACAGGATCCGGTTCTTGACCGGCATGCAATTGCAAAGTTTCAAATTTTAAATTTTGCTCAGACATATGGTGGATGGTTAGAATTAAGAAATAATTAGAGAATACAACTGTTGTTTGTAAAAGTTTAAAGTGGCCGGAAACGGCTAAAAAAGAAAAAATTAAAAAAAACTTAACAGCAACAACAACACATACACCAGTTAGGGGTAGTAGCCCGGTATACAAGCGGGAATGCAGATTTAGCGGTAGTAAAAGGCTTGTTGGTAAGCCCGAAAAGGTAAAGAGAGTTTTTCATGTAAAATTAATTTATATTTCCCCTGTGGGATAGGAATTGGCACCTTTCAACTTTTCTGATGGTTGCCAGAGGGTCTGGGAGCCTATTCTCTCGCCTCTTCTTTATAAATCAATTCTGTTCAGGAACAGGGTTTGATGCTACAAATTAAGTATAGGATTTAGGATATTCCAAATTTGCACCTGTATTTTTATAATTGGTAAAAGTACTAAAAAACCGCCGGTGCTTATTTTTAAAATTTTTACTTTCGGGCAGTGGGCAGAAGCTGGCTACATTAATAAACCGGCCAAAGTAGCCGAAAGGTAAGAGGCTATAGTACCGCAAATTAAGGCCCGAAAACCCAATTTCGCTAAGTCGGCACGCCGCGATGGGGCCAACTCTCCAATACCACCCACTTGTATAGCTATCGACGAAAAATTAGCAAAACCACAGAGCGCAAAGCTGGTAATCAGTAAGGTTTTCGGATGAATGGTTTCTTTTATTTTAACTAAATCCAGGTAAGCAACAAACTCATTTACTACCATTTTAGTACCCATTAAAGCGCCGGCGGTTTCTACGTCTTGGGCTGGTACGCCCATTACCCAGGCAAAAATGGCAAATAGCTTACCCAGTAAAAAATTTAAGCTTAAAGTAGGTACCTGAATTACCCCGCCCAGCTTACCCAGCAAAACATCTACCAGGGCAATTAAGGCAATAAACCCGATGAGCATGGCAACTACATTTAAGCCAACCTTTAAACCATCTGAAGCGCCGGCGGCAATGGCATCAATAATGTTGGCATGCGATTTTTTTACTTCCAGTTTTACAATGCCTTTAGTTTGCGATTGTTCGGTTTCGGGGTAAACAATTTTGGCGATTACTAGGGCGCCTGGTGCCGCCATTAAACTGGCTGCCAGCAAGTACGGGGCAGGTACGCCAAACGAAATATAAGTGGCCATTACGCCTCCCGCAATACAAGCAAACGAACCCGCCATAGAAGCCATTAGCTCAGAGTTCGTCATGCCTTTCAGGTAAGGTTTAATCATAATCTGGGCTTCTACCTGGCCCACAAAAGCGCTGGCTACGTTCGATACGGCTTCGGCGCCGCTCACGCCCATGGCCCAATGCACCGCCCGGGCCATAGCCGATACGATAATTTGCATTAAACCAATGTGGTAGGCAATATTTACCAATACCGCCACAAAAATAATAGTAGGAATAACGTTAAAAAAGAAGATATACCCGTTACCAACGCCAAAGGCTTTAGTTAAAACTTCTTTATTTACTAGCGAGCCAAAAACAAACTCCGAGCCTTTTTGCGACAGGCTCAGTAACTTTTCGATGCTATGGCCCAAGTAACCAAATATGGCTTTGCCCACATCGGTTTTTAATATAAATACGGCGAGCCCAAATTGTAATAATAAACCTACGCCCACCAGGCGGTAATTAATGGCTTTGCGGTTATTGGAAAGTAAAAAAGCTAATCCCAGCAGCACTACAATTCCAATTATTCCCGTAAATCGCTCCATAAAAAATAAGAAAATTTAAAAATTTGTCTGTTTTGTATTCACCTGGCAGGTAATCCTATACGGAAAAGATTTTCGGGTGATTTGAACAAGTAAAGATAATCTATTTTTTAACGATAAAAGGGGACTTTTTGATGACGTAATGCAAGAACAAGCCGGAATAGCTAAATACCAGGTAAAAAGAAAAGGCTTCGGTTGTATAACCGAAGCCTTTTGTAAATAGTTAGGCAAAATTAACTAGCCTGCGCGAACCGGCGGTTTACTTCGTCCCAGTTAATCAGGTTAAAGAAAGCCGTAATGTACTCGGGCCGGCGGTTTTGGTATTTTAAATAATAAGCATGTTCCCAAACGTCTAAGCCCAACAGCGGAAAACCCCCACAGTTGCTTTCTACGTCCATTAAAGGGCTGTCTTGGTTAGCGGTAGAGCAAATTTGTAAATTGCCGCCATCCATTTTGCAAAGCCAGGCCCAGCCAGATCCAAAACGGGTAGTAGCCGCTTTCGTAAATTCGTCTTTAAATTTTTCGTAAGAACCAAAAGAACTGGTAATGGCCTCGGCAATGGCGCCGGTTGGCTCGCCGCCGGCATTAGGTGCCAGAATGGTCCAGAACAGGTTGTGGTTGTAGAAACCCCCGCCGTTGTTGCGTACTGCGGCTGGAGCTTTGCTTACATTCTGTAAAATTTCTTCAATGGATTTACCTTCCAAATCAGTTCCCTGAATGGCATTGTTCAGGTTAGTAGTATAAGCCTGGTGGTGCTTCGTATGGTGGATTTCCATAGTCTGCTTATCAATATGGGGTTCCAGGGCATCGTAGGCATACGGTAATTGCGGTAATTCGAAAGCCATAGTTTTATCGGATTTTAAGGTTAGATAATTTAAAAAAACGTATTTTGTTTTACGTATGTGGGCGGCCAAATATAGCCGCTAATTTCGTTTATTCAAAAAAAACTCCGTCATCAGGTTAGCGCACTCGTGGGCCATTATGCCACTTTCCATTTCGGTTTTAGGATGTAATAAATTACTGCCAAACCGCCGGAAACCTCTTTTGGGATCGGTGGTGCCAAATACTACCCGTTTTACCTGGGCCCAGTAACTGGCTCCGGCACACATCACACACGGTTCTACGGTTACGTACAAAGTGCACTCGTGTAAATATTTATTACCTAAATAATTTGCAGCGGCCGTAATTGCCAGTATTTCGGCGTGGGCCGTTACATCGTTTAATTTTTCGGTTTGGTTGTAGGCGCGGGCTATTATTTTGTTCTGGCTAACTACCACCGCGCCAATCGGAATTTCACCTTCTTCTAAAGCGTACTGGGCTTGTTTGTACGCTTCTTTCATAAAATGTTCGTCGCTAAATACCGAAAGCACGCTAAATAATTTAAATAGTTAAAACCTGGAACGTGGTAATTTTAACTGATTGAGTAGTATTTTGTTTTACTTTTTTAAGTTATTTTAATAGACCGCATTATTTTATTGGCCGTACCTTGCCACTCTGCTTTTAAATTAACCGGGCAGTTAAAAGTAAAAATCAGGAGTTTATCGTTCTCGATGGTGTACTGCACAATGGTGTATTTCCGGATCGGGGCCAGCTTGTTTTTTTTCTTGTCATCATCTTTCACCGCCGAAACAAACTCAAAAATTAAAAATTCGCGGCCATTAATGGTGTTTACCTCTTCCCGGATAAACTGTACCTCGGAGTACATGCTTAAAATGGCAGGTTTGTAAAACTTTTGTAACAGCGGTAAATCTTTTTTTGAAAAAGTAGATGGTTTTTCGGTTACCACTAAATCTACCTGCCCGTTGTAACCGGTATAAGCCGCAATGGGTTTGCGGGGCGCCGGGTACCGGCTGGCAATCAGTTCGTCGGGCATTACGCCAAAATCCGTAGGCAACGACGTGGTTATGTTTTTAGCGATTTTAACGGGTTTTAATTTGCCCGGTTTAAAGCTGCTTAAGCCAATAAATAAAATTCCAATAAGCAAAATGTATTTCATAAGCGATGTAATAATTAACCCAAAGGTAAGCAGCTTCTTTTATTAAAACAGCGGTAGTTACTTTGGGGTGTTCCTATAAACAAAGTGGCTTAAGGGTTAGTTGCTTTATCATGTATTCTGTTAGCAGCTCTGCAGACTTAAAACTTGGCTAATGGTTGAGTTCTTTACGTACTAAAAAAGCTGCTGTAGCCTCATTGAAATTTTAAAAAATATATACATGAAATTTTTAATATTTTTTGGTAATAAGGCTTGATTTTTAAGAAAAATGAAAAATAGCTGGTTCTGTACTCTTAGAAATACTACCTTTGGGCACTGGTTAAAATAAATTAAACCTTTTTGTTTTTAAGTAGTACTAAAACTTGATTTAAATCATCAACTATTATTACTGCAAAAAAAAGTAAATAAATTTATTCGGGCGTGCAACTAAGGATGCATGGGTAGGGTCTTGACGTTGATATCTAAATTTTTTATTTGCCGTTGCTAACTATGAAAAGATTGAATGCCAGACAAAAAAAAGAACTTTACAGCTTAACCTCTTTATTGTTTCATATTATTGCTTTTGTTTGTTTACTCTTAATACTAAATCATAACGCCGAAGAAGAAAAAGTAGCCAAGAAGGCCAATATCTACGCTTCGTCTCCAGAGTACGAACAATACAAAGCCGCTTCCAGCAGAATTGCTACCTTAAAATAATTTTTTTTAAAAATTCGTATTTCCTCTCTTGCTTATTTTTAATTAGATTGCCCGGTACAGGTTGTTGCGGATTATTTCTTTAATGCCATGCTGTTTCCGGTAAATTCATCGCTGCGCCCGATACCTTCGGGCGCTCTTATTTTAAGCCGCTGAAATTAAATTAGTATTTAAAACAAAATAGCCTTTTGGTAAGTGTAGTTTGCCCCAGATTATAATACTTACTTTGGCGGGATTGCTTATTTTTTTTAAGTTTGCCCCTCAACATTTTTACAAGCTAAAACGGGTAATTTAGTAGCTGGGGTAAAACCCTTAACTGGCTACCAGAGGGCCGCTTATTGTAAATATTAATCAGAATTTTATATGCTTAGAACACATACATGTGGTGAATTAAGATTAGGGAACGTAGGGCAGGAAGTAACGCTCACGGGCTGGGTGCAACGAACCCGCGATAAAGGCGGTATGCTCTGGATTGACCTCCGGGACCGGTACGGCATTACCCAGTTAAAACTCGAAGAAGGCGTTACCGCTACCGAGGTTATTACCCAGGCGCGGCAATTAGGGCGCGAGTTCGTGATAAAAGCCACCGGTAAAGTACTGGAGCGTATTTCGAAAAACGATAAATTACCCACCGGCGACATAGAAATTCAACTGCAGGAATTAACTATTCTGAACCCGGCTAAACTACCGCCTTTTTTAATTGAAGACGATACCGACGGCGGCGACGACCTGCGCATGAAATACCGTTACCTGGATTTACGCCGCGCTAGTGTGCGTAAAAACCTGGAACTGCGCCACCGCATGATGCAGCAAACCCGCGCGTACCTGGATGGCTTGCAGTTTATTGAAGTAGAAACCCCCGTTTTAATTAAATCTACGCCCGAAGGCGCCCGCGACTTTGTGGTGCCCAGCCGCATGAACCCCGGCGAGTTTTACGCTTTGCCGCAGTCGCCGCAAACGTTTAAGCAATTGTTAATGGTGTCGGGTTTCGATAAGTATTTTCAAATTGTAAAATGCTTCCGCGACGAAGATTTACGCGCCGACCGCCAACCCGAATTTACGCAAATAGACTGCGAGCTTTCTTTTGTAAACCAGGAAGATATTTTAAATACGTTTGAAGGCTTAGTAAAGCATTTGTTTAAAACCGTGCGCGGCATAGAAATTACCGAACTGCCCCGCATGACCTACGCCGATGCTATGAAGTATTACGGCAACGACAAGCCCGATACTCGTTTCGATATGCGTTTTGTGGAAATGAACTCGTTTGTACAGAACAAAGGATTCAAGGTATTCGACGAAGCAGAATTAATTATTGGAATAAATGTAACTGGGGCCGCTACTTACACCCGCAAGCAGCTCGATGAATTAACCGAATTCGTGAAACGGCCGCAGTTAGGGGCTACCGGTTTAATTTACGCCCGCGTAGAAGCCAATGGCGCGGTAAAATCATCGGTAGATAAATTCTTTACTCCAGAGGATTTGCAACAATGGACCGAAGCTTTCTCAGCTAAGCCCGGTGATTTAATTTTGGTTATTGCGGGTGCTGCTGATAAAGCCCGCAAAGCATTATCGGAGCTGCGCCTGGAAATGGGCGAACGCTTGGGCTTACGCGATAAGAATACCTTTTCGCCGTTGTGGGTACTCGATTTTCCGTTATTGGAATACAACGAAGACGAGAAGCGGTTTTTTGCCATGCACCATCCGTTTACCTCGCCCAAACAGGAAGATTTTGGTTTATTAGAAACTAACCCGGGTGCGGTACGCGCTAATGCCTACGATATGGTAATTAACGGCGTAGAAGTAGGCGGGGGGTCTATCCGGATTCATGAGCGGCCGTTGCAGGAGCAAATGTTTAAGCTTTTAGGCTTTACCGACGAAGAAGCCCGCGAGCAGTTTGGGTTTTTACTCAATGCTTTTGAATACGGCGCACCGCCACACGGCGGCATTGCTTTCGGTTTCGACCGGCTGTGTTCTTTATTCGGTGGAGCTGATTCTATCCGCGATTTTATTGCCTTCCCGAAAAATAATTCCGGCCGAGATATGATGATTGATTCGCCTTCGCCAATTGCGGAAGCGCAATTAAACGAGTTGAATATCCGGTTAAAGTAAAAACTTTAAATTTTTATAAAAAGCGGCATCGGCGTAGCAGGAAATTTACCTGGTAACCGATGCCGCTTTTTGGTGTAGCAATGGCAGAGTCTTTACCATATGGCTCTACCTTTATTAGAGTAATTGTACTGGTCGGCTAATACTTTCTTCCAGAGAAATAAAGGTTTCGGTACGCTGAATGCCCGGTATTTTCTGAATTTTATCGGTTAATACGTTTTTCAGGTGCATAGTATCTTTGCAGATCAGCTTGGCAAACATGCTATAAATACCAGTAGTGTAATTTACACTAATTACTTCGGGTATCCGGCGAAGCTGCTCTAACACCTCGTTATACATGGAGCTTTTGCGCAGGTAAATACCCAGGAAAGCATTTACATCGTACCCCAAATTGCCGTAATTTAACTTTAACTGGGTACCCGTTACAATGCCCATTTGTTCCATCTTCTTCATGCGTACGTGTACCGTACCGCCCGAAACAAACACTTCTTTTCCTACATCTGCATACGCCATTTTCGCGTCTTCCATCAGCAGAGAGAGGATTTTTAAATCCGTATTGTCAATTTCTAAATTTTTGAGCATATAATTCGCCGATTTTTGATTTGTTTTAACAAAAGTAACTATAAATTTAAAATAACATAATTTTTAACTAAAATATTTAAAATATTTTGAAGCAATTAATTTTATCTCGTATATTTGAATAAACAATAACACAATGTAGGGTGTTGAAACTGGCAGACATGCCCTCCTCTCTCGGGGGTGGAGATATATAGGATAAAGCTTTATCGACCTCTAAGTTGATTTTCGCCTAACTACTCCGTGGAGGTTCGATTCCTTCCCCTACAGCTAAAAAGCCTCTTAGTTTAAACGCTAAGAGGCTTTTTTTATTTGGTGCGTAAATTACTTACTACGGCACCATTCTTTTAATTAGCAATTCTTTCTTTTAAAACGAAAAGAGGCGATGTTAGGAACTAGTTTTGGGGAGTGTTGTTGCTAAATTTAAAATTTTTAAAATAGCTAAAGGCAGATAATGGATTTTATTGTTGGCAACTTTAATAAACCATCTATTTTTTAAAACTCTTTCCTTAAGAATGAGAAGGGATAAAAGTGACTTATTCTATAACTAGAGATGTTTTTTATTACTTTACTTTCGTTTTATTGTGGTTTAAGTATCAAAAAGCTTTAGCAATGCCTAAAAGTATTATAATTAACTTGATTTACTTTGTATGTTATATTGCTACCATATGGTTCTTTACAAGTAACTTAATAGTAGATAAAAATATTAATTTAATTGTTCTTATTGTAGTAGCTCTGATTTTAGCTATCAGTAGACGTTATTTTATCAGAAAAGCAAAGGAGAAGGAAGGCCTAACTAAAACAACAGAAGAAGAGAAGATTTAAGTAATCAATTATTCTTTTAAATGCTGCCTTATAATTACTTATTGGAGAACTATAATTAAAATACAAAATTAAGCTTTCTTCAAGAATATCATTAAATCTTAAAGTATTTAAAGTTTAGTAGCTTAGGAATAATGCTATCCTTGGTACGTGTATTATATTATATTTTAAACTATATTAAAGTTCTATTTTCTTCAGGAGTATTACTTTCCCATTGGTCTTTTAGCCACTTTCGTAAAATATTTGGCTAGTAGTATCCACCATGCAATCAGAATATTGCACCATGCGGGCGTACTCCGTTGATAAGGATTGTTGTTTAAAATTTTCTATAAAATAAAATGCCGATAGCCCTTCCTCTACGGATTCTTCTGTTGTCCAATTTTTAAAAACCCATTTTCCTTTTAATAATTCTTTAAAACGTTTCAGGTTTTTGTCAAAACGCAACTCATAGTTACTTTCATTTCCTAATTGAATGTTACTGAACATTACTTCGGGCTGACCTTTGTAGTTGTCATAAGTAAACTTCACTAAATTAAATATTAACGACTAGCGGCGAGAGCAGCTTCTATGGTCTTTATTTTAAATTGATAACCAGCTTCGGTTAAGCGGCGGGGCAGTACCCATCGGCTTTTCAGGATAAGTTCGGTTTCGGTGCCGATAAACCAAGCACCTATTTTCAGCAGCCAGGCGGGAGTGTTTAAACCGAAAGGAGCGGCAAAAGCTTGGCGTACCGCGCGCATAAAGGCCGAGTTAGTTATTGGCTGAGGCGCCGCCACGTTAAAAACACCTTCTAGACTGGTTTGGTTAATGAAGAAATCTACAATGCTTATTATATCCTGTTCGTGTACCCAGCTAAAGTATTGCTGCCCGTTACCTTGTTTACCGCCTAAGCCAAGTCGGGCTAAATTTTTAAAATAAGGCATTACTCCCCCATTTTTGCCCAGTACAATGGCTAATCTTAAGCCTATTTTGCGCGTGTTGGGTGTGTTCTGGGTAAAAAATAATTGTTCCCATTGCTGGCAAACGTTCACCGAAAAACCAATTCCCAGTTCGCCGGTGTATTCATCCTGAGGGCGATCTTCGGCGTGGCGGTAAATGGTAGCAGAGGCCGCGTTAATCCACAACGGAGGGGGCTGTTGCAGGAGCCGTATGGCATCGCCTAATACTTGGGTAGATTGCAGGCGCGATAGCAAAATTTCTTTTTTATTCTTTTGGTTGTACCGGCAATTCACACTTTTACCCGTTAGGTTTATTAGCACGGTACTATTCTCAAGTTGGTTCACCCACGGACCCAGGTTTTTACCATCCCAGAGAATTTGCTTTACATTGAATGGAAACTTTTTAATGTGGCGGGTGAGAATAATTACTTCGTTATTTTTACTTAAGAAATGGGCACTGAGAATTTGCCCGAGGAAACCAGAACCTCCGGCCAGTACAATTTTAGCCATAATAAGATAATATTAAGTGGGTGGTAATAAAAATTTAGAACTGCGTTCCTCAGGATGGATCTGAGCCAAGCATTTAAGGCCAGCCAACCCTAATTTTAAATTTTTAGATTTTTGGAGTATGCTTTTTAAGCTAGCAGAAGGAGAAGAGATAGTTTATTTGTCGTATTTAAGATTGCTTGCTGTTGCGGATGAGTTAAGATTTATGTGCTATTTGCTGCTGGGCGCGGTTCCGGAGTTTAAAAAAGATGGCGAGATTCAAAAAATGCATACCGCCCAAAATCAAAATAATCCAGCCCAGTTTATAGCTTAAAACCTCCACTACTACTTGTACATTCGGGATATTACCAGCTTCTTTTAACGCCAGACTCATATACCCAATATTAATCAGGTAAAAACCAACTACCAGCAATTTGTTCACGGAGTCGGCCAGTTCGGTGTTGCCGTGAAATATATCGACCAGAAAAATGCGGCCATTGTTAAATAAAACCCGAGCAACCCAAACAGTAAGGGCAATACTAATGGATAAATAAACGGCGTAGGTTAAGATAAAGTAAGACATAAAATTGGAGTTTAAATTAGTATATATTGAATTTTCAGAAATAAATGAAAGTTTAGGTTAAAAAATATAGGCTACTTAAAAATTTTAAAAATAGAGCCCCAGAACCAGCTTTCTTCGGCTTTCAACATGGTTTGTAAGGTATTATCAACATTATGTGCCAAACGGCTGATGTCGGTAATGGATTTTTTAAAAGTGGTGTATTCCGGATCGGTTGCTTCGCCTTGTACTTCTTTTATTTGATCCAGAATTTTTAATACCGGATCAAGTTCTCTTCTTTTTCTTTCTTTGGCTACTTGCCGGGCAATTACCCAGGTATCCTTTTCCGCAAAAAAGTATTCTTTGCGTTCGCCAGTCCGGTGCTGTTTTTCTACTAAGCCCCAATCAATTAAATCCCGTAAGGTCATGTTGGCGTTGCCCCGGGAAATGTGCAAGGCTTCCATTACTTCTTCGGTGGTTAGTGCTTCCGGTGAAATTAAAAGCAAAGCGTGTACCTGGGCCATGGTCCGGTTAATGCCCCATTCGGAACCCAACTTTCCCCATGCTTCAATAAACTTTTGTTTTGCCTCGGCTAATTCCATATTCAAATATATGAAACTTTTCAAAATTTCAATAATTTATGAAAATAATTTCAAAAATTTTATGTCCTGTAATTGCTCTTACAATCTGGAATTTAAAAGCATCCACATTAACCAGAAACCTCTCCAAAATTTGAAAATTAAATTATAAGCTGTGGTTTATCGTTCCGGTATTAGGTCAGTTAATTTTTATGCTGTTAATTAGTGGGATGTTTTGTGTGTGTAAGAATATTAGGTATAATTATTAAATTTAAAAATGTTAAAAATTTCTTTAAATCTGTTTTATGCTTTTCTGTTCCTGTTGGGGCTTTCTCAGGAACTAGATCTCCCTAAAAAGCCCGAAAGTACAAAAATGCAAAAAGCGGCCTTCGCTCAGGAAGGTCCCCAAGATTTAAAAATTACCAATTTTACCGGTCCCGATTTAACCCCAAGCCCGGCTTGTTTGGCAGTAGTGCCAACCGGCGAAGTATACGTGGGCGTTGATATGATGGGTTCTTTGGGAAAAGAGCCGGGCAAAGGCAGCATTGTACGTTTGGTAGATAGTAACAACGACGGCCAGGTAGATCAGCACACTACGTTTGCAACGGCAGATAACCCGCGGGGTATTATTGTGGTCGATGACCGGGTTTATGTGCTGCATACTACTTTTTCGAAAGAAAGCGGCAAAGCTACTGGTATGGATTTAGTCGTTTTCACGGATGCTAACCGCGATGGGGTAGCCGATGGACCTTCTAAACCTTTAATTACAGGTATTAGCAACCCGAACTTTTTGCAAAGCCGTGGCACCGACCACGCTACCAACGGCATCCGGATGGGGATTGATGGCTGGATTTACATTGCCGTGGGCGATTTCGGTTTCCATAATGCTACCGACCAATCTGGTAAAAAATTAACCATGCTGGGCGGCGGTATTGTGCGGGTGCGGCCCGATGGTACCGGTATGGAAGTGTACTCGCATGGTATGCGTAATATTTATGACGTCGCCATTGACCCGTACATGAACATTTTTACGCGTGATAATACCAACGATGGCGGCGGCTGGAACATCCGTTTTAGCCACCAACTGCAATCCGGGGAGTACGGTTACCCAGTGTTATTTAAGCATTTTACCGACGAAATTATTCCGGCTTTAGTAGATGTGGGCGGCGGTTCCGGTACCGGTTCTTTGTTTATGGATGAACCTACCTGGCCCGAAAAATACAACAAAGTGCCCATGATGGCCGATTGGGGCCGGAGCCAGTTGTACATTCACCGGGTTACCCCGGATGGCCCGAGCTTTACCCAAAAAGAAGAAGAGTTTATTAAACTGCCGCAAATTACCGATGTGGACGTGGATGGCTCTGGCCGGATGTATTTAGCCGCCTGGGATGGCGCCGGTTACTCCGGTAACCCCAGCAAAGGCTACGTGGTGCGGGTAGTACCCCAAAACTGGACCTACAAAGCCTTCCCGGATTTAAAAAAAGCTTCTATCTCCGATCTAGCTAATTTATTGAAGTCCAACAGCGCAGTAGCCCGTTTGTACGCCCAGCAAGAACTATTAACCCGCCCGGCCAAAAAAGCGACTAAAGCTGCCTGGAAAGTTGCCCAAGATAAAAATCAAACTTTAGAGGCGCGTGTAGCCGGTATGTATACTTACGCGCAGCTTGCCGGTGAAAAAGCGATTCCTGACTTAGTTAAATTAACCCAGGATAACCAGGTAAAAGAATTGGCTTTAAAAGTACTCGCCGATCGCAAGGAGTTTATAGCCAAAGTACCTACAGCGCCTTTCCTGCAAGCTTTAAAAGATCCATCCGAAAGAGTACAGGTAGCTGCTATTATTGGTCTGGGCCGTTTGGGCCGGCCAGAAGTTGCCGAAGCTTTATTGCAAACCAAAGTTCCGGCTTCGTTTGTAGCTCCGGCTAAAAACACCGAAGGTCCGCATGCTACGCCTAATGCCGCTATTATTCCGGCGCACCTGGCCGTACGGGCTCTCGTAAATTTAAATGCTGTAGATGCTAGTGTAAAAGCTCTTAATTCTGATAATGCCACTTTAGCGCTTTGGACTTTGCGTTATATGCACGATCCGAAAGCCGTAGATGGTTTAATTTCGGCGTACCAGCAAACCCAGGATGCGAACCGGAAAAAAGAGATTTTGACTACCGTAGCCCGTTTGTACCAAAAAGAAGCGCCTTACGATGGTTCGTGGTGGTGGAGCACCCGCCCCGATACCCACGGCCCGTATTACAAAGGTATTACCTGGGAAGCTTCGCCGAAAATTGCCGAATTTTTAAAAAATGAGTGGAACAAAGCCGACGAAACCGGCAAACAAGCTTTTGCCGATTTAAATGGCCGGATGCGTTTAGGCATAACGGAGTTTGGCGGCGAAGATTCGGTGGTTACTGAAGAAACCGTAAAAGTAGACCTGGATAAAATCCGGAACCAGAAAGGCCAGATCGGTAAATCGTCCATTGAAGATGTGATGCTGGCCATGGCTAAGATTAAAGGCGATGCCAACGTGGGTAAAGGTTTGTTTACCCGGCAAGGTTGTATTGCCTGCCACAGCATTAAACGCGGCGAAACCTTAAAAGGACCTTTTATGGGCCAGATTGGCTCTATTATGAACCGGGAACAAATTGCCGAATCAATCCTGAAACCGAATGCATCGATTTCGCAGGGTTTTGCTACCGTGAATATTAATACCAAAGGCGGAAAAACGTACATCGGTTTTGTGTCGGAAGAAACGGCTGGTAAAGTAGTAATCCGTAATATTGCCGGCGAGGTATTTACCATTAAAGCCAGCGACATTGTTTCGCGCAAAGAACTCGAAACTTCCATGATGCCGTCGGGCTTAGCCAATGCCTTGTCGTACGAAGAGTTTGCATCTTTACTTACGTTCCTGGAACAACAGAAAAAGTAAACAAAATAAGCAAGTGCCAGAGTTGCACTAAATTTTTAAAAATTATTCTATTTCTATTCTTCATACAAAGGCGGGGCTAAAGCTCCGCCTTTTTTATTTTAGCACCGCAGCGGTTTTGCAAGTGGGTGGTACTTAAACCTGTCCGGAGTATCGGTCTCCTGCTAACTTTCCTGTTCTCAGGCAGGTTAGTGGGGCAGGTTCTTAACTAAATGACGCACAAACTAGCCGGTAAAAGGTTAAATGCTATTCATAATTCTAAAAATTTTACGCAGTTCTTTTGGCCGAATTCAGCCTGCAAGAGTTATTCCTTTGGAAACCAAGCAATGGTTTCGGGAAAATTTAAAAAATTTAAAAAATTGCCGCTTTACACCGGACACAGCAGGATAGTAAGGCCTTTGTTTCCCCCTAATTTTAAAATATTCAAAAATTACTTGTTATCGCCCAATAAGGGCTGCTGGTAAATCAGCAGCAGAGCGGTGCCCTTTAGCTGAATTTTAATTAAAGCGTTTTACCTATAAAATCCACGTCTATGCAACACCCAATACTTAGGAAGTTGAAATTTATTCTGGTGCTTCCGCTGCTTTTTCTCTCGCTTTCTGACTTGTTAGCGCAGGCCATTACGGTTACCGGTAAAGTAGCCGATGAAAAAGGAGAACCCTTGCCGGGAGTAACCATTCTATTAAAAGGAACCAGTAATGGTACTACCACCGATGCTAGCGGTAATTTTTCTTTAAGTGTGCCCAATGGCAACGGAACCTTAATTGCCTCTTTTGTGGGCTACTTATCGCAGGAGGTGCCTATTGGTAACAAAACTACCATTAACATTACCTTAGCTTCAGATACCAAAGCGCTGGAAGAAGTAATTGTAGTGGGTTATGGTACGCAAAGAAAATCAGATGTAACCGGAGCGGTTTCGTCGGTAAAAGCAGAAACTTTAGAAGAACGGCCATCGGCTAACTTAACCCAGGCTTTAGCCGGTCGGGTAACCGGGGCCAACGTATCGGTAAACTCCGGCCGGCCCGGCGGAGCAGCCAATATCCGTATCCGGGGAAATACCTCCGTGAGTGTTACCAACAACCCGCTGTACGTAGTAGATGGCGTTATCTTAAACGTGACCAACCTGGGCAACGGCACTTCACCTATCGATTACATGAACCCCAACGATATTGCTTCTATTGAAGTACTCAAAGATGCTTCGGCTACGGCTATTTACGGTGCCCGGGGGGCAAACGGCGTTATTCTGGTAACCACCAAGCGGGGTAGCAAAGATGGCGGCCGCGTAAACTACGACACGTACTTTAGCGTGGGTACTTTGGCCCGGAAATTAGATCTATTAAATTCGGAAGAGTTTTTGCGCGTAGAAGAAGGCGCTTACCAGAACGCTGAAAAATATGACCCCGAAGGTTGGGCAGCCGGCAAATACGTAGACCCGAAAACCAAAAGAACGAATCCTTTATTGTTTGATGCCAACGGCCGGCCTTTGTACGATACCGACTGGCAAAAAGAAGCCTCCCAAAAAGCTGTTACCCAAAACCATCAATTATCTTTTACCGGCGGCAGCGATAAATCCAGCTTCGGCGCTTACCTAGGCTACCGCGACGAAGATGGTTTAATGCGCGAATCGTGGCTAAAACGGTATTCCGGCCGGTTTGTTTTCGATAGCCAGATCAAAAATTGGCTCAAAGTGGGTGGTTCCCTCAGTTACAACGATCAGCAGGAAAAACAACTGGATTTGCAAGGCGAAGGCGGTATTACGTTCATGCGCCAGGTAGTGGAAGCTTTGCCTATTATTCCCATTAGATACCCCGATGGCACCTGGGCCGGTAACGCCGATTATCCGGGCATGGAAGGCGGCGATAATCCTTTACAAGTGGGCGCAGAACGTCGCTATATTTTAAAAACCCAAAATACCCTGGGTAACTTGTATACCAGTATTCAAATAACCAAGGATCTGGAGCTAAGAACCGTATTGGGTACCAACATTATCAATCAGGGAATTAACTACTACGGAGGCCGCGAACTAAATTATATCTCTAAAGATCAGGGTGGGGTGGCCTACGTGCAAAACCAGCGGCACAATTCGTGGCAGTTCGAAAATTACCTGACTTACAATAAAAAAATATCCGAAAATCATTCACTTACCGGCTTATTGGGTTTGTCGTGGCAGCACGTAGATGTGTTTACTGCCCGGGCACAATCGCAGAATTTCCAGGATGATTATTTTGGCTACAATAACTTAGGAGCCGGCGCTACCGCCGTGGCGCCCACTTCCGGTACCAGTGCCTACGGTTTAAATTCTTACTTCGGCCGCATTAATTATAACATCAAAGAAAAGTATTTACTAACGTTAACTGGTCGGGCCGATGGCTCTTCTAAGTTTGGTTCCGAAAACCGGTATGCCTTCTTCCCGTCGGCTGCTTTAGCCTGGCGCTTAACCGAAGAAGATTTCCTAAAAGGCGTTCCGGTGTTGTCGGATTTAAAATTACGTACCAGCTACGGGGTAACGGGTAACTCCGAAATTAATGCCTACCAGGCCGAAGCCGGGATGGGTAACTACGAAGTAATTTTTAACGGTACCCGCACCATTGGGGTAGGGGTAAGCCGTTTAGCCAACCAAAATTTACAGTGGGAAAAAACGCACCAGGTAGATGTCGGTCTGGAGTTAGGTTTGTTTAGCAACCGTATTGCTCTGGAAGTGGATGTGTACCGCAAAAAAACCACCGATATGTTGTTGAGCGCACCGGTACCCTCTAGCAGCGGCTATACTACCGTTACCCGCAACGTGGGCAGCATGGAGAACCGGGGCGTAGAAATTGGCCTGAACACCGTAAATATTTCGCGGCCTAATTTTACCTGGAGCACCACTTTTAATATTTCCATCAACAAAAACAAAGTATTGGCCTTAACTGGCGGCGACGATATTTTCTCTGGCCGCGGCATTATCCGCGAAGGAGAACCGGTAGGCTCGTTCTTTGGCTACGTACGCCAGGGCACCTGGAGCACCGCCGAAGCCGACCAAGCGGCTAAATATTTGCGCTTGCCCGGCGACGTAAAATACCAGGATGTAAACAACGACGGCCAGATTAACGACCGCGACCGGGTGATTATCGGTAAAGGTATTCCGGATGGATTTGGCTCCTTGATTAACACCTTCAAGTATAAAAACTTTGATTTAACCTTCGACTTACAGTTTATGTACGGCAACGATGTTTCTTTGGCCACGCAGCACTCCGCCGAAGACCGCCAGGGTATTGCCAACAGCTTTGCCACCGTATTAAATGCCTGGACGCCCGAAAACCAAAATACCGACATTGCCCAGTGGCGTCCGATTCCGGCCGGTTACGATACTTTCGATGATAGCCACCGGGTGCAGGATGCCGATTTTATCCGGGGTCGCAACTTGCTGCTCGGGTATAATTTTAATCCGGGCGTTACCGAGAAACTGCGCATCAGCCGCTTACGGGTATATGCTTCCATGCAAAATTTCTTCCTGATTACCAAGTACAAAGGCTATGATCCGGAAGTAGCTACCTCGGGCGGTACCTTCGACCAAGGTTTAGCCTTATACGATTACCCGAAAGCCCGTGTGTTTATGGTAGGTCTTAATCTTGGTTTTTAAAATTTTAGTCTAAAAACATTCATTATGAACAACACAGTTAAAAAATATATTCATCAGTCGTTTTTAGGAATTGGGTTATTGTTCTTAAGCACGAGCTGTAATGATTTCCTGGAAGAAACCGATAAGTCTAACTTTACCCAGAATACGTATTTTACCCAGCCCAAACACGCCGAAAGCATTGTAAACGCCATTTACGCCGATTTAAGATCCACAACTGGCGGCGGCTTTAACGGCGCGCCCTGGATGATGCTGGAATTTGCTACCGGCTTAGCCAACACCGATTTAGGTCAGGCGCAGAACAGCATCAACGTCCGGAATCTGGTAAACAACTCCGATAATTCGTACGGCGGTACGTACTGGACCAGCAGCTACAAGGGCATAGCTAATGCCAACCTGGCGGTTGCCAAAATTCCCGGTATTACCATGGATGAAAGCCAGAAAGCCAAGTTATTGGGCGAAGCCCGGTTTTTACGGGCGTATTACTATTATAACCTGGTGCGGATTTTCGGACCGGTGCCTTTAATTACCGAGCCGGTAGATTTAGCTTCTAAAGACTTGTACCCGCCCAAAGCCACCGAAGAAGAAATTTATAAATTAATTGTAGATGACCTAGTTGCCGCCGAAGCCGCTGGGTTGCCGATGACCGATAAAACGGGTAGAGTAACTACGGGCGCTATTAAATCTTTATTATCCAGCGTGTACCTGACCATGGCTGGATACCCCTTACAGAAAGGCAACGAATATTTTAAAAAAGCGGCCGATAAAGCCCAGGAAGTTATTTCGTCGAATGCCTACAGCTTATTTACTGATTACAACGATTTGCACAACGAAGCTACCGAAAATTCCGGCGAGCACATTTTAATGGTGCAGTTTGCGCCGTTTATCATGGCGTCGGGCTGGCAAACTTCTATTATCCCGTACAATAAAGGCATTTCTGCTTACTCCGACGAAACCGGGGCTATTTACGCCAATACCGATTTTGTGCAGACCTACGAACCCGGCGATAAACGGGCCAAAGAAAAAGAATTTTACTTTAACGAGTATACTCTGAGCAGCGACCGGAACACTAGTGTTAATTTAGGCGGTTACTTTATTTATAAGTTTTTTGACCCGAAAGCCCAATTGGAAACCACCAGCAGCGGCTTAAACTGGATGCTGATGCGGTATGCCGAGGTTTTGTTAAATTATGCCGAAGCCGCTAACGAAGCCTTTGGCGGGCCTAGCCCCGAAGCCTACGAAGCTGTTAATAAAATTAGAAGAAGGGCCGAATTGCCGGAGCTGCAAGGTTTAAGCCAGCAAGAGTTCCGGGAAGCTACCTGGCGCGAAAAATGGCATGAGCTGAGTTACGAGAACAAAACCTGGTTTGATATGGTACGCCTGCGCAAAGCCTTTAACGTGAAAACTAAACAGTTCGACGACTACGTGGGGCACCAGTTCTCCTACGGACCTGTGTTAAAAGAGCGCGAGCTTTTATTTCCGGTACCAACCGCCGAAATCCGGAATAATAAAAATCTAACTCAAAATACCGGCTATTAAAAATTTAGATTATTAGCTGCTAAGTAACCAGGCAAAATAAATTTAAATAGAGCCGCTATCAATATTTTTAAAAAATGCTAATAATCAAAATCTTAAAAATGAAGTCTTAGCGTTTACTATTTAAATACGGGTGTCTGTTTGCTTAAATTTTTAAATAATCCGGCCGGGAATTGTAGTTCGCAGTTTCCAGTCGGATTTATTTATAAGGACGGTTTACAACAACCTGGTTTTTTATTCTGCCTGATTTATAAGCTAATCGAAATAAAAACAGGACAGTGCAGGATGGGTTAATTGGGCTATTTTACTACAATTAAAAGTGGTTTTCTGCGCAACTACAGATCAGAATTTATATTTTTAGATAAACAAGTTGGTAAATGGAAATAATTAAAAAAAGAAGTTTTAAGGTCGTGCTTACGAGTTTGGGGCTGGTGGCCATAGCGCTACTTACCCTGCAATTTACCCAGTCAACCTCTACGCCTTTAAAACTCAGCAAAGGATCGCATATTATTTTGGTGGGCAATAACCTGGGTTCCCGCATGATGGACTTCGGGCATTTTGAAACCGAAATGCAGTTGCGCTACCCTGATAACCAATTGTACATCCGCAACATGTGCGATGGGGGCAACACGCCTGGCTTCCGGCCACATTCCGGTCGGGTATCGCCGTGGGCATTTCCGGGCGCCGAAAAATTTCAAACCGAACTGGCGCATAACTCCGACAGCCAGGGTTTTTACGAAACTCCCGACGAGTGGATTACCCGCCACAAAGCCGACATTATCATTGCTTTTTTTGGCTACAACGAATCGTTTGAAGGCAAAGCAGGACTGGAAAATTACAAAGCCGAACTGGATGCCTTTGTGAAACATACTTTAAAACAAAAGTACAACGGTAAAACCGCGCCGCAACTAGCTTTAGTGTCGCCGATTGCTTTCGAAGATCTTTCCGCTAAGTACGATCTGCCCAACGGCAAACAAGAAAACGTAAACCTGGCTTTGTACACCGAAGCCATGAAAGAAGTAGCTGCTAAAAACAAGGTACTTTTTGTAAATGCGTTTACGCCCACCAAAGGTTGGTACGATTCTACCGAAGAATTTTTAACCATTGATGGTTCGCAGTTAAGCGATAAAGGATACGCCCGCTTCGGTAAACTATTGGCCGATCAGGTTTTTGGCAAAACAGCCGTGAAAAACGAGAAAAACCGGGCTTTGGTACACGCCGCTGTAATGGAGAAAAACTGGATGTGGCACAATGATTTAAAAATTCCGAATGGCGTGCACGTGTATGGCCGACGCTACGATCCTTTTGGGCCGCAGAACTATCCGGCCGAATTAAAGAAAATCCGGGAAATGACCGATATCCGCGATCAGGCAGTTTGGCAAGCGGTAAAAGGACAAAAAATGGATGTAGCCGCTGCCGACCAGAAAACTTCGGAGTTGCCACCGGTACCTACCAACTATAACCCAGAGAAAAACGGCAGCACAGAATATTTGTACGGGCAAGATGCGGTAAATAAGTTAAAAGTAGCGCCCGGTTATAAAATCGAAATGTTCGCTTCCGAAAAAGAATTCACCGATTTAGCTAACCCCTGTCAGATCACTTTCGATAATAAAGGCCGTCTGTGGGTAGCCACCATGCCTACTTACCCCCATTACAAGCCTGGCGATAAAAAACCAAACGATAAAATCATTATCCTGGAAGATACCAATAACGATGGCAAAGCCGATAAACAAACTACTTTTGCCGATGGCTTGCATTTACCGGTAGGTTTTGAGTTAGCACCGGAAGGCGTGTATATTTCGCAGGGCACTAATCTGATGCTATTCCGTGATACTAACGGCGACGATAAAGCCGATGTTCGGGAAATCCTTCTGAGTGGTTTCGACGACCACGATACCCACCACGCGCATCATGCTTACACTTTAGATCCATCGGGTGCTATTTACATGGGCGAAGGCGTTTTCCTGCATACCAACGTGGAAACCTCGTATGGTCCGGTGCGGGCGACCAATGGCGGTTTTTACCGCTATAATCCGCAGCGCCGCCAATTAGAGCGTACCGCCCAGCTTTCTATCCCAAACCCCTGGGGCATTGCCTTTGATGATTGGGGACAGAACTTCTTCGCCGAAACCTCCAGCCCCGATGTACGCTGGATGATGCCCGGCAGCGTAAAATCGCGTTACGGCGTAGCTACCCACAAATCCGAACAGTTAATTGAAGACAAGCACCGCGTACGGCCTACTTCCGGTTTAGAATTTATTTCGAGCCGCCATTTCCCGGACGATGTGCAAGGCGATTTAATTATTAACAATACCATTGGCTTTTTAGGTACCAAACAACATACGTTAAAAGACGATGGCACCGGTTATATTAGCAAGCACAAGCAAGACTTGTTAATTTCCGAAGATCGTAACTTCCGGCCCGTAGATATGGAAATTGCCCCGGATGGTTCTTTGTACATAGCTGATTGGCACAATGTATTAATTGGGCACATGCAGCATAACGCCCGCGACCCATTGCGCGACCACGTACACGGCCGTATTTACCGCATTACGTATCCGGGTCGGCCATTGGTGAAACCGGCTAAAGTAGCGGGTGCCAGCATCGACGAATTACTCGAAAATTTAAAATTACCTGAATACCGCACCCGCTATCGTACCCGCCGGGAGTTGCGCGGCCGACCTGTAGAAGAAGTGCTTTCGCATTTAAAAACCTGGACGGCCAAACTAGATAAAAACGATCCGAAATACGAACACCACTTACTCGAAGCCTTATGGGTAAGTTGGGGCATGAACAAAGTAGATCAGGGTTTATTACGGCAAATGTTGCAAGCCAAAGATTACCACGCCCGGGCCGCGGCGGTTCGCGTAGTGCGTTACACCGGCCACCAGGTACCCAACCAGGCCGACTTATTAATGCAAGCTGCCCGCGACGAACACGGCCGGGTACGTTTAGAAGCCATTGTGGCTGCCTCGTGGTTAACGAAAGAAAAAGGTTTACCTATTCTGGCCGAAGCCGCTAAAAAGCCCCTGGATAACTGGATGATCCATGCCCACGAAACCGCCGTAGCGCACCTGAATGGCCGCGAAGTGGAACAGAAAAAAGAAGAAGTAGTTAAAACGGATTTAAAAGGCGCCGAGCGGGATTTGTTAATTAAAGGCAAAGAAATTTACGCCCGCGAAGGGTTTTGCGGCACCTGCCACCAACCCGATGGCAAAGGTTTAGCCTCATCTGGCTTTCCGCCGCTAACCGGTACCAACTGGGTTTTGGGTAATGAAGACCGCATCATTAAAATTGTTTTAAAAGGATTGCACGGCCCTATTGAGGTACAAGGCAAAAAATACCCCGGTCAGGTTCCTATGACACCTTTTGGCGGTATGCTGAAAGACGACGAAGTAGCCGCGGTTATTACTTACGTACGTAACTCTTTTGGTAACAAAGCGCCCGCCGTAACCCCCGACAAAGTAAAAATGGTACGAGCCAGCATTAAAGATAAAACCGGCTTTTATTCGCCGGACGAGCTACTCAAGCAACATCCGCTGGAGAATGGGGTGCAGTAGGTGTTCGTTGTTGGTTATTTGTTGTTCGTTGTTCGATAGAAAGGACTCGGGTAATAAATTAACTGAGTTGGAGATAAGTAAAGAACAGCACTTTCACTAGCACCAGTGTGCAGCGAAGTGTCACTGGTGCTTTAAAGACAAACGAAAGTCTCTGACTTCCAGAAGTTACAAACTCTATCTTAAGGGATAGTACGCATTATGCTTTACTGAATGGCCCCGGCTAGCTCAGGAAACTTAGTTTAAAAATAAGTGAAAACGCAAGTTATTTGAAGTATACTGCAAACAACTTGCGTTAAATAACTCAGTTCAAAATATATTTACCACTTAATAGCGGTTTATGAAAAATTTTAAAATTTTAAAATTTCTGGTTTTATTTCTTGGGTTAGTAGTGCTTCAAAGTACTTTTTACGCTTGTGCTCAAACCAAAAGCAGCGCTAAAAAGCCTTTAATTGTATTTGTAACCGGAGACCACGAGTATAGCGGCGAATTAACCATGCCGGCCATTGCCGCCGAACTGGAGAAAAATTACGGTTTCCGGACCAAAGTTTTAAAAGCATCACCGGACCATAACTCCGAAGAAAATATTCCGGGCTTAGAAGCTTTAAAAGACGCCGATGTGGCTGTGTTTTTTTTACGCTGGCGGCGCTTGCCCGCTGATCAACTTCAGCATATCGAAAATTATTTAAAAACCGGTAAACCGGTAATTGGCTTCCGGACTACTACCCACGCCTTTAACTACCCCAAAGGGCACGAACTGGAAAAATGGAATGCTTTCGGCGAAATGGTGTTTAACGCACCTCCGGGTTGGGGCGGGGCTGCCAAACATACCCATTACGGCCACGAATCCAGTACCGATGTCAATATTATTCCCAAGGAAGCGAAGAACCCCATCCTTACCGGTGTGCAGGCTAATTTTCATGCCCGTTCCTGGCTGTACCGGGTGTTGCCCGATTACCCCAAAAAAGGCTCTACCTGGCTGTTAATGGGCCACGCCGTTAACCCGGATAAGGAGGCGGTTGAGAATCCCGTGGCCTGGACCGGCACCAATTCGTTCGGTAGTAAATTTTTCATGACTACCTTAGGCCACCCCGAAGATTTTGATTTAGAACCGGTTCAACGATTAGTGATTAATAGCATTCATTGGGCTGCCGGTAAGCCAGTGCCTAAAAAGTGGGCGGGTAAAATCGCGATTAACGCGCCTTACCACGGTATACAAGCCAGTAAGTAATAATTTTTTAAATTTTACATTTTCCGGAAGCTTTATTCCGGTTATTACTAGCAGTTATATAGCTTAAACTATGAATAAAATTGGATTTAATGTGTTGGCCTGGTCGGCGGTAGTATCGGATGAGATTTTGCCTACCGTAGACCGGTTAAAAGAAGTTGGATACGATAGCGTAGAATTTTACGTAGGCTCCCCGGATGCCGCTGCTTACCAACGCGTAGGCGAACATTGCCGGAGTTTAGGGTTAGCAGTAAGTACGGTATCTACGGTAGGCAAAGCCGAAAACCCCATTAGCGACTCGGCCGAAGTGCGGGCAAAAGCAGTAGACCGCTTGAAATGGGTGATTGACCGGAGCCACGATTTAGGTGCCAAAATTTTGTGTGGCCCTTTACACTCGGCGCACTCGGTATTTGCCCTGCATGCGCCCGAAGATCAGGAATACGGCTGGGCCGCCGAAGTACTGCACGCCGCCGGGGAACACGCCGGGCAAGCCGGAATAACTTTTGGCTTAGAAGCGCTAAACCGGTTCGAGAGTTATTTGTGCAATACTATGGAGCAGCTTTCCCGGTTGTTGCAGCAAATCGATCACCCCAACGTACGGGCTATGTTTGATACCCACCACGCCAACATCGAAGAAAAAAAGTTTGCCCAGGCTATTCAAACCATTGCGCCTTACCTGGTGCACGTGCATATCAGCGAGAACGACCGCGGCACGCCCGGCGATGGCCATATCCACTTCGATGATGCTTTTTCGGCTTTAGCCGGAATCAATTACCAGGGCATGCTCACCATCGAAGCTTTTTCCCGCAACGATCCGGATTTTGCCAATTCCATCGGTGTCTGGCGCGAGTTTTCCCCACCTTGGGATATTGCCGAAAAAGGCTTAACGTTTATTCAGCAAATGTGTCAGAAGCACGGGTTGCAGTAGATTCTTGTTTGCATAACAGCGGCTCTACTATGGCGCGGAAGTTACTTCCGTGCCTTGCTATTCCAAAAAGATTCTCGTTCGCATAGCCACTTTATAGCTGTGATTTCAAAGTGAAGTTGTTTCATTGCTCAAGTTCTGTTCTTTTTGTCTTGATACAAAAAGAACCAAAAAAATCAAGACGCTAAAAACTCGCTGAACGCTCGAACAGTTTAGCGTCGTACTTTGCACCTGGCTAAAGCTATCTGTTGCATAGTGAGTTGGGAAAATTTAAATTTTTTAAAATTCTACCCACGGTGTCATTCAGCAGGAAACTATTTTGCTACACAGTAGGGATGCTTTATCAAGTAATAGCCTGCTATCATATCTTGCGCTGGCGCGAGCGTCCCGCTCGTGTCTAACTATTTGGTAGGCCTCTGGCCGGGCATACTATTTGACATTTCCTAAAAGCAATTCAGTTAAATTTCTACTGGCCAGAGGCCGAACGATGGTCATCACGAGCGTAGACGCTCGCGATAGAATTAGAAGATAAAAGTTTCCATTTGGAAAGGGGGAATGGGCGTAAGATTTTGCACGAAGAATTCACAAAAAAAGAATCCACTTTGCTTGAAAGTGGATTTCTAAAAATAAGTTTTTAAAAATTTACTTTCCCAGCGGCTTCCCAAAGCATCATAACTTAAAAATATTGTCCATCAAAACCCATTTCTCGCCAGGTTTAGCGCCGGGTACGGGTTTTTGAAATTGCCAGACAAAGTTTTCCCAATCCTGAACCTGGGAGTTAGCGGCGTCCAAGGCGGCTTTGCGTTCGAAGGTGAAGGTGTCGTCGGTTTCCATAATCATGAACAAGCGGGTGCCGAAGCGGTAAAGCTCCATGTTGGTAATACCGGCCTCCAGGATGCTTTGTTTTATTTCCGGACGGAAGTTTTCGGGTTTGTGCCAATGCTCGTATTGCGCAATCAGCTCCGGGTTATCATGCAGGTCGAGGGCTAAGCAATATCTTTTCAAAATATAGTTTTAGTTTTTGGTAGTTCTAAAAGCAAAACAAGTTTCAAATTTTAAAATTTTAGGCAAATTCTTATTACTTCAAGTTGCTATTAACCTTCCAGGTTGCCGTTTAACTTTTTCGATTGGCCGGGTTTTAAGTTTAAGTCAATTACTTTATCGCCGTAACGAACTTGGGTGCTGGTGCCGTTAATGCTGCGGATGGTGGTAGCTACCAGTTTGTTGTTTTTCCATTCCATGTCTACTTCAAAACCACCGCGGGCGCGCATGCCGGTTACTTTACCCTCTTTCCAAACGTCTGGAATGGCGGGTAATAAATGAATAAAACCAGCTTGGCTCTGTACCAACATTTCGCCCATACCGGAAACGCCGCCAAAATTACCATCAATTTGGAAAGGCGGGTGGGCGCAGAATAAGTTGGAATAAGAACCGCCGCCTTTGGCGTAATTGGTGCCTTCTACCCCGGTGAGGCGCAGCAAATTCCGGATGAGTTTGTAAGCGTGATTGCCGTCGTGCAGGCGGGCCCAGAAGTTTATTTTCCAGGCAATGCTCCAGCCGGTACCTTCGTCGCCGCGCATTTCTAAAGTTTTACGCGCGGCATTGGCAAACTCCGGGGTGTTGATCGGCGAAATCTGGCGACCGGGGTGCAAACCAAATAAATGCGACACGTGGCGGTGATGCGGATCTTCGTCTTCCCAGTCGCGGTACCATTCCTGCAAGTTGCCTTTTTTGCCAATCTGCAACGGGAACAGTTTAGCCCGTTTATCAATAATTAATTTCCGGAAGTCGGCATCGGTACCCAGTTTTTCCGAAGCTTCGATTACGTTGGTAAACAAATCCCAGATAATTTCCATGTCCATGGTGGTGGCTATTGAAATGCTGCCTTTCTGGCCTTTATCGTCGATGAAAATATTTTCTGGCGAAGAAGCGGGGGCGGTTACCAGGCGGCCATTTTTATCTTCCACGAGCCAATCCAGGCAAAAAAGCGCGGCCTCTTTCATGAGCGGGTAAGCGGTATTTTTTAAATAATTCTGGTCGTTGGTGTAGCTGTAGTGCTCCCACAAATGCTGGCTCAGCCAGGGACTGCCCAAAGCCCAGTTGGCCCACGACGGATCGCCTTTTCCTAAATCGCCCACCGGATTAGAAGTGGCCCAGATATCGGAGTTGTGATGCACGGCCCAGCCTTTGGCCTGGTAAAAGTTTTGCGCAGTTTGCTTCCCCGTAACCGCTGCGTTTTTAATAAAATCGACCAGCGGCGTGTGCAGCTCCGAAAGGTTTACCATTTCGGCGGGCCAGTAATTCATTTGCACGTTAATGTTGGTGGTAAAATTACTGCTCCAGGGCGCCCGCAAGATCGGGTTCCAGATGCCCTGTAAGTTAGCCGGAATACCGCCCGGCCGGGAACTGGAAATGAGTAAATAGCGGCCGTATTGAAAATACAAAGCTTCCAGGGCTGGGTCCGAGGCACCGTCGGTGTAGCGCATGAGCTGCTCCAGGGTAGGCGTATTTACCGGCGGGTTGTTGTTGAGCGATAAACTTACCCGGTTAAAATAACCTTGGTAGTCTTTCACGTGCGCTTTGCGGATACTATCAAAATCTTTGGTGTAAGCCTTGTTGAGGTAACCTTGCGCCAGCGCCGATTCATCTTTGCCGTCTTTATCAGGGCATTTATCGAAACCGTTAAAACTGGTGGCGGCCGAGATATACAGGACTACTTCGGTGGCGTTGGTTACGTGCAGGCCGGTGGCATCGGCGGTAACTTTACCATCTTTGTTTTTGGCTTTTAGCCGCAGTTCGTAACGCATGCCGCGGCAGTTGTCTTGGGCGTTGTAGATAACCGGTTCGGGGTTGTAGTTCACGTAATTGGGGTCTACGTGGCTGGGCGCTTTGCCTTTCATCACCAACTCGTTCGGGCCTCCGGCTGCATTTTTAAAATTTATTAAGCTTTTGGTAGTGGCATCAAAATTCAACTGGCCCTTTTTATCGGCGCGCAAGCGGATTAGAATTACCTGATCGGAGGCTGAGGCCAGAATTTCGCGGGTGTATTGCGTACCATTTATTTTAAAGCGGGTTAGAGCCGTGGCATTGGCAATATCTAAATCGCGGTAATAATCGGTGGGTTCGGCGGTAAAATTATGTTTGATAATTAAATCACCCAGCGGCAGGTACGATTCGGTGTACAAGCCCTGCATTTTTTTGCAAAGCTCGGCGGCCGTTTTGTAATCTTCTTTAAAAAGCGCTTCCCGGATCTGGGGCAAGTATTTCGGCGCTTCCGGATTAGGGTTGAGATTCGCCGGACCACCCGACCACAACGTTTCTTCGTTTAAATGAATCAGTTCTTCCTGCGCCCGGCCGTATACCATGGCGCCTAACCGGCCATTACCCACCGGCAAAGCATCGGTCCAGATTGTGGCGGGTTGCTGGTACCATAGTTTTAAATCCTGCTGGGCGTAAATGGACGTAAGCGGGAGTAGCGCCACCAGAAAAGCAAACAAAGTAATTTTAACGAATTGCATCGGGCATGTTTAAGGTTAATTTTTTTAAATTTTTTGCGTTTTAAGGCAGGTTAATCCAACTCAATAATTGCTTTTATAACGCCATTGGCCGGATTCAGCCAGTTTTGAAATTCAGTCTTTACCTCGCTAAATAATACCCGGTGGGTAATGTACGTCGCCGGGTTTACCAAGCCTTGTTTTAAGCTGGAGATAACGTGTTCAAAATCTTGCCGGGTAGCGTTGCGGCTGCTCATTAAGGTAGTTTCGCGTTTATGAAACTCCGGGTGGCTAAAGCTAATGTCGCCTTTTTGCAAACCAATAAGTACGTACCGGCCGCCGTGCGCCAGGTATTGAAAGGCATTGTTTATTGCTTTTAAGTTGCCGGTGGCATCTATTACTACTGTGGGCATATCGCCGTTGGTAATTTCTGACAATTGCGCCGTAACATCCTGGTTTTGGGCATTTATCGTGTAAGATATTTGCAGCTGGTTTTTACAAAATTGCAGGCGGTTTTCGTTCACGTCCATGGCAATTACCTGGGCCCCGGCAATGCGGGCAAATTCCATGGTGCCTAGGCCAATGGGGCCAGCGCCTATTATTAACACAAATTCGCCGGATTGCACCGCGGCCCTCCGGATGCCATGCGCACCAATGGCCAAAGGTTCTATTAAAGCTAACTCGTCAAAGCTTAAGCCTTCGCCGTGTACCAAATGCGACTTTGGCACTGATAAGTACTCTACCATGCCGCCGTGGGCGTGTACGCCGCAAACTTTAAGCGTGGTGCAGCAATTGGGTTTGCCTTGGCGGCAAGCAATGCAGGTACCGCAGTTAAAGTACGGAATAAAGGTAACCGCTTCGCCGATTCTAAAATCAGTTTCTTCCTCAATCTCTACCAGCTCGCCCGCCAGCTCGTGGCCCAAAATGCGCGGGTATTCAAAGTACGGTTGAGTGCCTTCAAAAGCATGCAAATCGGTACCACAAACACCAATCCGTTTAATTTTGATAATGGCGTTGCCGGGAGTTAAAACGGGCTTTTGGCCGGTTGTATATTCTAAAAAGCCGGGAGCGGTACAAACCAGAGTCTTCATTCGTGTTTATTTACGAGCTATTTTTAAGAAATCTTAATATTAAAGAAAACTCAGCAAGATTGGTCGGTGTGCTACTAATATTTTTACCAGCCCGGAAATATGTTCGCTAAAAAGAAGAGCTAAATAATTTTGTTCGGTCGGGAAAAAGTTAACTATCTTTAAAATTATTCTTTGCTACACTACCGGCTGTTCGGAAGCCTTTACTGGCCTCCGGAAAAAGAAATTTTTTAAAATCTTAGTGGCCGGCAAAATTGATACTAGGAAAACCAGCAACGCTGTACCAGAAAACTATGAATTATCGCAAACTTGGTAAAACAAACTTAAATGTATCGGTTCTGGGCTTTGGCGCCTCGCCTTTAGGTAACGTGTTTGATGTAGCCGACGAAAAAGAAGGCGCAAGAGCCGTGCATTACGCCATTGATCAGGGTATTAATTTTTTTGATGTTTCTCCTTTTTATGGTTTAACCCTGGCCGAAGAACGATTAGGCAAAGCATTGGAAGGGAAACGCCAGGAGATAATTTTAGCTACCAAATGCGGGCGTTATGGTTTACAGGATTTCGATTTTTCCTACAACCGAATTATTAAAAGCATCGACGAATCATTGACAAGGCTTAAAACCGATTACGTGGATATTTTGCAACTCCACGATATTGAGTTTGTGGATAAAAGTCAGATATTAAACGAAGCTTTCCCGGCCATTCAGAAAATTAAAGAATCGGGCAAAGCCCGTTTTATTGGCATAACCGGTTTACCGGTGCGCTACCTCGCCGAAATTGCCCGGCAAGTGGAACTGGATACGGTGCTTTCGTGGGCACACTATAATTTGCTAGAAGATGAAATTAACGACGAGTTAGTGCCGCTTTCCAAAGAAAAAAACTTTGGCTTAATGAATGCCGCCCCGCTTATGCAACGAATTTTATCGGATGCGCCTTTGCCCGATTGGCACCGCTCGCCGCAAGCTGTGAAAGACGTACAGCCCCAGTTACTACAATTGTGCGAAAGTTATGGCGTGAGATTAAGCGATGTGGCGATTAAATACGCCGTAGATCATCCGGATATCGCCACGACCATTGTGGGCATGTGGGAGGCGAAGCACGTAGAACAGAACATAAAGGCTTTGGATTTAGAGATTCCGGCTGACTTAATGACGGAAATTTTAAAAATAGTAACTCCCCTTAAAAATCAGATGTGGTTTGAAGGTAAACCGGAAAATAATATTCCAAAACCATCTTCGGGAATTTAAAAAATTTAAAAATCAGGTTAAGTAATAGCTACTCTGCTTTGCGCGGAAATACGCTTTAACAAACTTATAACCTTATACTTACAACTTACTACTTGCTTACATGAAGGCTTTATATTTAGTAGAACCCGGTAAAACCGAAGTTAGAACCACTGAACCCGTAACCCCGGCACCCGAAGAAGTTTTGTTGCGGATTGGTATGGTTGGTTTCTGCGGCGGCGATTTGAATGGTTTTCGGGGCTTATTTGAATTGCAGGAGTACCCGAATATTCTGGGGCACGAAGTAGGAGCCACGATTGAGCAGGTAGGCAGCCAGGTGCCGACAGAGTTTAAGCCTGGCATGCGCGTTACGGTTTATCCTTACCTAAATTGCGGTACCTGCGTGTCGTGCCGGAAAGGCCGTCCTAATGCCTGCCAGGATAATAAAACCATGGGTGTTCGCCGACCGGGTGCCATGACGGACTACATCGCTATTCACTGGAAAAACCTGTTTACTTCCGATAAATTATCGCTTCGGGAACTGGCTTTAGTGGAACCGCTTACCGTTGGGTTTCACGCAGCGGTTCGCGGAAGGGTTTCCGAAAAAGATACCGTAGCCGTTATTGGCTGCGGCATTGTGGGCATGGGCGCTCTTGCCGCTTCCGTTAACCGGGGTGCCAAAGTAATTGCCATCGATATCGACGACTCTAAAATGGAAATTGCCAAAATGATTGGCGTAGCGCATACCATCAACACCACCAAGGTAGATTTACACGAAGCTTTAAATGAGATTACCGATGGCGACGGCCCCGATGTTATTATAGAAGCGGTGGGAAGTCCGCAAACGTATCGGGCAGCGGTGGAAGAGGTAGCCTATACGGGCCGGGTAGTTTGCATTGGTTACGCCAAAAAGCCAGCCGAATTTAATACGGGCGTTTTCGTACGAAAAGAAATCGAAATTCTGGGTTCCCGTAATTGCCTGGGCGAGTTCCCGGAAGTAATCAGTTACCTGGAATCCGGTAAATTCCCGGTAGATGCCGTTATTTCAAAAACAGTTTCCATTGATGAAGCTGGCGCGGCCTTAGCAGCTTGGTCGGAAAATCCGGGACCTATTACTAAAATAATGGTAGACTTTGACCGGTAATTAAGTGGTAAGTTTTAGGCCATAAGTAATAAGTTATTCTATCATTAACTGTTAATAGAATGTTATAATAAATAGCCTACTTTTATTTTGTCCTGATACTTTGTATTTCATAAATCTATCCCTTATAACATAGAACTTACTACTTCATGATAAAATCTGCCGTTACCATTGCCCTTGTTCCGCAAATAAAAACCGGACCCTGGATATATTGGGAAAATTTAGAGGCTAGCGTTACAAAAGCAGCTCAGTTAGGGTTTGATGCGATAGAGTTTTTCACCGCTTCGGCCGATGCTGTAGATTCAACAGCTTTAACTCAATTACTGGAACGTTCTAACTTAAATTTAGCGGCGGTAGGAACCGGTGCCGGCAAGGTTATTCAGGGGCTTACCTTAACCGATCCCAATCCGGAAATCCGAAAACAAGCCGTTGCTTTTATCTCGGATATGATTTTGTTTGGGGCAAAGTTTAAAGCGCCTGCTATTATTGGTTCCATGCAGGGCAATGTAGCGCCAGGCGGAGATCGGTCCCAAACGTTGGAATGGCTGGCAGAAGGCTTGACTTCTTTAGGAAAAATAGCCGAAAGCAATGAAGTAAACTTAATTTACGAACCGCTCAACCGGTACGAAACCAATTTGATTAATAATTTAAACGATGGCACCGAATTTTTAAATTCTTTAAAAACTCGGAACGTAAAATTATTAGCCGATTTGTTTCACATGAACATTGAGGAAAGCTCTTTGCCCGAAAGCATCCGGAAGAACGGAGTCGCTATTGGGCACATTCACTTGGCCGATAGTAACCGGCACCCAATGGGTTTTGGCCATACCGCCGTACTGGAAATTGCAGCAGCTTTAAAAGATATCAACTACGAAGGTTATTTATCCGCCGAAGCTTTTCCCTGGCCTAATCCGGACGAAGCCGCCCAACAAACCATTAAGGCGTTTAACCAATTTTTTAAAAATTAATCAGAATTTAACCCCCCTTCAAGAATATGCAGCGATTTTGCTTTGCCCTCGACTTAGTAGATGATCCGGAATTAATTCGGGAATACGAAAATCACCACAGCCCCAGTAACGACTGGCCCGAAGTAACGAAAAACGATATAGATGCCGGCATTATCAATCTGCAGATTTACCGCACCGGTAACCGCATGTTCATGATCATGGACACGGACGATGATTTTACCTTTGAGAAAAAAGCTGCTTTGGATGCTATGATCCCGAAAGTTCAGGAATGGGAAAAACTCATGTGGAAATACCAGGTGCCTTTGCCTTGGGCCAAAGAAGGCGAAAAATGGGTTTTAATGGATCAAATATTTCAGTCCGGCGCAAAAAAGGCTAAGTAATTTTAAAATTTTGTTTTTTCGTTTTAGCAGTCGTTAACCACAAGTTTAAGAATACAATAACAAGATTAAGACGAAATCGTTATTTTAGTAAAAAGAAAGATGTTATGAGTACGGAACAACTTAAAAATTTAGTTATTGACAAAATATCGGAAATTGAAGATGAAAACTTTCTTCAGGCGATAAAAACTATTCTTGATACTAATAAAGCAACTGCTGGCATTTATAAGCTAACAGAAGAACAAAAACAAAAAGTAAAAATTGGCTTAACTCAGCTCGATAACGGACAAATAATTAGTAATGAAGATTTAGAGAAAGAAGAAGATGAATGGTTAAGAAAATAGTTTGGACCATTCAAGCCAAAGATGATCGCAGAGAAATTTTAACCTATTGGTTTGAAAGAACCGGCAATAAAAAGTATAGCCAAAAACTTGCGTATCAATTTAGAGAAACTGTAAAATATATTGCTACTCATAACTACTTAGGTCGTGCTACAGATACTGAAAATGTACGGGTTACAGTATCCGGAAATTACCTCATATTTTACAAATTATCAGACGAATTGGTTGAAGTGATTACTGTCTTTGATAGCAGAAGGAATCCGGAAGAACTAAAAATAATAAAATAAATGTGCCTAATACTGTATCTGCAAAATCCTTACAGTATTATGGGTTTTGCAGATATCAAAAATCATTAGCAACTATAAAGTCAATCTTCCTTTAAGTAAATTGCTTGGTTTTATTTGCTTGTTTAAATATCTGTAATCACAAAGAAAACAAATAAAAAAGCTGGTTAAACATCTCCAAGCTTCGGACAATGCTTAACCAGCTTTATAAAAGTTAAAAAATTTATCTAAACAGTAGCCTCGGCGTGGTGGCGTAGTTGCTCGATGGCCGCAATCATTAATTCGTTATCGATCTCGTGTACTTCCACGCCTTTACCGATTTTAGCCAGCAGCATAATCGTTAACTGACCGCCTAAGTGTTCGCGGAACTCCTGTAAACCCCGTAGTAAACTTTTAGGATGGGTATCGTCTTCGAGGTGCGAAAGCATTTCGGGCGCAAATAACTCAAAGCCAACACCGGTAATTACTTCCAGAATTTGCTTTAATTCCTCCTCCGTAAGCATGCCTTTTAAATACGAATACGTCGAGTCCAGGGCAATGCCCATGGCTACGGCTTCGCCGTGGCGAATGCGGTAATTACTTAACTGCTCCATTTTATGCGCCGACCAATGACCAAAATCCAAGGGGCGGGAAGAACCTTTCTCGAAGGGGTCGCCGCTGGCAATGTGCTGCACGTGCATTTCGGCGCACCGATGAATCAGATACTGCATGGCGGGCATGTCGCGCTCGGCCAGTTTGTGCGTATTTTCCTGAATAAATTTAAAAAATTCCGCGTCTTTAATGAGCGATACTTTTATAGCTTCGGCAATACCGGCCCGCCACTCGCGGTGCGTTAAAGTCCGTAGAAAATGAAAGTCGTTGATTACGGCGAAAGGCGGGGTAAAGGTGCCTAGGAAGTTCTTTTTACCGTAGGCATTAATGCTATTTTTTACCCCCACTCCCGAGTCGTTTTGCGATAATACCGTAGTAGGAATGCGAATGTGACGGATACCCCGGTGCGCAATTCCGCAAGCATAACCCACCATATCTAACAAAGCGCCACCACCAATGGCCAGTACGTACGAATGCCGGTCAATGCCTTTTTCGTTAATGGCATCAATTACCTGTTCGGTGTAAATCGGATCGTTTTTACATTGCTCACCTCCCGGAATAACCATGGGCTCGGCAGCAAGCTGTAAAACGTCGGCGTATTGCGACGTATAATTTTTAATATCGGAAATTAGCGTAGGCAGTGCTTCGGCTACGTGGTGATCCAGGACAAATAAAACCTTCCGGCCATCGCCCCCACCGGCGGCAATTACATCGCGCAATAAGGGGTTCCGGAGTGAAAATAGGTTTTCGGTAAAATGGACGGTATAATTATACGTTACCTGAAATGTTTGCTGAATGGGGTATATCTGCATGAATAAAAATTCTAAAAAATGCCGTTTGCTTAACGGCTTGTTATTGTACAGATAACAAATTTAAAAATAAAAAAGTGGTTTTATAGGAAACGTTTTTTAATTAAATTTTAATCTGCTAACAACCGCTACAGGTTTACAGTTAAGTAACCGCAAATTGTTTAGCCATAAACCGCGATACCGGAAAAAGCAATAATACTGCCAGTCCGTATAACCAACCCGCAAAACCTGCCGCTAACGTAGCATCCAGGATAATTAAAGATAATACGCCCGCTTTTACCGCTAAACGTATTTCTTTGGGCTGCAAGGTTTTTACCGCTTTTAACAAGGGCAGCATGATCAAGTAAGCAAAAAGCAAGGCAAAAGGCAAGGCCGTTACTATAGAAAAGTGGGGTAAAAACGTAAGGGCGCCAATACTTAAAAACACCAGCACGTATAAAGCCACCGCAGCCTGCAAAATAGGCCGGCTACCGCCGTGCACTTCGCCCCGACTAATGACGGTAATGTTGGCAATGTACACAATCGGAATAAAGGCCAGGTACCAATAATGCTCCAGGCTGGCCGTAATAGCGCTCATGCCCAACAGTAAATTGCCGCCCCGGCAAGCGCCCATGTTAATCGGCCCAAGAAAACCCTGGTGTTTGCCCCAGGCATCGTACAATAAAGCCAGAGCCGCCACCACTACCGCAATAATACCGCTGGTAGCAGACACGATAAAAGCTGCCCCAATGCCAAGAATAAGTAATAAAGCACCCAGCGTAGTAGCGCTGGCTTTTGAGGCTGCCCCACTGGGAATGGGTCGCTCCGGGCGCTCTACTTTATCTAAATCTGCATCAAAAACATCGTTAAAAACTACCCCGCCGCCGTATAAACCAATGGTAGATAAAACCAACCAGCCTAAATCCGAAGCCAGCGGGTGGTACAAAGAACCGTAAGCCGAACCAACTTCTTGCTGAATCAGGCGTACGGCGCCGGCCGCGGCAAAACCCGCCAGAATATCTGCCACAGCGGTAACAATATTAGCCGGGCGCATAAGCACCAAATGCGCAAAAATGCGGTTCATAAGCGAAAAGAGTAAGAAGGTAGTACGTTCTAAGTAATAGGTTCTAAGTTCTAAGTAATAAGTTTTACGTTTACCCTATTCCGGCTAGCGTAAATTCATAATAAGCTTTATGTAAGTATGAAGTTTATTTAAAAAAATTGAATACTTACAACATAAAACTTATTACCTGGCTTAGCGGATGATGTTAGAAGTAGGGGTGTTAGCTTCATCAATACGCGGCGTTTGGCCTCCGCGTAAAATTGAGCTTCCCGAAAACTTCTGGCTTTGGTCAATGGGTTGGGCTTCGAGCCAGTCACTTTCCGGCATTTGTCCGCTTTGGCCGAATGCCGCTAAGGCATTGCCGTAACTTACCAAACGTACCTGGTCTTCGGGTATGCCGCGCTCTAACATTAAGGCTACCGTTTTAGGTACCGCCAACGGATCACTAATACCCCAGTCGGCTGCCGAGTTAATCATGATTCTTTCGGGGCCGTATTGTTTTACAATTTCTACCATGCGCTCGTTACCCATTTTGGTGTGCGGGTAAATAGTAAAGGCCGCCCAGAAACCCCGGTCCAGCACATCTTTCACGGTTTCTTCGTTGTTGTGATCCACGATTACCATGCCGGGATCAATGCCGTGCTCCAGGGCTACTTCCATGCTGCGCAGGGTGCCTTTTTTCTTGTCGCGGTGCGGCGTATGAATTTGTACCGGCAGGTTTACTTCTTTGGCAATTTCGAGCTGCAGGCGGTAGTATTTATCTTCGGCGGCAGTTTGGTCGTCGTAACCAATTTCGCCCACGCCTACTACTCCTTCTTTCGCTACGTAAAGGGGCAGCAATTCCATTACCTGTTCGGCCAAAGGCTCGTTATTGGCTTCTTTGGAATTTAAACCAATGGTGCAGTAATGTTTAATGCCAAACTGGCTCGACCGGAAACGCTCAAATCCAATCAGGTGGCTGTAATAATCTTTAAAAGTTCCTGCTTCGGTACGTGGTTGCCCCATCCAGAAAGCCGGTTCAATAATCGCTACAATTCCGGCCCGGCGCATGGCTTCGTAATCATCGGTAGTCCGTGAGGTCATGTGTACGTGGGGGTCAATCAGCGGGAAAGGACTAGTAGTATTCATTTTATTTAGATTATAAAGATGATTTATAGATACATATAGGATAAAATAACCAGTATTTTATCTCAAAATTTAAAATTAAGTACTTAGACGAAGATAAATTAGTCGTTTATTTTCAATGAATGTTTGGATTTATAAACCTAAAAACGAACAACCAATAACGAGCAACGAACAAAACTTATACAGTTTGCGCAGCTACGGCTTCGCCAATGGTATCCCAGGTAAGTTCATCGCTGGCAATTTTGGCTTTTAAATCGGGCACCGTGTCGAGCATGGTTTTCGCTTCCGGGTAATTGCTTTCGGCGCATACCAGGGCAGCGGCTTGTTGTTCCAGTTCGTTGGGTTGGGTGAACAATTTCTGAATATCGGGCCAAATAGATTCATCTACAAACGGTCCTACGTTGCGCCAAACTTCCGGGCTTAGCGTACGACCAGCCGCCCAGCGTTCATGAGCAAAATCCGACAGCGTTTGCGCTAATTTTAAATTCCGACGATTTTCTAAACCATAAATGCGGTACAAAGGCCGGCTGGTAAATATCGATTTTAATACCAACTGGTTCCAGGCTTCTTCGGGCAAATAATCGTGCGGATACGGGTTCTGCAGCGCTACGGCTTCAAAAACCAAAGTCATGTTGGTGCGCACGCCTTCCGCTATTCTTGGAATATGTTTTTCCGGGTACGGTAAAATGGGCAAAGCGGCGTATAGAGCTACCAATTCGTTTACGTCGGCAGTGGCAAACAGTTTATCCAGCGTTCTTACGTATTCTTCCGGCGATTGGTGCGGCAACGACAACGCTAATAAAGTACGAGCGGCTTGGTCGGCGGTCCAACCTTGGGGGTTAAAACCCGGACGTAAAGCCTCGGCAGCGGCCAGATCGGCCTCGGTAATTTCTAATTTCTTTTTCCCGACAAAACGGGGTGCCATACTAAAAGCCTGAAAAAATTTGCTTTCGGTTTGCGCTTCGGCTAATTGTTTTTCGAGCCAGGTTATTCCTTGAGGCGTAGTGGCGCGGGTAAGAAGTTCCGTTAAAAAGTTTTTTACAGATTCTTGGTCAGCTATTGGCATATCAGAAAAGAACAGTTTATAAGTGAAAGCAGCTTTTCAATGGTAATGGCATACGCATTTTGCTACCTAAAAGGTACTGCTTATTTACTATAGCACTTCAAATGTAATAATATTTACTTCTGAATGGTAAAATATTAGGTTTCTTTTATATTAGAAATGATTTTTATCATTGTCTTTGGAACTGGATTGCTAAACCATTTAATTTTTAATTTTTTTTATTTTTGGAGGCTTCTGGCTAGTAAGCAGCGGAATTAGTTTTATGGTTACCTACTATGGCGCCTACTATGGCGCGGAAGTTACTTCCGTGACTTTCAAATTCTCGTTCGCATAGCCACTGTCCTAGCTTTGATTGCCAATTGAAGTTGTTTCATTGTTGAGGTTCTGTTCTTTTTGTCTTGACACAAAGTAAGAGGGCCCCTACCCCCAGAACCAAAAAAGTCAAGACGCTAAAAACTCGCTGAACGCTCAAACAGTTTAGCGTCAATACTTGCACCTGGCTGAAGCTATTTGTTGCATAGTAAATTGACAAAATTTTAAAAATTCAAAATTTAAATAAATGTTGGGTGGATAAAATAAAAAGCACTTACCCGAGGAGAGTAAGTGCTGAAAATTTAAATCTGACTAGAGAAATGTCTATACCAGATGGTAATTTTTTAATTATTTGATAGGAGAGTAATCGGTAGGTTTCATGTAAACCGATTCTACTTTGGTGGTTAAAGAGCCGCCGCCTTTTACTTCGGAAGCTGCTTTTACTTTTATCCATTCCGGATCGTTCCGGAAGGCTTCAAATGAAGCCAAACCAGCTTCCTGGCTTTTATGCGCTAAAATGTAAACCAAGGTGTTATCAGCGCCCGGCTGACCGGCTACCGGATGAAAGTAAACAATGTTTTCCATGCCGTATTTACTAAATAAACCCATAGTGTGATCCCGGAAGCGAGCATCTAGATTCACTAAGTTATTAGGAGTAGTGGTATAGGTACGCAGCTCAAAAGTACGCTCCGGGCTAGCTTGCTTTAATGTAATAGCCGGCGAATAATCGGTCGTTTCCATAAATAACTGGTCTACTTTGGCTACCAGTTTACCGTTTTCTTCGGATTTAGAAGCTACTGCTTTCCACTCCGGATCAGAGCCGAAAGCTTGCCAGGAAGCATCGCGCGCTTCGCGGTTGGGGTAAGCCAAAATATAAATTAATTTGTTATCCGGATTCTCCAGCGGTAACCAATAGCCAATATTGGTCATGCCGTGTTTTTCAAAAATCCGGGTAGTATTGGTCCGGAAGCGGTTTTCGAGGTCGGCTAATTTACCGGGGTGCGCGTAATAAACCCGCATTTCAAAAATCCGGGTATCGCGAGCCGCCGGAGTAGCCGAATTACCCGCAGAGGATTGAGCCCCAGAACCAGATTTACAACCAGAAACAATTAAAATACCAGCAAAAGCCAGTAGTAAAAAAGAGTGCAATGTACGCATACGATTAAAAGTGTAGAAATTTAAAAAATGAGCAAGTTTTTAAGTGTGAGCAAATCAATTGCTTACTAAGATTTGGTCAAAAAACAATGAACGGGTACAAGTATAGTAATTATTCTGTTAGAAAGCTTAAGCGCGTAACTGCGGTTTATACTGATTTTTTAAAATTTTTGAATAGAAGCAACCTGCGTCTTTTGTAAACAGGTAATTCTAGGCCAGGAGCCAGTAAGCCAGACCAGCCGCTGTGAGCTGCATGGTTAAATTATCGAGTCCGTGGTTGCTGACCGATTCAACGGCGGCTCCGCCTAATCCGCAAACGAGCGCAGTTTTTAAAGAATCCGGCCACGGATAGCCAATAAAATAAAGGCCCAGAAAAGCCACTACAATGCTCACACCGGCCACGGCTGCCGAACCTTCTACACTGCGGGTAGCTTTTACGCCGAGCAACGAGGGTACCTGGTAGCGGTGTTTGCCCCACCGCGAGCCTACGGGCTCCCCTACGGCATCGCCCCAGCCCCCTACTAAATACCCAACAAAAGCAAATTTTAAAAAAAAGAGGTTAGCTAGCACGCCCCCTAAAGCAGTAGTTAGTAAAGGAATAAGAATAAATAAAGTGCGATGCGGCCGGTCCGATTCCCGGGCCATTACTTCGTAAAAAGAGAAGTCCTCGCCTTGCACAACCGCAAACAGTACAAACAAACTTACAATGCTGCCAAACAAAATAACGGCCGGTAAACCATACTTTACCTGAAAAATACTGGCGGTAGAAAAAATTAAAAAATGGAATATTTTGCGGGTGTAAGCCGTACGAACCTGGTGCTGTTTTTTTAAATAAGAAACCAAAAGCGCAACTACCAATACGTAGCCCAATATAAATGGCCCCAGTTGCCTGATTAATTCTACAGATGGTATTGCGCGGTTGATAAAGTTTTGCAGCATGATTAATTTGCTCGCGTAAGGGTGTATTTATCGAGTACTTATTATTTAAGTGAGAAGTTATAAGAAGAAATATCTATTTGGCGCTGCTTGTCTTTGGAGCCTTTTCAAGTCTCCATGCTCGGGTGCTATCTAACTTGATACGGCTGAGTTTGCCTCCTGCCCGGCGGGCCTCGTTTGGCTCTTTCGGGCTGGTCTAAGCTTCCTTTCCTCCTGACGTCGGAATTCTGCTGCGCAGAACCGAAACCTTAGAAGGCCCTCAACAGCCAAACTGGTGTCAATTGCTCGTAGCTACTGTATTTGGCCAAATTGGAAGTAATAGAGTTTGCCTTTAAAACGAAAAGGCAGGTATTCTGATGGATACCTGCCTTTTGTAGTGTTATTTCGAAATAAATTTAAAAAAGCCAACGCCTTGGTTGGTGTCTTCACCAACCTACTGTGCTCCCAAGAAAATTGTTAAAAAATCTCTTTGGCGATGGCAGCGGTAGCTTCCGATTTACTCATGGTATAAAAATGCAGGCAGGGTACGCCAAACTGTACTAATTCTTTACACTGCTGCGTAGCCCACTCAATCCCAACTTGGCGTACTGCTTGCGGTGTTTGAGCGCTATCAATAGCCTGTACTAAATCGTTGGGAATATCGATATGGAATAAGTTGGGCAGCATGCGTAGCTGGTTTTTCACCGTAAGCGGTTTTATGCCCGGAATAATGGGTACGTTGATGCCGTACTCACGACAAGCTTTTACAAAGTTGAAATACTTCTGGTTATCGAAAAACATTTGCGTAATAATGTACTGCGCGCCCATGTCTACTTTCATCTTCAAATACTTCAAGTCAATTTCCAGGTTGGGTGCTTCGCTGTGTTTTTCGGGGTAACCGGCTACTCCGGCACAAAAATTAGTAGGCACCGGATTGGCGATATCCTCGTCGAGGTAAATGCCCTGGTTTAAGTTGCATACTTGTTTTAGTAATTCAGAAGCGTACGCATGACCATCGGGGTGCGGCCGGAACTGGGCTTCTGTTTTAATAGAGTCGCCCCGAAGTACCAGCACGTTATCAATGCCCAAAAAGTTAAGGTCCATAAGGGCATTCTCGGTTTCTTCCCGGCTGAAGCCGCCGCAGATAATATGCGGCACCGCATCTACATTATATTTATGCATAATAGCCGAGCAAATACCTACGGTACCCGGCCGTTTGCGGATGCTGATTTTTTCGAGTAAGCCATTTTCCCGTTCCTTAAACACGTATTCTTCGCGGTGATAAGTAACGTTAATGAATGGCGGCTTAAACTCCATGAGCGGGTCGATGCCATTGTAGATGGATTGAATACTGGTGCCTTTTACCGGCGGTAAAATTTCGAAAGAGAAAAGCGTTTTTTTCGCGTTTGCTATATGTTCCGTTACTTTCATGTCAGGAATTATGAATTAAAAATTAGAAATTAGAAATGGTCGAAATTTTTAAAATTTTACTCCGGAGCCACTTCTAATTTCTAATTGATAATTTCTAATTTTTTATTTTTTAATTCATTTAAGCATTATACCCCAGGTTAGGAGCCAGCCAGCGTTCTACTTCGGATAAAGTCATGTTTTTACGGCGGGCGTAATCTTCGGCTTGGTCTTTATCAATTTTGCCGAGGCCAAAATAACGGGCTTTGGGGTGCGCAAAATACATTCCGGATACGGCGGCGGTTGGGTACATCGCCATGCTTTCGGTTAGGGTGATGCCGGTATGTTTTTCAACCTCAAGTAATTCAAATAAAGTAAGTTTTTCGGTGTGCTCAGGACAAGCCGGGTAACCGGGCGCTGGCCGGATGCCCTGGTACGCTTCGGCTATCAACTCGTCGTTGGTAAGTTGTTCATGCGACGCGTAACCCCACAACTCTTTGCGTACTTTTTCATGCATTAATTCGGCAAAGGCTTCTGCTAACCGATCGGCCAAGGCTTTAATCATAATGCTGTTGTAATCGTCGTGGTCGGCTTCGTACTGGGCAATTAGTTTTTCAATACCAATACCCGCGGTTACCGCAAAACCTCCGATGTAATCGTTCAAGCCACTTTCCTGCGGAGCAATAAAATCAGCGAGAGCTAAATTGGGTACGCCCGGACCTTTTTTGCTTTGCTGCCGCAATGTGCGGAACGTTACCTGGCTCAATTGCCGGCTTTCATCGGTATATATTTCAATATCGTCGTCGTTTACGGTATTGGCGGGATAGATGCCCACTACAGCGTTGGCTTGCAGTAACTTTTCTTTTACCACTTTTTTAAGTAAAACCTGGGCATCCTCAAACAACCGTACGGCTTCGGCACCTACTACTTCGTCGCTGAGAATTTTTGGATATTTACCGTGCAGTTCCCATGCCTGGAAGAATGGCGTCCAGTCGATGTAATTAACAATTTCGCTGAGTGGGTAATCGTTAAAAACCTGAGTACCCAGAACTTTAGGGGTATACACCTCTTCGGCGCGCCACTCAATCGGGAATTTATTTGCCCGGGCATCGGCCAGGGAAATAAATTGCCGGTCTTGCTTACGGTTCAGGTAACTGTCGCGAAGTACGCTGTACTCCGCTTTTATATTTTTAGCGTAGGTTTCTTTTTGCTCAGGTTGCAATAAATTACCCACTACCGGCACGGTACGTGAGGCATCCAGGACGTGCACTACCGGTCCGCTGTAATTCTGGTCAATTTTTACGGCAGTATGCGCGCGCGAGGTAGTAGCTCCACCAATCAGCAAAGGAGTTTTAAATTGAAGCCGCTCCATTTCTTTGGCCACATGCACCATTTCATCCAGCGAAGGCGTAATCAGGCCGCTTAAGCCAATGATATCGGCGTTTATTTCCTGCGCGGTTTGTAAAATTTTATCGGCGGGCACCATTACACCTAAATCCACAATCTCATAATTATTACAGGCCAATACCACGCCCACAATGTTTTTACCAATATCGTGCACGTCGCCTTTTACAGTTGCGAGTAAAACCTTACCTGCATTTTTGCTTTCGTCACCGGGTTGCTTGGCGGCTTCGATAAACGGTAACAGATAGGCTACGGCTTTTTTCATCACGCGGGCGCTCTTTACTACCTGCGGCAAAAACATTTTACCGGCGCCAAATAAATCACCCACCACGTTCATGCCGTCCATTAATGGGCCTTCAATTACTTCCAGCGGACGGTCGTATTGCTGACGGGCTTCTTCAATATCGGCATCAATGTAATCGGTAATGCCTTTTACCAGCGAATGCGTCAGGCGTTCCTGTACGGGAGCGTTGCGCCAGGCTTCATCTTTTACTACTTCTTTTCCTTTATTTTTAACTTTTTCGGCGTGTTCAATTAACCGTTCGGTCGCATCCGGACGCCGGTTTAATAACACATCTTCGCAGAGTTCGAGCAAATCCTTAGGAATCTCTTCGTACACGGCAATCTGGCCGGCGTTTACAATGCCCATATCCAAACCCGCTTTAATGGCGTGGTACAGAAAGGCAGTATGCATGGCTTCGCGCACTAAATCGTTGCCCCGGAACGAGAAAGAAATATTACTCACCCCACCACTCACGCGCACGCCGGGCAAGTTTTCTTTAATCCAGCGGGTGGCATTTATAAAATCGACGGCGTAGTTATTGTGTTCTTCGATGCCGGTAGCTACCGTTAAAATATTGGGGTCGAAGATGATGTCTTCGGCGGGGAAACCTACTTCTTTGGTAAGAATATTATAAGCGCGCTCGCAGATCTGAATCCGGCGTTCGTAAGAATCAGCCTGGCCTTCTTCGTCGAAAGCCATTACTACTACCGCCGCGCCGTAGCTTAATACTTTGCGGGCAGTTTCTTTAAATTTCTCTTCGCCTTCTTTTAAGCTGATGGAGTTAACAATGCTTTTGCCCTGCACACATTTTAAACCCGCTTCAATCACGCTCCACTTAGAAGAGTCAATCATGATAGGAACGCGCGAAATATCCGGTTCGGCGGCAATTAAATTTAAAAAATGAACCATGGCTTTCTCAGAATCGAGCATGCCTTCGTCCATGTTCACGTCAATAATCTGAGCGCCGTTTTCTACCTGCTCGCGGGCAATACTCAAAGCTTCTTCGTACTGCTCGTTTAAAATAAGGCGGGCAAATTTCTTGGAGCCAGTTACGTTGGTGCGTTCGCCAATATTTACAAATGTAGAACCTTCAAAAATAGTAAGCGGCTCTAATCCGCTAAGTTTGGGTACGGATGGTAATTTTGGAATTTCCCGGGGCGGATATTTAGCGGCTTCCTGGGCAATAGCTTTAATGTGCGCTGGCGACGTGCCACAACAACCCCCGATAATATTCACGAAGTTATTTTCCAGGAAATCGTGGATATGCGCGGCCATTTGCTCCGGCGTTTCGTCGTACTCGCCGAAGGCATTAGGTAAACCCGCATTGGGGTGGGCGCTCACGTAAAATTTCGCTTCTTTCGCCAACGTTTGCAGGTGCGGACGTAATTGTTTGGCGCCCAAAGCACAGTTTAATCCAACGCTTAATAAAGGTAAATGAGAGATGGAAAATAAAAACGCTTCCACGGTTTGTCCCGACAAAGTCCGGCCGCTGGCATCGGTGATAGTGCCCGATACCATTATAGGTATTCGTTTACCGGTGCGCTGCGAATATTGGTCAATGGCAAATAAGGCCGCTTTTGCATTAAGCGTATCAAAAATGGTTTCTACCAGCAAAGCATCTACGCCGCCGTCTACCAAACCTTCTATCTGGCCGGTATAAGCTTCTACTAATTCATCGAAAGTAATTGCCCGGAAAGCAGGGTTATTTACGTCCGGCGACATAGAAGCGGTACGGTTGGTAGGGCCAATGGAACCCGCCACAAAACGCGGTTTATCTGGGTTAGCAGCAGTAAATTCATCGGCCACTTCCCGGGCAATCCGGGCCGACTCGTAATTGAGTTCGTACACCAGATCTTCCATGTGGTAATCGGCCATACCCACGGTGGTAGAGCTAAATGTATTCGTTTCGGCAATATCGGCACCGGCTTCAAAATATTTCCAGTGTATTTCCCGGATAATATCGGGCCGGGTAATGGATAGTAAATCGTTGTTGCCTTTTAAGTCGTGCGGGAAATCCCGGAAACGCTCGCCGCGGTAATCGGCCTCGGTGAGCTTATAGCCTTGGATTTGCGTACCCATGGCGCCATCCAGCACCAGGATGCGTTTTTTTACTTCTTCTTCTATGCGTGTCATCGGTGTTATAAGCAAAAAAAGTGTAGCCCTTCTGGAAGGGTATAATTTTTTGCTTATCAAGAGTTTTGAGCTGAGTTTTTCAGGCGTCGCGCCTTTTTTATCCTCATCTTCCCCCGCGGCGTGCACCGTATGGGGCTGGAAGTAGCACCCTGCCAGCCAGGGTTGCTAAGACATCAACGGGCCAAGTCCCTCCGTCTTTCTTGATAAGTTTGGCAAAGATAACACGATGAATTTTATTGTGCAAATACCAGATGTATTTATAAATATCAGCGGTTTCGGGTAGAATCTTGTGAAAAATTTAAAAATCAGGCTGGAATTGAAAAAATAAAAACCACCTCAGATTAGTGATTTTTAAAAAATTATCTTACCAGGTAAAAAATTAAACTTGGATGAGATGGATAAACCCGGAATGCTATTCAAGTAGCTTTTAAAATAGAATAAATAAGCCCCGAATTACCGGAAAAAGCTAAGGTAATTCGAGGCTTATTTTAAGGAAGGTTACAGAAGAATTTACTCAATGAGGATCTTACCACTTTGCAGTACCTTGCCGCTGTCAGTTAAAATTTGGTAAAAATAAATTCCGGTGGCTACAGGCGGTAATTTAATGCGGGTAGTGCCGGCGTTTAGTTTGGTTTGCAGGATAACCTGTTGCAGCGCATTATACAGCCGGTACCGGGTCCGAGGAAATTCCCCTTTATTTTTCACCCAAACAAAGTCCCGGGCCGGATTAGGATAAGCCGTAAACAACCCATTTGTACCCGGCTCGGAAACGCCCGGGCTTTCTCCAATACCACCGCTTACCAATGGGGGTTTAGCTACCAAGGTAAGAGTAAAGTCTTGTTGAATGAGGGTGCCATTTACTTCAGAAACACCGCGTAAAACCAATACATACGGTTGGCTGCGTCGCCAAGATTCTTCGGGAGTTAAGGTTATTTCGGCTAAAATTCCGTCTTGAGTAGCAATGGTGTCCATCGGAATAGTGGCAGATTTAAAAAATAATTCGGAGTACGCTTCCAGGTTTTTTGCCTGACCGGTAGTTTGGTATTTTACTTTTATTTTAACTGGTTGGCCAGCCGTCACGAATATTTGGTTTTCGTCGTTAATGGATAACTCCGAACGGTTTTCGATGGAGAAAGAATGCGTAAAATTATCTGGGTTTGGAACTACGGTAACCACAAAATCGCGCATCATGGTGCCCACCAGAATTTTGTTGCGGTAGCTATTTACGCGCACGGCAAAGCTGTATCGGCCTACTTGTACCGGTTTATCCCAGATAAATTCGCCGGTTCTGGCGTTAATACTTACTTGTGGCGGTAAGGTGTAGCCTTTAACATTATCTATGAAGCGGATATAATTATCGCCTGCCAGAATTCCTTTTAAAGGGGTTATGAGTTCGTATGCCAGACTATCGCCATCTAAATCAAAGGTAGCCAGACTGTGGCGGAAGGTTTGATTTTGCGTTGCGCAGGGAATTGGGATCGCCAGAAAAGAATGAGGCCGGTTGATCGGATCAAAAGCATCAATCGTAAACGTGGCAGCAATGGTAAAAGCCTGCTCATCAGAATCCGGAAGATTAACTATATTGTTGGTACGGTTCGGGGAATGGTAAACTGCTCTGTATTGGCCAGGTCCGGGAAAAGTGTATTCAAAATAATAAGTACTCAAAAAAATAACACCGCAAGAGTTACTTATTGTTACTTTGCTTACCCGTTCAGAAGTAACTTTCACCCCATCACCTAGATACAAAGTAGCCGAAGGTTCATCGGCGGCACTATTGGCATCGTGATAAGTTCTTAATTTAAAATAGTAGCGCAGCGGATTGGCTGAAGCGGTGGTATCGGATTGATACGTTAATTCGCCGCCTAAAAGGTGCGTGGCTTGTACGGGTTTAATTAATGCCAGCGAGAAGAACAAACAGCAAACCAGAGTAAAAATGGATTTAGCCATTGGAGTATAGAGTTAAAGTTTCGCCAAATTTGTTTTAAGGTAATATTTAAAAAATTTAAAAATCAGTAACTCCTCTGATTTGCTCGTAGGAGCCACCGGCAATTCTTGAAATTTTAAAATTTTAAAAATGTTAGCTGTTTATTCCGGAGTAATGGTAAAACCGCCCAATAAATTAAAAAAGTAATAGCAAAGCGAAACGCCAGGTTTAAGCTTAAAGCCCAAAGGTGGGGCCTGAGCTAGTAAATTAAACGGCGCAAACCCATGCAATTATAAGAACTCTGTCGTGCAATGGGGTTTAGGTTTGTTAAACAAATTTTCCTTTTTACCGCAAGAGAAATGATGTAAGTAGGTAACGAGTAATTACCTAAAAATGAGGTAGGTTTTTAAAAAAAATTATAAATAAGTAGGCTCCACGTGAATAAGCACATCGTACACCGACGGCTTCTGGCGCATTACCTCGGCTTTTACCGCGTGAGCAATATCGTGGCCTTCGCGCACCGATAAATTGCCGTCCACGATAATGTGTAAATCTACGAAATACTCGAAGCCCATTTTCCGGACCAGACACTTATCCAGGCCTTGTACCTGGGGCACGGTAGCCGCAATTTCCCGCACTTCGTTGGCTAAATTAGAGGGTGGCGCCGCATCCATAATCTCAGTGAACGCCGGCATAAAAATACGATAGGCATTTATCACAATAACCGCCGAAGCAATTAAAGCCGCCCAATCGTCGGCGCTTTCGTAACCAGGGCCGCCAACTAAGGCAATGGCAATACCTACGGCTGCTGTTAAAGAAGTAATGGCATCGGAACGGTGGTGCCAGGCATCGGCTTTCACGGCAGCACTTTGTATTTCGGAGCCTACCCGGTTGGTATAGCGGTACATGCCTTCTTTCACCAAAATAATTATTACCAAAATAATTAAGGTAAATGGCGCCGGAGCTACGTGCGGCGTTAAAATATGATCTACGCTTTGGATAGCAATAAATATGGCAGCGGCAATTAATGATAAAGCCACCACAATGGCAGCTAAAGGTTCGGCCTTGCCGTGGCCGTACGGGTGATTTAAATCGGGCTCTTTAGAGGCGGCCCGTAAACCAATCCAAACAATAAACGAGGTAAATACATCCGAAGCTGATTCAATGGCATCGGCGATGAGGGCGTAAGAATTACCAAAGTAGCCTGCCAGTGCTTTTATTGCTACCATGCCCAAGTTAGCCCCAATGCCCAACAAGGTAGAGCGAATCCCTTTTTTGGCGGGGTGAGCTTCGGAACGTAATCGGGTCATGGGTTAAATCTAATTAATAAAAGCTGTTTGCCTTTGCTTTACTTTAAGGGAGCGCAAAGGTAAAGTTTTTACGGCTTATTTAATTATGCATACAAGTAGTTTTTAAACGCAGGCAAAAGGCGCTTCTGTTATTTTAAAACAGATAAATGAATAACTTTTTAAAAGGCAAGTGGTTGCATTTAAAACAAAATAACCAGTAAAGTAGCAGCTCCCGATCAGGAAACCGCGCACTAGCGGTTCACGAAAATTGAATAATAATTAAAAACCGCAGCGTCGAACAAAGTGGGGCAGAATAGTGGCTACAGCAAATCGGTGGGCTATAAATCAGGTGGCCGGATTATAGAAATTTTTAAAAAAAGCGGATTTAACAGAAGTAGATTACCAACACATGCACCAAGTTATTTCGTACATCGGCCGGCATTTGGCGCAGCAACCAGCGCTTCATATAGCAACCAGCAACTGGCTGTATTCTTTAAAAAGTTGGGGACACAATCCGCTGAAAAAATAAATTTGCGGGTAGTAAAAGTTGGCGGATTATTTATTGGGGAAAACCGGCGGGGTAAACCGGTAAAAATTAAAATTTTTAAAAATCCTTCTTCGGCACAAAAGAGAGAAAATAGATCAGGAGCCGGTATGAACTTGTTTGATCATGCCCGAAATGCCATTTTTCTCTAACTCGGCTTTTACTTGTTCGGCTGTGGTGCGATCCGTGAACTTGCCGGCTACTACCCGGTGTATTTTTTTACCGTTTACGGTATCTTCGTTCATTATAATGGGCAATTCCTGATGGAAGGATCTGATTTTATCGGAGTATAATTTAGCTTTGTTGGGGTCCGAGAAAGAACCGGCTTGAATTACAAAGTACGCATCCGTATAAAGCGGGCTGGCAATGGGGGTAAGCATTTCCTGGGTTTCTGGTTCTTCCAGGGCCATTAAATCATCGGCAGTGTTATTACTTAAAACCTGCACTTTAACTTTGGTGCCGCCGCCTACATTAATCCGGCGGGCTGCCGCTTCCGACAAATCAATTATGTGGCCTTTGCGCCGAAAAGCACCCCGGTCGTTTATTTTTACTACAACACTTTCCTGGGTAGCAATATTGGTTACTTTTACTTTGGTGCCAAAAGGTAGGTATTTGTGGGCCGCAGTCATTTGGTTTTTATTAAAAACCTCACCGCTGCTGGTTTTTTTACCATGGTGTTGCGACCCGTACCAGGTAGCCGAACCAGTTGTTGCGCCTGTTTTTTGCGCGAAACCTTGCTGGCTAAGGCTGCAAAATAAGAGGGCAATAAAGCTGAATACATAAGGTAGTTTTGATAACATCATGTCTTCATTGGTTGGTGGAAAAACAAATATAGAACAAAAAATTTAAAAAGCCACATTATAGCCCCTTGGCGCTCGTTTGGTTGCAGCGTAGTGGTAACTAGTACTCTTTTAAAATGATGCTTTGTAAGGGCTAAAATCCAATGTTTGTATTGGCGTAAATACTAATAAAACAGCGATTTTCATCTATTTTGGCCAAAGTGGCTGAATGTTACGTAATTAGTAAGTAGCCGGAAAAATTTTTTATAATTAGCAGAAAAAAATACAAAAGTCAGTGCCAAAACAGTAATTTAATTTTTTATAAAGCTAAAGTTTATGGATTTTGGTAAAGTACCTTATCTGGAAAAGATAGATTTTAACTTTCCGCCGGAGCCAGCGGCTAATCAGCAGGTGTTTTCCCGCCATAAACCAGTGGCCTATTTAAAACCGCAACTTTACTTGGGCTGCCCTACCTGGACGAATAAAAGCTGGTTGGGTACGTATTATCCGGCGGGTTTACCCGCTAAAGATTTTTTGCATTATTACAGCCAACAATTTAATACAATCGAGTTAAATACCACGCACTACCGCATTCCGGACGAAGCCACGGTAACTAAATGGTGCACCGCCGTTACACCCGATTTTAAATTTTGCCCCAAATGGCCTCAGCAAATCAGCCACGAACAAGAACTGCAAGGGGCCGAAAGCGCTACCGAAGCATTTTGCACCGCTTTGCTGGCTTTTAAAGAAAATTTGGGCATGTCTTTCCTGCAGTTATCGCCCACTTTTAGCCCCGATAAATTAACGGTATTGGAAAACTTTTTAACCCGTTTACCCCGCAAAATACCTTTGGCCGTAGAAGTGCGCCACCCCGCGTGGTTTTCTGATAAAACAGCTTTTGAAGAGTTAGCCGCTTTGCTGGAAGCTTGTGAGGCCAGCACCGTAATTACGGATGTAGCCGGTCGGCGGGATGTGTTACACCTGCGCCTGAGTAGCACTACGGCCTTTGTGCGGTTTAACGGCTACCGCCACGATGCCGTTGATTATGCCCGCACCGATGCCTGGCTAAAGCAACTCATTGCCTGGCTGGAACAAGGTTTGCAAACCGTTTACTTTTTTGTGCATTACGAAGATATCTTGCATTCGCCTAAAGTAATCCGGTACATGTTGGATAAACTGGCAGCCGCCACCAACATTCCGGTATCTGCAAATAGCGCCCGACCTATCCCGCAACCGGTGCAAGGTTCTTTGTTCGATTAAAGCAATTTCTCAAAAGTTGTTTACTATTGATTCTAGGGCAACAGTTAGAATCTGGGTTTCTGGAAATGCAATTTTTTTAAAATTTTGCTTTCCTGAGTTGATTTATTAAACCACAGTATGGCCATTAAGGAAGGTGGTTTGTGAAGACACAAACCACGGCGTTGTAGTGTTTTCCTCTGTATCGGCTTTGCCAAATTGTGGTAAGGCCATCGTCTTTGTCTGCATAAACCAATTGAAGAAAATAATGTCCTGTTTTGTATCTGCACAAACCGTTAAAAAAGCAGTTTTATTAAAAAGTGCAGCAGCAATAAAAAATTAAAAAGAGTTTGTTTTCGGTGAACACTCTTTTTCTAACGACGTGGTTTATGTTTTCTTAAACTACTTCAAAGTTTTAGCAAAAGAGACAGGGTTACGAAAAACCAAAAAGGAGACTAAACAAGCTTCCAATGCCGTGGTTTGTGTCTTCACAAAACACTCTAAAGCAAAAGAGACAGGGTTATGCAAAACAAAAAAGGAGTCTGTTTAGACTCCTTTTTGGCACTCTAACTTTAAGGTTAATTATAACTTAAATAAATCGTCTTTCAAGTTTTTGTTTACTTCTACACTTTGCACGGTGGTATTGATTAACTGATTCCCGGCCCGCAATTGTGTTAAGTAAGGTACTTTTATGCCGCTTACTTCGCGGTAATCTCTTACCTCGGTAACCTGGGTGGCATTGCCGAGTTCGGTAGCTGTAACCACTATTTCCCGGATTTTTAAGCCGGTTTCCAGATCGTAGTATTGTAATAACACCTGGCCGGTGGGTAATTCCAGTTCCAGGCGGTAAGCCCGGCGTCCTTCAATGCGCTCTAATGTGCTTAAGCTTTTCTTTACGCCAAGGGCGTTGTAGCGCAAAAAGCTGTTCAGGCCGTACTGGATTTTTTGCTCCTGCACTTCTTCAGGGCTCATTACTTTGGTGCCGTTCTGGCTGATAACTTTTCCTTTATTGCCGTTGATAATGGTTTTCTGAATTTCCAGGTCGCCTACTTTAATAGATTGTACCATTTTGTCGGGTCCCTTAAAGTACTGCGTATAAGATAAATTAGCACCCGACGAAGAAATAGTGCTCCGCACCGTTAAATCTTTTACTTTATCCAGATTGGCCCGGCCACCTACGGCTTGTATGTAGTTATCCAGTACTTTGTCGGCAGTGGCTCCGGCCGGTAAAGCCAAAGTAGTGCGTTCGGCTTTGTCGGCGGTGGCAGAGTAATATTCCAGGGTACCATCTTTATCGAAGCGCTTCAAGCGGTCTTCTATTTGGTCGGCGTTACCAATTACCAGAATAATGGCCTGCTCGGGGTTCACGTATTTCTGGGCTACCTGCTGAATGGCTTCCGGGGTAACCGCGGCCACTTTTTTCAAATAATCGCGGTAATAATCTTTGGGTAGATTATAGCGGGCCGTATTAATGGCGAACAAAGCCACGGTATTCGGGTCTTCGAGGGAACGGGCAAACTCGCCGGTTACAATATTTTTAATTTTTTGCACTTCTTCGGCGGTCGCTTTTTCGGTGCGCAGCCGATTTAGTTCAAATAAAATTTCCTGTACCGCACTGTCAGTTACGGCATTGCGCACGTTGGTATTGGCCGCAAATTCTCCAATATATTTACTAGCCGATAAATCAGAATAAGCGCCGTAGGTGTAGCCGTGTTTTTCGCGCAGGTTTTGCGTGAGCCGTGAGAAACTGCCCCCCAGCATGGTATTTAGAACCCGGGCCGTAATCGCATCGTCGGTGCCGGGCTTTAAATCGGCTACATTGGCAACAGATATTACACTTTGCACCGCAGCGGGTCGATCCACGATGGCTACCCGGGTGCCCGTAATTGGGGCTGGTTTAACTATTTCGCTGCGTTTAACGTCGCCTTTTTTCCAGGCGCCAAAGTGTTTTTTTGCCAGCGCTTTAGCTTCTTTCACGGATATATCGCCCACAATGGCCAGATATCCTGCATTGGGTTTAAAATAAGTACCGTAATAACCTTGAATATCGGCTAAAGTAATGTTGTTAATGGTTTGCTCCGAAGGTACTTCGCCGAAGGGGTGATCTTTGCCGTAAAGCAGCGCGCTACGCACCAGGCTCTGAATCACGTTGGGGTTTTCCCGGGAAGCTGCCAGGCCCGATAAAGTTTGTTTTTTAATTTTATCTAATTCTTCCTGTTTAAAATCAGGGTTTAGTACTACGTCGGCGGCTAGCTCCATTAATTTACCCACGTGTTTTTTTAACCCGGCAGCCACAAAGCCGCTGGCCGAAGGTTCTAGGTTGGCTCCGATGTAGTCAATTTCTTCGTCAAGTTTTTCTTTGCTGCGGGTTTTGGTACCGGTACGTAGCATGGTGCCTGCAATATTTACATAGCCATTTTTATCGCCTTGTACAATAGGATCATTATCCAGAACCAGCGACATGGAAACTACCGGCAATTTGTGATTTTCTACCACAAAAACTTTCAGGCCGTTTTTCAACTGAAAAGATTGGGCTTCGCCTACCTGAATACTGGGCGCCGGACCCGGCGGTGGTGGAGTTTGGTTTTGCGCCAAAAGCGCCAAGGGGTAGCAAAGGGTAAGCAGTAAACTATAATAGATACGTTTCATTTTTTATGATGGAGTAAGGCGGCATTGCATTTGCTTGCTGCGGACAATGCCGGTTAACAGATAATTTTTTAAAAATTTTAATTATTAGACTTAGGTAGGTAGTGCAATACCACCCGGTTTTCGCGGGTAAAATATTGGTTGGCTACCCGGGCTAAATCTTCTTTAGTTACTTTTAAAAAATTCTGCAGTTCGGTGTTAATTAAGTTGGTGTTTTTGTAGAAGGTATGGTAATTAGCCAATTGCTCCGCGCGCCCAGCTGCTGTAAAGTTTTTTTGAATAAAGCTGTTTTCTATCTGGTTGCGCAATTTCTGAAATTCAACTTCGCTCACCTGTTCTTTCTTTACCCGTTCTATTTCGGCATCCATGCTGCGTTCTACTTCGTCAATGTTTACGCCGGCATTCGCTACCGCAAAAGCTAGAAACAAACCCGGATCTTCGAGCTGCATCGGGAAAGAGCCCACGTAAACCGCTTTTTGTTGCTGATCTACCAAAGCTTTGTTCAGGCGGGCGCTTTCGCCACCCGTGAGCAGGTTGGTAAGCATGGTAATGGCGTAGTAATCGGGGTTGGTTTGCTCCGGAATGTGATAGGCTTGTACTACTGCCGGTAATTGAATGTTATCAAAAACAATTTCGCGTACTTCCTGGGTTTTAGGCGCTTCTTTTACGGTTGGTCGCGGTATTTCTTTGGTGCCTTTGGGGATAGTTGAGAAATACTTCTGAATTAATTCTTTAGCTTGGTTTACGTCGATGTCGCCGGCAATGCTCAAAGTAGCATTATTGGGCACGTAAAAAGTTTTATAAAAATCGACAAATTCTTCTAGCGAAGCTTGGTCGATGTACTGCGCCGAGCCAATGGGCACCCAGCGGTAGGGGTGTTCGGAGAAGGCGTTGCCAAAAGCTTTTTCCAGAATAGTTCCGTAAGGCTGGTTATCAATGCGTTCTTTTTTCTCTTCTTTAATTACGTTGCGCTGCGTTTCTACCCCGGCCTGATCGATTTTAGCGCTGCGCATCCGCTCCGATTCCAGCCATAAACCCAAAGCTAATTGGTTGGAAGGTAAAACTTCGTAGTAATACGTGCGGTCTTGCGAGGTATTGGCGTTTAAAGTGCCGCCGGCAGTTTGTACTAAGTTGGTGAATTGGCCTCGTTTAATGTTTTCGGAGCCCTCAAACATTAAGTGCTCAAAAAAGTGGGCAAAACCGGTACGGTTCGATTGTTCGTTTTTAGAGCCCACGTGGTACATCACCGATACGGCCACAATAGGGGTAGTTTTATCGGGTTGCAGAATTACGTGCAAACCATTATCCAGGGTATATTCGATAAAATCAATCTTATTGCTTTGCGCACGCGCCAAAAAAGCTGTGCAAAGCAACAGACAGGTAATTAATTTTCTTTTCATAAAAGCGTTGGGAATAATTAAAAATTTAAAAGAAGGTTGCGTATAAATTAAAATAGTAAGAGGCTAGTGGTTTTACAGACTTGAGTTGAAAGCAAATATAAGCAAAAGTGCCAGGAATTACGCGCTCTTTTAACCAGGATAATCATTTAAAATGCCGTTGCGGTTGTTGCTTAATCCTGGTTATTTTGCTTTACAGACTTTATTATTTATACTGTTTATTTACCTTGTATCGGTATTTTTAAAATTTAAAAATCTTCTGGAGCGTAGTTAATTTCGTTTACTAAACGATAATTCTTAATTTTCCTTGTTTTATGTCGGGAATAGTTGCCCGTAGGTATTATGAAAAATAAAGTAAATCCAAATACAAGCTTATTTCCAAAGCCAAATTCTTTGTTTAATCTTAACCGCCGCGGCTTTATTTTTAAAACGGCGCAAATGGCCGGTTTAAGTTTAGGTTGGGGCTTGTTTGCAAAATCCTCAAAAGCAGCAACGCGCGCAGTTTATAATTCTGCCGCTTTGCCGGATAAATCGCCTTTGCCAGCTTGGAAACACCCGGACTTGATAATTTTGAGCGATAAACCTATAAATGCCGAAACCCCGCCGCACCTGCTCGACGATGCAATTACTCCGGCCGAAAAATTATTTGTTCGCAATAATGGGATAATGCCGGTAAATGTAGATGCAAAATCCTGGACCCTGACCATTGATGGCGAATCGGTGAAAAAGAAAACGGTATTTACCCTGGATGAGCTGAAAAAGAAATTTAAACATTATACCTACCAGTTGGTGCACGAATGCGCTGGAAATGGCCGGGCCGAATTTTCGCCAGCTGGTCATGGCAATCAATGGGGGAATGGCGCCGTTGGTTGTTGCGAATGGACTGGGGTACGTCTGCGGGATGTGTTAGAAGCGGCCGGTATTAAAGATGATGCAGTATATATTGGATATTACGGCAAAGACACGCACCTGAACGGCAAACCCGGCGAAGTGCCCATCTCCAGGGGCGTACCCATGCGCAAAGCCTTAGAAGACGAAGCTTTAATTGCCTGGGCTATGAACGGAAAAGACATTCCGGCGGTTCACGGGTATCCGTTACGGGTATTGTTTGGTGGTTGGCCGGCTTCTACCAGCGGCAAATGGCTGGCCCGTATTTCTATCCGGAATAAAATACACGATGGCGCCAAAATGAACGGGATGGATTATCGGTTACCCATTCACCCGATTGCGCCAGGCGCTAAAATACCCCAGGATAATGAGCATTTCCGGATTATAGAAGCCATGCCGGTAAAATCGTTGATTACTTACCCCAAAACCGGGGCACAAGTAACTGCCGGCAAGCCCCTGGAAGTGCGCGGCCACGCCTGGGCCGGCGATTTAAAAATAAACGAAATGCACGTTTCTATTGATTTTGGTTCTACGTGGCAAAAATGCACCTTAAAAGAACAACGTAACCGCAACTGCTGGCAACAATGGAGCACCCAGATTAATTTTCCGGATAAAGGATATTACGAGGTGTGGGCCCGGGCTACCGATAGCAACGGCAAAATGCAGCCCATGCTGGTACCCGCCTGGAACCCGGGTGGTTATTTAAATAATGCCTGCCACCGCATTGCCGTAGAAATTATTTAAGCCAGGTTAAGGTAGAAAGAAGTGAAAATTTAAATTTTTAAAAAATGAACAGAAAGATAGAGCAGGCGGACAGAATAAAATTAAAATGGGTAGTTTGGGCTATGGCGCTGCTGGTAGCTGTTATTACAGTTAACAATACCTATTCCCGCCCGGCTAAATCTGACCGGGCATTAGTAAATTGGGAGCGCCCCGCCAGTTTAAACGATAGCATCGATAAAAAAACCGGTTTAATTATCGCGCCTGGTTTTGCCGTGGTAAGCACCACCTGCGTGCGGTGCCATTCGCCCAAATTAATTACCGAAAAACGGGCTACACGCGAAGGTTGGCTGGCTACCATCCGGTGGATGCAGCAAACGCAAGGCTTATGGGATTTAGGCCCCCAGGAACCCGTAGTGCTGGATTACTTAGCTAAAAACTACGCCCCCAAAAACGAAGGCCGCCGCCCGTTATTAAAAACTACGGAGTGGTACAAACTAAATAACTAAGCAATTTTTTAAATTTTCTGAATTTAACATTAGATAATTAAAGTTGAACTCGTAACCTTGTATTGTTCAAACCCGGCAGGTTTTTAAAACCTGCCGGGTTTATACCGCCATTGTTCAACCTTAATATTGGTAGAGAACCTCTAATTACTATTGGTTAAGTATAAAACTAAAAATAAAAACAAAAGGGCCTCTTGGTAGTGGCCCTTTGTTTTATGTATACTACATACTTTTTCTTAATCAGCCGATGCTAAGGCCAGATACATTTTATGTTGTTTCGCCGATAAGGCGCCGGCTATTTGCTGGTTATATTCTTCGGTAACTGCCTGCATTTTTTTCTGAAGCTGTTCCGGGCTTTTAGCGTAAGCTGCTTCTACTGCTTGTATCGCTACCAGTTTTTGAAAAATTATATTTTTCACGCGGATATAGTCGGCCTCGTTTAAGCCAAGTTTTGTAGCCAGTTCGCGGGTTTGCTCAATGGCCTGCACTTTTAAGCGTTCTTCGTTGCCGCGATCCAGGTTTAAGGCGCTGGCTTGCGTAGTTACAAACGCAAGCATTAATAAGAAAAGGGTAAAAATCTTTTTCATCTTAATAAGTATAAATGTTGGTTGGTAGTTAGATTGTTTAGAGCAGTTCGTGTACTTTATATTATTTCAAAAAAACAGTCCAGAGTAAATACATCAGGTATTGCTTCCGGGTAAGGGCAATGGTAGTTGTCATAAGCTTTAGTATATAATTTAATTTTAATTTATTTATCCTGTTTTTAGATCAATACCTTCAAAATATTGAATCATATAATATATTTAATAAATTATATAGTACAAATTAGATAAATAAAACTGATTTTGCCAAAAAATGTTTCATTAATTTAAGATAAAAAAGCATTAATTTAGGCTAACAGGTTGTTTAACCAGCTAAACCCTAGTTTTTACCGGATGAATAAATCCTAACTAAAATACAGGAAGTACTACTTATAAGAAGAAAGACCAGGTATTATCCCGCGTAGAAGCTTAAATGAAACGGAGCCATTTGCTTTTTTTAGCAATAAGTACTCTGGAAGTGAACACTGCATTAGCAGGTTATAAACAGAAGAAGTATTGTGGCCTATTTTTTAAATTTTTAAAATTTAGTGTCAGCTGTTTTTTTGTTTTTTATAATTTAAAAGCTCCCCACTAAATAAGTGATAAGCACTGTATGATAAAGTATATAATTGGTTGTTTTTTGCTGCTGCTAAGCGCAGAATTACTAGCGGCTGATTCCGAAACCATTTACTCGCCAGATGGTGCCATAAAAGTAGTGGTACAAAATAAAGATCGGCTTACTTACGCGGTGTATTACAAAGAGCAGCTAGTAATAGCGCCTTCAGCAATCCGGTTAAATGTAGCCCAGGGACTGGCTACATCTGAGCAGTTACGCATTCATAAAACGCGGATTGAGTTAAAGCACGCTACTATTATTTCGCCGATTCCCGAGAAAAGAAAAGTTATTCCGGATGTTTACCGCGAGCTTACCGTGGAGTTTAAGCAGCCGTTCCGTTTATTGGTGCGGGTTTACAACGATGGTGTAGCTTGGCGCTGGTGCACGCATTTTAAAAAATCCATTGAGGTTAACAGCGAAGTAGCGGAGTTTAATTTTCCGAGGGCCGAGATGGTTTACTACTCGCCGGTGCAAAAACGGCCAGATGCCGATATATATCATACTAGTTTTGAGGAACCGTACCAAATTAAGCCACTGGACAGCGTTGCTGCCAATCAGTTAATTTTTACGCCTACTTTAATCGCCCCAGCCCAAGGGCCGCGCATTAGTATAACCGAGTCGGATTTAGAAGAATATCCGGGTATGTTTTTGCGGGGTACGGGTACCAAACAATTAACCGCCGATTTTGCCCCTTACCCCGCAGAAGAAAAAGTTTTAATCAGCGGCGAGTTTCCGCAGAAGATAGTTTCGCAGCGCAGCGCATTTATTTCCCGCACCAAAGGCAGTCGTTCTTTCCCGTGGCGGGTTTTACTCATAGTCCCGGAAGACAAAGACTTACCCGGCAATGATTTGGTTTATCGCCTGGCTTCGCCTTCGCGCGTAGCCGATGTTTCCTGGATTAAGTCGGGCAAAGGCACCGATGAGTGGATTATTGGCATTAATTTGTTTAATGTGCCTTTTAAAGCGGGCATTAACACGGCTACCTACAAGTATTACGTTGATTTTGCCAAACGTTTCGGCTTCGATCGGATAATGCTGGACGCTGGCTGGAGCGATTACCAGGATCTTTTTAAAATTAATCCAAACCTCAACATCCCGGAACTGGTGGCTTACGCCAAAGCGCAGGGTATAAAGTTAAGCATGTGGACGCTGGCTTTAACCTTGGAAAAACAACTGGAACCCGCCCTGGATCAGTTTAACAAATGGGGAGTAGATTTTATCATGACTGACTTTATTGACCGGGATGACCAGAAAGCGGTAGATTTTTACCATAAAATAGCAGCCGCTTGCGCCCGGCACAAAATCATGCTTATGTTTCATGGGGCTTTTAAACCGGCCGGCTTTAACCGCACCTGGCCGCACGCCCTCACCCGCGAAGGCGTATTAGGGTCGGAGTTTAATATCTGGAGCCATAAACCTACTCCCGAACACAACGTGCAATTGCCTTTTATCCGGATGACGGCCGGACCTATGGATTACGAACCGGGTTTGCTGGATAATGCTACCGTTAAAACTTTCCGGCCTATCGAAACCAAGGTTATGTCGCAGGGTACAAGGTGCCACCAGTTAGCCATGTTTGTGGTGTACGATAGCCCCATGCAGTTTTTCTCGGGTAATCCGGCGCAGGGATTACAGGAACCCGCTTTTATGGAGTTGCTGGGTAGCATACCCACTACCTGGGACACCACCCGGGTGCTGGAAGGAAAAGTAGGCGACTACATTATAACGGCCCGTAAAAAAGGCAACGATTGGTACATTGGCGGAATGACCGACTGGACTAGCCGGGACTTTACTTTAGAGCTGGATTTTTTAAAGGCTGGTTCTTACGAAGCTACTATTTGCCAGGATGGCGTAAACGCCGACCGCTACGCCTCGGATTATACGATTCTAACGCAAGCCATTACCCCAAACACGCCACTTACCATAACGCTTGCCCCCGGTGGCGGATTCTTAGTACGATTAAAGAAAAAGTAAGCTAATTGGGGGTACCAAAATATTCTTCCGGATTTTTAAAAATTTAAAAATCTTAGTAGCGGTTGACGATCAGAGCAAACCCAGATTATTCTGTGCGGGTATTAATAATATAATTAGCAGCAGTTTAACAACCAAATTATGCGCAATTACTAATGGGTAACTACTTGGCTTACAAACGGGTAAACTTTTCGCGGTGAATCTGGCGGCCATCGTCGTACACTAATATGTAAGTTCCGGGGCGCAAATCAGTTATATCCAAATCAATTAAGTCGTTGTTGGGTTGGTAGGCTCGGTTGTATGTCCTGTGTAAGCGGCCAACCACATCGTATAAGTAAATTTGCATCTGGCCACTGTCTTGGGTAATGTATTGCAGCCACAAGGTATTTTCGGTTACCGGGTTAGGGGCAATGGCGAAACCACTAGGTACTTCCCGCATGATGCGCACAATGGGCGAATAGCTAAACGTTTGATCGGGGTTAATTACTTTTAAGCGGTAATAGCTAATGCCCGGCAACGGCGTTACATCAGGGTACTGGTACGAATCGGTGGTTGGCGACGGGCTAACCGTGTTTAATTCTTGCCACGTAACCGCATCTTTGCTTCGTTCCAAAACAAAATAATTTACCAAATTACCACTGCTAATCGACCAGGTAGTCTGCACTTCGGTGTTGCTTGTTATTTCGGCGGTAAACAACAGCTCATCCGTAGAGGAGGTGCAATTAGCTACGGGTTGCGGAATCATCCGGCCGGGGCCGCACTGGTTCGAGATCACGTTTTGCGTCATGGTAAACTGGCCGCCGGCCACGTCGGTGCGGGCATTTAGCCGGCGACCTTCCTGGCCGCGGGTTATGGCGTAGTGCATTACGGTACCTGGTTTAATAACGTGGTTTAGCTGGTGGCCGTGACCCATTTCGTGCAAAGTCACGGTTTCAAAATCAACTTGGGTAGATTGGGGCGAGTTAATGCTGTAGTTCCACCGGGTAGTTTGACTAAAGATAACATCCATTTCGGCTACGCGCCACTGGTCAGCTATTTCGCTGCCGCAACCGGCATACCGGCTAATGCAACGCGCCAGAATACCCCGGGGCAACTCGCCGGTTTCATCAAAACAAACCAAGTTTACGTTGTCTTCGGCTACGGCCGTAAGCGGCGAAGAATTACCGATGTTCCAATTAATGCCGGTATGGCACGACCACGTGTTTAAGGCGCGGGTAAAAGCTTGTTTAGCAGGATTATTCTGATCGAAATTGCTCGAAAACTGAAAAGTATAACCGCCTTGTTCGTTGGCATTTACTAAGCGGGGCGAATAAAGTGTTTCGTCGTAGAGTACCTGCGATACGGCATATTCTATTACCAGTGCTTGGGTGCTTACCACCGAAAGTCCGCTATCGTTGGTAACCTGAATATCGCCGCTGCCGGGAGTGTTATTGCTGCTGTTTTTGCCGGGTATGCGCACCTGAATTTCATTATCGGTCCAGAAGATATAATCGGCATTGGTAATATCGATAAAGCTGGCGCCCCCGTTATCGGCATTCCGGAACTGAACAGAGCCCGTACCCCGGCTGCTGCCAAAACCGGAACCCCGGATGGTAAGCAAGCTGCCGGTACCCGCCGTTAGAGTATCCGGCGTAAAACTGCTAATCGCGGGAGTCGCTTTAGTTCGTTGGTTACCCTGCGCCTTGTTAATACCGGTTCCGGTAGCGGGATTTATAATTTTTACTGCCGGATTAGGGCGTAAATTTTTAAAATTTGGCGTAACCCGCCGGAGAACAGGATATAACTCGGTAGTAATGTTGGAATAGGTTTTAAAAGGCTCGACGGCTTGTTGGTTGGTGCTATTATACCGGATAAAACCCTGCGAACTGCTATACACCATAAAATCTACGGCGCTGCGGCCGGCCGGCAACATTTTAGATTGGGCGGGCACCAGAAAAAAAATGCCCTGGTCTTTATTTTTTAACTGCAAAGTGCCGGTAAATACGTGCATGGCCGCACCTACCCGGCCGCCTTCGGTAATAACGGTAATGGTTTCGGGAGCGGAGCCTTTTAAAATTTTAAAAATTTGTAAAGTCTGGCGGGTATAAATATTCTGGTGGGTGGCGTTCCAGTACGATTCCTGATGAATTACCTCGGCTTCTACGATGAGTGTAGCCTCTTTAGCGCGTTCATTCAGGTCTACCGGTGATAATAAACAAGATTCCTGACTTAGGGCACGCAGGGGTGCTAAACAACTCAAACAAAAACAGAAGACTCCTGAAATAACAGTAAAAAGTAATTTTTTTATTTTACCTGAGCTAGATAGTGGCATGAGTAAGAAGCAGTAATAGAAAATTAAAATTAAGTACTAACCATGGCAGCCAGAAAATCAAAGTTAATCCGTAATGCGCAAAGTATTGCTATTTTTAATACCCGGCAGGTACTATTTTACTGATAAAAGTAATAAACCGTTGTAAATAATAACGCAAGTAAGCAACAAAGTAAACCTGGCTACAATAAAAAAGGAGAAACCTAAGTTTCTCCTTTTCAGCTAGCTTACAAAATGCCGTTTAATTTTCGTCGGTTATGTTAATATTAATGCTATCGTTAAAAGAACCAGACCAATCCTGACGTTCCGGGAAAAACAATTTTTTGTATTTGTCAAAAACAGCGGCGGGTTGTTTTACGCCGTTAATGGTAAGCCCGTCCTGGTTTATTTGGATGGACATCTTTTTGGCGTCGGCTTCAATTAATTTATCCTTAATCAGTTCTTGCTTTATTTTCTCGAACTGGGCGGCCCGTTTTTCGTGTTCCTTCGCTCTTTTTGCATGTTCTTTGGCGCGCATTTCGTGCTCCTTAGCGCGCGCTTCGTGTTCCTTTAACCGGATTTCGTGTTCTTTGAGCCGTGCCTTATTCTGTAATTCAAAATTTTTCAGGCGCAACTCGTGTTCTTTGGCCAGTTGCTCCTGATTTTCGCGCAAATTTTTAAAAATTTCCTCTTGGCTTGTCTGGTCATCGCCGATCTCCTGCAGTAAAAAATTGTTCGGGTCGCTTACACCCGTTTTTATTACTACTACGCCATCTTTCCCTTCGTCGCCAAAGCGCGATTTAGCCGCTTCAGCGTGGTAAATTTGCACACTGTTAATTTTATCGTCTTTTAATTTTGCCAGGGCGGCTTTACCGCTTTTACCCAGGTACTTCGTACCATCAATAATATATAAGGTGTTGGTGGGCAAATCCAGCGTTCTTAAATACTCCAACGGTTTTTTTGGCGGTACAGGAGGCAAAGGAGGCATTGCGGGTATTGCTGGTACCCCTGGAACTGCGGGCATGGGTGGTATGGGTGGCATTTTTCCAAAACCATCTGCATTGCCGCTATAGCTAAAAGCGTAGGTTTTGTTTTCGGATTCTACTTCTTTCAGGGCTTCTTTGGTTTTGGCCAATTGCTGCGGAACTTCGCTTGCTTTTAAACGGGGTGCCCGTTGGGTGTTGGCGGTAGCCGCTTCAATTTCTTTGCGGAAATCGGCAATACTGGCTTTGGGGATTTTTTTTCCGTCCACGTACAATTCGGTGATGTCGCCTTTTTTATTTTTTATAATAATCAGGTCGCTCTTTTTGCCGGTTAATGAATCGGTAAGGTGGTAGATACTGGCTTTCAGGATATCTTCGGTTGGCGGCTTAACTACTGGGGCTGCTTTTACTGGAGTTGGTTTAATAGCCGCAGTTTTAACGGGTTTTGTTAGGTTACTTTCCGCCGAAAAGCCCGCAAAAGCACTAACCGAAATTACGGTAAGCCCCACTATTAGCACGCAGGCAGCCATAAAACCTTCGGAAAAAGTAGGCCTTAAATTCGGTTTTTGTACCAGGCGTTTTACGCGGCCCAGCAGCGAACCATCTTTACCGGCAAACGCCAGCGCCAGTTGGGGCGCGTTTACCGAAATAGCTTGCAAATGAGTTAAAGCGCGGGCGTAGGTTAGTGGGTTACCGCACCAGGCAATAGCCTGATCGTCGCAGCAGTTTTCGCGTTCTACCCGCACGTAATCGCTGATCCACCAGGTAGCCGGGTTATAGAAAAATAAAATCTCGACTACAGTTTGCAGCATATTTAGTAAATAATCTTTCCGGTAAATATGCGCTAGCTCGTGGGCCAGAATAGCCTCTACCTGGTCGGGGCTTAAACCCGCAATCGTACCGAAAGGCAGTAAAATTACCGGTTTAAAGTAGCCGATTACCAGCGGGGTTTTTACTAATGTCGATTCAAAAAGTTGTATTGTTTGCGTTACGCCCAAGTTATGCGCAATGCTGGTTAACCGGTTGTGCCAGGCCTGGCCTAACGGATATATTTTGGTGTATTTTAAACGTTGTACGTAGGCCAAACCGCCTAAAAATTTCAGTAGCATGGTTAACATGCCCAACAGCCACACCAGTACTACTGCCGGCAAATGCTTACTGAAATAATACTTAAAATTTACCAGAATAGCCCCCCGCAGCACTGGTTTGGTACTGGTAGCTGCCGAAAGATCGGCTTTGGTTTTGTTTGATGCGGCAACTTCCGGTGTTGTAGTTATAGGATTAACCCGGCTCGCTAAGGTTGCAGAAACAGATGCTTGCTGGTAAGTCCGGATAAAAGTGATACCGGCAATGAGTAAGGTAGCCAATAAGGCCGAAGTGGCCACCGCGTACCGGAGGCGGGCGGAGTGCCGCTGCAGCAAAATCAGGAGAACCGATAAAACTACGGCTACCAGGGCACCCTGCCAGAGCGAGTGCAGAATAGTCCAGCCGAGGGCCTCTACCAGCCGGGGCGAGAGAAATGCGGGTAAGTAATTCATTTTTGACCTCCTTCCAGTTTATCGAGTAAATTTCTAATTTGATTTAATTCTTCTTCGGATGTGCGGTGGTTGCCCAGCGCCTGCATCACTAATTTCATGGCCGAGCCCCGGAAAGCCGTGTCCAGGAACTTGTCGAGCAGTTGCTTTTGGGTATCTTCTTCGGGCAGCAAAGCCTGGTAAACATGCGAGCGATTACTTTTGTCTGCCGATATAAAGTTTTTATCCGCCATAATCTGCATAATTTTCAGGGTGGTGGTGTAACCTACTTCTTTGGTTTCGTTTTGTTTGTCGTTTACAAAGCGCACCGTTTGCGGACCATGTTCCCAGAGAATCTGTAAAATCTCCAGTTCGGTTTCCGTTGGTTTTATTGGTTGAGTATCAGGCATAACTGTTGTATTTAAAGGTAATTGCTTAAGCTGGATCAAACATATACGAAAAATTTCGTACATGCAAATTTTTATTACGAAATTTTTCGTAGTTCTATGTAAAAAAATTTACTTAAGGCTAAAAAATCGCAGGACAAGATTTTGGAAAAAGAAGAGGGGTTGCCTTAGACTCTTAATGGAATTAGTTAAGTTTTTAAAATTATCAATCTTTATTAATCTGAAATCTAAATCTTGATTAAAGGTTAACAATAAATTAACAGCATTGATCTACGTTTTGTGTAATACTTTAATTAAGCTTAGAAGTAATTTGAGGTTGTATTTTGAACCTAATTACAGGATGCAGCCGGGCTATTTTTAAAATAATTAAATGTTACACACTTTTAACAACTACCAATATCATGCATAAAACACTTTTACTTTTATTATTACTACTTCCTGATTACTTGTTCGGCCAGGAAACTAAAAAAGTTATCGACAAGAAAACGAATGAAATTTACTTTGTTCTAAATTCAGATAATTCTACCAGGCACGGGGAGTACAACAAATTTGGGTTTGGCAACAGATTAATGGTAAAAGGATTTTACAACCAGGGAGCAAAAGATAGTATTTGGGAGAGTTACGATTTTAAGGGACAGGTAAGCTTAAGATACGATTACACTAATAACAAACTTTTGTTATACGTACCCAACGAACTAGCCAAAGAAAGGCAATACCACCTGGTGAACCCGCCCGCTTCGGCCGAGGCAAAATTAAGCCAGCCTCCTATTTTTCTGGAAGGCGATGATGGTATTTATGCGGTACTTGGTAAAGAAATGCGTTATCCCGCGGACGCTTCCCGCCGGGGGAAATCCGGGACAGTATTCGTTTCCTTTATTGTAGATAAAAACGGCAACGCAAGGGACTTTCAGGTTAAAAATCCTCTTGGTTATGGCTTAGACCACGAAGCGCTTCGGGCTATGCTTTTGCTACCGCCTAATTGGTTGCCCGGGAAAGTAAATGCCGAACCCGTTGACGTAGAAGTGACTCTTCCGGTAAAATTTAAGCTGCAGTAATCTGCAATTGAACTTTTCCGGGTAAACTGGTATTTGATGGAAAGAAGAATATTTAAAAAAAAATATCATTTAACCAGCGGAAAAGTAAAGTAGTAGCTCGCGTAACCTTATGAAAAAAATTGTATTGCTCTTGGTTGTTATAGCGGTAATTGGTGGATACACGTATTACCACAATCTGGTAACTAGTCCGAAATACTCCTTGTTGCAAGCCCACGAAGCCATGCAAGACCACGACATGACGGCTTTTGAAAAGTACGTGAATATCGAAAGTATTACCACGGGATTGGTAAACGACATGTCGCAGCAAAAAGGCCTGATAAGTATGTTAAATCCGGGCAGTATGGTTCTAAAGCAAGCCATTCAGTTTATGAAACCGCAATTGGCCAGCGTGGTGCGCAAAGAAGTACAGAAATACGTAGAGACTGGTTCTTTTGCCAAAGACCCCAGCCGGGAAAAGAAAGTAGATATTTCGCTGAACGGTTTATGGAACAAGGTAGTAAGCGATAGCAGTCAATTTAAGGGCGTAAATTATACCCGCGAAGAAGGCGAAACCGCTTTTGTGGGTTTAGAGTTTACGCAACCCCGCTACGATACCACTTTTGTGCTCGAAGTAAAAATGCAGAACAAAGGCGACTACTGGCAAGCCACCGAAATAACCAACACCAGCGATATTTTTAAAGGCGTTGCCCGCTTGCAAAAACAAAAACTACAGAAAAAACTGGTGGATTAGAGTTAGAAAGCTACTAGTAAAAAAAGAAATAGCAAGTAAACAAAAGCCCCTTACGGTAAAATGCAAGGGGCTTTTGTTTTACCCATAACAAAAGCAATTTTTAAAATTGTTTAATTTCTAACGGGCAGAATCTTTGGAATATACTATATCTGGTTTTTTGGAAAGTAGCTGTTTTTATAATGTCAGAATAGGTAAAGCAGTGGTCTGCAAAGGAACTTTAAAGCCGGGATTTTCCTTTAAAATAGATACCAAATCTATTAATTTAAGCAGAATCAAGTGAAAAAAAAGATAGGAATAGTAGGCTGGTTGCTGTTTGCGTATATGTTTGTAAGCGCCGGTTGCCAGAAGGAAGCTAATGAAACTGTAATACCTACAACCCCGGAAAAAGATTATTTTGTTTCGGCGGAACAATTAGCCGTAATTCCCCAAAACGTACTGCAAACGCTGGCTACCAGCCAAGGATATAGCAAATTTGTACCGCAGATTAAGTACGACGTAGCCATTTATAAGATGGTGTACACTACCACTTACAAAAATCAGGAAATTAAAGCATCGGGGTTATTAGCCATACCGCAAAACATGACTGCCCCGGCTGCGATACTCAGTACCCAGCATGGTACTTCTTTCCTGGATAGCGATGCGCCGACTAATTTCCCGAATACTTTCTCCGGGTTTGAGCTGTTTGCCTCTACGGGCTTTGTTACCCTTATTCCGGATTACATTGGCTATGGCATTTCCAAGGATATTTTTCATCCGTACTACGACCAGAAGCACTCTGGCCTGATGATAGTGGATATGATTAAAGCGGCTAAATCGTACGCCAAAAAACAAGCTATTAAGCTTAACGATAAGTTGTTTTTGGTGGGTTACTCCGAAGGCGGTTATGTAACAATGGCGGCCCAGAAAGAAATTGAAATGCATCCGGAGCATGGTTTAACGGTTACGGCGGCTGCCGAAGGCGCCGGTGGTTACGACTTAACGGGTATGTTGTCGGCAGTAACTACTACGCAATCGTACGGCAATCCTTCGTACCTGGCTTTTGTGCTGCAATCGTATAATACCACTTACAACTGGAACCGTCCTTTAACCGATTTCTTCCAGGAACCTTATGCTGACCGTATTCCGGAATTATTTAACGGTACTAACGGTGCTGGTAAAATCAATAACAGTCTGGCAAAAAATCCGCAAGAGTTGTTTAATCCTAATTTCTACGCTAATTTAAAAAATCCGGCAGGAGAGCAAGCCTTAAAGCAAGCGCTGGTAGATAACAGCTTTTTAAACTGGGTACCAAAAAGCCCAACCCGCTTGTACCACGGTACCGCTGATCAGTCAGTATTTTTTCAAACAAGCCAATCGGTTTACGATAAGTTTAAAGCCGCTGGCGCTACCAACGTGGAGTTAATCCCAATCCCGGGTGGTACCCACAGCAGCAGCCTGGAGCCCATGGTTTTATCCGTTATCCCTTGGATTCAAAGTCTGAATGCTCCGGTTAATTAGTCGTTATTCTACGAACTACAGACCATAGTTCACAGTGGAAATTAAAAAGAGCCGCGCTGCACTTATAGCAACGCGGCTTTTTTTAATTTTTTTATTTTTGAGGATATGTTTTGCTCGTTAGTTAGTCGATTGTCTAATTCCTATAACCTTCCAACCTTCAAACTTTCCAACCTTTCAACCACCTAACTCACTACCTTCAACCGGGTTATAATAAACATACAAGCCACAGTAGCGATGCAGGCAATAATACCCACGGTATTAAAATGCAGGATTTCGCCGGTAGGGGTTTTTTGAATAATTAAACCCGAGATAAAGGCCGATAAACCCGAAGCTAACTGCTGCACCGACGATTGAAAACTCATGAAACTGCCGCGTAATCTTTTCTCGACGCTGGAAGTTAACAAAGACACGGCCGGTACAAAGCGGGCACCAAAACCAATAAAGAAGCTGGTGGTAATAATTAAAGCAATGTAATGCGGCACCCGCGGCATGTTGGTAACCAGAATAATCGGAATAATAGAAAATAAAGCGGTGTAAATAAACATGCGCTGCTTGCCATATTTATCGGCTAGTTTACCGGCCAATTGCGAAGTTACTACTGAGGCCAAGCCCCCGCACAAGTAAATAAAAGCTAGCTCGGTTTCGGCAAAACCTATATTACCTACCATATACGGACTAATAAAAGGCACCACCGTAAAGCCGGCGAGCGTAAGTACAACCATTAAAGTTAAGGCCCAGAGTAAGTTGCGGTTGGTAAGTATATCCAGCACCAGTTGCACCGGTTTGGTTTTTACAGCGTTGGTTAAATGGCCGCGCATAGTTGGTAAAAACTTGATGGCTATAAATAATACCAGTACACTTAAACCCGCTAAGCCAAAAAACGGTGCGTGCCAGCTACTCAAACTCGCCAGGTAAAGCCCCACCGGAATACCAATAATAGACGCTGCCGAAAAGGCCGCCATTACTTTACCGGTAGCGCTGCCCCGCCGGTGTTCGGGAACTACGTCGCCGATAATAGAAAATACCAACGCGCCAATAACTCCCCCAAAAGCCCCCGCCAATACGCGGGCCAACATTAAAAACTGATAATTAGGCGCAATAGCGCAGCAAAACGTACCAATTATAAAACCTACGTATAAGGCCAGCAATGCATTTTTCCGGTCGAACTTATCAATAAAAAAAGTGCTGATAAACCCCGAAGTGGCGGCGGCAAACGTATACGCCGATACCAGCAAACCAAATTGTTTCGGGCCAATGGCAAATACCCGCATCAGTTGCGGACCCAAGGGCATCATAATTACAAAGTCGATGATATGGGTAAACTGAACGGCGGCCAGAATAAATAACAACCAACCTTCCCGGATAACCGATTTTGGTACAATGCTGTCGGGGTTATCTGGAGTTAAAGCGTACGTTTCAGGAGCGTTTGTTTCGGGCATAAAACAAATAAATTTAAAAATCTAAAATAGAAGCAGATCAAAATTACGTATAGAATAAGTAAGAGGTAATGAGGAAGTAAAAAGTTTTGCTGATGCGGTAAAAATTAAAAACCCAAAGGTAAAGCTTTTGTTCAGGATTATTTATGGCTTCAGCAAAAGATACAAGTATTTGCCAACTATGTAATCGGCAGGTAGATGCCGTAACCCGGCACCACTTGCTGCCCAAGCAAGAAGGCGGCCGCTACTCCGAAACTGTAGATTTATGCCAGCCCTGCCACAGTACCATTCACCGCACTTTTACTAACCGCGAACTGGCCCGGGGTTTTACGTCGGTAGAGGCGCTGCAACAAGCCGAACCTTTGCAAAAATACCTGAACTGGATTAAAAACAAGAACAACATTACCCGCATTTCTAATCGCCGGGGCAAACACCGGTGAAAGGGTTGATCTATTTGTAAGAAACTTTTCAGTCCGATTAGAATCGCTCATCTTTGCTAAAATTTTAAAAAATTACCGTAGCTGGTAAAATAACCTGTGCTCGCATTAGTTAATGCTAAATCATCAGAATACTTAATTCTGAAAAACCAATAAGGAGCAACCAACCACTAATCCATGCTGAAGCAATTTATTCCGTTTACCCAAGTAAAGCACCAGCCCACCATTATCGTGGATAGCCTGTACCCCAAAGGTTTGATTCTGGCTCATTGGCGGGGCGCCGTAAACCCACCCGGAACTGACGATGATACCAGCGCCGGTATTGTGTTAAATGCCTTGCAGCAGCAAATTCCCGGATTAGAAGCTCCCTACGTGAGTGCTAACCATTTCGACGTGGATGGATTTGTGGGTGTGTGGAGTGTGTTAAACCCCGAAGTTGCTTTACAAAACGAGGCCGTGTTGCGGCAAATGGCGATTATTGGTGATTTTCGGGAACTGGATTTAAGCCAGCCAGCCGCCGATAAAGCTTTAAAATTGGTTTGCTGGATTAATAAAGTAGAAAAAGAAAAGTTTTACCCACCGTTTGGCGCCGATGAGGTCGAAGATAATGAAATGGAAGCGTCGGTGCCCAAGTTCGCGTATTTTCTGGCAACTTTCGGCGACGTGCTGGCGCATCCGGAAGCGTACCAAGCTGATTGGGAAACGGAGTATAACCAGGTTATAGCTGATTACCAGATAATCCATGGCCCGCAAACCCAGGTAACCCTTTTCCCCGAAATTGGATTGGTACAGATTCAAACGCCGCAACCTGTGCATTACTACGCTTTGTTCAGCCGGACTATTGGTTACGATATAGTATTGAGCCAATATGCAGATAACCGGTACGAGTTAGAATACAAGTACACCACTTGGGTGGATATCAGCTCGCGAACTACTTTACCCCGCGTTCCCTTAAAACCCTTAGCGCAAATTTTGCAAACTCAAGAAACTAGCAACTACCGCTGGACGGCCGAAAGTGTAACCGATACCGGGCCTATTCTGCGTTTAAACGGCAGTAAATTACCAAAAAAGCAACGCTACGCCAACCCTACAGAACGGCCTATCTATTCCTCAAGTATAGAGCCCACGGATTTAAATGCCCAGGTAATGGCGTATTTTCAGTCTAGGTACGCCGGTGTGAAACCCCAGCAACGCTGGACCTGGCCCGAAATAAAAGCTTTTAAGTAATCAGACAAAAGCATCAGGATAGTAGCTGCTGCCCTGTGTACAAAATAGCAATTCAATAGCAATGTACTTTGCCACCAATCTCAACTGCTACTGCACTATCATCTTTTTATTTAGTAGCTTATATGATGTATAGAAATATAAAAATTTAAAAATTGGCTTCTGATAACACAAGAATGGGATGCGCTGGCTGGTGATGGCTAGTGAGAATCAGTGCAGATAGCGAAAAATCAGGAAAATAGATGTGTTTAAAGCGTAATGAAAACATAATATGTTTTTAGCAGTAATAAATACGCAAAAAAGCTATATTTAAATTGTTCCCGACCGAAGCTGCTTTATGAATAAGATTCTCTGCCCCACCGATTTTTCGAAAACGGCCGCCAATGCTGTAGAAGTTGCCGCGATGGTAGCGCATTATTTACAAGTACCTTTAACCTTGTTACACGTGGTGCATTTACCTTTAATTGGTACCACCGAATCGGCGCTAGTAGCCGATGAAGCCCTGGAAGATCAGAAGCAAAACGCTACGGAAAAACTCTCCCGCATTTGCCAGCACCTAACCGCTCGATACGGCCATGGCTTTTGCGAATATAATTACCTGGTGAAAGAAGCTTTATTATCGGATGCGGTAAAGGATTTATGCCGGCACGAGCATTTTGATATGGTAGTGGTAGGTACTACGGGCGGCGGCAACTCCCTGGAAGAAATCTTAATCGGCAGCAACACCCAGGCGGTAATCGAAGGCGTAAAATGCCCGGTGTTGGCGGTGCCGGCCAAAACCCCGGTCGAGCCGTTCCGGCACTTGGTGTACGCCTCTAACTACCAACCCGAAGATGTAGAAGCTATTCAGCGGTTATTAGTGTTTGCGGCTATTTTTAAAGCCGAAGTAGAAATTGTGCACGTGAGCGAGGAGCAAAGTACCAGCACCGATTCTAAAGCGGCTAAGTTCCAGGAGAATCTTCGTGCTAACTTCCCTAACGCCAACCTGCGCTTTCAGGAAATTGTTCATCCCGACGAAGTGGAAGGCTTAAAAGGTTTTTTAAGCACTACCCAGGCGGATGCACTGGTAATTTTAAAAAAGCACAAAGGTTTTCTGAGTAATATTTTCAGCCAGAGTTTATCGGAGCAAATGACTTACCAAACCAAACTGCCTTTATTGGTTTACCACGCCTGAGAATGTTACTCGTTTTAAGTTAAAGGTTGTAGGTGCCTATACAAGGATTTTTAAAAATACTCAAAGGCTGGATGCGAAAGCGTGCTTTTTTGAATGATGCACTATGCATTCTAAGTAGCAGGGCGTAAAAAAGACTAAATAGATTAGATTAGAAAAGAACAGCTTCGCCGAAGAAAAATTCTCTTTGCGTCATTCTAAACTTGTCGCAGAATCTAACTAATACCGTTTGTTGCGGTACTCATTAAATCCCTTGACAAGCTCGGTATGACTTGCAAAAATTTTAAAAATTAAGCTTTTTTCCAGTGTCTTTCCAGGAAACCGGCGCGGCCTGAACCAACATTATACCGCTGGTAATGCATTGGGTTCTTTTTGTAGTAGTCCTGGTGGTAATTTTCGGCGGGGTAAAAAGGTTTAGCCGGTAAAATAGGCGTTACAATAGGCAATCCCCCAAAAGGCCCGTTTTGCTGTAAATCTTCTTTCGACTTTTCGGCGGCCGCTTTTTGTTCTTCGCTGTGGTAAAAAATAGCGGTTTTATACGACGAGCCCCGATCTCCGAACTGACCGCCCGCATCAGTAGGATCAATGGATTGCCAGAAAACCGTAAGAATCTCGTCGTACGAAATCAGGCTGGGGTCGAAGGTAATTTGTACGGCTTCGTAATGTCCGGTTAAGTCGGAGCAAACTTGTTCGTAAGTAGGGTTTTCCACGTGCCCCCCCGTATATCCCGAAACCACTTTTATCACACCCGGCCATTGGTCGAAAGGTTTTACCATGCACCAAAAGCAGCCCCCGGCAAAAGTGGCTAATTGGTATTGTTTATTATCTTGTTTCTCGCTTTCCATAATGCTAAACTATTTATAATGGTTTAACCTGAATAAAACGGTTTTGTTTTACAACAAACGGAAACCACAAGTAAAGCGGTTAACCGGATGGCCAGAGTAATTTCTGAAGCATCCAATTTGCTTCGAAGCTAAATAGGTTCCTCCTGAATGACATAGAAGATAATATTTTTAAATATTTAAAAATTTGGAAGCTATAGAACAAACAGCGTTGGCAAGGTGCAAGTTCTGACGCTAAACTGTTCGAGCGTTCAGCGAGTTTTTAGCGTCTTGACTTTTTTGGTTCTTTTTGTGTCAAGACAAAAAGAACAGAACCTCAGCTATGAAACAACTCCACTAAGCCATCAAAGCTGGTACAGCAGCTATGCGAACGAGAACTTATTGCTCGAAACGAAAGGCACGGAAGTAAATCCGCGCCATAGTGTGCCATCAAAAATTTAAGAAATTACAACTTCTTTATCCAAATATTTATTCTTTATACGCCGTAATAGTTTCAATCGTACCATCCGGCTTATGCTTCAACTCGGTAATCTTAATGTTGCGCAAATGCGTTTGGCCTTTGGATAATTCGGTATCGTGGTAGAATAAATACCATTTATCCCGGAAAGGCACAATGGATTGGTGATTGGTCCAGCCGAGTACCGGGTTTAAAATAACGCCTTGGTAAGTAAACGGACCGTAAGGGTTATCGCCGGTAGCATAAGCAATGTAGTGCGTGTCGCCGGTAGAGTAGGAGAAGTAGTATTTGCCGTTGTATTTGTGCATCCACGACGCTTCGAAAAAGCGCCGGTCGTGGTCTTTGGTTAGGAGCGGCTTGCCTTCTTTATCTACAATCTGTACATCCTTCACAGGTTCGGCAAAGCTGTGCATATCGGCGCTTAATTTTGCTACTTTCGGGCTGATAGCCGGTTCGTTTTCTTTACCAGAATCAGTTTTGGAGCCGTTCGGGTTAAATTTACCATTCTCCCATTTCTGCAACTGACCGCCCCAAATGCCGCCGAAATACATGTAATGCTGGCCATCGGTATCTTTAAAAACGGCGGGGTCAATGCTAAAGCTGCCTTCAATGGGTTTAGGGTCAGGTTTAAACGGACCAGTAGGCGAAGTAGAAGTAGCTACCCCAATCCGGAAAACATCGTTTTTATCTTTTACCGGAAAATACAGAAAGTAAGTACCATCTTTAAAAGCCGCATCCGGAGCCCACAATTGCCGGCCCGCCCAGGGAATATCTTTAATGTCTAGAGCAACGCCATGATCGGTAACCTTACCACCTACGCTATCCATGGATAAAATATGGTAATCGCGCATGGCAAAATGGTCGCCGTTATCGTTTTGCGGCACATTCGACTCAATATCGTGCGAGGGGTAAATGTAGATTTTGTTATTAAATACGTGCGCCGAAGGATCAGCCGTATAGATTTCGGTGATAAGCGGTTTATTTAAAAATTTCTGATTGCTATCCGGAGCAGCAGCTGTTTGTTCGGTATTGTTTTCGGCGGCTTGTTCGGGCTTTTTGCTCTGACAGGCATAATTTAAGCAACCGGCCATTAGGACTAGATAACAGGCGTAATGTTTGAGCATACAAATAGTGGTTTTAGGTGAAGTAAAATCGGGCTTAAACTTGAAAGTTAATGGAAAAGAATAAGTAATACTCTTTTTTATTGAAAAATAATTGTCAAAATAACAAATATCTACAGAATAGCCAAAATATCCGGATCAATGCGTTTGGGGCGCATGGTAGCGGCATCGAGCAAACACCAGGTAGTTTTTGCCTGAGCCAGCAACTGATCGGAACCAGCCCGGTATAAGGTCACAAAGCGGTCGAACTTGGCACCCTGGTGCGCGCCCACCCAGGTAAAACCTTGAATCTGGTCGGTTAAAAAAGCAGGCCGCAGGTAATCGATTTCGTGGCGCAACACCACCCACAAGTACCGTGATTTTAAATTATCCGGCGCAGCGTAGTTCCAATGAGCCGTGGCTACTTCTTGCACCCAGCGCAGGTAAACCACGTTGTTAACGTGCCCCATCATATCAATGTCTTCGGGCTGAACCTGGAGCAGATGGCTGAACTTGGCCGGATTTTTATTTTCCATCATAAGCCCGATTACGGTCTTGATCCGGCAAAGTTTACAGGTTCTACGGTCTTAGGGTAAGCCGCAAGAGTTATTCTAAAAATTAAAATTTTTAAAAAATAAAGGCCAGACTAAGCCAGATTAAAGTTTATAGGTCTGGGATAGCTGGCCTTTTATAGAGTAAAACCGAGATAGTTGCGGCGTACCTTAATTTATTAAGTTATGTACTAAGGCGTATTTTATTAAAGCGGCAGTATTTTTAGAATGTGTTTTAGCCAATAAGTTTTGTCGATGCGATTCAATGGTACGTTTACTGTTAAATAGTTTTTCCGCAATTTCGGCATTGGTGTAACCTTCGGCAATGAGGCGGAGCACGTTTAATTCGCATTTGCTCAGGGTTTCGGAGGCAGTAGCTGTTTGCTCCGTAGCCAGTATACTTTCGGGAGTTTCCAGGAGTTTGTAGGCCAATTCCGAACAAATAAATTTATTACCGGCACCTACGCTTTTTATCGCAAAAACTAATTCGTCGCGGCTGCAATTTTTAACTACGCAGCCTAAGGCCCCCGCCGCTAAAATCTGGCGGATGTAATATTCCTGGTCCAGCATCGATAAAGCTAAAACCCGGGTTTCGGGGTAATGCTCTTTTACATAAGCGGTAGCTTTATACCCGTCCATCACGGGCATATTAATATCCATAATAATAACATCGGCCGGGTCGGTGGCTAAAAGCTCGATGAGCTCCTGGCCATTGGCAGCCTCGCCTATTACTTCAAAATCCTGTTCCTGGCGCAGTAAGGATCTAATTCCGTCCCGTATTATCTTGTGGTCGTCAGCAATTATAATTTTCATCTTCGTGCGCTTTTAAAAGTAGAAATACCCTAATCTTTTTCAGGTAGTACCAGAATTAATGTTGGTTACTAAGAACAATACTTAATAAAAAAATTATCGTTGTTAAATAATTCAAGTCCGTGTTGGCAAGCCTCGCTCCAGGTAGTAAAATCACCAATTAATTTTTCGTCTTTAATTAATAGATACCGATTAGCGTAATTGTGTTTTAATTCATCCTGATTGGTTTGATAGTAAGAAATATTTCGGAACATATTCTTTTCCAACAACATAAGTAATAGGTTAGCTCTGTAAAATAATATAAGGGCATACACCAACTACCACTAAATGGTTCAATTAATAGTATCTAGGCTGTAATATTTTGCATATTTCCGTATTAATACAGCAATGTTTAAGTTTAATGAAATCTATTCAAAAAATTACACAGTTAATAGTGTTTAACGTTATTTTCCGCAAAAGCTAAAATCAAACGGCGCATTAATACGGATATTAACAGGAATAAATTAATGTATAAACGTTTGAATAATTTGTTCGGCGGCTTTTTTGCCGCTGGCTAAGGCGGCTTCTACAGTGCCAATAGCTGTCCCTTCGTAGAGCGCTTCGCCGGCAAAATACAAAGTATTGGCTTCTGGAATATTTAAAATTTGCCGGGCTGTGGTGCCGCCCACGGTAGCATAGGCGTAAGCGCCCCGGGCGAAAGGATCGGCTGCCCAATTAAATACTTGTTGAGCCACCAACTGTTCCCGTAAATATGCGACTGAAGTATCGAAAAGCAAAGCTAAAGTAGTTAAAGCTTCTGAAAGCAGTTCGGTTGGAGTAGCATTCCGACGTATTTCTGCTTCGCTGCCGGCAATCCAACCGGTAAGTACCGGCGCTGGATTAGGGAGCTGTGTCCACCAGGCGGCAATAGCTGAGGCATCGGTAAATAAAAAGGCTAGCTCGGGCATTTTTTGTGTTACGGCTGCATTGGTTTCATTTTCTTCCCAGAAAGCGCTTTTAAACTCCAGTACTATTTTAATTACCGGCCCAAATCCCAGCGTGGCCAGCGCTTGTTGCCGCTGGGGCAGTGCTGGCGTAAATTGAATAGAACCTTCGGCTGTGGGTTCGGCCTGGAGTACTCCCAGTGGTACAGTAATTAATACTTTGGGAGCTTGATACGTTTTACCGGTGGTGCAGGTTACTTGAACTTGCTTGGGTTGCCAGTTTATTTCTTTTACCGGGGTAGTGGTTACTATAGTTCCGCCGTTGGCTTGTACCTGATGGGCCAGTAAATCTATAATCTGGTGATAACCGCCTGTAGGATGGTAAGAGTTAGCGGCGCCATCAGTTTGCCACTCGTCGCGTAAGGCCAAAGAACTGGTCCGGTTGATATCGGCAGCATCGTACCCTTCGGCAAAGCGGGTAACGCCTTGCCGCAATTCGGCAAATTCATCGCCGGATAGGTATTTTTTTAAAAATTCGGCAAAGGGCATATCTTCTTCTAGTTCATTTAGCCGTGCGAGCAACTCATCAAAATGCTCGATAAATTCTTCCGATTCTTTTAAGATACCGTCGAGTATCTGGTAGTTTTTACCAGCCAGTAAATGCAAAGAAACCTGCGCTTCCTGGAATAAAACTTGTGTGAGTGGCAGGTCGCCGTGTACAAACTCGGCCCCGGCTTCTACGGGTACCGAAAAGTTATTTTCTTGCTGTGTAAAAATGCGGCCGCCCAGCCGGTGGCGGGCTTCCAGTATAGTTACTTTTAAACCTTGCTGGGTTAACTCCCGGGCGGCCATTAAACCGGCAGCTCCGGCGCCAATAATTAAAACATCTGTCATGCACGCGGGTGTTTATTTCCTTACCCGTGTACTGGTAATTACCGAAGAGGTTATTTTGTTTTTATAGAATACAAACAAGTAATAAAATTGCTTCAACTGGGTTTCTGCCAAACCAGGTTAGTTGGCTCGTAATGTTTCATTTCCTGAATGTGGGCGTAAAAGGGGCGGACTAAATTAAAAAATTGACCGAACGAAGCACTCTTCCGGAAGCCGTTCAGGTGGTCGTGCAGGGAAGTCCAGTAAATAGTGAGTAAGTAGTTTTGGGGTTCGTCTACGCCTTTAATCAGTTCGTAGCCTAAACAATAAGGAGCGTTTTGCAGGAGAATACCAGCCTCGGTATACGCTTGTTCAAAAATAGTTTGCTGCTCAGGAGGTATCGCGTACCGGATAATTTCGACGGAACAATCTTTGGTTATGGCGGTCATATATATGGTTAAGATGGTGACTGACTTAAACTTTCCGGTGTTCCAGAAAACTGATTTTTAAAAAATCCCCAGAAACTTACGGCGATACATATTCTTTAAATCTTTTTCGAACAAGGTGTACGGATCGTGGTAAAATTTTAGAAAATTGGGTACGCTCACCTGCCCTGGGAAAGGTGCATAGTAGTGGGTGGAACTGCGGGTATCGTTACGCCAAACCAAGACGTAGCTTAAAGGCATCGGGTATGTTCGCATGGTTTTCAGTAAAGTGTTGGTCCACCAGGTAGTATCCGGAATGGATTCTAAGCCGGTTTCAGTAAAGGCGGCCAGCTTACCTGCTTTTTGGGCGTAGTCGCTGAGTACTTTAAGTTTTATGGCGGCGGTATCGGGGGCATAACGGTTGCGGCCCATATCGCCGTAATTGTCCATGCCTACCATGTCTACCCATTCGTCGTCGGGGTAACGTTCCAGGTACTGCACTTCGTTGATAAACTTATTGTCCGGCGAAAACGCGTAAATAAAGTTGTGCACATCCAGGCTATCGCGCAAGTAAGACACCGTGAAACGCCACAGGGCAATAAATTCTTCGCGCGAAGCGTGGGGTTTGCCCCACCAAAACCAACCGCCATCAAACTCATGGTAAGGCCGGAAAATAATGGGTACCAATTTCCCGTCTTTTCCTCTAACGCTGTGCGCCCATTCGCCCATGCCGCGCAAAATTTCTTTGTACTGGCCGTGCGCTTCGCCGCCCGGAATAAGGTACTTTACAGCCGGTTTCGACACCGAATCGACCCAGTTAAAACCACCCGGACTCACCGGATTAGAAAAATGCCAGGCCGCCGTGACAACGCCGCCCCGGTTGTAAGTATCCACCGCAATTTTACGTACCCGCTCCTTGGCCGCCTGCATTGCTTCCGGCGACCGGCCCGAAAAACCGCTAAAATCAATGCCAATTACCGCTGGGTGCGAGCCCGTTACAGATTTTACATCCGAACGGTCAGGGTCGCCGTTCCAGCCGTGGCCATATTCGGTGGCGTGCTGGTGACCAAACAAGGTGTGTTTTTTAGCTACCCGGCGGAGGTTGTGGTATAAAGCCTTTGTTTGGCGCGTAGCTTTCCGGTCGATGGGTTTATTCCGTTGGGCTTTGGTTGTATGTAAGGCAGCTAAAATTAAAAACAAGGCCAGCAGAAACTTTGTAGACAGTTTAACCTTCATCAATCTTGGTTGTCTAATAATAAAACATAGACTTGCTAGTTACAATCTGAAAACAGCAATGCCAAAATGTAAGCGTAATACGTTAAATAAGTACCTGAAAAGGATAAATAATTATTAGTCTTGCTTTAAAACAAAAATTTAGATCTGGAATAAACGATTAGTTTGTCAATCCAATAAGTGGGTTGAGTAGGCTTTCAGTTTATAAGAATTTTTTAAAATTATTTTTTCTTAGGCTTATTATCCTCTCGCCTTTGGGGGTGTCTCCACCACCAAAACGGGATAGCTCCACAAAATACTTCTCCTAAATGCTTCTACCTGATTGTTTAATCATTACATTTTAAAATGCTAAACAGCTTCAGTGTTTGAAAAGGGTAGACTAGTAGTATTTTAAAATTTTAAAAAATTAATTATTTGCCGTATTCTTAAAATAAAGTAAGAACACGTATTCCTCTTAATAAGGGTTATTCCGGAGGAATCTTATTGGTTATCTATGGAATAGATTCCTCCGGAATGACAGAATAAGATAGGACTTTACTTATTCAGCGACTCAATCCAGGGTAGGGCATCGGCCATCATGGGGGCTATGCTGGTACGGTGCATGCCGCCTGGAATTGGAATAAACTCGACGTTGGTAGCGCCGGCGTTTTTAAACCGGTTAAAGGTAGATTCGGAAGTTTGATAAAAAACCGATTCGTCGGCGGTACCATGGTACAGACGCGTCGGGCTCTTGGGTACCCAATCCAGGAAACTATTATCGGTTAACGCTTTTTTAAGAACAGTTTCGCCGGCTGGGTTGGCTAAGTTAGTGTAGAAAGTAGGATTAAACAAAGCGGCTGGGCTAGTAGTTAAGCCTTGGTTAATGGCGTCAATATCTTTGGTTCCGTCTAATAAAGCTGGAATATTAGCAGCGTAAGGCTCCTGAAAAAAGTCGGTTAATGGGCGTTTCCAGTCGTAGGTGGTATTATACGCCTGTATGATAAAAGCCAGGAAAGCCGGGTTGGCGTAAGTGGTAGTGCTGGCTATGCCGGATAACATACCGGTTAGATCGTAACCACCAGCACCAGCCGCAGCGGCCGTTATAGTTAAATCATGGTCGGGGTTGGTTTCTATTTCTTTCTGAGCGGCCATGGTTACGTAACCGCCTTCGGAGTAGCCTACTAAAAATAAGTTATTATTGGTGGCAATGTTTTGGTTTTTTAAATAATACTTGGCGGCCTTTAACATATCCACCACCGAAAGGGCCGATAGTTTCTGGTCGTAGTACGGGTGAAAGATTTCTTTAGAGATGCCGTAACCAATAAAATCCGGAATCAAGGTAACGTAACCAGCCGCAGCAAACAACTCAAAACCCGTAAAGCTGGCCGGAAAGTTAGAAGGCGCGTCGGTATCTTTAAACATGGTACCGTGTTGCGCGCTCAGCAAGGCCGGCGGTGTGGGCGTGTTCTGCGGAATGGCCAGCAACCCGGATACATTAATCAAATTATCGCGGTAGGTGGTTTTGTAGGTAAAGCGGTAAAAAGCAACATCGTACTTAATGAGTTGGGCAAACTGACCATAACCCGAAGTTGCGGCTAAACCTTGTAACACAATTTTAGGGACCGTACTTTTTACCTCAGCCGATACAAAAAGCTCACTCCCATCCGGCTTTGGATCTACCTTATCGCCCGAGTCATCGGATTCGCAACCAAACAAAACTAAAACCTGCAGCAAAAGCCACCAACTGGCAATTTTTGTATATTTCTTCATGAATTTTAAAGGGTAAAATAACTCAGAGAATAGGTAAGTTGCTTGTTTGCAAGCCTTTTAGCAAACATAGAACATTTATCGCAAAGAACAAGAAGAGTTACGGCGTAAATAATAGTTTGGCATCAACAGATTTTTAAATTTTTGCTTTTCTGAGTAAATCTGCTGGATTGGTATTGGTAGGTCTAACAAAAAAGCGGCTCGTAATCTACGTTAAGAGCCGCTTTTTAAAATTTTAGAATTGTGCAGTAATTAATCTGCTAGTTAATTTGGTGCTATTTTACAGTTATACGCTAGCTAGTACTTGCTCGCCGTGCTGGGTTAAATCCAAGCCGGCAATTTCTTCTTCGCGGGTAACCCCCAGCGGCGAAATTAAATCGGTAATTTTTAAAAGAATTAACGAACCGACAAACGAAAATCCGATTACAATACCTAAGGCAGCCAGGTGCATTAAAAACAGCTTGGTTTCGCCGTATAATAAACCATTACCGGTAGTATTGGCTGGGTTAATGGCCTGATGGGCAAAAACGCCCGTTAAAAGCGTGCCCACAATAGCGCCTACCCCGTGGCACGGAAAAACATCTAAAGTATCGTCGATAGACGATTTGGTGCGCCAGGCTACTACGGTATTGCTAATGATGCTGGCCGCCGTACCAATAAAAATGCTGTTCGGAATAGTTACAAAACCAGCCGCCGGTGTAATTGCCACCAATCCTACTACCGAGCCAATGCAAAAACCCATAGCCGAAGGCTTTTTACCTTTCACGGCATCAAACAAAATCCAGGCAATACCCGCCGAAGCTGCCGCGGTGTTAGTGGTAGCCAGTGCAATTGCCGCCAGAATGTTAGCGCCTACTGCCGAACCCGCGTTAAAGCCAAACCAGCCAAACCACAACAAACCAGTACCAATTAATACGTAAGGTATGTTAGCCGGAGTAGTATGCATCTGGCCGGTTTTACGTTGGCCTAAGTATAAAGCCGCTGCTAAGGCGGCACAACCCGCCGAAATATGCACTACCGTGCCACCAGCAAAGTCCAACACTCCCATTTTAAACAAAATGCCATCGGGGTGCCAGGTCCAGTGCGCAATAGGGGCGTAGATAAACATGCTGAACAAACAAACGAACAATATGTAAGAAGTAAACTTAATGCGTTCTGAGAAAGAACCGGTAATTAAAGCCGGCGCAATAACCGCAAACTTTAGCTGAAAAAAAGCAAACAATACCAGCGGAATAGTGCTGGCCAAGGTCCAGGGTTTGCTTTCTAAGATGCCACGGAACATAAAGTACGTCCGCGGGTCGCCGATTAAACCGCCAATGGAATCGCCGAAAGCCAGACTAAAGCCTACCACTACCCACAGAATACTGATAATACCCATGCAAATAAAACTTTGCAGCATGGTCGAGATCATGTTCTTGGCACTTACCATGCCCCCATAAAAAAGGGCAAGTCCGGGTGTCATGAGTAAAACCAAACCGGCCGCGCCCAGCATCCAGGCTACGTCACCCGCTACAATTCCATCCGTCGACATAGGTTTTGTGGGTATATCGGCTAAAAACACCCCCAAAATACTGATGGTAACTAAAATTAAGAAGGGAATAATGGATAACCGTTCTTTCACGAGAGTAAAAATTTAAAAATCCTTTAATTTTTTATGGTATCACGAAGTATTTATGCAAATGTTTTATAAATATCTGTAAAAAGAAAGACCTAAGTAAATATTTTGTGTAAAAATTTTAAAAAGCACTTCAAAATACATGGTGCAAGGGCGTATTTTGATTAAAATTGATGATACAGGGCTGATTTGACGGGACGTTTTGCAGATTTTAGGTTAGATTTTGCCTGAGCCAGCTTATAAGATGTGGTTGGTAAGTGTTGTACAGAAGCTCTATGGTAAAATTGGCATTGAGCCTTACAAGTAAAATTTAATTTTAAGCAGAAAGTAACTGGGAATTTGGGGTAAATATGGTGCGCCAGGAAGCAGGCAGGCAGTAATAAGCCTTTGTTACAATTATTTTAAGAGAATTAAGTGTTTATAAATTAATAGCTTGGTTTATATAAATTTTTTTAAAAAAATATTTGTTATATTATCAAAGTTATAGATAGAGGTTGTATTTAATTCTGGTAAAAGATAAATAAAAAAGGTAACTTTACCGATTAAGCACAGACTGCATAAATTAGATATATGAGTGAAGTTCAAGAAAGAAAAGCGACTGATTATTCGGCAGATAGTATACAGGTTTTAGAAGGTTTAGAAGCCGTCCGGAAACGTCCGGCCATGTATATTGGCGATATTGGTATTAAAGGTCTTCATCATTTAGTGTGGGAGGTTGTTGATAATAGTATTGATGAAGCTTTAGCGGGCTACTGCGATACCATCGACGTTACAATAAATACAGATAATTCTATTACCGTATCGGATAATGGCCGGGGTATTCCCACCGATTTTCACCAGAAAGAAGGCCGCTCGGCGCTGGAGGTGGTAATGACGGTGTTGCACGCCGGCGGTAAATTTGATAAAGATACCTACAAAGTTTCGGGTGGTTTGCACGGCGTAGGGGTATCCTGCGTAAACGCCCTTTCTACTGATTTAAAAGTAACCGTTCGGCGCAACGGTAAAAAGTTTGAACAAGCCTACAAAATTGGGATTCCGCAGTACGACGTGCGGGAAATTGGCGAAACCGAAGAACACGGTACTACCGTGCACTTTAAACCCGATGATACGATTTTTACCAGTACCGAGTACAAGTACGATACCATTGCCAGCCGTTTGCGCGAGTTATCTTTTTTAAATAAAGGCATTCGTATTAACCTGCAGGATTTACGCGAGTTAGATGCCGACGGCAAACCATTAGCCGAGTCTTTTTATTCCGAAGGTGGTTTACGGGAGTTTGTTACGTACTTAGAAGAAACTCGCGAAAATTTAATTCCGGAACCAATCTACGTTGAAAGCGAAAAAAATAACATTCCGATTGAAATTGCTTTACAGTACAATTCGTCTTACACCGAGAATATTTTCTCGTACGTAAACAACATTAATACCATTGAGGGCGGTACGCACGTAGCTGGTTTCCGGCGGGCGCTTACCCGTACCTTAAAGGCCTACGCCGATCGGTCGGGTATGCTGGATAAAGCCAAAGTAGATATTCAGGGCGATGACTTCCGGGAAGGTTTAACCGCCGTTATTTCGGTAAAAGTGGCCGAGCCGCAGTTCGAAGGCCAGACTAAAACCAAACTGGGTAACTCCGATGTAATGGGAGCGGTAGATACCGCCGTAGGCGAAATGCTAAACCAGTTTCTGGAAGAAAACCCGCGCGAAGCCCGTATTATTATTCAGAAAGTAGTATTGGCGGCCCAGGCCCGTTATGCGGCGCGTAAAGCCCGCGAAATGGTGCAACGCAAAAGCGTATTGTCCGGCACTGGTTTGCCTGGTAAACTCGCTGACTGCGCCGACTCGGAACCTGCCAATTGCGAAATTTACCTGGTAGAGGGTGACTCGGCGGGTGGTTCGGCCAAGCAAGGTCGCGATCGTAAATTTCAGGCTATTCTGCCTTTACGGGGTAAAATCCTGAACGTAGAAAAAGCCCAGGAACACCGGATTTACGAAAACGACGAAATCAAAAACATGATTACGGCTCTGGGAGTAAGTTTTGGTACCCCGGAAGACCATAAAGCCTTAAACTTAGAAAAACTACGCTATCACCGCATTATCATCATGACGGATGCGGACATCGACGGTTCCCACATCCGGACTTTGATCTTGACTTTCTTTTTCCGGTACATGCGCGAGTTGATTGATAATGGGTACATCTACATTGCGTTGCCACCGTTGTATTTGGTTAAAAAAGGCAAAGAAGAACGTTATTGCTGGACCGAGCAAGACCGGATTGAAGCAGTTCAGGAATTAGGCAAAGGCAAAGAAGACAGCGTAAACGTACAGCGCTACAAAGGTTTGGGTGAAATGAACCCCGAGCAGCTCTGGACCACTACCATGCGTCCCGAAACCCGCAGTTTAAAGCAAGTAACCATCGAGTCAGCGGCCGAAGCCGATCATTTGTTTTCGATGCTGATGGGCGACGAAGTAGCCCCTCGCCGCGACTTTATCGAACGTAATGCCAAATATGCTAACATCGACGCGTAACAAGCTTATATTAAGGCAAAATTAAATCTTTAAAAAAGCTTGCTCCGGCAAGCTTTTTTGTTTTTTATTTTACCCGATTTTTTTAAATAAATTCGTAATTAGCACGTTCAAAACAGCACAAACCCGCCGGCTTTTTAAAGCGTATCTTGTTTATAGAACACGCTAATAAGGCAGACATATACTTGTTGAATCAGCAATGAATCCGAATAAAGTTTCCGACCAAATCCGTAAAAGTAAATACATTAGCCGCGATTTAAGCTGGCTACGGTTTAATTACCGGGTGCTCGACCAGGTAAAAGATGCTTCCAAAAGCATTTTCGACCGGCTCAAGTTTTTGGCGATTACATCTTCTAACCTCGATGAGTTTTTCATGATCCGGGTAGGGAGCTTGTATAACTACATCGATTACGGCAAAGAGCGGGTAGATTATTCGGGTTTACGGGAGCTACCTTTCCGGAAAAAGCTGTTTGAGTTTGCGCACCGGTTCGTAAACGATGCGTACTTTACCTACAACAACGAGTTAGTGCCGCTTTTCAACAAAAACGGTTTCGATATTTGCAAAATTGATAGTTTAACGGAAGTAGAGCAAAAAAAAGTAGACCGGTATTTTAAAGATACCATTTACCCTTTGCTCACCCCCATGATGTACGACAACTACCATGGGTTTCCGTTGCTCATGAACCAGATTCTTATTTTTGGCGTGGTTACCAAAACCAACGACGAAAATAAGCTGCAGCAACGCCTTACGTTTGTACAAATTCCGCAGAATTTGGCCCGCTTTTTTGAAATCCAGCGCAAAGACAAAATCATATTTGTGCCCATCGAGGAAATTATTCGCTGGCGCATTGGTAAGCTATTCCGAAACGTAGAAATTGTTTCCATCGACCTTTTCCGGATTACCCGTAACGGCGATTTTACCCTTGAAGAAAGCGATGATATTGATGCGGACTTTATTCAGGAAATAAAATTAAAATTAAAAACCCGGAAAAAAGGCCGGGTAGTGCGGCTGGAAATTGAAAAAAATCCGTCGCCGTACATGATGAAGGTTTTAAAGGAACGCTGGGCCATTGATAACAGCAACATTTTTACCCTGAACAACCTCGTAGACCTGAAAGGCTTATGGCAAATTATTAAACACAATCAATTCCGGGATAAGCTTTTCCGGCAACCTTCGCCGGTGTCGCCTTTTTCGTTACCCGTAGAGGAAGTAAACGAAGACTTATTCGATTATTTAAAAGACCACGATGTGCTGCTGCACCATCCGTACAACAGCATTGAGCCCGTGGTAAGCCTCCTGGAAAAAGCGGCCGAAGACCCGTACGTATTGGGAATTAAGCAAACCATTTACCGATTAGCCGATCAGTCGCGGGTATCGGCGGCTTTACTTAAAGCTGCTGAAAACGGGAAAAACGTGTCGGTGTTGTTTGAAGTAAAAGCCCGTTTCGACGAAGAACGAAACATTAAAGAAGGCGAACGGCTGGAAAAAGCCGGGTGCTTTGTTATCTATGGGGTGAGTAAATACAAAACGCACACCAAAATGATGATGATCATCCGGAAAGAAGGGGAGAAGGTAACGCGGTACGTGCACATTGGCAGCGGTAATTACAACGAACAAACCAGCAAGTTGTACACCGATATTAGTTTGCTAACTACCAACGAAACCTACGCCCACGATGTGTCGGAATTTTTTAACGTTATTACGGGCCATTCTTTACCCAACGATTACGAATACCTGATTACTGCTCCCAAGGATATGCGCCTGCAAATAGCCGAACTTATCCGGTCGGAAGCGCGCAATGCCCGCCGCGGTTTGCCGAGTGGTATTGTGATGAAAATGAACTCGCTGGAGGATAAAGAAATTATTGATGAATTGTACCGGGCATCCAAAGCAGGTGTGCCGATAAAGTTAATTGTGCGGGGCATTTGCTGTTTGCGGCCGGGCCGGAAATCGCTGAGCGAAAATATTTCGGTTTCGTCGATTGTGGGTGAGTACCTGGAGCATACCCGGTTATTTTACTTCCATAATAACAACGAGCCCAAAGTTTTTGGCGGCAGCGCCGACATGATGGTGCGCAGTTTCGATCGCCGCATTGAAGCTTTGTTTTTAATCGTAGATGAACAACTCAAAAAAGAAGCGATTACAATTTTAAAATATAATTTAAAAGACAACAAAAACACTTACGTGATGCGCGAAGATGGGGCCTACATTAAAAAACAGGAACCCGGAGATACCTTTAACCTGCACCAGGAGTTTTATAAGCTAACCCCTGAAAAATTAGAAGATAGCGTATCGTTGCACCAGTACTTGCAGCAGAAAACCGTTATTCCGGCTTATCCCCGAGCCGCTGATGGCAAAAACATTTCTCACGCAGATGATATCACAGACGAAGGCTCAGAGCCAGATGATGAAGTAGACTTAACCGACGAAGAACTGGAGGCCGTTTCTAACCCAGAGCCGGAAGCCGGGTTAGAGTAAGTTATTTATTATTTTTTAAATTTTTACATTTCGGAATAACTCATCTACCATAATGGCCGAAGTAAATCCTTAAATGGGAGTTACTTCGGCTTTGTGCTTTTCGTACAGGGCTTGCAACATACCATCTTTTAAACCCACGGTAGGTACCAGCATGCTCTCTACCCGGGCCCATTGCATCGCCGACAAATAAATCCGGGCCGCCGGTACAATCACATCGGCCCGGTCGGGGTTTAAAAGCAAAATGGTTTGCCGTTCTTCCATGGTCATGTTTTCCAGCTGGTCTACAATTTCTTCTATTTGCTTTTTAAAGATGGGTTTACCGGCCATTTTACCGGCTAGCTCGTAAATCTTGTTAATGTTACCACCGGTGCCTACGGCGCGGGTTACGTTGTTTTTACGGGCATTTTCTTTTACCCATTCTTTCATAACGCCCCATATTTCGCTGCGGCCATCTTGTTGCAATTGCCGGATAGAACCTAACTCAAACGATTGCGAGGCTACTTTTTGGTGGTTCACGTACACGTTAAACTCGGTGCTACCGCCACCCACATCAATGTGCAGGTAATTTTTATCGTCGAGTAAGTTATGTATTACTTTGTTAATGTACTCCGCTTCGCTAAAACCATCAATTACTTCAATCCGCATATCCAGTAAATCGTAAACGCGTTTAATTACCTCCGGGGCGTTTTGCGCCATACGCATGGCCGAGGTGGCACAAACCAGATAATGGTCTACTTCGTGTACCTCCATAAGCAGCTTCAGGGCGTGCAAAAATTTAATAAATTTAGTTTCGCGGGCTTCCGAAATTACCCCGGTGGCAAACACATCCTGGCCCAGCTTCATGGGATACCGGATGTATTCGATGCGTTTAAATACCGGATTATTGTGGTAAATAAAAACGTTGGAAATCTGGCACCGGATCGCATTGGACCCAATATCTATAGCGGCTAATTTCAAGCGTAATGTAGATTATATGGTTAAAGTGCCGTAAAGATAATAAATGGCCTATAAATTTATTTAGACGTGGCAAGCCTGCTGCAGATTTAAGTGGTTTATCTCTAAACTTTAATTTAGGTTGTGCATAGCTACTGGAATTTAAAATTTTTAAAAAATAGGTCTTACAAGTAGTTACATTAAAGGCTAAAACTTTAAAAAGAGGAAGCGTAAATTTTAGAAAGGCTTATTTGTCCGGGTTCTTACTTTATAGTAACTTACTAAATCTAACACCGCCCCATGAAACTAATTGAATGCCCCCGCGATGCCATGCAAGGGTTTTTTCGTAACATTCCTACTGCCACTAAAATTAGCTATTTGCAGCAATTACTGGCCGTTGGTTTTGATACCCTGGATTTCGGGAGTTACGTTTCGCCGAAGGCTATTCCGCAAATGGCCGATACGCCGCAGGTGTTAGAAGCTTTAAATTTAAGCGCCAGCACTACCCAATTATTAGCCATTGTGGCCAACGTACGCGGTGCCGAACAAGCTGCTCTGCAGGAAAAAATCACCTGCCTCGGTTATCCTTTATCTTTATCCGAAACTTTTCAGCAACGAAATACCCGCCGCTCTATCCAGGAGGCTTTTACGGACGTGGCCCAAATTCAGGAGTTATGTTACCGGCACCATAAAACACTGGTTATTTACTTATCCATGGGCTTCGGTAACCCGTACCAGGAACCTTGGAATCCTGATTTGGTGGTAGCGTTTACACAGAAATTAATAAATTTAAAAATTTCAATTATTTCGCTTTCCGATACGGTAGGCATAGCGCAACCTGCTGATATTCAAGAATTATTTAGTTATTTAATTCCTGCTTTTCCAGAAGTTGAGTTTGGCGCGCATTTGCACGTGCAGCCGCATAACTGGCAAGAGAAAGTGGCGGCGGCGGTAGCCGCCGGATGCCAGCGATTTGATGGGGCTTTAAGAGGATTTGGGGGCTGCCCCATGGCTACGGATCACCTGACGGGTAATCTGGCAACCGAAAATTTGGTGGCTTATTTCGAAAATATTGCCGTACCTTTGAAAATTAATAAACAAGCTTTTAGATCGGCGCTAACCCTGGCCGAAACTGTTTTTATTCCCTGAATGATGGCGAAACCTGTAGTTGATATATTTATTCCTTGTTTTATAGACCAATTGTATCCGGAAACCGGCTTAAACATGGTAAAAGTGCTGGAAAGGGTAGGTTGCGACGTGCGTTATAACCCTAACCAAACCTGTTGCGGGCAACCTGCCTACAATGCCGGTTTTTTAGATGAAAGCTGCCAGGTGGCGCACAAATTTCTAGATGATTTTTCCGCCGAAACTTCGGATTATATTGTTAGCCCCTCGGCTTCGTGCGTGGGTATGGTGCGCAACGCCTACGCCGATATGTTTGTGACTACCTCTAAGTTTATTAACTACCGCAACATGGAACGCAAGGTATTTGAGTTTACCGAGTTTCTGGTGGATGTGTTGTTAATTGATACTGTGCCGGGAGCCCGTTTAGATGGTACTGTTACCTACCACGATTCGTGCAGCGCTTTGCGCGAATGCGGCATTAAAGAAGCGCCCCGGCGCCTGCTCCAGAATGTAACTGGTTTGCAATTATTAGAAATGCCCGAAACGGATACCTGCTGTGGTTTTGGGGGAACATTCGCGGTTAAGTTTGAGTCTATTTCGGTGGCCATGGCCGAGCAAAAAGTAGAAAACGCGTTAACCACCGGAGCCAACTACATTGTATCTACCGATACCAGTTGCCTGATGCACCTGGATGGTTACATTCAACGGAACAATAAACCCATTAAAACCATGCACATTGCCGATGTGCTGGCTAGTGGCTGGTAGTTAAGTAAAATTTTTTAAGCAAAAGAAAGCCCGGTTAATGCGTTAACCGGGCTTTTTGTTTATTCTAGAAATGTAAAATTTTAAAAATTTATGAAGGCGGGCCTTTACAGTAGCTTCTGCAACTTGGTTTTTAAAGCCATAGTAGCTTCCAGTAATGGTAAACGTACATACGGGCGGGCAATGCCTAAAATCTCCAGGACTGCTTTAATGCCAACCGGATTGCTTTCTTCGTACATCAGCGGGTTAATTTCGGTAAAATCCAGCAGTAATTTCGTAGCTTCCGGAAAGTTATGGTCCAGAGCCAGTTTTACCATCTGGCAATATTTTTCGGGAAAAGCATTGCCAAGAACCGAGATAACGCCTTCGGCCCCAACGGAGATTAAAGGTACCGTAAGCATGTCGTCGCCGCTGATCAGCATAAAATCGGCGGGTTTATGCTTTACTATTTGTAGGCACTGTTCCAGATTACCCGAAGCTTCTTTTATCCCGATAATATTGGGGTGCTTGGCTAATTTTAGCGTTGTTTCAGCGGTTAAATTGATAACGGTTCGGCCGGGCACGTTGTACAAAATAACCGGAACCGGGCTGGCATTCGCTATTTCTAGGTAATGCTGGTATAGGCCTTGCTGCGTAGGTTTATTGTAATAGGGGCTTACCGAAAGAATGGCTGTAACTCCGGTAAAATCGGTGCGCCGGATAACATCTACCACTTGATGGGTACTGTTGCCGCCAATGCCAAAAACAACAGGAACTCTACCGGCCGCAAAATCTTTTACGTAGGTCAAAATTTCTATCTTTTCGGTATCCGTTAGTGTAGGCGATTCGGCGGTAGTACCATTTACCACTAAATAATCCACGCCACCTTCCAAATTAAAATGGAGCAGCTTTTTTAAACTGTCATAATCAACGGCTAAGTCCTGGGTGAAGGGGGTAATAAGCGCTACTCCGGTGCCGCGTAATATTTTCATGCCTTAAATTTTGAAAAAAGAAGCTCTTGGGGTAAGAGCTTCATTTTTCAAAAGTACATAGCACCTTAAAAATATCAAAACAGAAAATCCGGTTGAGCTACTTTTACCGTACAAATCCGGAGTTTCTGGCTGATAAGTAGGTTTTCTTAAAGGCTGATTGTTAAATTTTTTAAAAATTTATCGATTTAAGCCAGCATACTTATGAATTCGGCTTCCGAAATAATTTTAATGCCTAGTTCATTGGCTTTTTCCAGTTTAGCTGGCCCCATCTTGTCGCCGGCTACCAGGTACGATAATTTTTTGGAAATAGAGCTAACTACTTTGCCACCGTTTTGGGTAATTAAATCCTGCAGTTCTTCGCGGCTATGTGTTTCAAATACACCCGAAATCACAAAGGTAAGCCCGGCTAGTTTGGTAGATGTAGCCATCTGATTTTCTTCGCGGCTAAATTGCAACCCGGCTACTTTTAAGCGTTCCAGTAATTTTAAATTTTCTTCATTTTTAAAATAACTTAAAATAGAAAGGGCTATGCGGTCGCCGATTTCGGGCACATTAATTAAATCTTCGTAGCTGGCAGCTTGTAAGGTTTCGATGCTGGCAAAGCGGTCGGCAATTTTGCGGGCCACGGTACTCCCCACAAACCGGATTCCAATGGCGAATAATACCCGGTCGTATGGCACTTCTTTCGATTTTTCCAGACCCGCTAATAAGTTATTTACCGATTTCTCGCCTAACCTTTCGAGGTTTACTAATTGTTCAAATTTTAAATCGTACAGGTCGGCTACATTGCGTACCAAGCCTTCGTCGTACAGTTGTTCAATCGTTTCCGGGCCCAGGTTCTCGATGTTCATGGCCCGGCGGGTAATAAAATGCTCAATCTTGGCCTTTATCTGCGGTGGGCAACCGGTATCATTTGGGCAATAAAAATGCGCTTCGCCTTCGGTGCGCACCAGCGGGGTGCCGCAGGCCGGGCAGGTATCGCGGTATTTTACCGGTTGGCTATCGGGTAAACGCTGGCTTTTATCTACGCCGGTAATTTTAGGAATAATTTCGCCGCCTTTTTCCACGAACAACACATCGCCCTCGTGAATATCCAAACGTAAAATTTCGTTGGCATTATGCAAAGAAGCCCGTTTAACTGTAGTGCCGGCTAGTTGCACGGGTTCCAGCAAAGCTACCGGGGTAACCGCGCCTGTACGGCCCACCTGGTACCGGATACTTTGCAACCGCGACGAAGCGCTCATGGCTTTGTACTTGTACGCAATGGCCCAACGCGGACTTTTGGCGGTATACCCTAGTTCTTCCTGCTGATGAAAGTTATTTACCTTAATCACAATGCCGTCGGTAGCGATAGGTAAGGTAAAGCGCTTAGTTTCCCATTCGTTAATGTAGGCCAGCACTTCGTCGAGGGTGGCGCATTTGCGATACGTAGGAGAAACTGGAAACCCCCAGCGTTGCAGCGCTTCCAACGACTCCGAATGTGTTTCGAAAGGCAAGGGTTGGGCCAGCAAGCTGTACATAAAGCAACTGAGTTTCCGTTTGGCTACTACCGAGGAGTCCTGCAGTTTTAAAGTACCCGAAGTAGCGTTCCGTGGGTTAGCCAGTAATATCTCACCAATGTCTTCGCGCTCGGCATTTAATTGTTGAAACACCGAAAAAGGCATAAAGGCTTCGCCGCGCACTTCAAACTCGGTGGGGTAATCGCCGGCCTGTAAATGCAAGGGCAAAGCCCGGATGGTACGAATGTTTTGCGTGATGTCGTCGCCGCGGGTACCATCGCCACGCGTAGCACCTAAGGTCAGCTCTCCGTTCTGGTAAGTTAAACTAATCGCAACCCCGTCAAACTTTTGTTCACAGATGTATTCAAAATCGCCTTCGAGTACTTTGCGCACGCGTTTATCAAATTCCCGTAAATCTTCTTCGGAGTACGTATTGCTCAACGAGAGCATCGGGTATTTATGCTTAACGGCTTTAAACGTTTTGGTAATGGTGCCCCCCACCCGCTGCGTAGGCGAGTTGGGTAAACGGTAGACCGGATATTGCTGCTCCAGGCGGTTTAGTTCTTCGAGCAGCATATCAAAATCGTAATCGCTTATTTCCGAAATGCTGTTTTGGTAATATTGATGATTTAAGTAATGGATGCGTTGGGTAAGTTCCTGAATACGGGCTTGCGCCTGAAGTTCGTTCATAAGGCTGGTACGGTTTGTTAAGTAAAACTACAAATCCTACGTTTATTTCGGTAGCCGGAATACCCAAAAATTAAAAAAGCTACTGGTAAGTAGCTTTTTTTAAAATAATGGTTTGATTATCTTAATTGTACGCCATCGGCTACAAACGTTATTTCTTTTTTTGGTTTTATCACGGCTTGAATTTCTGCTGCCGACTTGCCGGCATCTTTTAAATAATGCTGTTGGTCGGCCACCGAAATAACTTCCTGGTAAGCGGTACCTTCAAACACTACTTCTTTGCCGGTTAAGTTTTTGGGTACAAAAAAGCCGTAATCGCGGAAGCGTACTTTCATACGGGTGTCGTTGCTTAGTTTTACGTCCATCCAGCAGCCTTTTACCTGGCAAACATCCTGCACTACGCCGGTTACAGTGGCTTGCACCGAATCTTTACCAGCTAAAACTTGGGGTAGTTGCGTAGACGGAATAACCTTGCTCGCCGAAACTGGCTGGCCAAAATGGGCTGCTTGCGGGTTTTTACCGGTGGCAGATGTAGTTTGAGCCTGAGCACTTATGAAAATGGAGGCAGCACCCAAAATAACGGTTAATAAAAAAACAGCCTGTTTCATATTTAAAATAATACGTTGCAATCTGGTAAATTTAATTAAACAAATTTAACCATTTAAAGCTGGAAACCAGCGGAATTATTGCGGAATTAAAACCATGGCCGACAAGCCAAAAAGTAATATTTGACTAAATTAATTAGTAGTTAAGTGCAGAAGCTCTTTTAATTTATTAGCCCGGTATATTCCTAAGTAAAATGGGTAAGGTAAACGCCGCACGATTTTTAAAAACTTAAAAAAACAGGAGCCATTCCTGGCGGTTTTTTGTTATACCTACGTTATAAGATAAGTGGCGAGTTGGATTAAAATCAATGCGCGTTGTTTGGTGGCAGTACGTTCTTAGAGCGCAAATAGGAAGTGTAAATCCTGCTTTTGCAAAGTATAAATATTTCGTAATTTGTCTGGTAATAAACGTAATGCGTAACGTTTAGCATTGTTCTTTTTAGTTTTTGTATTACCAGCAGAAGTGAGGCATATATGGAACCGGATAACAAAAATACGATAGGTACCTCCAGCAGTTCTACTTTTTCCCGCATCGAAAAGGTACATCCTTTTTTAATGATGCTGTATTTGGTAATAGTAGGCATATCGGTGCTGTTTTTAATTTTAATGGTAGCTTACATCCGGACCCGTTTATTAGAAGAAGGCCCCATTAACCGGCATTTCCCTCAGTTTTTTAGTTTCAGTACCATTTTAATCTTGCTCAGTAGTTTTGTAATTAGCCGCTCGTCTTACTTTTACCGCAAAGACGATCTGTTGAAATTAAAGATTACATTGTGGGCCACCTTGTTGCTCGGAATGGGCTTTGTGTGGTCGCAGATTGCTGGTTGGCGCGAAATGGCGATGCACGGCATTCCATTTCAGGGGGGCGGCTCGGGTACGTATATTTACCTGATTTCGGCGCTGCACAGCGTGCACTTGCTGGGAGGGTTCTTGTATTTATCTTATATTTTGCTCAGAACCTTGCATGCTTCCCTTAACCCTATCCGCACGTTAGTATTCATCCGGAACCCGTATCGCCGGCAGCAAATAACCATGTTGTGTACGTACTGGTATTTTATGGATATTTTGTGGGTAGGTATTTACCTGGTTTTCCTGTTTTTTAATTACTAGCTAAAAGGTTGCCCCTACAATGGCGCAGACCCGGATATAGTAAATATCTCCATATAATTGTTCGTGCCGCTGGCTTTGTTTTCCGAAAAAGCAAAAATTTAAAAATTTCTTATCCTGAATTTTAAAAGCGGCTAACGGCTAATGCACTAAGGTTACGGAGCCCCGGTACTCTTTATCCGAAAACTTGATTAAGTAAAAGTAAACGCCATCGGTTGCATCTTTACCGGTCCATTTAAATGCCCGGTCGTTGCTGGTATATACCTGGTTGCCCCACCGATTAAATATTTTAATGCTGGCGAAAACGCTTTCGCAAAAATCAGGGGGTAAGTTGGGTAATTCAAAAAAGTCGTTTAAACCATCGCCGTTCGGGGTAAATATATTGGCTGGTTTAAAGGTATCGGACTTTTGTGGCTCAATTATAAACGTTACACTTTTTATGGCGGGCGGGTAAGCCTGGCAAGCATTTTCCTGCACTGCAAAATCTACCTTAAAAGTTTCTCTATCCAAAGACTTGCAATCGGGTGTCCAGGAAAATAAGGTTCTCGCGGAGCCGTTGCCGGAAGCCGGGGTAAATTGCATGCCATAATCGGCCATGTTAAACCCGTCGCCGGTTGCCGACAAAATAATCGCATTTACATCCGGGTCCAGGCCAAAAACAGAATCTTTAACCGAACCACCGTACGGAATTTTAATGGTTTGTCCGGCCAGTAAGGTACGTATTTCGGGCGGACCGTTTTGGTTTTCTGGTCGTACTTCGATGGTGGTGGTTTTGGTTACGGGTTGGTTACAATTTAAGGTAGTAGCTTCGAAATCGAGTAAATAACTGCTTTGACCCATGGCAGCACAATCAATTTCCCACCGGAAAGGTACGGTTACGGTGCCGGCGGCGGAAGCTGCCGGAAAAGTGATTTTCTGACCGGGTAGTTTAAAATTACGGGGTTTTAATTTTACAGATACTACTTCATTATCCGGGTCGCTGCCAATAACATCAAAATTTAAAATATCGCCCGTTTTGGCCAGTATAATAGTATCGGGAGCAGTTGTACGAATAGCAGGAGGTTGATCGGGTAAAGGTTCGGCAATTATGGCCAGCCGAATGGTATCTATTTTGGGTAAGCTGCAACCATTATCTTTTACCATTACGTCCAGCAAATACACTTTACCCTGCGAATTCAGACACGTTGGGAAACATACCGTAGCTTGCAAAGAGTCTTTGGCACCGTTCCGGTTTACTACGCCCTGCGTAATGCTTAAAATCTGATCGGATAAGGCAAAGTTAACCGGCCGGTAAGTAATAGTAAGTGGTTCATCTGGGTCGGGATCGGTCATAAAAATATCGATGCAGCGATTGCTGGTGGGCGTTAACCGCAAAGTGTCGCCTTCGTGGTAAAAGGTTGGGTTGCCTTGCTCGCGGGCCAGTATCTGGGGCTTGGCATTAGAGGGGCAGTTTAAAACCAGCAATTGAAAGTCGCGGCGGGTTTCGCCGATTTTTACATTATCGCGGTACTCGCTGCACCGCACCCCAAATACAAACAAACCTACGTGGTTGGGGTTAACCGTTAACCGGCCCGTAAACCGATCGATGGAAATACTGGGATTACCCGGAATTTGGTTGTTTACCCCTAAACCATCGGACCAGCGAACAGTAGGGTAGGGGCCGGCATACGGATCCGGAGGTAGAGGCGTAGCAGGCGTGCTATAACCATTTAAAGGAGTAATCATTTCATAAACCAAGGAGTCCTGGTCTTTGTCGGTGCCGGCAAAATCAAAATAGAAAAGTTCGTTTACGCAGGCATAATCGCTGAGTGGCGGGAATAACTTGGGCGAGGAGTTAATAAATGGTTGATTATTTTTTACCACGGCCGGAAACTCCATATAAAAAGCCTGGCCGGCATCCTGGGGCCTTTGGATGTTAGTTATAACATTGTTCCGGCAGCATCTTTCCCAGACTACGTAGTAACCGGCGGGGCTGTCGTAATAATTCTGGTTTAACTGTAGCGTATTGGTATAAACCAGTTTGCTGGTACTTAAAGCAGCATTGGTGCAGGCAATAGAGGTATAGGCAACTGGTGTAACGGAGGCAAGCGGCATAAATACTTGCTGCATGAGTAAGTTGGTGCGCTTATCAAAAATGCTGGCAATAACCGAATGATCCAAGGCACCCGGGTTGCCGTTGTAATTATCAAAGTACATGTTTAAGGTAAGCTGGTAACTGGAGCCAGAACGGTGTTCTAATTCAAATTCGCCGCCAACAATATGCGTGGCCCGGGCAAGCTGCGCGAAACAAAATAAAATGAATAAAAAAAGTAGCCGTTTTGCCATGTAGTAATAAACCAAAGTACTGGTCTAAACTACAAAATTTTTAAAAAAAATACTTGTGGGCTACAAATAAAAGAACGGGTATTCCGTTGATTTCAAGAGCTTATCCGGGCTTATTGAATTAAAAGGTTAAGCTTGATTTTTATCGGAGCGAGTCAGCAAATAATCCAACAGTTCCTCAAAAGGTTGAGCTTGGGAGAAAGCACAGCTGAGGTAAGAATTAGCTATAATCCGGATAAAAGAAGGTTGCGCATCCAGTACAATATAATCGAGGCTTACATTACCATACATTTGATTACAGATGGCGGAGTTGTTTAAACAAGCCGGCGGCGGCGTAAAGTAGTACTTATAAATAGTTTCGGATAAATTATCTTTTTTAGTAGTGCGCATATCGGCGGAGTGTAGCCGGTAGCCTAGTTGCAACACCTGGTCTTTAAATAACTCATGCAGAAAGCGGAAATTTTGTTCGCCAATGCGATCGTCGAAAAAGAAAATAACCCCGTTTTTGCCGGGATGCTGCAATCGTTCTAACTTATAAGCTGGCCTGATACCGGCTTTATCAAAATGGTAGGCTTTAAAAAGGTCGGGAGTCCAGTTTAAATAAGTTTTACTCTGCCGCCATTGGGCATAGGCCTCCTGGTCGGCGCTGGTAAAGCCCGATTGCCGTTTACAAGTGGTTTGTGAACCTTTGCTTTTGCCAAAAAGATTTTTAAAAGTAAGTAACAAAGCCCTGCCAGAGTTAAAGCCAAACATTCAGTTTTGTAAAATAAATAACATTTCCGGATTTAAATAGTTTAACATTTACTTAACAATAACCAAATAATAAGGCTAAAGCGGGCAGAATGAAGTAAGAAGCAAACTTGTAAAAATAACGAAAGGCCAATGTTACTAGCCTGTACTTGTTTTGTTTAAACGTCATAAACATCATGCCATTAGCAAGTAATAAAGTAGTATTCCGGTTTCGTTAATATTTAATCCCGATTACGAAACAGTTTTTCTTATTAATAGTAATATAGGTTCCTTTTGCTAGCTGTAAGATTTAATGGATATAAAGAGTAATTATTTTAAATTATGTTAGTAACGTCAAAAAATTTAGAAATAAAACAGCGTTTACTTAGCGAATGCCTGCGCATTCAGAATGTGCAGATTCAAACGGCTAAAAGCGCCATGGATGAGGCGCAGGAAAGTGCCAACGAACACCAGGGCGCAGGCATAGAAGATAAATTTGAATCTTTCCGGGAAGCCTGCCAGATACAGCGCGATATGTTTGCCAAGCAAATGGATGAGGCTATTACGGGCTTAGCTATTTTAAAAAGAATTGTAGCTACTAAAGAGAATAAGATTATTACGTTGGGCTCCGTGGTGCATACCAACTCGCAGAAATATTTTGTGTCGGCGAGCGTGGGCGAAATAAATTTAAACGGCGAAAAATACTACGCTATTTCTACCATGTCGCCTATTTTTAAAGCCATGGCCGATAAAACTTCCGGCGATACTTTTACTTTCCGGGATAAGCAATATAAAATTGAAGAAGTTTTTTAAAAATTTGCTTTAGCCAGGTGTTTGTACCCACTGGGTGAGGCGGGTGTGCTGGTAAAAAATAAAGGGGAGCCGTTCTGCGTGCTCCCCTTCTTGTTTTTGTTGGTAGTTAAATACTTAATTTATTCTGGTCCAGTTTTGTGTGCGGCCAATCAAAGAGATGCCAATATATCCTTTTACCTCCATTTGATTTTTATTTAAAACTTTCATGTAACACGAATAGGTTTTGCCGCTTTTAGGGTCGTAAATAGTGCCGTTATCCCATTTGTTATTGCCGGCAAATTCAAAATCTTGCATAAAAGGCAAACCAAGTATGGGGCGGTTTTGTAAATTTTTGTCGGGGTTGGCGCGGTCTAACTTGGGTTTGCCTTCGCGTAGCGGTTCTTTTAGCCAGGCTATTTTGCCACACAGTTTGCTGCCGCATTTATAAATCTCGAAGCGGGCTTCTTTATCTTCGTTGGTCCAGGTGCCTACCGGAGAGTTGTCGGTGGTTTGGGCAAAGGTTAAACTACTGTAAATTAAAAAAAGAACCAGTGCCATTAATCGGTTTTTCATAAGTACATTTTTCCAAGTTAGATAAGTAATATAACGGTTAGCTGGTCAATTTCCAAGTTTCAGCAATTTCTCCGTTACCTTTTTTTAGAACCCGTTTTTTATAAATTTAGTACGTGTGGGAAGTAACTTTAGGACGGTATTTAATAATTTTTTAATTGCTACTAATGTGGAGTTAGCGTGTAATAACCGTTCCCTTGCTTCATTTAGAATGTTGTCCGGTTTTTTACTTAGCAAAAGCAAGCTATTATAAAGAAATAAATTCTTGGTTTTGATTTCTGATAGGATAACAGATCATACAAACTCCGGAAAACAAACTAATAATGGAAGGCCAAGAAGAATCTAATAAAATTATAACTTTCTATATTACAGGTAGTTGTATAAAAACAAGCTTTTTGCCTAATCCTACCGTTATAAAGTTGCAATTTTAAGGAGTTGATTTTGATTCAGTTCCAAAAATATTTATAAAAAATTACCCGATTTTTTTTGAACCTAATGGATAAAAATTATCTTTATAACATAGTAGTGAGTGCTACGGCTTACCGGCCGCGCCATAAGGTGCTTGGCAACCCCGGTGAGATATGTCGGATTTAAAGAAAGGAGGTACAAATGTCTAGTCCCAAACAAATTTTATCAGGTTTGAATAATGTTGTATCCTTCAACGGAGGTCTGTTGTAATCCGGTTTTACCGGCTAAAACAGATGAACATTATTTTTAAGATCTGAGAAGATCACTGGTCTGGAAACAGTCGGTAACTTGGTAAGATTTTAAAGGATTTATAGCCTGCCTGCTTCATGTCTAATGAAGCAGGCAGGTTTTTTTATGCCCGGGCCAACCCAAATTCTGTTTCCGCCAAAGTGCAGGCATCAATTATTTAAAAAATTTAATTCCTGATTTTTCCTGTGGTTGATTTGGTTCTGCTGGGCGAAGCTTTATTTCAAATTGCAATTAGCTGGAAACTTCGTTCGCATGCTGTATATTTACCCGGCACCCCACACCAGAGCAGATTTACTGATAAAGCTAGCTGAATAGGTATTTCTCTGCCGAGGTGATTTTTAATTTTTTTTGTTTTAGTTCTTTCGTAATGATGCAGCATTCCTTCCGGCAAGTCTATTTGCTTCTGTTTTTTTTAATTTTTTTATTTTCTCCGGTTAAGTTGTGGGCCTTGGCTAAGGTAAATTATACCTTAAGCATGCCCGAGCCGCAAACGCATTATTTTGAGGTAGAAATGGTGTTTGATAATCCCGGTAAAGAGTACCTGGATGTAAAAATGCCCGTCTGGACGCCGGGTTCTTACCTAGTGCGGGAGTATGCCAAGAACGTGGAAGGTTTTACTGCAACCGCCAACAATCAACCGATCCGGTTTGAGAAAATAACGAAAAATACCTGGCGGGTTTATGCCGCTAAAGCTCCGCAAGTAAAAGTAACCTACAAAGTTTATGCTTTTGAACTAACCGTACGCACCAGCTTTTTAAACGCCGAGCACGGTTATGTAAATGGCGCCAGCATGTTTATGTACCCCGATGGCTTGCAAAACGAAGCTTCCGAAATTAAAGTAGTTCCTTACAAAACCTGGAAAGTAGTTTCAACGGCACTGCCGGCAGTGGCTAATCAACCTTTTACTTTCCGGGCCGCTAATTACGACGAAGTGGTAGATTCGCCAATTGAAATTGGCAACCACGAGGTATGGCAGTTTGAAGTAAACGGGGTGCCGCACCAGGTAGCTATGTTCGGCGAATCGAACGTAAACAAAGAAAAGTTTTTAGCTGATTTAAAAAAAGTTACTTCCACAGCAGCGCAGGTTATAGGCGAAATGCCCATAGACCGGTATTTATTTATTATTCATAATTTACCTATTGGCGGCGGTGGCCTGGAACATAAATTTTCTACTACGTTGCACGTTAAAAAATGGAGCTATGGTTCACCGGCCGGGTATAACTCCATCATGGGCTTAGTGGCGCACGAATATTTTCATCTCTGGAACGTAAAACGTTTGCGGCCCGCCGGCTTAGGTCCGTTTAACTACGATGCCGAAACATACACCAATTTACTTTGGGTTTCAGAAGGATTTACGAGTTATTACGGCAGCATTATTGTGCGGCGAAGCGGATTTCTGACGAACGAACAATATTTAAAAGCCCAAGCCGACGATATTACTGCTTTAGAAAATGCACCGGGTGTTCGGGTGCAATCAGCGGCTGAGGCCAGTTTTGATGCCTGGATTAAGTATTACCGCCCCAACGAAAACTCTAATAATGCCGGTACTTCGTATTATTCCAAAGGATCGGTTATTGGCTTGTTGTTAAATCTGGAAATTATGTATCGTACTAAGGGCCAGAAAAGCCTGGATGATGTGATGCGCCAAATGTATCAACAGTATTACAAAAAGCTGGACCGCGGTTTTACAGAAGCGGAGTTTAAGCAAGCCGCCGAAAGTATTGCGGGTGTCAAACTGGATGCTTTTTTCAACGATTACGTGTACGGTACCAAAACACCGGATTATGCTACTTACTTTAATTACGCGGGTTTAAATTTTGTAAATCAAAACGCCGGTAAGCAAGAAGCGGTGCTGGGGGCTAAATTTTCTTTAACGAGCGGACGGCAAATAGTAACTTCGGTAACGCGGGATGGCAGCGCCTGGAAGGGAGGCCTGAACGTAAATGACGAAATTCTGGCTTTAAACGGCTACCGCATAACCGATGATGTTAATCAGTCGTTAGCCGGGGCAAGACCAGGGCAGCAAATAAACTTACTGGTAAACCGCGATGGTCAGATATTAAATTTAGAATTTCCGCTGGTGCCTACCGAAATCCGCAGCTACAAAATTACTCCCTTGGAAAAGCCAACCAAAGAGCAGGCAAAAATCCTGGCAAATTGGCTGAACGGTAAATAAATATTGCTTGCTATTCTGGTTAAGGCAACAAAGTAACCGGGTGCTTTAAAAACCAGATTAAGCCGAGGTATTAATTATTATCCTATTTTTGCCCTTTGTATTGATTGGAAAATTTAAAATTTTAAAATTATAGAATGAGTTTATTAGTAATTGGGTCAGTGGCTTTCGACGCATTAGAAACCCCTTTTGGTAAAACCGATAAAATTTTGGGCGGAGCGGGAATGTTTATCGCGCTGGCAGCTTCCAATTTCGTGAAGCCGGTTAATTTAGTATCGGTAGTAGGCGGTGATTTTTTAAAATCCGACATTGCCATGATGCAGGAACACGGGGTTAATACCGAAGGCTTACAGGTGAAAGAAAACGAAAAATCGTTTTTCTGGAAAGGCCGCTACTTTAACGATATGAACAGCCGCGAAACGCTGGTAACGGAACTAAACGTACTCGGCAACTTTGACCCGGTTATTCCGGAAAGTTACCAGGATTGTTCGTATTTAATGCTGGGCAACTTGGCCCCACAGGTGCAGAAGCAAGTAATTGAGCGGTTAAAAAATCGTCCGAAGCTGATTGTAATGGATACCATGAACTTCTGGATGAATATTGCGCTGGAAGATTTAATGCAAACCATTGCCCTGGTAGATGTGCTGAGCATTAACGACGAAGAAGCCCGCCAATTGGCCGGCGATTATTCCTTACGGAAAGCTGCCAAGAAGATTATGGCAATGGGTCCTAAATACTTAATTATTAAAAAAGGCGAACACGGCGCGTTATTGTTTCACGAGGAACAAGTGTTTTTTGCCCCGGCTTTGCCTTTAGAAGAAGTATTTGACCCCACCGGTGCCGGCGATACTTTTGCCGGGGGCTTTATTGGTTACTTAGCTAAAACCGACGATTATTCTTTCGCAAACATGAAACGCGCGGTTATACATGGTTCGGCTTTAGCGTCGTTCTGCGTCGAAAAGTTTGGCCCCGAACGGATTATCAACTTAACCGAAACCGAAGTGCAGGAACGCGTACAGCAATTTGTAAAATTGGCTTCTTTTGAGATTTAGACATAGGATATTAGATGTTGGATATTAGACGTTAGATGATGATTTTTTAAAATTTTAAAAGAAATAGCCGCGGTTTACTTGTAAGCCGCGGCTATTTTTATACTGTTATTATATTTAAAAAATCTAACATCCAATATCCAATATCCAATATCTAACATCTAAACTAATACTTCTGAACCAGGAAAATACCGAGCAACAGCAGCGCTACGCCTAAAAGACGCATGGGACTGACGGCGTGCGCTTGAAAGCCCAACCAGCCAAAATGGTCGAACAGCACGGCAAATATTAACTGGCCTGCCATTACAAAACCTAAGGTATTAGCAGCCCCAATCTTAGGTGCTGTAATTACTACCGAGCAAATGTAAAAAGCGCCCATAATACCACCTAGCCATTTCCACCAGGCAATATGCGTAAGTACTTGCCACGAAGGTAATTCCCTGGATGCCGTAGCAATCACCAGAGCAATTAAAGCAAAAGTGCCCACCAAAAACGATAGTAAAGCGGTAATTAAAGGGTTATTAATCAAGAGCCGCAATTGGGCATTGGCCCCGGACTGAACCGCTATACCACTACCGGCAATAAAGGCAATAAAAAAGTAAAGTTCTTTGGGCATATTGCAATAAATTAAAAGGCTTAAAGCTACTGGATTAGGAGCAAGTTACAGCTAGAAGGTTGTAAATTAGTTTACTTCCACGCGGTCGCCGCGGCTAGTGGGTTGCGACGTAACGGTAAACAGTAAATCTGTATCTGTTTGATTTATGATTTGGTGCACCTGACCAGGTAAAATATGTAAGCCGTGTTGTGCCGGCACCATAAGGGTTTGTCCGTTTACTACAAACGTGGCGGTGCCCTCCAGAATAAAAAAGAACTGTTGCGCCAACTCATGATAATGTAATTGCTCAGAAGTATTCGGTGGCATGCGTTCCTGAATAATGCTTAACGCGGGTGTTTTTACCAAGTGCCAGCCTTCGCAGTTCTCTCCCCAGATATAGTGTTCGGCAGTAGCAATGCTCGTGATCATGGCAAATTTATTTTTACAAAATGCTCTACTACCGGAAACGGATCATAGAAGTGGTGCAGTAATTTTTTCCAGTCCTGATACTCCGGTGACTGCCGAAAGCCAATGGTATGGTCTTCCAGGGTTTGCCATTGCACCAGTAAAACGTACCGGTTTTCTTTTTCCAGGCTACGCTGGAGTTCGTGCGATAAGTAACCCGGCATCCGGCTGATTATCTTTTGTGCCTGAGCAAATGCTTGTTCAAATTCCAGGGTTTGCGCCGGAATAACATCCAACATAGCAATTTCCAAAATCATAAAAACGGATTTTTAACAGCGTAATTTATACTTTTAATCAAGGCTTCCGTATATCCATATTCTTAGTAATTACTCAAATTTAAAAAGGAGGATATCATGAAAGGCAAACCGAAATTAACGAATATTCCTGATAACGTTTTTGACGATCCCAATAAGCAAGTTCTGAATAATAGCGGCGAAATCATTAACGATAATGAGGACATGACCAAAAAAAGCGCCTTATCTAACGGTGATACGCAAGTAATGAATGCTGACCGCAACCAGGTATCACGCGAAGGTAATAAAAATCGCGACCACGTGCAGGGCGATAACGACGATCATCATAACCGGTTAAACCGCCCCCGGAGCAACCCCAGCGACAACCAAGGCCGGTAATTTGGATGTTGGATGTTAGATTTTTAGTTATAATATTCAAAAAAAAAACGGAGCCAGTTTGTGGTTCCGTTTTTTTTGTTTTTGAATGACTCTTTGATTTGTTTCTAATTTCCAACATCTAATATCTAACATCCAGATTTAGAATTCCTGATTAATCCAATTTTTAAAATTTTCTTTTTGTGCCGGGCTGGATACCGGTAATTTGCGAACCAGGTATTTGGTTAAATAGGATTTGCTATCGGGTACGAGTGTTGCCGTGCGGAGCATTTTATTGCGGAAAAGCGTTAGTTCAACCGTTTCGGTTTGTTGCAGTAAACCAGCAAGATTGCCTTCTATCTTGCGTCCATTTAGGGCAACTAACTCGTCGTCGGTGGCTAATACTTGCGCGGCGGGGCTGTTAGGTTCAATGTAACTAACGACTAAATGAGTGCCGTTAAAGGTAGTTTTAAAACCAAAACGTGCTTCCGTCATTCCTGCATTGGTTTCGGCGTGTAAAGTACAGCCTACGTAGTTTAATGCTCGGTTTAACCACTCGTGCACGGGAACAATGCCGTTAATTACTTCATCAAAATAAGTTTGCAACGATTGCCCCGCTACTGCTTCAACCAATTGTTGGTAATCTTGTTCGGTGTAGCCCAAGTGCGTTTTGCCAAACTGCTGCCATAAACTCCGCATTACATCGTCCAAGGACTTTTGGTTCGCGGTTATTTTTCTGATTTCTAAATCCAGAATAAGGGCCGCAATGCAGCCTTTGTGGTAGATAGATACTTTGCGGTCCGGAATGCCGGGTTTATAACCATCCAACCATAAATCAAACGATGAATCAGCCACGGACAAATGGTATTGGCCAAAATCATCGAAATGCTTGCGCAGTACTTCATTTAGTTCGGTAAAATATTGGTCAACAGAAAATACGCCGCAGCGCGCCAGCAGGTAATCGCCGTAGTAAGTAGTAATGCCTTCGGCCACGTACCCGGTCCGGAAATAATTTTCGCCGGTATAATCATATGGCATCATTTCGGCGGGCCGGATTTGTTTTATGTTCCAGGTATGAAATAACTCGTGGCAACTCACGCCCAGTAACTCTTTATACAAATCCTGCGTCATTACTAATTCGCCGGGACCTAGCGTAATTACCGTAGAATTGCTGTGCTCCACGCCGTGGTAAAACCGGTAAGGTAAAATCTGGTTCAGAAAATGATAGTCTGTTACCGGGAAATCCTGAAATAAAGTAAGTTGCTCTTGCGTAAATTTTTTAAAATCCGAAAGAATAATCTCCCAATCGGGTTGGCAATCACCCTGAAACCACACGTGAAAAGGAATATTGTTAACCAGGTATGCTTGGTGTTGCAAGCCAGTGCTGGCAATAAGCGGTGAGTCCACCAATTCTTCATAGGTAGCGGCTTCTAAGGTGTTTTGATTAATTTGCTTTAAGCCGCAGGCAATTTGCCAGTTGGTAGGTATAGCCAGTTGCAATTGACAAGGCTGATTTTCTTGGCCCACTACACTCATCAAACAGTTTACCGGGTTAATATACAACTGCGTTTCATCGAGCCAAGAGCCACCGGCATCCATTTGGTGCGCGTAGAAGTTGTATAATACCGTCAGCTCAGTTGGTTGGCTTACCGGTATTTGCCAGCAATCTTTCGTTATTTTTTTAAATTTTACAGGTTGTTCCTGCGCATCCACTACCCGGAATTGCTGAATTTTTTGCGCAAAATTTTGCAGTTCGTAGCGCCCCGGGCGCCAGGCGGGCAATTGCAATTGCACGGCTGCCGTATCCAGCGCAGGAATTACCATCCGGATCTGAATAAACGAAGTAAGCGGGTTAGTGTAAGAAATAAAGTATTGAATCATAAACAGTAGTTACGCATGCAGGAGCCAAGATAGTAGAAAAAGATGATGAAAGCCTTTCCCCAGTTGAAAACTGGCTCTTATTAAGCAGACACCAGTTACACTCCGTTAAACTGGCGTCATTTAAAAGTATCACTTACAAGCAATTCATTTTTAACCTTCAACCTTCCAAGTTTTTAACCTTCCAAGTTTTTAACCTTCTAACTTTTCAACCCTATCAACTTACAATTATTTACCCGCATTGTTTGTTATTTAAGAAAAGTGTCCTAATTTTGCAGGCCATATAAAAAGCTTTGGTTTAAAATGAAAAGAACATTCCAACCTTCTCAAAGAAAAAGAAGAAACAAGCACGGTTTCCGCTCCAGAATGGAAACGGCTAACGGTAGAAGAGTGCTTGCCAGCAGAAGAGCAAAAGGTCGCAAAAAACTGACCGTTTCAGACGAAAGAAGACACAAAGCTTAATTTTTGCAGGACATTACTGGTCCTGATAAGGGGTATACGGGCATGAATGCCGCGTCTGAAATTCCCGCCAGCAACAAAAACGCTACTAGTTTTACGAAAGAAGAACGCTTGTGCAGTAAAAAGCTAATCGAACAGCTTTTTCACGAGGGTTCTTCTTTTAATTTATATCCCCTGCGGTTTATCTACGTTAAGCAACCGGCGCCCGCAGCTATGATACCGCAAGTACTCATTTCGGTTTCTAAACGGAATTTTAAAAAAGCCGTGGATCGTAACCGGTTAAAGCGCCAGATCCGCGAAGCTTACCGCTTACACAAATCTATTCTGTTTCCGGCCGGGCAAAGTACCCTTCAATTACTTGGCATCCTGTATATTGCCAAAGAAAAAAAGCCTTTTAATATAATTGAAAAAAAACTAATTTCAGGTTTAGAACGTTCCTGTATGGAGTAGGCGCTTCTGTTGTTGCAAATCTGAAATACTATGGTTAAAAAGTTTACTGCCGGTCTGCTGGTTTGTACAGCAGTAGGTTTCCTGGTTTCGTTTAAACCCGATGATAATGGACGATACTTTGAAATCGCCAAGAACCTCGACATTTTTGCCACCTTGTTTAAAGAGGTAAATACCTATTACGTAGACGAGGTAACCCCCACCAAAATGGTGAAAACGGGCATTGATGCCATGCTGAAGTCGCTGGACCCGTACACCAACTACATTCCCGAAGACGATATTGAAGATTTCCGGACCATGACTACCGGCCAGTACGGAGGCATTGGGGCAAACGTGGGTAAACGCGACGGCAAAACCATTGTGCAATTACCTTACGAAGGCTACCCGGCGCAAAAGGCCGGTTTGCTAGCCGGCGACGAAATTTTAAAAATTGACGGCGTTAACATCGAAAAGAAGTCGTCGACGGATGTAAATAAGTTACTAAAAGGCCAGGCCAACTCCATCGTGGAACTGGAAATTAAGCGCTACGGCGTAGACAAACCCATTAGTTTAAAAATTACCCGCGCCAAGATTCAGATCGATAACGTGCCTTATTTTGGTATGGTAAGCAACGATATTGGTTATTTGCAATTAGCCGGTTTTACCATGGATGCTAGCCGCGAAGTGCGCAATGCCGTGGTTAAATTAAAAGAACAAGGTGCTAAAAAATTAATTATTGATTTGCGCGATAACCCCGGCGGTTTATTAAACGAAGCCATTAATATCTCAAATTTGTTTGTAGAGCGGGGTCGTGATATTGTAAGTACCAAAGGGAAAGTGGTAGAGTTTAATAAAATGTACAAAGCTCTGGACGAACCGCTGGATACCCAAATTCCATTGGCTGTTTTAACCAGTTCGCGCAGTGCCTCGGCATCCGAGATTGTATCAGGGGTTTTGCAGGACTACGACCGGGCTGTGCTGGTAGGGGAGCGTACTTTTGGTAAGGGATTGGTGCAATCTACCCGGCCATTAACGTATAATGCGCAGCTAAAAGTAACTACCGCTAAATATTACATTCCGAGTGGGCGCTGCATTCAGGCTATAGATTATACGCACCGCAAAGACGATGGCAGCTTAGGTAAAATTCCGGATTCGCTGCGGGTAGCTTTTAAAACCACCAGTGGCCGGGTAGTATACGATGGTGGTGGCGTAAGCCCAGATGTAGAAATTGTAGAAAAAGAATACTCGCAGATTGCGAAAACCCTGGCGAACAAAGGTTATTTCTTTGATTATGCCACTAAGTACCGCGCCGAGCACCCAACTATTGCCAGCGCCAAAGATTTTCACTTAACGGATGCCGAATATCAGAAGTTTGTTTCTTACTTATCGAACAAAGACATTACCTACTCTACCAGCGTAGAAAAAGCCATGGATGAGTTAGTGAAAAAATCAAAAGATGATAAGCACTTCGACGATATTAAAGCCGAAATTGAGGTAATTAAAAAGAAAGTTTCGACAAATAAAGCCAACGATTTAATCCGGTTTAAACCCGAAATTAGTGAATTGCTGGAGCAGGAAATTACGTCGCGTTACTTTTTCCAGAAAGGCATGATCGAATCTACTTTCGACGACGATCAGGATATTTTAGCAGCCATTAATTTGTTAAGCGACACTCCAAAATACAACGCGTATCTGCGGCCTTCCGATAATAACGCTACCACCGTCCGGAAGAATAAATAATTTTGCTGTAGTTGTTTAAACCAGTTCAGGCAAAGCGTTAAGAATTTGTGATCAGCAAATTCTTAACGCTTTTCTTTTTTATCTTTTAAGCAGCTTTCGTTGGGGCTGTTTTAACAATTGGTAAAATTGCTGGGCAGCGCGGGGCAACTGATTGCGTCGTTTTTTTAAATTTTTCTTTATTTCTTCGCCCACTAAGCGGTATACGCTAGCGGGTAATTGCTGCACTGCCCGGTTTATAGTGGTATCGGGTAGAGCTTGTTGGAGCTGGTGCGCTGTATTTTTAAAATTTTGCCAAGGTACCTGGCGCAGTACCAGGCTATCCAGGAAAGCGGCGTTTACCATTAAGCCATAAACGTTAGTTAAGGCACCCGAAAACTGCCCGAATTTAGGCATGGCCCAATTTTGAGTAGCCAGCCAGGGCAGCAAACCATCGCGGTAATTACAAAAGGCCTGGTCGCGGTCTTTGGGGATGGGCACATACCAGGTTATGGAATCGCGCGGGTAAACTGCCCACATCCACTGGCCGTTATGGCGGTCCCAGTCGCCAATTAAAAAATCAAATAAACGGCATTTCAGGTATTGGTCAGTAGCAATACGATGCGTTCTGGATTGTGAGTAATTTTTTAAAAAAGTTTCAGTATCTACAATAGCTCTGGCAGATTCCAAGCCGGGATAATGCCGGGGGTGATTCTGGTGTTTTTCTTCCAGCAAAAAAAGTTTACCGGCGGCCCGGGCAGCAAAAGGCCTAAATAAAGGATCGTTAGGCCGCACGTAACGCAATTGCGGGTGGGCGTGCGCAATACCGGTGGCCTGGGCGAGTACCGGTACTATTAAGGCCCCGTAAGGATTTGCCCCCGAAGTTTGATCACGCACAAAATCGCCTAACCAGGTTTTTTGCCAGAAAGGAGACAACACGGAAGTAGGATCTTTATTTACGGACCGGAGTGCGTAAGTGCGGCCAGCCGAGTCGAGCAAGGTAAAGCTTAAGGTTTGCATCCCGCCCCCAACGGCGGCAATTTTTAATCCGCCAAAAGTTTTATTTAAATCCAGTACTTTTGCTTTAACTGGTTCCGTCCAGATTGGGCGGTTGTGTTGGCCTAAAAACCAGGTAGCCACCGCTGACCGGCGATATTCCGGCCCGGAGCTTACCACCACACTATCGGGTAAACCCGCGGCTGTACGGGAAACAATTTTAACCGGAACTACCGGTACTGCAGATTTTTGGGATAAAAGCCAGTAACTTACTAGTGCCAATACCAGTAAAACTAAAACGAGCCGTTTTTTCTTAATCATGTTTGCTCATGGCCAATACGTATTTAACGGTCGCAAGCAATAAAGTTTAGCTTTTGCCCGAAGAAAAATGCAAACAAAGGCTAACAGATTTTTTAAATTAGGGGTGAAAAGTAAAAGTATTAACCAGAAGAAATTAAACGAAAATTAAACCCGCGGGAGTTTGTATTCTTATTTGTTAGTAGATTTATAAAAATTTAAAATTTTAGAATATGGCGAATAGTGCACAATATACCGGTATCAACGAATCGGTTTACAACAACTTAAAACAAAAATTATCGGGTTTCGGGATTGATTTAGAAGGCAATTCGGGCAAAGTATCCCAAAAAGGGGTTTCGGCGCAATATGCTTTTGACCCGGCTACGCAAACTTTAAAAATAAACGACGTAAACGTAAGTTTTCCGGCCAGTATGATGTTTAGCTCCGATAAAATTATTGGTATGATTTCGGAAGCGGTACAAGGAGCAGGCGGTTCTAAAGTTGCTTAATACTAGCACCGAAGGATAATTTTAAAATTTTACGATTATGGCACGAGAGCCTTCCGATTTAGCGGAAGGCTCTCGTGTTTTTAAAACAGCTACTAATTTACGCCGTATATTACTCCTAATGCATTTAGAACCGTATTTTCGTTAGTTTTTCGGTTAATTCGCTTTAACCAATTTTGTCCTGCTCTGTTTAAGTAATCAATATCTATGCGCCAATTAGTGCTATTATGATGCCTGTATCTTCTGTGTATTTTTTAAATTTTACCTTTTTTCTCGCTTTACTTAATTCGTTGTCTGGGTTGGCGCAAACGGGGGGCTTACCTGCAGAACCCATGCTCCCTAAAAGTGAAGTAATGCACACCGTGTTTCTGGTGGGCAATACCGGGGCACCCCTCGATACCACCGCCGGCGCTAAATTGCGTTTGTTGCGGGAACAACTGTTGGCTTCGGGTAAAGCCAGTAACCTGGTATTTATTGGCAATACTTTCTACCCTCGCCTGTTACCGCCTCCCAATAACTCTGCGCGGGCCAGTGCCGAACAAGCTTTAAAAGCGCAATTAGCTACCCTGAAAGGTTATAAAGGCCAGGTGCATATTATTCCGGGCGATCATCAATTAAAAAAAGAGAAGAATACTGCTTCCCGGCGCGCCCGGTACCAAGAGCAATTTATCCGGGATTACCTGCAAAACGAAGCTGTTTTTATGCCCGAAAATAGCTGCCCTGGTCCAAGCCAAATCGAGATCAATGATAATATTTTGTTACTGCTGCTGGATACCAAATGGTTTATGCCCCGTAGCCCCCAAATTGACGAGGATGCCGGCTGTGCGGCCAATAGCGCTGCAGCCGTGCTGGCCGAAGTAGACGATGCCCTTAAAAGCAATGCGCAAAAGCAAATAATTGTGGCCACCCACGTAGCCCAGGACATTAAGCCCTACCGCTACCGGGTTATGCAAAAAGCGTACACCCAAATTTACCGCCAGCACCCGGGTTTAATTCACGTGGAAGATAATAGCCCTGCTTTGGCGTACGCGTGGCAGGATAGCATTAATTACATCCGCACGGGTTGGCGCTCGCTTTACCGGAATATCAGGCAAAAACCTGCCCCGCTATTTACCGCCTCGGAACCGGGTTTTTCTAAAATTATATTTTACGAAAACGGGGAAGCCTGGCTGGAGTTCTGGACTACTACGTTGGCGGCGCAACCCGCCGCCAAAATGGCTTACCGGCGCTTGCTCATGAAAAAAACAACTTTGGCCCAATTAAACGCTAAAATTAAACCATCGCGGGCTATAGATTATACCGATAGTACCGTAACGGTAAATGCCAGCAGTGTGTACCAGGTTAATGCGTTTAAGCGCTGGCTGCTCGGCGAAAATTACCGTGCTGAGTGGGCTACCCCGGTAACATTGCCGGTTTTTGATGTAGGTAAAATGAAGGGCGGGCTAAAGGTAGTGCAGCGCGGGGGCGGTTTTCAAACTAGGTCGTTGCGTTTGGTTGATTCTGAAGGGAAAGAATTTGTAATGCGATCTGTGGAGAAATACCCCATCGAGGCTATTCCAAGAGCTTTGCGCCGCACGGTAGCCGCCGATATAGTTAAGGATCAAATTTCAGCTTCGCACCCCTATGCGCCGCTGGTACTGCCTTCTTTGGCGCAAGCGGCCGGAGTTTACCATACCAATCCGCAATACTTTTTTATCCCCGACGATCCGCGGTTAGGTAGTTTTAGAACGGGCTTAGCCAACACCATTGGCTTGTTCGAAGAGCGGCCTGACGACGATGAATCTAAATCGCCGCATTTTGGAAATTCTAAAAAAGTATACGGCACCGATAAAGTGCTCGAAAAAATTTACGAAGACAACGACGACCAGGTAGACCAGCAAGCTGTAGTGCGAGCGCGGCTATTCGACTTTTTTATCGGCGACTGGGACCGCCACGAAGACCAATGGCGCTGGGCCAGCTTTGAAAACGAAAACGGTAAAGGAAAAACGTATCAGCCTATTCCGCGCGACCGCGACATGACTTTTTTCGTGAACCAGGGCGTAATTCCAAAAATTGCCAGCCGCAAATGGATTATGCCAAAAATTCAGGGCTTTGATGAAGCCATCCGGGATGTAACTACTTTTAATTTCAACGCCCGCTACTTCGATCGTACTTTTTTAACGGCGCTTTCTTTAAACGACTGGTTAAAATCGGCTACCGAGCTGCAGCAAAGCCTCACGGATGACGTGATTGAGGACGCCCTGAAAAAGCTGCCGGAACCTATTTACCAGATTCGGGGCGCTGCCCTAACCGCTACGCTTAAAGCCCGCCGCGCCCACTTAGTGAGAGATGCGGCTAAATACTATAAATTCCTGGCGCGTGCAGTAGATGTAGTAGGGTCCGATAAACGGGAGTTGTTTCGTGTAACCCGCCTGGATGATGAAAATACGCAGGTAGAAGTTTTTAAAATCAGTAAGAAAAATGAAGTAGAACAATCCATCTACAACCGGATTTTTAAAATTTCCGAAACCCGCGAGGTGCGGTTGTACGGCTTGGGCGGCGACGATACGTTTGAGGTAACCGGCACTGTTAAAAGAGGCATGCGCATCCGGATTATTGGGGGCGAAGGAGCCGATATAATTACGGATAGTTCGCGGGTAAAAAAAGGCAGTTGTAAAACCATTATTTACGACACCGCTACCGGTAACCAATTGCAGTTAGCCAGTGAATCTAAAAACGAAACCTCAGACCGCAACGAAGCCGTAAATGAATACGACCGCAAAGCATTCCGGTATAACTACCTCGGGCCATTAGCTTCTATTGAATATAACAAAGACGATGGTTTTTATTTGGGTGGCGGCTTTCTGGCTACCCAACAAGGTTTCCGGAAAGATCCGTTTGCTTCTTCGCACCGGTTTGTGGCTAATTACGCCTTAGCTACGCATTCTTTTTTGTTTCGCTACGGTGGTTATTTTACCCAGGCTTTAGGCATTTTCGACGTTGGCTTAAACCTAGACGTAAAAACCCGGAATTTCGCCGATAACTTTTTTGGCTTGTCTAACGAATCGGTTTATAACCGCGAAGTGGGCATTGATTTTTACCGGTACCGTTCGGAGCGTTATACTTTTAACGTTTTACTGGGGCGCCGGTGGGGCAAGTACCAGCGGCTTTTGTTTGGGCCAACTTATCAGTTTGTGCAGGTGCAGGAGCCCGTAAACCGTTATTTAGAGCAATTTAGCGCGGAGGAGCTAAGCCCCAACGACCCTTTTGCCTCCAAAAGTTACGCGGGGCTGCAAATGTCTTACGAACTCGATAGCCGCGATAATAAAACTTTACCCAGCCGGGGCGTGTACTTTTTAACGGAGGCCAGCGGTTACCTAGGTACCAACAACTATTCTACTAATTACTCGCGCATTAATTCGCAGCTATCGTTTTTCCAGACGGTGTATTTGCCGTTTAAAGTGGTGCTGGCCGGCCGCGTGGGCGGCGGTACTACCCTGGGCGATTTTGAATTTTTTCAGGCCAATACCCTGGATGGCTTGTACAACGTGCGGGGCTTCCGGCGGTCGCGCTACTCGGGGCGTTCGAGTTTTTACAATAACCTCGAAGCCCGGATTCAATTATTTAATTTTCAAACGTATTTATTTCCGGGAGCCGCCGGCGTCATGGTTTTTCATGATAGCGGGCGCGTTTGGAACAGTAATGAGCAATCTAATAAATGGCACCGCGGCTACGGCGGCGGCTTTTGGTTTGCCCCGGTAAACTTAATTGTAATTACGGCGGGCTACATGGTTTCCGACGAAAACCGGTTGCCTTTAATCAGTGCCGGATTTTTATTTTAGAAAGTAGGCTTGGAATGAACACCAAATAAAGAGGTTTGCGTATAAAGTTTGCTAATGGCAGACCTAAGTCTGAAAAAGTGAATGAAAACAGTGACCAAAAAACACAAACATTAACGCATAAAACTCATGAAAGATCAACAATTAGAGCAATTGAAAATACAGCCGGAAGACTTATCTAAAACTTTTGAAAACGTAATGCACGTGTTTCAGCAAGGTAATACCGAGCGTTTACCCGATTTACTGCAAGATGCCGGTAACTTACTTATGAAAGCCAGCCGCAAATTATCGACTACCCAGTTGGTGTTGGCTGTTGCGGTAGTAGCCGTAGGCGTTATTTTCGTAGCTAAAAAGATAGAAGACGAACTGGAAGAAAACGACAATCAGATTGGTCAATAAGCGGCATAAGCTAAGCCTATAAACAAAAAAAGCTGCCTTGAGGGCAGCTTTTTTTGTTTATAGCTAATTACCGGATTAGTTCAGGTAAATAGAAAATAGCTCGAAACGGTTAGAGGCAAAGCTCCAGTGCGAAGCCGATGGATGTATTTCCTGGCCATCGCGGTTTAAAATAGTAACGGCTACCCCTTCCGAAACATTTAAAGGCTCGGTAAAACATTTAACAGCATATATCCGGCCTGCTTCAATCCACTCATCCGGTTCGAAGCTGGGTAAAGAATCATCGATGCAGTGGGCATATAAGGCCACGTATTTGGGAGGAATGTTTAAATTTACCATAAAGCTAAAACTATTAATTATGCCTAAATGTTCCGGACTACTTCGGTTACTGCATTCACGTGAGATAGTCGGGCTGGTACTAATTATGTAAACAAAAGATAAAAATTATTTTTTTAAGATCAAAAAATATCTCCCCGATTTTTGTAAGCTTTTTTGAAAAAATAGTTTTAATTTAAAAAAAAGAGAATAAATCAACCTGTTTATTGCAATATTAACTTTATTGTTCTTTTAGTTTACGCATACTTTTAAGATTAGGTTAGTCTGCTTGCATTTCTTTAAAACTACCAGCGGCATCGAATAAAAAGCTTAGCGGCTGCTGCGGATTTTTTAAAATTTCGGTTTCGGTAATGCCCCAGCGTTTCAGCATTTCTTCGAACATGTGGGTATAGCCGCTCAGTTGCCACGGATTAAACACAGAAGCCGTAATATCGTCGATTAAAGTATCTACCACCAGGGCCTGGTCGCCGGGTTTTACGGAGCGCACAAAATACTCCGGTATCACATTTAACAGATAAGCAGCATAATATACCTGCGCTAAAAATTCGGCGGCTTGCTTGGGGTGCAACGCTTTGCCCGCCAGAGGGTGCCATAAACGTTGCTGCAGGGCTTCTTTAATAATACCGTTATCCAGGAGGCAGCAAACCAGTAAGGTATCGTCCATTTTTAAACTAATCATCATGGTGTACAAATCGTCGCGGAACTCAAAAGCGGCGCTGCCGGCATCTGGCTGCAAGGGCACTACAAAAACCGAACAAGGTATAAAATCAGGAAACACCATGGGCACCCGTATAGATTGCAGCACTTTAAAAAAAGACTGCATTTTATCGAGCATGTAAATATCTTCGGTGAGCACAAACTGGGGTTGTAAGAGCGGGTCTTGCTCGGCTTTTATTTCGCGCACCAGCAAACCGTAGAAAATTTTACCCAGCCACCGAAAAATTACTTTCTCGTCGAGTTGCTGCCAACCAGTTAAACCTTCGGCGGCTACGGCTTGTACTTGTTCTTCCAAAGGCGCCAGGTGCTGGTGCTGGCAATTGGCGCAGCAAGGCAAGGTTAGCTCGGCGTAGGTTAATATGCTTTTATCTAGTAACAATATTTCTTGCTTAGCCAGGTTATACTTGGCCATGAGCCAATCCGGGAAAATAGGAATAACCTCCGTTGGGTTTACGGGCCGGCCGCACAAAAAACAGTTATCCTGAATGATAGCAAGCTGCTGGAAAGGATTATATAAAGTTAAATCATTCATAATTTAAAAAATGCTAGGGCGCAAAGTTACACAATCAGGCGCAGGAAGAGTATTTATCTTTAGTAGGTTAATTTTGGTTTAGGTGGTAGTACAGGAAATAAACCTAAAGTATAATGCAACCAATCCGTTTAGATCACGGTCTCTAATCGTAAATGATTAGAAATTATCCGGGCTTTATACCTGTTGTTTGGGCTTTTGCGGGTGCTTGGTTAAACCCAGAAGTAGGCACGGTACTTGTCTTATTATTCATATTCTAAATAACCACTCTATACTTATCTAACACTTATGAAAAGGACTATATTTTCGCTTTTAATTTTATTATTTATGCAGCAATTTACTTTTGCCCAGGTTCAGCCTACAACCGTTTTGCCGCCTTTGGTAAATGTATCGGGTTACGGCGAAGTAAAAGTACAACCCGATGAAATAAGCTTGCAGGTAGCCGTGGAAACCCGCGATAAATCGTTGGACGAGGCTAAAAAGCAAAATGATAAAAACGTAGCCGCTATTCTGGCTTACCTTAAAAAAAGTGGCGTAGATGCTAAAAACGTGCAAACAACTTACATGAGTGTGCAGCCTATTTACTCCGGTAATTTTGGACAAGCTACCCCGGATGTATATACCGCTACTAAAACCATAAATGTGCTGGTTAAAAAAATAAGTTCTTTCGACGAATTAATGGCGGGCATTTACAAAGCCGGCGCTAACCGCGTAGATGGCATTGATTTCAGAACTTCAGATTTACAAAAACACCGCGAACAAGCCCGTAAATTAGCCGTGCAGGCGGCCCGCCAAAAAGCTACCGCGTTAACATCTGAGTTAGGCGCCAAAGTAGGCCGGGTGTATTCTATTAACGAATCGGGCAATAATTATCCGGGCCCAATTGCTTACGGCCGGGCAAATAAAATGATGGAATCAGCCGCGTTTGATGGAGCTGGCGGATCAACCATTGCGGCCGGAGAAATTATAGTTTCGGCTAGCGTAGATGTAAGCTTTTTAATTGAATAGCCCGCAATTTGCGGTTTAAAAAGCCCGGTCAGGTTTGCCTGAACCGGGCTTTTAAATTTTTAACTTACCATATAGCAATAATCCTGCATTTTATAAAACATTTCTTTTAATGATGCAGTTAGTAAAAAGGTACTTAGCCTTAAGGCACGTAGAAATAATTAAAATCTAATAAACAGGCTGGTTATACGGCTAGAATTTAAAATTTTTAAAAAATAGGCGTATAAAGTAAACAAAGAAAAGGGTTGTAATTGATTGAGGTGCTTGATACATGCGTTGTTTGTCAGAAAGTTTTTTACACATTGACTGGGACGAAGAATACGATATTCTTTACCTGGAATGGTATTACTACCCGGGCCAAGAGGCTTACCGCGAAAGTCTAAATTCAACCCTGAACTTAGCCCGTCAGAAAGAAATAAGGTTTTTTATAGCTAACGTAAAACAACTTAAGGCTATAGAACCAACCGAAATATCCTGGTACATTGAAAACTGGTTTCCGGAACTGCTCACCTTACCCATCCAAAAAATAGCTTTTATTTTATCAACCAATAATTTTGAAGAGAGTGCCGCCGGTTTTATACAAAAGCTGGATATACCGGTTTTACCTTTCGAAATGGAATTTTTCACGCAAATCGAAAAAGCTTATGCCTGGATTAAAAATAACCCGTTGGCCGGACCCAGGTTATACACGGAGTAGTTGTTGCGCCGGATTATTTTAAATAACAGGCTACGCTGAAATTTAAAAAATTTAAAAATTTATCCGCAAAAGTTAAAAGATTTAGCGCACTACGCTTGCTTTTAACTCAGCAGAAAGCCCGCTAAAGATTTGTGGCTGATTTTTAAAATTTTACTGCAGCAACTAGCTAAAATTACCAGAATACACCTAATGGGGCAATTATTTTAATAAGTAGCTAAACTCCAGAATTTAATAAAAAAGTTTAGCAGCTTGTTTCTAAAATGCTTTCATCCGGAATAAATGCCGAATAAATTTCTGGTATTAAGTTAAATTCAACATATTTGAAAGCTTAAGCGCAGAAAAAACATGGCATCATCTCCTTTTGATTTAACTGGTAAACTGGCATTAATTACCGGGGGCGGCACCGGTTTAGGTTTAGGTATTGCCGAAGCATTTATTCAGGCGGGCGCCCGGGTAATAATTACGGGCCGGCGCGAAGAAGTGCTGCAACAAGCTTGTCAGCAGTTGGGGCCGCAAGTAAGCTGCGAGGTAAACGACGTAGCCGATTTAGATTCTATTCCGGGGTTGGTACAAACCGTAGAACAAAAATACGGGCCGATTGATATACTGGTAAACAACGCCGGTATTAATTTAAAAAAACACACCCTGGAGGTGAACGACGCCGAGTTTCAGGCGATTATTCAAACTAATTTATTGGGTTTGTTTGCTTTAACCCGCGAAGTAGCCAAAGGCATGACCCAACGCAAATCCGGTTCTATTCTCATGATTACGTCCATGGCGGCGTTGTACGGTTTGCCTTTGGTAAGCGCGTATGCGGCTTCTAAATCGGCGGTTTTGGGTATGGTGCGGGTACTCGCCAGCGATTTATCGCCCCACGGCATCCGGGTAAACGCCATTGCCCCGGGTTTTATTCAGTCGCCGATGTTGTTAAAAGCCCTGGAAACCGATCCGGAACGTAAACGAAAAGTGTTGGGCCGCACGCCCTTGGGTGGTTTTGGGCAACCCGCCGATATTGGACACGCGGCCGTGTTTCTGGCCTCCGATGCTGCCCGTTTTATTACCGGCGTTAACTTGCCCGTTGATGGCGGCAATTCCATCGGTTTTTAAATTTAAGTGCAGCTAAGTGCACCCCAGAATCTAAGTTTTTGGTGCAAATCTACATGAACCGGTTACAAGCTAAATTTTTAATTTTTTTGATTTCCGGAACCATTCAGTTGAGAAAAACAAAGCAAACTGATTGAAATGGAAAGTGGCCGATAGCGTTACCGGAAAGGTTGCCGTTAAAAAAATGCATATAAAAGCATAAAAGCTCTATTATTTACTATAAATTACCCGATAAAGTTGAATTCAAAAACAAACTCTGTGCGTCAGGTTATTACTTTTGGCGAGATTATGATGCGGCTTTCTACGCCGGGTTTTGCCCGTTTTTCGCAGGCAAGCAGTTTTAATGTAACTTATGGCGGCGGCGAAGCCAACGTGGCCGTATCACTGGCTTATTTTGGTATTCCGGCCGGGCACGTAACCCGTTTCCCGGATAATGATTTAGGCCACGCCGCTACGGCTTTGCTGCGGCAACACCAGGTAGCTACCGAACATATTGTTTACGGCGGCGACCGCTTAGGCCTGTATTTTCTGGAAACCGGGGCCGTAGCCCGGCCCAGCAAAGTAGTTTACGACCGCGCCGATTCGGCTTTTGCTCAACTGGAACCCGGTATGCTAAACTGGGAAGAAATACTGGCCAATGCCCAATGGTTTCACTGGACCGGTATTACGCCCGCTATCTCGGAAGGAGCCGCCCAAAGCTGCCTGGAAGCAATTAAAGTAGCTAATAAGTTAGGTATAACCGTATCGGCAGATATTAATTACCGTAAAAATTTGTGGCAATACGGCAAAAAAGCCCACGAAGTAATGCCCGAATTAGTAGCCGGCTGCGATATTATCGTGTCGAGCGTTGGCGATGCATCCGATATTTTAAAAATTTCTCCTTTCCAAGACGATGCGGATGAGTTTACTTCGGTGTGCCGGCAAATTATGCAGCAATACCCTAAAATTAAAAAAATTGTAAATACCAAACGGGGCTCGGTAAGCGCTTCGCATAATACCTTATCCGGTATGCTCTGGAATGGGCAGGAGTTGTTGCAAACCATAACCCACGATATCACCCACATTATAGACCGGATTGGCGGCGGCGATGCGTTTATGGCCGGTTTAATTTACGGGTTGCTTACTTACCAAAACGACCAAAAAGCTTTGGATTTTGCGGTAGCGGCTTCGGCGTTAAAACATACCATTGAAGGCGATGCCAACTTAGTAACCGTAGCCGAAGTGGAGCCCGTAATGGAAGGCGATAGCTCCGGCCGTTTAAAAAGATAAGTTGGTCCATAGTCCATGGTCGATAGACGATGGTCCATAGACCACGGTCGATAGACAATAGACGATGAGAAACAGACATAGAATATAAATTTTCATAGCTGTTATTTGATTCAATAATAAATTTTTAAAAATAAAATTATTAAAAAAATAATCCGTGGACTATGGTCTATCGACTATCGACCAAGGACTGTCAACTAAAAATATGGCTCGTTTTACCCGATTGCAAGCTTACGCCAAAATGGCGGAAACCGGTTTAGTACCAGTGTTTTATCATTCAGATTTAGAAGTATGTCAGCAAGTATTGGCGGCTTCGTACCGGGCCGGCGTGCGCGTTTTTGAATTTACGAACCGCGGCGACTTTGCCCACGAAATTTTTGGCGAACTCAACAAGTTTGCAGCCCAGCATTGCCCCGAAATGATCTTGGGTGCCGGAACCGTTTTTGATGCCGGAACTGCTTCTTTATACATGCAACTTGGCGCTTGCTTTATTGTGTCGCCGGTTTTAAAAGACGATGTGGCCATTACCTGTAACCGCCGCAAAGTAGGTTGGATTCCGGGTTGCGCTACCATGGGCGAAGTGTCGCGGGCTGAAGAATTAGGCGCCGAAGTAGTAAAAATATTTCCGGGCGATGTAGTAGGGCCCGCTTTTGTAAAAAGCTTACTAGCACCTATGCCTTGGTCTACGGTAATGGTTACCGGCGGTGTTAAGCCCGAAGCCGAAAATTTAAAATCCTGGTTTCAGGCAGGCGTAACTTGCGTAGGCTTAGGCTCGCAGTTAGTACCCTCGGACTTGTTAAAAAACAAGAATTACGCCGGTATCGAAGCGCACATGAAAGCCACCATGGATCTGGTGAAGCAAGTAAGAGCATAATGAAAAAATAAACGAGTAACTTAAACAAATAGCCTATGCAAACATTAACTAAAACTGTTGCCACCGGAGTAGGTTCTTATCGCTGGACTATTTGTTCGCTCGTATTTTTTGCCACTACCATTAATTACCTCGACCGGGCGGTAATTAGTTTATTAAAATCTAACCTGGAAACCGAGTTCCGGTGGACCGAAACCGATTATTCTAACATTGTAATTGCTTTTCAGTTGTCGTACGCCTTGGGTATGCTGGGGGTAGGCCGGTTGATTGATAAACTAGGAACCAAATTAGGTTACGCTTTATCTATTACTTTGTGGAGTGTGGCGGCTATAGGCCACGCCTTAGTTAAAAGCACTTTTGGTTTTGTGATTGCCCGTTCGGCATTGGGTATTACCGAAGCCGGTAATTTCCCGGCGGCCATTAAAACGGTGGCCGAGTGGTTCCCGAAAAAAGAACGGGCTTTGGCTACCGGTATTTTTAATTCGGGTACCAACATCGGGGCTATTATTGCGCCTTTAACGGTGCCTTTTATTGCGGTGCAATGGGGCTGGCAATGGGCTTTTATTCTAACTGGTTTAATCGGATTTATCTGGCTGGTTGCCTGGTTTTTTATCTACGAAGTGCCTGCCCGGCACGCAAAGTTATCCCGTACCGAGTTCGATTATATTCATAGCGACGTGGATACCGCCACCGATACCGAGAATTCCGGGAAACCGGTTTCCTGGTTAAAGTTGCTGGGTTTCCGGCAAACATGGGCTTTTGCTTTAGGTAAGTTTTTAACCGATCCGGTGTGGTGGTTTTATTTGTTCTGGCTGCCGGCTTTCTTAAAAGCCGAATATGGTGTAGAAGGTACAGCCATGGCAATGCCGGTAGCCTTGGTTTATACTTTATCTACTTTGGGCAGCATTGGCGGCGGCTGGTTGCCCTTAAAATTTATCCGGGGCGGTATGCCGGTGTTTAAAGCCCGCAAAACTTCCATGCTCATTTATGCTTTTTGCGCGTTGCCGGTGTTGTTTTCGCAGTACCTAGGTTCGTTTAACATGTGGTTGGCTGTGTTTATTATTGGTTTTGCGGCCTCGGCGCACCAGGCCTGGAGCGCCAACATTTTTACGACGGTTTCGGATATGTTTCCTAAAAACGCTATTGGCTCGGTTACGGGCATTGGGGGCATGTTTGGCGGCTTAGGCGGCATGCTCATCGCGAAATTGGCCGGCTTGTTATTCGACCACTACAAAGCTTTAGGCTCCATCGAGATTGGCTATTACATTATGTTTTTGGTTTGCGGCAGCGCGTATCTGTTGGCCTGGTTGGTAATGCATGTGTTAGCCCCCAAAATGAAGCAAGTGGCTGTTTAAGTTTTCCAATAATTCATAATTTTAAAATTTAAGGATTAAATTCCCAGAAATCGGAGGCGGGTTGGTATTCTTCTGCTCCGGCTAAACTAGGTTTTACCCGCAGTCCAATCCCTAAATAAGCTTTATCCCCGATGGTATTGGCGGTTACCTGCACGTTGCCAAGGCCGGGATAATCCGTGAATTTTTGCCAGGTATCCGCCTCCGGATTGTATTGCCAGATATCGCGTAAGCCATTCGGCGTATTCTTGGCCTGACCTAAGCCATAATAACCTTTGCCTTTCACCGAAAAGGCAACGCCATTTACACGGTCTTCGCCCGGAAAGTCTGCTTTTTGTAGCCAGGTATCTGTATCGGGGTTGTATTCGTACAAACTTTTGGTTTTGCCCGCCAAGGACTCTTCCTCGATTAATATGTAGCCTTTAGCTCCAATGGAGAAGCCAACAAAATTGCCCAGAAAAGGCCCCGGAAAATTATTTTGTTTGTGCCAACTCACTCCGTTTAGCAACATCCATACGTTGCGCTCGGCCCGGTTTTCTATTACATAAGTCCGGTTATCTAAAGTAAAATGGGTGAGGGTAGAATACCCAAAAGGAAAATCAGGATATTCTTCTTCGGTGCCCCCGTAGAAAAAGCCGTATTGCCAGAAATCTTTTTGGTAGATGTATTTCCCGGGTATGTTTTCCCGGATCTGGTAGCCGCCGCCAAAGTAAGTAGCTTCATCGCCAAACTTGTTTAGCTTAAATAACAGCGGCTCAAACCGCGACGCTTTAAAAATAAGATCTTTTTGTTGCGCCCAAATGTTGCTGCCGGCAAAATAATACCATACTTCGGTAATAAACTCATCTGTTGGCCGAACTACCACAATGCCATTGCCCAAGGCTACGCTACTCACCCAATTAGATTTATCCGACCATTCTATACCGGTTAACGACTGCCAGACAAACGGCGCCTGGTGCAATAAACTAACTTCGTTGCTGTAATAATAAGCTTCGCCTAAACGAACGTAGGCCTTTACATAAAGGGTGGTACCTAAAGGTAATTCCGAAAATTGTAAAGCCGATATTCCGTTTTCGGGGCGGGCAACAAAGGTTTTTTTATTAGCCGAAACAGTAGGATTGGGATTCTCGGACCAAACAACGCCATACTCTCCGTTTGGGTTTGTACTCATTCCGGATAATTCTATTTTGGCTTCGGCTTGGGTGGCATCGAGCGAGTACACCGACAGTAAGTTAATAACCGGATTGGAAGGCGTAACTTCTTTATCTGGTTTACAAGAGATAAAGCTCGAAACAAATAAGAAAAACCAGGCTATAGAACGGGGTATTTGCATTGATTTATGAGGTAAAGCAGCCTTAGTAAAACAGAATGATGATGGTTAAATAATAAAGCCGAAATTCAAAATTTTTAAAATTTTATTAAACCAGCAGACTTTAGGTTCTTACTTATAAAGTACTTTTACCAGCCTTCCGGTTGATAAATGCTGGCATCCGGGTAAGCCAAACGGCAATCTCCGGGAGAAATAAATTCTTTGTAGTAGTCCGGAAATAACTGCAAGGTATCGCCGCTAATCGTAAGCCGTTTACGCGAAACGCAGGATGCGCCAAAGTAACCCAATGCCAATTCTGCTGGGTTTTCGGCATTGGCCATATTGCCTTCAATGGGCGCCGGTAGCGGATCAAAAATACTGCCCACGCGGCTTTGCTGCTCCTGAAAACGTTTCCAGAACTGGTAGGCTGCGCGCGTAAGCGAATATTGACTGACTTCGGCAAATAATTTACCGCGGGCGTAGTAAGGGGCAAAAAACACTTCGCGGTTTTTTATGTAATTGCCATTTATGAAGTCGTCGGTGTAAATATTGGTTCGGTTATCAAAAACCGGAATCCAGCAGTTGGTGCAGCAAATACCACCTGCTCGCGGCGCTCCCAACGATTCCCGGCGACTATAACCGTAGGCGGTCCAGCGGTAATAGTTTTCGGTTTCGGCGGGGTCTTTGGTATCGGCCATTACCTGGTAGCCACTGGGTTTACTGTAATCGGGTATTTCTTTAAAAACTGCCGTTAAATTTTCGATGGGTGGAACCGGTAAGAGCAACTCGGGGCTGGATATAAATGTTTTGCCCTGCGGTGTAACTACTTTTAACGTGTACGATTTTCCTACCTGGCCCACAAAACTAGAATCGGAGGTGCGGTAAATGCCAGGTTGCTGAATAATCGGCTTTAAGGTAACTGAGGCGCCGGTATTATCCGAAATAGTTACCAGGGCGCCGCTAACGGCTAACGAAGCAGGGGCAATGCGGCCCGCCATAAACGTTCCTGTATAGGTAAGCCGCACGCTGTAAGGCGGTTTTTCGTTCGTAATCAAGCCTTCTACTACTAATTTCTGCTCTTCGTTCCGGATAGGTAAATTTACTTCGTCGATGCAGGCAGTAAGCATGCCTAAGCCCAAAAACAAAACAGAAGCTATATACTTTAACATCGATTTTTTAAAAATTAAAATTCCAGGTGAGCGATGGGATAATGGTTCCGAAAACGGAAAGCTTATAAGATTTAGTTAAGCTTCTGTCGTTGGTAAAGTAAATAGAATACGGGTTTTTGCGGGCATACAGGTTATAAAACGAGACTACCCATAACTGATACTTTTCCTGGTTTTTTGTTTTGCGGGTGTCTTTGGTAAAAGAAACATCCAACCGGTGGTAATCTGGTATTCGGTCGGCGTTGCGGCGGGAGTAATTAACTACCGGTACTTCGTTTAAAATATATTTTCCATCGGGGTAAGTAGCTGGTCGGCCGGTAGTATAAACAAAATTGGTAGCCAGCGTCCAGCCTTTGCTTAAAAGGTATAACCCGGATAAAGCAAGGTTATGCGGCCGGTCGAAGGTAGCCGGAAAATAGTGGCCGTTATTTACTTGTTCTATAGCATAAGGCGTTTGCAAGGCTACCAACGACCGGGAAAAGGTATAACTCCCCTGGCCGGTTAAACGACCGGTATTTTTATGTACGCTTAGTTCTACGCCGTAAGCTTTGCCTTTGCCCGGTAACAAGTCGGTTTCAATGGTAGGGTTTAGCAACAAGCGGGCGCCGTTTTTGTATTCCACTAAACTTTGCATATCCTTGTAAAACCCTTCGATGCTGGTTTCCCAGGTATTATTTTTTAAATTTTTAAAAAATCCAATTCCTACCTGGTCGGCAATTTGCGGGGGGACATACCGGTCGCTCACCTTCCAGAAATCTACCGGCGAAATGGCCGTAGTATTAGATATTAAATGCAGGTACTGGCGGGTACGGTTGTAGTTTAGTTTAATAGCGGTTTTATCGTTAATGCCAATGCGTAAGGCTAGCCGCGGTTCCCAGCCGCCATAGGTTTTAATGCTTTGTCCTTTTCTAAAATGTAAGGTGTCCGAGATGGTTTCAGCGCTACGGGGTACGTTTTCTTCGTAAACATTTACCTGGCCGGCGCCTTTATTATTAAACCAGGAATACCGTAGCCCCATTTGCACCGAAACTTCTGGTAATAAATTCCATTGCTCGCTGAGGTAGGCGGCTTGTTCTACCCCAAATTCTTTTTCTAATTTTTGCGGATTAATGTTGGACTCCGAGCTGGCCGGTTTTATTTCTCCGGGACTTATTTGATACTGAATAACTGAGGCGCCCGCGTCTAGTTTATGACGGGGATTAGGCGTGTAGGAAAAATCTGCTTTAATTTCCTGGTGTTGGATAGCAGATGAAAGTTTAAAGCCATAATCCGCTTTTAAACCTTCGGTATTAAAGCCGTACTCGCTGTGAATTGCATTTATAGTAACAGCTATTTTATCGGATAATAAGCTATTCCACTGCCACGAAGCTGCGTTTGATTGCCAGGAATAAAGGGTATCTTCCGGAAATTTAAAATTATCGAAACTGCGGTATAAAGTAAGAGAGGTGAAATTTTTGTCGTTTACTTTATATTGTAGTTTACCATTGAAATCATAAAAAAAAGCTTTGTTTTTCTTGGTATCCCCCGGAAATGCCCGAATAATCCAGTTAGGGTAAGCTATGCGCCCGCCCACCAGAAAAGTTAATTTATTTTTTAAAATCGGGCCTTCCAGCAACAAACGGGTACTTATGGGGCTAATACCACCCGATAGCATAAGTTTTTCGGGATTACCCGGCCGCATTTTTAAAGTGAGCAACGAAGATAGTCGCCCGCCGTATTGAGCCGGAATGCCTCCTTTATATAACGAAACATCCTGAATAGCTTCCGGACTAACGCTGGCAAAAAAACCGAGCAAATGCGAGGTATTAAAAAGCGGCGCTCCTTCTAATAATATTAAGTTTTGATCTACGCGCCCGCCGCGCACGTTAAACCCGCCGGCGCCTTCGCCTACAGTAGTTACGCCGGGTTGCAGCATCAGCACTTTAATAATATCGCTTTCACCCAGAGCAACGGGTATTTTTTTAATGTCCAGCATATCCAGCTGAATTTTACTCATCTGAATACTTTTAATATTCTGGTCGGCAGCTTTGCCCGTAATGGTTAATTCATCCATTTGCTTGTTATCCTGCAACAAAGCCACATCCAGGCGGGTGTCTTGGCTTATTTGCACCTGCCGGGTTTGCGGCTGGTACCCCACCGAAGAAAAAGTAATTTGATAATTACCGGCGGGTAGCAATAAACTAAAATTACCTTGCTCGTTAGTGATGGCGCCTTTGCTGGTATTCTGCACTACAATATTAGCCGCCACTACAGGTTTTTGGGTTGCTTCATCCGTAAGGGTACCGGTTAGTTTAAATTGGGCAAACGCAGGTATGGTAACTAGCGCCAGAAATAAGTAAAAGCAAGCAAAAACCAGTAAATGCCGGTATTTAAATCCGTTCATGCGTATTGCGGTTAAACCTAACTTACCAGGAGGGATTTTTATATGCATAACGCTATATACCTTTATGTAAAAGCCTGCCGGAGTTAAGTTTAGAATTATTAATGAAACCGCAGGATGTTTTAAATCTATTTTAAGCTCTGAAAACAAAAGGGTTAATGCTGTGAACGGTTTAATGAGCTGTTATTATTTATCTGCTTTAAAGAAAAAGCCTGAAGCACTCATACTCACCAGAAAGCTCTCAAGTTAATGGTAAATAGCTAATTATGTACTTTTCTGTATTGTTTTAACCGGAATTTTTAAAATTTTTTACTTCCAGCAGCAACAAAATCTATTTTAAACTTGTAGCAGGAGCAAAATGTAAAAAGTACAATAACTAGTAAATGGTATATTGCCAGATTCCAGCAAATTCCAATACTTGGTATTTACTGATAACGTTACCGAAGCGAGAGTTTAAAAAATAAAATTTCTTATTCTAGCAATCCGATATAGTTTTATTGTTATTAAATATTTAGTTAAAAGGTGATAATTTTAAAAAATATTCAATGTATGTGAATCTATGTTTAATAAATTATATTTAATAAAATTATTGTTATAATTAGTTATATACTCAAGAACCATCTTCGTATATTTATAAAATTTATATTCTCTTAACAAAAACAAGCTTTTGTCTATGAAAAACGTTACTCAACGTTGGCAACGGAATAGTTGCTTACTTTTATTATTAGCACTAGGAAGCCCGGGGTATTCCAGTACGCTATTAAATCCTACCTACTCTTATCTAAAAGTTATTAATTGGGAGCTTACCGGTAAAGTTACCGATGAAAAAGGAGAGCCTATTCCGGGTGCTACCGTAGTTTTAAAAGGTTCTTCTGCAGGTGCCGCCACCGGGGCCGATGGTACCTTTACTCTATCGGTGCCGGAAACGGCGGGTACTCTGGTAATTTCGTTTATTGGTTATACTACTCAGGAAAAAGCGTTTACCGGACCAGGGGCAATTAATGTTACGCTTGCGGAAGATACCAAAACCTTACAGGAAGTAGTGGTAGTGGGTTACGGAACGCAGCAAAAGAAAGATGTAACCGGATCAGTAACCCAGGTTACAGCTAAGGAATTTAACTCTGGTGTAAATCCTAATCCGCTGCAAGCCATTCAAGGGAAAGTAGCCGGCTTGGTTATTACGCAACCTAACGGCGACCCTAACCAGAATCCTACCATCCGTTTAAGAGGTTATACTTCCCTGGCTGGGGGTAGCGATCCGCTTTACGTGGTAGATGGAATTATTGGCGTGCCTATCAACAGTATTTCTCCAACCGATATTGAAACCATGGACGTGCTGAAAGATGCCTCCGCATCGGCTATTTATGGTTCCCGGGCTGCAAATGGGGTAATTATTATTACTACTAAAAGAGGTAAAGCCGGTACTACCAGCGTTAGTTTCAACAACTATGTAGCCGCTGATATTATCTCTAATCGGCTCGACTTGTTAGATGCGAATGCTTACCGGGAACAAGTAGCTAAAATTAAAGGCGAGGGTTCCTTAAATGATAACTTACGTTTTCCTAAGGATCCCAGCGGACAAGGTTATAACACCGATTGGTTTGATCAAATCAGCCGCACCGGTATGACGAATAACCATGACCTGTCTATTATGGGTGGTAGCGAAGCTTTTTCTTACCGGGGCTCTATTAACTATATTAAACGGGAAGGGGTAATTAAAAATACGGGCTTCAACCGCTTAACCGGTAGAATTAACTTAGACCAAAAAGCGCTGAATAACCGCTTAAATGTGCAGTATAGCTTATCTTATACGCAAACCGACCAGGAAAACCGGAACGATAATATTATTGCCCGGGCTACCTTGTTTTTACCTACTTTGCCTGTTAAAAACCCAGACGGTTCTTACTACGAAATTCCCGGAACGCAAGACCTTTACAATCCGGTGGCGATGCTGAATAATTACCAGAATAATGATTTTAAACGGGTAATGATTGGCGCTATGAACATTAAATACGAAGTGCTGGATGGTTTTGTAGTGGGCGTAAACGGGGCCTTAAAAAATGACAATACGGTAAATAGCCAGGCTTATAACCGAAACGTATTGGCTTATACTTCTAACCAAGGTAATACTTCCCGCAACTTGTATCAAACCAATAATAAGTTATTAGAAATTACCGGTTCTTATACCAAGTCATTAGGTGGCGTAAACAACTTTAATGTTTTAGGTGGTTATTCTTACCAAGATAACGTGGATGATGGTTTTGGTGCCAATAACAACAACTATATCAGTGGTTTATATGAGCAGTTTGGTTATAACAACTTATCAGGTGGTCGGGGTACTTTATTATCTGGCCGTTCGGATTATGCTACTTCTTACCGCAACCGCACTACCCTGGTATCTTTCTTTGGCCGGGCAACTGTGAATTTACAAGACAAATATAACCTGACTGCCACCGTGCGTCAGGATGGTAGCTCTAAGTTCGGGGCTAATAACAAATGGGCGGTTTTCCCTTCCTTTGCCGCCGGATGGACTATTTCTAACGAAAGCTTCCTGCAAGGCAACAAAGCGCTTAGTTATTTAAAATTGCGGGCTGGCTGGGGACAAACCGGTAACTCCGAAGGTATTTCTCCTTATCAGTCTTTATTCTTGTATGGCCGCCAAGGAACTTATTATGATGGTAGCATTGGCGATTTTGTACCGGGTTATGCCGTTACGCAAAATAGTAACCCTAACCTGAAATGGGAAATTATTCAGCAAGCTAACATCGGTATCGACTTTACTTTATTCGGACGGATAAACGGTACTGTGGATGTGTACGACAAGCGTACCAAAGACATGTTGTATAACTACAACGTACCTTCTAACGGACAGTACTTTGTAAATACCATTACCGCTAACGTAGGCGAAATGAGTAATAAAGGGATTGAGTTGTCTTTAAGCTCCGACATTGTTAAAACCGATAACTTCTCCTGGAATGCCCGGATTGTAGGTACTGCTTACAAAAACAACATTGAAAGCTTACAGAACGACATGTTTGACGTAGGTATTATCCGGTACAATGAGTTTGGTGGACGGGGATTATCGGATGTGTTTGCTTCGCAGCTGCGGGAAGGTCATCCACTGGGAGAGTTTTTTATCCCTAAATTTGAAGGCTTTAGCACCGATGGTAAAGTTTTAATGGAAGGCCAAGACGGAACTCCAACTACTGATTATACTAAAGCCAAGTTATACGAAGCCGGCGTAGCCCAACCTCGTTTATCTGCTTCGTTTATAAATACTTTCCAGCATGGTAATTTTGACTTAAACTTCCAGTTGCGCGGGGTATTTGGTAACAAAATCATGAACAACCTGCGTTCTAACTTAACCATTCCGGGTAGTATCCTGGAAAGTAACCAGCTTACCGAAATTGCTAACTACCAAACGAACTATAGCGCCAACCAATTATCTGATTTATGGCTGGAAAGTGGCGCCTTTGTTCGGTTAGATAATTTCCAGTTAGGTTACAATGTTCCTGTTAATGCTAAAATTGTTAAAAATGCCCGCGTGTATTTTGGCGGTAATAACTTATTTGTAATTACAAAATACAAAGGCATTGACCCTGAATTAGAAGTACGCGGCGACTTACGGGATAATGGCAGAAGCCAACGGCCTAACACCCTTGGTTTAGATAATACCGGTATTTATCCAAAAACCAGATCTTTCCAGTTGGGTGTAAACTTAACTTTCTAGAACTAACTATTAAGAATCCGGCACATACATATTTCTTTGATTCATAAAAAATTAAAAAATACTCAGATGAATAAATATATTAAACCTTTACTTTTCGCTGGTTCGGCACTTGGGCTGCTATTTGTCCAATCCTGTACCGATCTGGACGAAGAAGTAAGTGATCAGCTTTCGCAGGATGCTTTTGGGAATAATCCCGAGCAACTTAGCGCATTAATCGGGCCGCTTTACGGCGAATTGGGCGGTTACTTCGACCGGTATCAGCAGCTTAATGCTACTACCGATGAACAAATTGTACCTACCCGCGGTGGTGACTGGAAAGATGGCGATGCCTGGAAACGCCTTTACCAGCATACCTGGAACCCATCGCAGGACGATGGTGCCTTTAACGGGCTCTGGACCTGGGTTTACAATAACTCTACTGCTATTAACCGGCAATTAGCTAACCCGGCCATTACCGATAAAGCCACTATTGCGGAATTAAAAACCCTGCGGGCATTTTACCATTACATCGCTATGGATCATTTTGGCAACGTAATTATTGCCGAAACGGTAGGTACCGAAAGCCCGGAGCAAAAATCCAGAGCCGAAGTATATGCCTGGGTAGAAAAAGAATTGCTGGCCGCTTTACCAGATTTACCGGAAACAGTAGGTGCGGTGCAGTACGGCCGGATGAACAAGTATGTAGCCAACATGATTTTAGCGAAGCTGTACCTAAACGCGCAAGTATATACCGGTACACCCCAGTGGGCTAAAGTTATTGAGCAAACCGATTTGATAATCAACTCGGGTAAATACCAGATGGCTACCGACTTTTTATCTAATTTCAGTATCACTAACCAAACTTCGCCTGAAATTATTCTGGCTACGCCTTTCGATAAAAGTAAACGGGGTGGCATGAATATTCAGATGCGGACGCTGCATTATTTAAACCAGCAAACGTATAACATTGGTACTGCTCCCTGGAATGGTTACGCTACTTTAGCTGAGTTTTATAACTCCTTCGAAGATAAAGACGTGCGTAAAAAAATGTGGATTGTGGGCCAGCAGTATAAAGCCGATGGTACGCCGCTGTTAGACGATGGCCAGCCTTTAGCTTTTACTCCCGAAATTCCAGCCTTTGAAATGCCAGCCGGCCCTGTAGCCCGGGCCGCCGGGGTAAGAAGCCAGAAGTACGAAATTCAAAGAAATAACCCAAACACCGACCAGGACAATGACTTTGTTATCTTCCGTTTAGGCGATGTTTACCTTATGCGGGGCGAAGCTCGTTTCCGGAATGGGGATCTGGCCGGAGCTCTGGAAGATTTTAACTTTATCCGGGAATTAAGAGGCGTAGATCCGTTTACAACGCTTAATGAAGATATGATTTTAGCGGAGCGTGGCCGCGAACTCGCCTGGGAGTATCACCGCCGGCAAGATTTAATTCGTTTCGGAAAATATACTGCCGCCAGAAGGTTTAAGGAGCAATCAGAAGATTTTAGAAATTTGTTCCCGATACCAACCAGCCAGATTTCATTAAATCCGAAGCTGAAACAAAATCCGGGTTATTAATTCTAATAAAACAATTTAGAAAAGCAAGCTCGGGAACGGGCTTGCTTTTTTTATATTCATTAAAATCTTTACTGTTTAATAATTACGGTCTAGGGCTTATTTTACTTGTAAGTTTTAATTACATTTATAGACTGTTTGAATTACGCGTATGCGCAAAATTTTAATTTTTGTTTTTCTTACTCTGCTGGGGTGTCGCGATAAAAGTCAAAATTCCGAATCTAACCCGAAAACGCCCACCGATCCTCTGTTTGAAACTTTATCTCCGCAACAAACCAATATTTATTTTACCAACCAGGTAACTGACGATAAAGAGTTTAATATTTTTAATTATCGCAATTTTTATAACGGCGGTGGCGTAGCCCTCGGTGATGTAAATAATGATGGGTTGTCCGATGTTTTCCTGATTTCGAACATGCAGGAAAATAAATTATTCCTGAACAAAGGAAACTTTACCTTTCAAGATATAACGGTAGAGGCCGGGGTAGCTGGTAAACGGGCCTGGAGTACCGGGGCTACTTTTGCCGATGTAAATGGCGATGGCCTGATAGATATATACGTGTGCAATTCCGGTAACCGAAGCCAGGACGACCGCGCGAATGAATTGTATATCTGCACGGGCTTATCTGATAAAGGCATTCCTACTTATACCGAAAAAGCGGATGAATATAGATTAAATGATAAGGGCTACTCTACCCACGCCGCTTTTTTTGATTATGACCGCGACGGCGACTTAGATATGTTTTTGCTGAATAACAGCTTTATTCCGGTGGGGCGCCTGCAGTACAGCAATTTGCGCGAACAGCGCGACTCGCTGGGTGGGCATAAGTTTTTCCGGAACGATGGTGCACGCTTTACCGATGTAAGCGAAGAAGCTGGTATTTACGGCAGCATTATTGGTTTTGGCTTGGGCATTACGGTAGGCGATGTAAATAACGATAATTGGCTGGATATTTACATTTCTAACGATTTTTACGAGCACGATTACCTATACATCAATAACAAAAATGGTACTTTCACGGAATCGTCGAAAGATTGGATGCAGCACCAGAGCTTATCATCTATGGGGGCCGATATAGCGGACATTAACAACGACGGTAACCTGGATATTTTTGTAACGGATATGCTGCCCGGCAACGACCGCCGCCTGAAAACCATGTTTACTACCGATAGTTATGAGCTGTTTCAACTAAAACTTTCCCGCGATTTTCATTACCAGTACTTACAGAATATGTTGCACCTGAATAACGGCGATGGTGCTTTTAACGAAGTGGCCCGTTTAGCCGGGGTGCAGGCCACCGATTGGAGTTGGGGCGCTTTGCTCTTTGACATGGACAATGATGGCCTGAAAGATATATTCGTCGCCAATGGTATTGCCAAAGATATTACCGATCAGGATTTTGTAAATTTTTTAGCCGACGAAAATAATATGCGGCAAATGGCGGCCGGTAAAAAATTTAATTTTAAAGAATTTCTAGATAAGATACCGGCTACTCCTATTCCGAACTACGCTTTTAAAAATTACGGAAATTTAAAATTTAAAAATCACTCCTTTGATTGGGGCTTAGGCGAACCGAGTTTCTCTAATGGGGCGGCTTACGGCGATTTAGATAACGATGGCGATTTAGATCTGGTAGTAAATAATGTAAATACCCCGGTTTCTATTTTTCGTAACCAAACTACCGAAAAATTAAAAAATGCCTTTTTACGGGTAAAGTTAAAAGGCCCGGATAAAAACCCGAATGGCGTAGGAGCTAAGGTTTATATATATCAAAAAGACAAAAAAATATACCAGCAGCAAATCCCCAATCGAGGCTTTGAGTCATCCGTAGATCCGGTTTTAGTTTTTGGCCTGGGTAAAACGGCTGCCATCGATTCGGTACGTATTATCTGGCCCGATGATAAAATGCAGGTTTTGCCGCAGGTAAAATCTAACCAAGACTTATTGCTCGATTATAAACAGGCTAACCAAACGTATAAATTTAAAAATACACCGGTTAAGAAAACTTTTACCGATGTAACCGACCAAGTAAAGCTCAACTACCAGCACGTAGAAAGCAATTTTGTAGATTATAACCGCGACGGCTTATTAAAGCAAATGCTCTCGACACAAGGCCCCGCCTTAGCTACCGGCGACGTAAACGGGGATGGCCTGGAAGATGTGTTTGTAGGGGGGGCAGCTGGTTCTGCGAAAAAACTTTACATTCAACAAAAGAACGGTACTTTCACGGATAAATCGCCGGTTGCTTTTAAAGCCGATAGTATCTACGAAGATGTAGACGCTGTTTTCTTTGACGCCGACAACGACCAGGATCTGGATTTGTATGTAGTAACCGGAAGCAACGAATTTGAAGCGAATGCGCCGGAACTGCTGGACCGGTTTTACCGGAATGATGGTAAAGGTAATTTTACCCGGGATGATCGTTTGCCCAATATTGCCGAAAATGGTTCCTGCGTAGCCGCCGCAGATTTTGACCTGGACGGCGACATAGATTTGTTTATTGGCAGCCGCATGATTTCGGGCAAATACGGCTACGACCCACCGAGCTTTTTGTATATAAACGACGGAAGCGGAAATTTTAAAAATTATACCAAACGCTACTTGCCCAAAAATGAATTGGGCATGGTTACCGACGCTGTCTGGGCCGATGTAGACGGCGATAAATATCCGGAGTTAATTGTAGTGGGCGATTGGATGTCCGTTGAAATTTATAAAAACAATAAAGGCCGCCAGTTATTAAACAGTAAACCAGCCGAATTTAAAAATTTAACAGGCTGGTGGAATACCATTAAAGCTGCCGATGTAGATGGCGATGGCGATGTAGACTTTATCTTGGGTAACGCCGGTAGAAACAGCCGCATTACGGCTACCGCCCAGCAACCTGCCGAATTATACGCCGGTGATTTCGATAAAAATGGTTCGGTAGAACAGATTATATCGTGTTATTCCGAAGATGGGAAAAGCTACCCCATGGTTCTGAAACACGATTTACAAAAACAGGTGCCCGGCATTAAAAAGAAATTTATTAAGTACGCCAACTTCGCTAATAAACAAGTAACTGATATTTTCTCGGAAGAAGATTTACAAGATGCCATTGTAAAAAAAGTTGCCAACCCCAATACTACCATCCTGATTAACAACGGAAATTTTAAATTTTTACCCAAAGCTTTACCCATCGAAGCACAATTTTCTCCTATTTACGGCATCGAAACCTTAGATTATAACCACGATGGGATTACCGATTTGCTGCTAACCGGTAACTTTTTTGATGTACTCCCGGAACTTGGCCGTTACGATGCTAATTTGGGTTTAATGCTGCAAGGCTTGGGCAAAGGCAACTTTAGCGCGGTACCCCCGCAAAAATCCGGATTACATGTGAAAGGACAGGTGCGCCGTTCCCAAATTATAACAGGAGCCAACGGCCAGCCACTTCTTATTTTAGCTAAAAACAATGACAAATTACAAGTATATCGTTACCAAAAATAACATTTCATTTACCATTTTCGGAGCATTGTTTAGTGTGTTGTGCCTGTTTGCGGCGTGCACCAATACTAAAAAAAACACACCCGCCGGTAAACCGCTTTTTCAGGCATTAGATTCTGCCAAAACCCACGTTACGTTTGCCAATAATTTAAAAGAAACAGATGATCTTAATATTCTGGATTACCTGTACTTCTATAATGGGGCCGGCGTAGCTGCCGGCGACTTAAATAAAGATGGGCTAACAGATTTGTTTTTTGTCTCAAACCAGGGCAAAAACCAGTTATACTTAAATAAAGGCAATTTCCAGTTTCAGGATATTTCGGAGCAGGCCGGAATTGGCGGATTTGCCGATTGGAAAACCGGCGTTACTATGGTGGATATAAACGGCGATGGCTGGCTCGATATTTACGTGAGTGCCGTGGGTAATTTTAAAGGCCTGGAAGGGGCGAACGAGTTGTACATTAATAATGGCGCCGAACCTGATGGAAGCGTAACGTTTACCGAAAAAGCCGCCGATTATGGTTTAGATTTTACTGGTTTTGCCACCCAGGCCGCCTTTTTTGATTACGACCACGATGGCGATTTAGACGTGTATTTATTGAACCATGCGGTACATACCTCGCGCAGCTACGACCGGGTTTCTACGCGCCATTTACGCAACAACGAAGCTGGAGATTATCTTTTAGAAAACCAATTAATTTCAGGTGGTAAAGTTGCTCCTTCAAACAAGCCGGTAAAATTTAAAGATGTGAGCCAAAAGGCCGGTATTTACGGCGCCGCCATGGGCTACGGCTTAGGCATTGTGGTGGGCGATTATAACAACGATGGCTGGGAAGATATTTACGTAACCAACGATTTTCACGAAGATGATTATTATTACCTGAACAATGGCGACGGCACTTTTACCGAAAGTGTTAAAAATCATTTTCAACATTTAAGCCGGTTTTCGATGGGTTGCGATGCCGCCGACATGAACAACGACGGCTACCCGGATATTATGACTCTGGATATGTATCCGGAAGATGAAAAAATTGAAAAATCATCGTTGGGCGAAGATTCTTACGACATTTACCAGTATAAACTTCAGTTTGGTTACCATAACCAATACAGCCGTAATTGCTTGCAGTTAAATATGGTGGGTCAGAAGTTTTCCGAAATAGGTTTAATGGCCGGTGTAGCCGCCACCGACTGGAGCTGGAGCACGCTGCTGGCTGACTACGATAATGATGGGATCAAAGATATTTTTGTAACCAACGGCATTGTGCACCGCCCGAATAACCTGGATTATGTGAAGTTTGCTTCTGATGATTCGCTGCGCTATGCTATGAAAACATCCAGCAGTCTCAATCAAAAAGCCATCAGTATGATGCCGGAAGGGAAAGTGCATAATTACATATACCGTGGTACCAGCAGTCTGCGCTTTCAGGATGAATCGACGAATTGGGGATTTGCCGAACCAAATATTTCTAATGGGGCCGTTTACGCCGATCTGGATAACGACGGCGATTTAGATTTAATTACGAATAACATTAATGCGCCTGCCAGCATTTACCAAAACCAAAGCGACAAATTAAGCAAGCACCATTTTTTAAAAATTAAGCTGCAAGGCGAACAACTAAATACCTACGGGCTGGGAGCGAAGGTGTTTGTAAAGCACGCTGGCCAATTGCAATACCAGCAACTTACACCAACCCGCGGGTTTTTATCTTCGGTAGAGCCCGTTTTAAATTTTGGCTTAGGCAAAGCCTCCCAAGCCGATACTGTGATTGTGATCTGGCCGAACCAAAAAGTGCAAGTCAAAACCAATGTAAAGGCGAACGCTACCCTAAATTTAAAACAAGCCGAGGCCCAGGAAGAAGCCACCAGGTACTACGCGCAATTATTCCCGAAAACGCCGCCGGTTTTTGAAGATATTACAAAAACGACGGGCATCGATTATAAACATCAGGAAAATAACTACCTCGATTTTTACCGCGAAAGTTTAATGCCGTTCCAGGTTTCTACCGAAGGGCCTAAGCTGGCAGTAGGCGATGTAAACCAAGATGGGTTAGATGATTTTTACGTGGGCGGCGGCAAATGGCAGGCCGGTAAATTGTTTGTGCAGCAGAAAAACGGAAAGTTTCTGGCCACTAACCAGGCGCTTTTTCAGGCTGATTCTACTTTTGAAGACGTGGATGCCGCTTTGTTTGATGCTGATAAAGACGGCGATTTAGATTTATACGTGGTAAGTGGCGGCAACGAGTTTTACGGCAAAATGCCTGAGCAATTCGACCGGTTATATCTGAACGATGGGAAAGGAACATTCACCAAAAGCGCCAACCTGCCGCCCATGTACGATAATAAAAGTTGCGTGAAAGTAGCTGATTATGACCAAGATGGCGACTTAGATCTTTTTGTCGGCGGGCGTGTGGTGGGCTATCAATATGGTAATTCGCCGCATTCGTACTTGCTTATTAATAACGGTCAGGGAAAGTTCAGCGACCAAACCGCGCAGTTGGCTCCGGCTCTTCAGCAAGCCGGCATGATTACCGATGCTGCCTGGGCTGATTACGACCAGGACGGCGATTTAGATTTAATTGTGGTGGGCGATTACATGCCCATCCGCATTTTTGAAAATCAGAAGAACCGCTTAGTAGAAACTACCGCTCCGAACGGTTTGGCGCAAACCAATGGCTTGTGGCAAACTATTCAGGCCGCCGATTTTGATAAAGACGGCGATCTGGATTTTGTAGTGGGCAACCTGGGAACTAACACCAAGCTGCGCAAACAGCCCGATACCAAACTGCGGCTGTACGTAAAAGACCTCGACGGTAACCAAACCCTCGATCATATTCTGGCTTATAGTTTAGGCGATAAATGGTTTCCTGTAGCCACCAAAGACGAAATGGGCAAGCAGATGCCGTTCATCAATAAAAAGTTTACCAACTACAAAGAATTTCCGGGTAAAACCATTGAAGAAATATTTGACAAAGACGAATTGAAAGAAGCTAAAGTATTAGAAGTAAATCAGTTTGAGTCGGTGTATTTAGAAAATAACGGTAAAAAACAGTTTAAAGTAGTGCCTTTGCCCCTGGAGGCCCAGGTTTCTAAAATTTTTACTTTTTACCCCACCGATGTTAATCAGGACGGGAATTTAGACGTTTTACTGGGCGGTAATTTTTACGGGGTGAGCATGTACCAGGGCCGCTACGATGCCAGTTACGGGTTAATGTTACAGGGCAACGGCAAAGGCGCCTTTAAGCCGGTAATGCCTACCAGCAGCGGTTTTCTGCTTAACGGCGAAGTTAGGGATATTAAAACTTTAAAAACGGCTACTGGTCTTATTTATCTGGTTTCCCGCAACAATGCTCCTTTGCAAGTATTTCGCCCAAAAAATTCTGCTGGCTCGGTAAATGCTCTGGTTAGTAAGTAGAGTATTATTTAGTTACAGGTAGTCAGGATGAAGTACGCCTCCATTATAGCCTTATTTTACTTCTGTTTAGTTTCGTGTACGCCTAAACCAGAAGAATATTTTATTAAAAGAATATTGGTGGGGCAAAGAACGATTGACACAATTAAAGTTATTGTTGAAAAAAAAATCCAGGCAAATAGCATTCTTTTTTCTTATAAAACTGCTTTTGATACTGTTTCTTATAGGATTGATAAAAAAGCTAAAACAAAATTAAAGTTAGTTAGCCCTTATTTTGATGCAGATACCATTCACCTTGTAAAAGAATATTTCATTAAAATAGGAAGCAAAAATTATAAAATAGATCATTTTACGGCCTCCAATGGAGCAATAGATAGTGGCGTCGAATTCTATTGGAATGAAGATTTAGGAATGTTCTTTACTCGTGGCAGAACATGGCGGAATTACTCTATTTTACAATCTACCAATGAAAACAAGAATAAAGTTATCTGGGAAATAATTAAAAAAGTTTACCCTCCGATTAATGATCAACTGCTCTATTTGGAACAATTAAAGGAAGAAGGTTTAATTATAGAAAGATAAAGTTGCAGTTATTAAGGTAAAGAACTTAAGCGTTATCATTCTAATATTTCTTACTCTTTTCTCAATTACTTAAATTGCTACTAAGCAAAGCAGTTTTTTAAATTTTTATCAATTTAACCTTTGTTATTTATTTAGTATCTTTAATAAAATATACCAATGCCGCCTTTGCCAGAACTGAGGTAATTTCTGGTGAAAGCGCATTGTTTTTCTTGTGATGCGTCTATTTAAATTTATTTTAGTTGCCCTTGTTTTACTAGTCGGAGTAAGTTGCCAGAAAAAAAAGGCTGACGAAGCTACGCTGGCCAATCCGGATGTGATGCATACTACCGTGCGGAAGCTAACCGACGTAATGGTGCACGATATTTTTTCGCCGCCTGTAGCCAGTCGCATTTACGCTTACGCCAATATTGCGGCTTACGAAGCTTTGGTGCCGGGGCATCCGGATTACCAATCGTTAGCCGGGCAATTAAAAAATTTAAAAAATTTACCGCAACCAGCGCCCAATCAGGAATATTGCTACCCCTTGGCTAGTTTGCGCGCTTTCTTAACGGTGGGCCGTACCTTAACATTTTCCGGCGACAAAATAGATGAATTTGAACCCTTGGTTTACCAAAAATACAAAGAAGCCGGCCTAAACGAAGAAGTGTATAACCGTTCTATGGCGTTTGGCGAAGCCGTAGGTAAAACTATATTGGAATGGGCCAACGAAGATGGTTACCGCCAAACCCGCGGCCAGCGTTATACCGTGGTTACCGACCCCGGAAAATGGCAACCTACGCCGCCCGCTTACATGGATGCCGTAGAACCTTTCTGGTACAAAATCCGGCCGTTTGCTTTAGACTCCTGCAGCCAATTTAAACCGGCAGTGCCCAGCAAATTTGATGTAAGTAAAAACAGCGATTTTTATAAAGAAGTAATGCAGGTATACGATGCCGGTATAAACCTTACCGAAGAACAACGGGCCATTGCTTCTTTCTGGGATTGTAATCCGTTTGTGATGCATAACACGGGCCACGTGATGTACGCTACCAAAAAAATTAGCCCGGGCGGCCATTGGGTTAATATTGCCGCGGTAGCCGCTAAAAAGTCGAAAGCCGATTTTATGAAAACCGTAGAAACGTATACGCTGGTATCGGTGGCGGTGGCCGATGGCTTTATATCGTGCTGGGACGAAAAATACCGCAGCGCCCTCATCCGGCCCGAAACTGTTATTAACACCTACATCGATAAAGATTGGGTACCCTTACTGCAAACTCCGCCTTTTCCGGAGTATCCGAGTGGGCATAGCGTTATTTCTACAGCGGCAGCGGTTGCGCTTACCGAATTATACGGCGACAACTTTGCTTACACCGACTCTACCGAAATAGTATTTGGGTTGCCTCCCCGCCAATTTAAGTCGTTTCACCAGGCCGCCGAAGAAGCAGCCGTTAGCCGGTTGTACGGCGGTATTCATTACATACCATCCATTACAAACGGCCAAACCGAAGGCCGGCAGGTAGGAGAATTGGTGGTAAACAAAATTAAAACCCGGAAAGCAGATAATACCCGGAAAGAAATTGCCCGCGCCGAATAGCCAAAATTTTAATTTTTAAAAATTTGATTTTTTAACCGGCCGGAATATGGGATCCGGTATAAATTGCATTGCCAAGAATCAACCAACTTACTATATAAATAGGCAAAGGCGTCGCATGTTTTACGTGGTAACTTCCTGTTCCAGCCCTTCGCCTTATTACAACCCCATTTTTAAAAAAATTTAAAAAATAAGATTTTGCAGAAGTAGCCACCTGGTTTACAAGCCTGGTAATTGATTTAATCCGGTGTGGTGAAGCAAAAGGCAAGAATCAACCTTTCTATTTCTTTTTTCTAAAGCCCAAATTTAAACTTGTGGGAAGTTTCGGGTAATTCTGTTTATCTTTTAAGCGAAAATAGAAAAATTTTATGCGCTTACTTTACCGCAACCTTACTTTCCAGGTTTTACTCGCGATTGCCTTAGGTATTCTTACGGGTGTACTTTTTCCGGAAACGGCGGCCCAACTCCGGCCCATCAGCGAGATTTTTATTAACCTGATTAAAATGGTTATTGCGCCCATTATTTTTTTAACCATTGTGCTGGGCATCGGCAACATGGGAAATTTAAAAAAAGTAGGTCGGGTTGGCGGCAAAGCGCTGTTGTATTTTGAGGTGGTAACTACGTTTGCTTTAATAATTGGTGTAGTAGCCGCTAATTCTTTAAAACCGGGCCACGGTATTAATCTGGCAGCTCTGGCTAAAGGCGACATTAGTACCTACACCAAACAAGCCGCCGAAATTAATTGGGTCGAATATTTCATGCACATTATTCCGTCCAGCGTTGTCGATGCTTTTGCCAAAGGCGATATTTTACAAGTTTTGTTTTTCTCGGTGTTGTTTGGGGTGGCTTTAACCAAAGTAGGCGAAGCTGGTCGTTCTATTATCGCGGTTTTCGAAAAACTGGCGGCGGTATTTTTTCGGGTGCTGGCTATTATCATGAAACTGGCACCGCTGGGCGCTTTTGGCGGCATGGCTTTTACCATTGGCAAATACGGCATAGATACTTTATTGCCTTTAGGTAAACTCATGCTTACGGTTTACCTTACCATGTTCCTGTTTATTTTTGTGGTGCTCAACCTGATTATGGCTTATTATAAAGTCAGCCTGTGGCAATATTTAAAATTTATTAAAGAAGAACTGCTGCTGGTACTGGGTACTTCTTCTTCAGAGTCGGCGTTGCCGCAGCTCATGCGCAAACTGGAAAAAATGGGTTGCTCGAAACCGGTAGTGGGCTTAGTAGTGCCTACGGGCTATTCTTTTAACCTCGATGGTACGAGTATTTATCTGAGTATTGCGGTTATTTTTCTGGCGCAGGTTTTTGATATTAACCTCACGCTGGCCCAGGAAGCCACCATTATTGCCATTCTGATGCTTACCTCCAAAGGGGCCGCCGGTATTACCGGCAGTGGTTTTATTGTGCTGGCATCTACCATTACAGCTACCAAAATTATTCCGGTAGAAGGGCTAGCTTTGCTGCTCGGTGTAGACCGGTTTATGTCCGAAGCGCGGGCCATCACCAATATTATCGGCAACGGGGTAGCTACTATTGTAATTGCCAAAAGCGAAAACGAGTTTAACACCACTAAACAACAACTGGCATTTTCGGGCGTAGTAACGGAGGAAGAAGTGCTGGTTTAATGTGTTAATTTAAGTAAGTAGCTTTCGAAGCTACTTTTGAATTAAGTTAATTATTAAATATTTAAAAATTATTGAGTTAGTAGCTGTATTTGTTCAAAATAGCCTTGCTTTGGATGATAGAATTACTTACTTTAAAACTACAGAACTGATAGCCAGTATTATACCCTTAAGTGTAATTTTTTAAATTCCTGGTAAATATCTAATCTGCTGGTACCAGCAAGCAGTTACGCGTAAGCTTACCTGAGTAATTGCCTGTTATTATGTCTATTTCCTGCTTTTATTTTAAAAATATAGGCGGTTTACTCCAAAGCTGCTTTAGTTACCTTCCGTGTTTTACTTCTTAACATCATTTTATGGTACCGCCTTACCTTTCTGTAACTGTTATTTTACCTAGATATTATGGCTGGTTTACAAAAGCTAGTCTGCTGTTATTAATAATGAGTAGTATTTGCTCTACGGTAATAGCGCAAACTCTTGAATGGCAACAAAGCATATCCGCCCAGTACGCTGGCCCCCAGCCTATTATTGCCACCCCGGATGGCGGGTATTTAATAGCCAGCCCCGGGGTTCGGGTTATTCGTTTTACTAAAATCAGCAAAGATGGAAAATCTCTTTGGCAGAAAACGGTGGCCAGTAGTAATGGAGCTATGACTACCTTAATTGCTACCCACGATAACGGCTACCTAATAGGCGGCAATTTCAATAACAATTATTGGGTATTGAAAATCAACCAAAACTGGGCAAAAGTGTGGGAAAAAACTTTTGGCGGCGATAGCACCGAAACCCTCTCGAGCTTGATAGCTGATGAAAACGGTAATTTTTTATTAGGCGGTACTTCTTACTCGGGTAAAAGCGGCGATAAAACGCAACCCCGAAAAGGATATTCGGATTATTGGATAGTTAAAATAAATAAGAACGGCCAGAAACTTTGGGATAACTCTTTTGGCGGAGTTATCCGGCCAGCGCTCACTTATTATTATGGCCCGGATGGCGAACCACAAGCCGATACCATTACTACCGGCCATTCTTATTTTAAGACAATGCTAGCTACTCCCGATGGTAATTACGTATTAGGCGGTTCTACCAACTCTTTTGCCGGTAACGATAACACAAGCAGTAACCCGATTACCGAAGAATATCCTACCTGGTCTAGCTGGGACAATTGGATCATAAAAATAGACCCGGCGGGCCGTAAAATATGGGATAAAGCATACGGTACCGGCAGTTATGTTCCCGCTTTTGCCACCATGATCTTAACACCCGACAAGGGCTTATTGCTGGGGGCAACCGAGTATTACGACAATAATAATTCTGAATTTGGTTCTTACTACGCAGTATCAAAGATTTCGAATACCGGAGATTTTCTCTGGCGTAATTCGTACGGCAGTCCTGTTGGTTTTAATAAGGAACTCACCACTTTGTTAAATACTCCGGATGGCGGTTACCTGATTGGCGGGCAGTCGTCGGATGATGGCTCGGAATGGGGCGATAAAAGTGAGCCTAGCCGAGGGCTCGACGATTATTGGGTTATTAAGGTAACTAGCCAGGGCAATAGAGTTTGGGATAAAACCATTGGGGGCGATGGCCATGATAACCTAACAACTTTGTTTACTACCCCGAATAATGGCTATTTACTAGCCGGGCTTTCTTTCTCGGAAATAAGCGGCGATAAAACCGTTGACCTGAAAGACACCACTGATTTTTGGTTAGTAAAAATAAAAGAAAATAATCCGCTTACTACAACCTGGGATCTGCGCTACGGAGCCCCCGGCAACGAAAATTTAACAACGCTCATTGAAACTCCCGATGGCGGCTTTTTAGCGGGCGGGTACACTAACTCAGACGTGAGCGGCGATAAGGCCCAACTTAGCCAGGGCAAAAACGATTACTGGGTGGTAAAAAGTGATAAGTACAACCGAAAAATTTGGGAGTACCGGTATGGGGGCACCCAGGACGATTATTTAAACCGGATTCTTCGAACCAAAGACGGCGGTTACCTTTTAGCCGGTTCTTCCCGCTCGGGCATTGGTGGGGATAAAACCCAAGCAAGCCGCGGCGACCGCGATTACTGGATTGTGAAAATAAATAACGCCGGCGAAAAACAATGGGATAAACGCTTTGGCGGCTCAGGTTACGATGAACTTAAAAAAGTAATTCAGCTTACCACTGGCGAGTTTATCCTGGCGGGTTACAGTAACTCTCCGGCCAGTGGCGATAAAAGCCAGGGAAGCCAAGGAGGAACTGACTTCTGGCTCGTTAAAGTCAGTGCTACGGGTACCAAAATCTGGGATAAACGCTACGGCGGCAATTTAAATGAAACGCTAACGGGAATTGTAGAAACAGCAGATAAAGGTTATTTGCTCGGAGGTAGTTCCGTATCGGGTAAAAGCGGCGATAAAAGCCAGGTGAGCCAAGGCGGTAGCGACTTTTGGTTGATCCGGGTAGATAAAAACGGTGAAAAAATCTGGGACAAAACGTACGGTGGCGGCGGCCAGGACGAGGCTTATGCTTTAGGCCGAAATGGGAAAGAATTTTTTATCTCCGGACAAAGTGATTCTCCGGCGGGCGGGGATAAAACCCGGGGAACACAAGGAGGTTTAGACTTCTGGTTTTTGAAGCTAACCAGTACCGGCGAAAAAGTGTGGGATAAACGCTTTGGGGGTAGCCAAAATGATGAACTACGGGCCAGTATTCAGACCCAAGATGGCGGGTACTTGTTAGCCGGTAAATCGTTCTCGGGCAAGAGTGGTAACAAGACGCAAGAAAGCCGGGGAGATAGTGATTATTGGATCGTAAAAACAGATAAAGACGGCATGTACCAGTGGGATAAACGTTTTGGCGGCAGTGGCGCCGAAGAGCTCCGGGTTGTTACGCAAACCCCGGATGGTGGTTTGCTTTTGGGTGGAAAGTCTGATTCTGGGGTAAGCGGCGATAGAACGCAGTTTAGTCAGGGTGGTATGGATTATTGGCTAGTTAAAGTGGCTCTGGAAGCTAAAGCAATCGTTGCCACCCGAAAATCTGACTTGTCAGAAAAAACAAGTACCCAAACAGAACAAATTATTTTAAAAATTTCTCCTAATCCGGTGTTTAATAAAACAATGGTAAGTTTTGCCTTACCCCAAACTCAAATGGCCGCTGTAAAAGTATATAATAGCCAAGGTCACGAGGTTGCCATCTTGTTTCAGCAAGAAGTAAAGGCAAATAAAAATTACCAGGTAGAGTGGCAAACCAGTAACAATACCAGCGGCATATACATCCTACAATTACAAACCCCGGTAAAACACCTGCAGCAAAAACTGCTTTTAATAAAATAACTTCTGCTAAAAAGGAAAAATTTAAAAAATCAGGAAGGTTACTTTAATAAGTAATTACGGGCTAGTTTCGTGTATTCCTGCACTTGTTGGTGTTGCCAGGTTTCGGGTAAGTTTAGTTCCTGGGCCATCAGGCGGACAGTTTCGGGTGCCATCCGGATGCTTTCCTGGGCATCCAGCAACAACGCTCTAACGCGTCGGGCCAAAAAATCTTCCACGGTGCGCGCCATTTCTTCTCTAACCGCCCAAATTACCTGCGCTTTTAAAATTCCTAAGGAAGTGCTTAGATATGCTCCTAATTCGGGTTGCTCGGCTATTAACTTTTGAATAAGTACAGCATCGGTACCATAGTTACTTAGCTGGTTTGATGGATCAGGTTCTGCTGCCGCATGAATTTTTAAATTATGGGTTACCGATGGCTGGTGCGGCCAGTTAGCGGTAGTTTCTATTTGGTCTATAGCTTCTTCTGCCATTTTGCGGAAGGTAGTCCATTTACCGCCCAAGATAGAAACTAAGCCTGATGAGGACACCATAATTTTATGACTGCGCGATACCTCTTTGGTGCGTTGCGAGTTTTGGTTTACTGCCGCCAAAGGCCGCAAACCAGCAAATATACTCCGCACATCTGTCCGTTGGGGTGCCCGGGTTAAGTATTGACCAGCCGTTTTTAAAATAAATTCAATTTCGCTTTCCAGCGCCTGAGGTTCCAACGAAGCTTCCGCAATTGGGGTATCGGTGGTGCCCACAATTACTTTGCCGTACCAGGGTACCAAAAATAAAACCCGGCCATCTTCGGTTTTAGGAACCATTAAGGCATGGTTGCCGGGCAAAAAATCTTTATCCAGTACCAAATGCACACCTTGGCTGGGCCGAATGCTAGGGGCATTGCCCGGGTTATCTAATCTTAAAATCTGATCGGTAAAAACCCCCGTCGCATTTAATACCATTTTGCATTGCAAAGTATACGCCTGGTGGTTTTCGGAATCATATGCTTGTATCCCATTTATTTTACCCGCCGCATCTTTCAGCAGGTTAGTTACGGCCATGTAATTAATGGCGTAACCGCCTTGCTCAAAAGCCGTTTGCAAAACATTTATGGCTAGCCGCGAATCATCGAATTGCCCGTCGTGGTACAATACGCCACCCCGTAAATTCTCGGGTTTAATAGTTGGTAAATGGGCGATGGTGGCAGCTTTAGAAATAGCCACCGAGGCGCCCATACTCAGTTTACCGGCTAAAAAATCGTATAATTTTAAACCTATTGTGTACCAGGGTCGGCCCCACCAGGTATAACTTGGTATTATAAAGATTTGATTTTTAACTAAATGCGGTGCGTTTCGGTACAATAATCCCCGTTCCATACTGGCTTCGCGCACTAATTTTACATCACCTTGCGCCAGGTAACGCACCCCGCCGTGTACCAATTTGGTACTTTTACTAGAAGTCGATTTTGTAAAATCCGATTGTTCCAGCAATAAAGCTTTGTAACCCCGCGAGGCTGCTTCCAGCAAAGCGCCAATACCGGTAGCCCCACCGCCAATAATTACTAAATCCCAGGTAATGTTGCTTTTAATAATTTCTAAAACGGAATCTCTGTCCATTATTTATTTTGTAGAGGTGTAGTAGCGCAAGGCAATTTAAAGTATTTACTAACGCAAATTTAGTTTGATTCTGCAACAGCCTGCATAGTTACTGATAAGGAATATAAGAATAAAGGTTTATTCTGAAAATAGTAAAGAACCGTGCTTACCCAAAGAGAACCAATTAATGCCAGGTAGTTTTTGCCTGACCGAAAAGAAAATTTTTTAAAAATTTAAGCAATAAACCCCAGCTTCGGAAAACTTTTAACAGGCAAACATTTTTTCTGTTTTTTAGCAACCTGCCAAAAATAATAACGAAAACCAAGAATTAGGAGTAACATCTATAACTTGAATCTGTTTACATTTTTACAGATTGGTAAAGAACTAAAAATTAATTTATTATTCTTATTATGAAGAAAGTGCAATTAGTAGAATGTAGTTTTTTATTGGCGCTTGCCTTGGGGGCGTGTAACTCCAAACCGCAAACAGAAAATAGCACCACCAGCGCCACCGAAACTACCGATTCAACGGCTACCACCGCCGCCAACGATACCTTACCTAAACCTTTTGCTACCCCACCAACTGCCAAAAACAGCAAAGTAATTGGTTGGCCGGCCGGTAAAATGCCGCAGGCGCCCGATGGTTTTACGGTTACTAAATTTGCCGAAAAAATGCGCAACCCGCGTTGGATTTACGTAGCGCCCAACGGCGATATTTTAGTGGCCGAAGCAAGCACCGAAGAAAGTATTTTTAAAAAAGTACAAAACGTAGGTACCGGTAAAAGCGAAAAAGTAAATACTGGCGGCAGTGCCAATCGGATTACGCTGTTCCGGGATACCAACCAGGATGGAAAACCCGAGGTACATAAAACGTTTCTGGAAAATTTAAATCAGCCTTTGGGCATGTTAATTTTAAACAATGCCTTTTACGTAGCCAACACCGATGGCCTTTGGAAGTATCCTTACAAAGAAGGTCAGGACCAGATTACCGGTAAAGGCGAAAAGATTTTGGATTTACCCGCTGGCGGCTACAATAACCACTGGACCCGTAATATTATTGCCAACAGCGATGGTTCTAAAATTTATATTTCGGTAGGATCGGGCAGTAACGTAGCCGAAAATGGTTTAGATAATGAAAAACGCCGGGCAAATATCCTGGAAATAAACCCCGATGGTTCCGGCGAACGCGTGTATGGCAGCGGTTTACGAAACCCGGTTGGGATGGATTGGGCACCCGGCACAAAAACCTTATACACCGTAGTAAACGAACGCGATAATTTAGGCGACGACTTAGTACCTGATTATTTAACCAGCGTAAAAGATGGCGGGTTTTACGGTTGGCCGTTTGCCTACTGGGGACCTCACCCCGACCCCCGTATGGAAAAAGAACAACAACCCGACATGGTAAAGAAAACCATTGTACCGGATGTAGCTTTGGGATCGCACACGGCTAGTTTGGGTTTAACTTTTTACGATGGTAAAACTTTTCCGGAGAAATACCGCAATGGCGCTTTCGTAGGGCAACACGGTTCCTGGAACCGCTCAGAATTTGTGGGGTATAAAGTGGTATTTGTACCGTTTAAAGATGGCAAACCGGCCGGTAAACCCGAAAGCTTTTTAACAGGCTTTATTGCCGATGCCGCTAAAAGCGAAGTGTACGGTCGTCCGGTAGGTTTAGCCGTGTTGCCCAGTGGTGCTTTGTTGGTAGCCGATGATGCCGCTAATACCATCTGGCACGTGCAGGCTAAGTAAACAGCACAAGTAGGAATATAGATATTAGATGTTGGATATTGGATGTTAGAGTTGCAAGAAATTATTCCGCTAAAATTCAAAATTTTAAAAAAGCCTCTTAACCAAGAGGCTTTTTTATGCCTAATAAAAAACTATAAGGCTTGTTTTACTTCAAAAATTAGATTGGTGCTACCTGCTAAGCCGGTTTTAGATAATCCTTGAATAGATATCAGGTATTTTCCCGCTTTATCTGAAGTATAAAATTCTAGTTTTTGTTTGTTGCTAGTAGTAATAACCTGTGGGTTCCAGTACAATAAATTTCTCTGGTCGGGTAAGCGGCTTTGTTTTTCGGTGGTGGTTTCGTAGCGCGGTGCGTAAAACTCCCGCTGGTACTGCAGACCTTCGTATTCTTGCACAAACGTGTTCGGGTTCAAATCAAAGCCATCCAAATTGCCTTTATACGTCGAAAAACTAACCAAACCATTGTACGTTGCCGTGCCCTGAAAATACCGGCTTGTAATTACTTCCAGCTTTTGAATTTTAAGCGGATCCATAGCCATTATTTTGTTAATGTTAAATACGGGTACGCCGTCCAGCAAAACCATCGGGTTGTCCCGGAAAATGGTTTTGTTTACATTATCGAATACCATAAAATGAAAGCCGTCTTTCCGGATCCGGACTTGTACCCCGGGCACGTACTCGCGCAAAACTTCTTCCATTACTTTAAAACGGGTAAAATCGTCCAGCTTATATTTTTCATCGGGTTGGCCGTAAAATGCCATGCTATCTGTTACTGTGGGTTTAAACCGGCTCGCATATTTTTTAAAATAAGCGTTTTGTACCTGCATCTGCGCATGGCGTTGCTCCAGATCAATTTTAAATTTTTCGGTTAAAGTAAAAGGCGGAACCTGGGTTGTAAAGTTTTTATCAGAAAAAGGGTTTTGTATTTCGAAGCGGTATAAACTGTCTTGCGGAAGGCCGGTTTGTACTACTATTTCGCGGGAACCATAAAAATCTTTGGCTTCAAATTGAATAGCGCCGTTAGCCTTACTGGTAGTATGATAAAGCCGTACCAAACGACTCGGTGAAGCCAGATACGTGGCCATATTGGGAACTGGTTGCCCGGTTTGCCGATCCGTAATCTTTCCCCGGATTAAATGACCATTTAATTCCGGTACAAACTGAATAGAATCGGATTTTTTAAAAAAAACAGATTCCCATTGAAAGCGGCGCCAGCCCTGGGTTAGCATTAAATTATCTGCCGCTTGGGCAACTTCGGGGCTAGCCGGGCTAAAGTAATATTCCGGGTTTTCGATAGTGCCCCGCAAATCGGAAGTAAGCCAAAGATAGTTGTTAATAGCTGGCGGGGTAGTGGTGGGCAGCGAATCGAGGCGGTAAACGGCCAAGGATAGGTTAGCCGGCGTAGCTGCTTGCGATTGATCAGCCGTGCTTAGCTCCATAATTACTTTTTCGCGGGTAGTGTAAGTCGTTTTATCGGTGGTGGCCGCAATGGCTAACTGATGATGCGGCTGCTGAAAGTATAACCTTTCGCAGAGCGGCTGTTTCCGGGAGTTAAAAAGAGTAAAATGATTAATGCCTTCGGCTAGGTTTTTCTTATTGATGGTAAATTCTGCCTGGCCGTTGTTTAACCGATTATAGGTTGATACTAATGGATTTTGCCGCGCGTGCCCCAATAAAAAAATATCACTATTAGCCTGGTCTGTTACATTCGTTTGTACCGTAATTTTAATTTGTCCGGCATCTACATCTGTTAACTGCATCACGTAGCCTTGCTCGTAAACTACCGGTAAAGTTGCTGTAACTACTTTGCTATTTGCCAGTTTTAAGGTAGCCTGGTAGGCAGTTGCCTCGGAAGGGGTAAAAGTAAAATTACCTAAGCCAAATTTTTGCGTTTTAAAGGTTGTAAGCTTATTGCCTGATTTATCTTGGAGGTAGCCGTCAGCGTCTATTCCCCGACTCGATTTGTCGGTTATTTTAAATGCTACCTTACTGGTTAAACCTTTTACCAGGTTACCGCCTTCCGGAAAAAACTGAATATCGTACGCTGCCGAGTCTTTATTGGGCTTTAAGCCGAGGTTCGTAAAAGTGTTTACAATAGTTACGGGGCTTTGAAAGTAATATTCCGGGCTAAAGTTTTTCATCCAATTAGTGTAGACCCGCACCAGGTAGTTACCCGACGTTAAAGAACTTGGGAGCACAAAAGAGCCTTGGCCAGTAGCATCTAACAAATCTACTTTACCTTGCAGCACGGGTTTCTGTTCTTTATCCAGTACTTCTATATAAGCGATTTTACTAAGATCCAGTGGCTTTTGAAAAGTACCGTCAACGGCATAAATTTTAAACCACATGGTTTCGCCAGCCAGGTACATAGGCCGGTCTAAGTGCAGAAATAATTTTTCGGATAAGTGGTGTTCGCTGTACTGCTTAAATTGCCGGGTAATACTTTTTAATGTATCGGTTTGGCTGTAAACAAGCTTTGAATTTAAAAATGCGAGCAGCAAAAAAAAGAAATGCAATATCCGGAAGCTTGGTTGGCGGCCGTAAAAACTGGTAAGTGGGTTTAAATACTTCATCAATTTTTAATTTGCTACGTTTTTTAAAATTTATCCCGGAAGCCAAGTTTTTATTACCAGAAATCAGGTTTTACGTTGGTGCCTTTCAGGCGGCAATCGGCGCAGCCAGCGGCTGTGGCGGTGTACCCGATTAACCGGGGTATGCCTTTAGAAAAAATGGGAGTCAAGGGTAAATAAATACCGGTGCTAAAGTGATTTTCTACCTCTGCAAGATTGCGATAAAATAAATTATCGATAACGATAGAATCAGGGGCAACGCAGCTTTCATAGTCGATATCCCAGGTTTTTGGTAGTTCGTCGTGGTTAACAAATATTCTTTTTTGCGTTTCGGAATAAGCGCCTACAAAACCAATTACTGGCTCCGTGGGATCTGCTACCGCATGAATGTTGCCGGTTAACTGGGTTGGCAACGGGTCGAACAAAGAACCAATGTTTTCGGTATTTTTCTGCAGCATTTCGTAGTACAGGTACTCTTCCGGCGAAAGCGCATATTGTTTTACCAAAATACTGTACCGTACCCCTAGTTTTATAGAGTTAGAAGGAACAATAACCAAAGGGTAATTAGAAACCACATCCTGACTAAGCCGAGCCGTACTGGCAATCCGGATGGCGTTAGAAAGTTGCGTGTTCCAGCATCGGTAAATATCTTCTTTCCGGCTGATGATGGTTCCGTTGCTATACTCCAGCGGCGACTGATAGGCGGCGGTATACTCCCAGGTTTCTTCGTACTGCCAGTGGTAATATTGGGTAGCTTTACTCGCATCGTGGCTGTTTACGTAAATCTGCAAGCCATTACTTTTGCTTTCCCAGGTAACTTCGTCAATAGGTGGCGTTGTTTTAATAAGGGTATAATCCGAAGTGTATTCTTTGCCAGAAGCTAATTTTAGATGTAGCCGGTAATTTTTTAAAAAATTTAAATTTAGACTACCCGAAGTATAAGTGCCGGCTTGCTGTTCTGCTAAATAAATGGGGGCACCGTCTTCCTCCTCAATGTAAACCGTGGCATTACTTTCTGGGGGTGCAATAGAATCAGCGCTTAAATTTACCGTCCGGGATAGTTTAATGGTAGTAACTCCCTGGGCATTAATAAAGCCATCTACTACTAAAAAACTTTGTGGTATATTTTTTACCTGCGGGTCAAAAGGGTCTACGCAATTGCTTAAGGCCAGCAATAAAAAATAGCTATACAGCACTATCCAGGGGCGTTTTAATCGGAACATCTAAAATTTAAAATTATAGGTGATAGTTGGAATAGGCCGCCCAAAAACAGAAAGCTGGTACCCGTTAATCTTAGTGCCTTCTGATTTAAAATAAATGGAATACGGGTTTTTTCGTCCGGTTAGGTTATAGATGGCCAAGGTCCAGGAGCTATGGGCTAGTTTTTTTACTTTATGGTTACCTTCGATGTTCATGGCAAAATCGGCGCGGTAATAATCGGGTACCCGGTACGCATTGCGGTCGGAGTAATATACCCGGGTGGAGTTACCTACATAATATTTAGCCAAGGGCAAAGTAATAGGCCGCCCCGTATTATAAGTAAAGTTTAATGAAGTACTAAAACGGCGGCTAAACCGGTAATTGCCGATTAAAGTAAAGTCGTGGGGTTTATCAAAGTTGCTGGGGTAGTAGTTTCCTTTATTAATCATGTCGGTGGTAGTGCCGGTATTAACTTTTACCAGCGATCTAGAGTAAGTGTAGCTAACCCAACCGTTTATTTTACCAGTTAATTTTTTTACCATTACTTCAACGCCATAAGCTTTTCCTTCGGCATTAATTACATCGGTTTCTATGTGGTGGTTTAGCAGCAAAGTGGCGCCACTTTTATAATCTACAAAATCGTGCATTTTTTTGTAGTAAGTTTCTATGGAGGTTTCGATGGTGTTGGATTTAAAATTCCGGTAATAACCCAAAGCCACCTGGTCGCCGATTTGCGGGCGGATGTGGGCATCACTTAATTTCCAGATATCAGTCGGCGACATAGCGGCTGTATTCGACAGCATGTGTATGTACTGGCGCATCCGGTTATAACTTACTTTTACCGACGAGTTATCAGTGAGGGCATATTTTGCCGAGAGCCGGTACTCGGGGCCGTGGTATTTGGCTAGTACATCGCCGGCATTATAGCTTACCGTATCAGTAATGGTACTTTCGGACTTAGGCTGGTTGGGCAAATATTGGTACACCTGTTTGGGACCCAGTGCGTGGTACAACGAATAACGTAAACCCAGCATCACAGAAAAACGGGGCGTTAAGTCAATCCGGTCAGAAACGTATACTGCACTTTCCAAGCCTTTCTCCCGTTCCAGAAGATCCGTGGTTATTAAAGATTCTACGCCCAAGGGTTTTAAACTGCCCGGCGAGATGTTGTAAAGAATAGAACTAAAGCCGAAATCAAAAGTGTGTTTGGCGTTATGAAAATAATTAAAATCGGCTTGAATATTTGATTGATTAATGCTGTAAGTTAATTCGGAAGCATTTACCGGATTAATGTTACTGGTTATATTATAATTATAATGGCTATAAGCGCCGGTTAAAACCCCGTACAGTTTATTATTAAAAATATGTTTCCATTTTAAACTGGCATTCTGGTTTACATATTTATACAGGGTGTCGGCGGCTAATCTAAATTTATCGCGGCTCATGTAACCCGTAGCGTAAATAGAATTTTTGCTATTTATTTCGTGGCTAATGTGCGCGTTTACATCGTAAAAACCCGCCGAACTTTGTTTAAAGGTACTGTTGGGCAGTTTCTGCAGAAGCCAATCGGAGTACGTGCTGCGCCCCCCGATAATAAAGGCGGTTTTATCTTTAATAATAGGCCCCTCTAAAGTAAGCCGACTGGTAAGCAGGCCAATACCGCCCGAGCCCGAAAATTCTTTTTTATTTCCGTCGCGGGTGGCAATTTCTAACACCGATGATAACCGGCCGCCGTATTTAGCCGGAATAGCACTTTTGTAGAGTTCTACCGTTTTTAAAATATCGGGGTTAAAAGCCGAAAAGAAACCAAACAAATGCGCCGGGTTGTAAATGGTAGCATCGTTAAAAAGAATTAAATTTTGATCTGTTGCGCCACCGCGTACATTCATGCCAGTATTTCCTTCGCCCACCGACTTTACGCCGGGTAAAGTAAGCACTACGCGTAGAATATCGGTTTCGCCAAAAGCAGTAGGTACCTGGCGCATGGTTTTAATATCTAGCTTTTCTAGGCCCATTTGCATACCGGCCACATTTTTATCTTTTTCGGCTTCTATTACTACTTCTTTCAGCGGCGTTATATCTTCCTCTACTTCAATCTCCAATTGGCCATCGCCTTGCAGTAAAACCTGGCGTTTAGTATTTTTTATGCCCGATCCTCTTATTAATATATCATGGCGGCCAGTAGGTAATGTGAGGGCGTAATACCCAAACTGATCAGTCGTAACTCCAATACTAGGAGATTGAATGTAAACAGCCGCCCCAATTACAGGTTCACCAGATTTTACGTCGCGCAAGTGTCCGGCTAAAGTTGCTTGCCCGGTGGTGCTTTTGCCGGCGCGGCCTATCTCATAAATTTTACGTTCAGCAAGATTTAACGATCGCGAATTACCCGGCTGCGGTTCAGTAGAATAATTTACCGGACTGGTTTTAGTTACTGCGGTTTTGAGGTCTTCCGGTTTAAAGTAATCAGCCGGTAAATTTAAATCTAAGGTTATGTTGGATGTTATATAAACCCGGTTTTCGGCATCGATAGCAAAATGCAAAGTGGTGCCTTTAAAAATCAAAGGAAGAATGGTGGCTAATGGTTTTTCGTTTACCTGAATAGTTACCAATAAACTATCTACAGTTGCCGGCTCATAATAGAAATGATACGTAGTTTGTGTTTCTACTGCCGCAACAAAATCCGGAAATTTTAAATTTTTAAAATTTCCGGTGATTAAATTACTTTTTATGTTTTGTGCGTAACCGAAAAAACAGCCACTTACCAGAATAAAAGTTAAAATAAGGCGTAAGCAAGAAACCATAAAAAGTTAATTATACAGCAAGTAAGAGAGTATTACATGATCAGGTTTATTTTCTGATTATTGAAGAGTAGGTAAGCTATTATAATATTGTACTAACTTTACTAAAGAAGCTTCGCGCATTTCTTTATTAAATTTTAAATGCTGGGTACGGCTATATTTCAAAAGCTCTTTTTTATTGTTTTGTAATACTTTTATTACCGATTTCTTTTTTGTGACGGGATAGTACCGGGTGTTTTTCCGGATTAAGAATTTATCTTCAATCACAAACTCACCTTCCATACCCCTGGGAGTAACATCTTCAAAAATTCGCTTTATTCTTTTGGCTAGTACCTGGGTTTCGCCATCTACCAGTAAATCGTAAAATCCTGTACGAATAGCAGAAGTTGATAATGTATCGGCATTTAACCGAATAAATACATGATCATGCACCTGAAAATAATTGATTTTTTGATTTTCAAGCTTAAATTGTAAAGAGCCATTGGGTTCAGAAACAACAATCTGGTCCAGAACTACATCGTACAGCAAAGAAATTTTGGTATATAAATGGCCTTCGTAGTATACAGCTCCTTCTTGTTCTTCGCTCGATTTATAAAATTGATGTCCTTTTAGGTAATATTTATCATAGCTTAAATACTCCTTACCATTATATAGATGTAGGTCGTTGTCTAAAGAAGTGGTATATGCATTAGTAACATTGTTTTTAGCTGTTAGTAAATTTAAGGTGTCTGCGGTATTTGTTTGGTTTTGGGCAAAAGCAGAATGAAAAATTAAAAATTTAAAAAATACTGAGTAAAAGACGCAGGTTAATGCTTTCATTCTCTTGAGTACAGCTTTATAAATTTAATTTGCTTATTTATATACTTCAGACCGAGGGATAAAGACACATTCCAGAACTAAGCTTTATTCAGTAGCCAGAATTCTATTATATTGTCTATGTAATTTGAAAATGGATATGAACTTAAATGTAGTCAAATATTTAAGAAAAATAAGGTCCATTCCGGAAGTAAATAAAATTACTTTATAAATATGTAGTAATTCATTATCAAACACTTAAATATGAAGATTAGCTTGTATTCTAATCCTGTAATTGAAAATGCGATGATAGTATAATTAGGTTAATATTAACATATAGCAGCATGAGTTATAGTTACACTAATACTAATTTTTAAAACTGAGATATTGTTCCGATCAGGATCGTGAGTGTAGGCCCGGACCGGGTGAGCACGTTGCGGCGGTAGAGGATAAGGGGAAGCTGCGGGAGGAGTTAAAAAATTTTTGGTGGTTGTACTCAGGGGATTAGGGGCAGGGCTACGGGAAAGTTGCAAAAAGGTTTGGAAAAGGGAGAAAGAGGTGGTTATCTTTGCACACCGAAACGGAAAAAGGGCAGCAGGCCCGGGGTACAACCACCTCAGTTTGGGGCCTTACAGAAGGAAGAAAATTTGACTTGTTGAAGCGGGAGGCGGCGGTTTTAAGACTGGCAAAAAGTTTTAAAAAAAAAGTTACGAAAAGATTTGGAGGGAAGGAAAAGAATTCAGACTTTTGCACTCCCAATTCGGCAGCTGGTTGAAAGGGAAGTAAGGAGAGTGGAAAAAAGCGGGAGCCAGCAGGGAACTAAGCGGAGCGGTTTAAGCGTTGTGATTTAGGTTCTGGCGGGAAGGCAAGCAAAGAAGAGAGCAGAAAAAAAAATAAAAAATATTTTTGCTTTTAGATTTGGAGAAAATAAAAAAGATGCTGACCTTTGTGCTCCCAAATAAAAAGAAGGGTTTCTCCGGCAGGGAGGAAAGAGAAAAAGTAAAAAAAACAGCTACTAACTAATCAATAAAGAGTAGTACAAGTTCAACCAGGAAGTGGTTGGAGCAAGTTCTTTGAATGAGTGAAAAGAGAAAATAGCAAACCGCATAAGTGCTATATCTAACTTACGGGTTAGAGGGTCTTATGTTAAAAGAGAGCACAGGTAACGATCCAGCGAGACACAAGGAGCAGCAATGCTTCACAATAATATTCTACAATGGAGAGTTTGATCCTGGCTCAGGATGAACGCTAGCGGCAGGCCTAATACATGCAAGTCGAACGGGCTGGAGCAGCAATGCTTCAGTTAGTGGCGCACGGGTGCGTAACGCGTATGCAACCTACCTTTTATTGGGGGATAGCCCGGAGAAATCCGGATTAATACCGCATAATATCATTTGAGGGCATCTGAGGATGATTAAAGCTGAGGCGATAAAAGATGGGCATGCGTGTCATTAGCTAGTTGGTTGAGGTAACGGCTCACCAAGGCGACGATGACTAGGGGTTCTGAGAGGATGATCCCCCACACTGGTACTGAGATACGGACCAGACTCCTACGGGAGGCAGCAGTAGGGAATATTGGGCAATGGAGGCAACTCTGACCCAGCCATGCCGCGTGCAGGATGAAGGCCTTCTGGGTTGTAAACTGCTTTTATCTAGGAAGAAAATACTCTTGCGAGAGGAACTGACGGTACTAGATGAATAAGCACCGGCTAACTCCGTGCCAGCAGCCGCGGTAATACGGAGGGTGCAAGCGTTGTCCGGATTTATTGGGTTTAAAGGGTGCGTAGGCGGCTTCATAAGTCCGTGGTGAAAGCCAACAGCTCAACTGTTGAACTGCCATGGATACTGTGAGGCTTGAGTACAGACGAGGTAGGCGGAATGGATCGTGTAGCGGTGAAATGCATAGATACGATCCAGAACTCCGATTGCGAAGGCAGCTTACTAGGCTGTAACTGACGCTGAGGCACGAAAGCGTGGGGAGCGAACAGGATTAGATACCCTGGTAGTCCACGCTGTAAACGATGATAACTCGATGTTGGCGATACACAGTCAGCGTCTTAGCGAAAGCGTTAAGTTATCCACCTGGGGAGTACGCCCGCAAGGGTGAAACTCAAAGGAATTGACGGGGGCCCGCACAAGCGGTGGAGCATGTGGTTTAATTCGATGATACGCGAGGAACCTTACCTAGGCTAGAATGCGCGTGACCGCCTCAGAGATGAGGCTTCCCTTCGGGGCACAAAGCAAGGTGCTGCATGGCTGTCGTCAGCTCGTGCCGTGAGGTGTTGGGTTAAGTCCCGCAACGAGCGCAACCCCTATCTTTAGTTGCCAGCACGTCATGGTGGGGACTCTAGAGAGACTGCCTGCGCAAGCAGTGAGGAAGGTGGGGACGACGTCAAGTCATCATGGCCCTTACGCCTAGGGCTACACACGTGCTACAATGGGCGGTACAGAGGGTCGCTACTTAGTAATAAGATGCCAATCTCAAAAAACCGTTCTCAGTTCGGATTGAGGTCTGCAACTCGACCTCATGAAGCTGGAATCGCTAGTAATCGCGTATCAGCAATGACGCGGTGAATACGTTCCCGGGCCTTGTACACACCGCCCGTCAAGCCATGGAAGTCAGGGAGACCTGAAGACGGTAACCGTTAAGGAGCCGTTTAGGGTAAAACTGGTAACTGGGGCTAAGTCGTAACAAGGTAGCCGTACCGGAAGGTGCGGCTGGATCACCTCCTTTCTGGAGCTGATTGTTACAGCTTTACTTTAACAGGTTTGTTATTTTCTTTTCCTTATTCAAATCCTAAGAGGCTAACCACAGCAGGTGGTTGGTAAAACAAAAAAGAAGTGGCATCACAGCTGCGTGTAAGCCAAAGGGCGAAAAGCTGGGCAGAACGGATAGAGAGAAGAGGAAAGTTTAGAAGCCGGAGCTTGCCACTCAACTAAAAGCTGAGGGCTTGTAGCTCAGGTGGTTAGAGCGCTACACTGATAATGTAGAGGTCCCTGGTTCGAGTCCAGGCAGGCCCACTCTATAGAACTAGGGGGATTAGCTCAGCTGGCTAGAGCGCCTGCTTTGCACGCAGGAGGTCAACGGTTCGACTCCGTTATTCTCCACACTTCATTCAATTAAGTAAAGACAGCAGGTCTTTACTACACTTAGGGCAGATTATTAGAAGCCAGATGATTAACATCGAGGGTCTAAGATCTACAACTAAAAAGTTCTTTGACATAATGGTAAGAGAAGAAACTAGAGTAGACAAAAATACGAGTAAAGAGTAAACGATTTTATTAAGAAAGTTACTAAGGGCGTATGGGGGATGCCTAGGCTCTCAAAGGCGAGGAAGGACGTGATAAGCTGCGATAAGCTCGGGGGATTGGCACATACGAATTGATCCCGAGATTTCCGAATGGGGCAACCCGGCTGGTTGAAGACCAGTCACACCGCAAGGTGAGCAAACCCGGAGAACTGAAACATCTAAGTACCCGGAGGAAGAGAAAATAAGAATGATTCCGTTAGTAGTGGCGAGCGAACCCGGAAGAGCCCAAACCAGTATTGTTACGGCAATACTGGGGTTGTAGGACCACGAGGTGGGACTGAAAATTAAAGCTAAATTACCTGGAAAGGTAAGCCAGAGAAGGTGATAGCCCTGTCAGCGTAAGCTTTTCAGCCCTAGTGGGATCCTGAGTAGGGCGGGACCAGCGAAATCCCGTCTGAATCTGCCGGTACCATCCGGTAAGGCTAAATACTTTTGAGAGACCGATAGTGAACCAGTACCGTGAGGGAAAGGTGAAAAGAACCTTGAATAAAGGAGTGAAATAGAACCTGAAACCATACGCTTACAAGCGGTCGGAGGTCTTTCGTGGACTGACGGCGTGCCTTTTGCATAATGAGCCTACGAGTTACTCCTCTCTGGCAAGGTTAAATGTTTGAAAACATGGAGCCGCAGCGAAAGCGAGTCTGAATAGGGCGCATAGTCAGAGGGGGTAGACGCGAAACTTTGTGATCTACCCTTGACCAGGTTGAAGTGTGGGTAACACCACATGGAGGACCGAACCAGTTTCCGTTGAAAAGGATTTGGATGAGTTGAGGGTAGGGGTGAAAGGCCAATCAAACTGAGAAATAGCTCGTACTCCCCGAAATGTTTTTAGGAACAGCGTCGTGGTTAGAGTTTGCTAGAGGTAGAGCTACCGATTGGACTAGGGGGAGTCACATCCTACCGAATCCAGACGAACTCCGAATGCTAGTAAATATACACGGCAGTGAGGCTTGGGGTGCTAAGGTCCCAGGCCGAGAGGGAAACAACCCAGACCATCCGCTAAGGTCCCTAAATTTATACTAAGTTGAACAAAGGAGGTCCAGTTGCTTTGACAGCCAGGATGTTGGCTTGGAAGCAGCCATTCATTTAAAGAGTGCGTAACAGCTCACTGGTCGAGCGACAGGGCATCGATAATAATCGGGCATCAAGTATAATACCGAAGCGATGGATATGTAGTAATACATGTGGTAGGGGAGCATTCTCAACAGCGTCGAAGGTGCCTGGTAATGGGTGCTGGAGCGTTGAGAAAAGCAAATGTAGGCATAAGTAACGATAAGGCAGGTGAGAAACCTGCCCGCCGCAAGACTAAGGTTTCCTGAACAACGCTAATCGGTTCAGGGTTAGTCGGGTCCTAAGGCAATACCGACAGGTTAAGTCGATGGACAACGGGTTAATATTCCCGTACTAGCTTATTAGAGTGATGTGGTGACGGAGGAGTGAAAGGTCTGCGCACTGACGGAATAGTGCGTTGAAGTCCGTAGTTAAAAGTTTGGTAGGCAAATCCGCCGGACTTGATGAAAGACGATAGTACTCTGCGCCTTCGGGCAAGGAGATAATGACCCTAATCAGACTTCCAAGAAAACCCGCTAAGCGATTACTAATAAGCTACCCGTACCGTAAACCGACACAGGTAGTCGAGGAGAGCATCCTCAGGCGCTCGAGTGAATCACGGCCAAGGAACTCGGCAAAATGGCCCTGTAACTTCGGGAGAAGGGGCGCTTCCTTGCAGCGATGCAAGAAGCCGCAGTGAAAAGGCCCAGGCGACTGTTTAACAAAAACACATGGCTTTGCGAAATCGAAAGATGAAGTATAAGGCCTGACACCTGCCCGGTGCTGGAAGGTTAAGAGGGGGGGTTAGCCGCAAGGCGAAGCTCTGAATCGAAGCCCCAGTAAACGGCGGCCGTAACTATAACGGTCCTAAGGTAGCGAAATTCCTTGTCGGGTAAGTTCCGACCTGCACGAATGGTGTAACGATCTGGGCGCTGTCTCAGCCGTGAGCTCGGTGAAATTGTAGTCTCGGTGAAGATGCCGAGTACCCGCAACGGGACGGAAAGACCCCGTGCACCTTTACTATAGCTTAACATTGACTCTGGATAACTCATGTGTAGGATAGGTGGGAGACTATGAAGCGGCGTCGCTAGGCGTCGTGGAGTCAACGTTGAAATACCACCCTTGAGTTATTTGGAGCCTAATCTCGAAAGGGAAACAGTGTTTGGTGGGTAGTTTGACTGGGGTGGTCGCCTCCAAAAGAGTAACGGAGGCTTTCAAAGGTACCCTCAGCACGCTTGGTAACCGTGCGTAGAGTGCAATAGCAGAAGGGTGCTTGACTGTGAGGCCGACAAGCCGAGCAGGTACGAAAGTAGGATATAGTGATCCGGTGGTTCCGCATGGAAGGGCCATCGCTCAAAGGATAAAAGGTACGCCGGGGATAACAGGCTGATCTCCCCCAAGAGCTCATATCGACGGGGAGGTTTGGCACCTCGATGTCGGCTCGTCACGTCCTGGGGCTGGAGAAGGTCCCAAGGGTTCGGCTGTTCGCCGATTAAAGTGGCACGCGAGCTGGGTTCAGAACGTCGTGAGACAGTTCGGTCCCTATCTGTTGTGGGCGTAAGAAATTTGCGAGGACCTGACCTTAGTACGAGAGGACCGGGTTGGACCAGCCGCTAGTGCACCGGTTGTGGCGCCAGCTGCAGCGCCGGGTAGCTACGCTGGGATGAGATAAGCGCTGAAAGCATCTAAGTGCGAAACTCACCTCAAGATGAGATTTCTTTTAAGGGTCGTGAAAGATGATCACGTTGATAGGCGGTAGGTGTAAAGCAAGAAACTGCAAAGCTGAGCCGTACTAATTACCCGTAAGCTTTCTTAATAGCCCTTCGTTTTCTGGTTTACGCGGTGTTTACTGCCAAGGACTTCTCTTACCGTATTATGTTAAAAGACTAAAAAATAGCAAAGCTGCCTAGCGCAGCTTCCCAGCCAGGTGCTGGAGCACAATAATGGTGGTTATAGCGCGGGTGTTCACCTCTTCCCATTCCGAACAGAGAAGTTAAGCCCCGTAGCGCCAATGGTACTGCAATCACATGCGGGAGAGTAGGTAGCCGCCAACCCCCTTTCTTCTGAATAGCCTCTTTCCTTCAACCGAAAGAGGCTTTTCTGCTTTTATACCCCTACCTACCACCACCAAACCAAACAACTAACATACACCTCTCCCCAGACAACAGTTACCAATCCCTACAACCAGTAAACCGCCCTAAAAAGTAGTAACTCTGCTAGCCATATAGCTGTTCCAAAAGAAAGCTCCTCATATCAAACCAATAATCAGCTGTTGTAGCTATAATGCATGAATACTAGTAGCAGCATTTTAAAAAAGAACAAATAGTGTTTAAGGAAAGTCGTATAGCTTACTTAATTGTCGATCGTAAACTTGATATTAATTAACTAAAACATGTACTTCAAGGAAAATCTTCAAATGCATTAGATTTTTCCATAAAGTACAAATTGGGAAATTTACGTAATTGAATAAATCATGGATAGTTGGTATAATAGTACAAGTGAGGCAATATTAGAGGCGCTTCATACTTTTACAACCGGCATAACGGAAGAAGAAGCACAGTGGCGCTTGCAGCACCATGGTGCCAATAAATTACTCGATAAAAAACGTAAAAGCCCATTTAAAATACTTTTACAGCAGTTTACGGAAGTAATGGTGTTAATATTAATAGCTGCTGCTGTATTATCTGCTTTACTGGGCAAGAACACCGAAGCTATAGCTATTTTAACTATTGTTCTGCTTTTTGGCTTTCTTGGTTTTTTTCAGGAATACCGGGCTGAAAACGCTATGGCTGCTTTGAACCAAATGGTAGTACCAATGGTACACGTACGCCGAAATGGAATAGTAAAAGAACTACCAGCCAGCGAACTAGTTCCGGGAGATATAGTAGAGTTTGAAGCAGGCAATGTTATTCCTGCCGATTTACGTTTGCTGGAAACATATAATTTAAAATTACAGGAGGCTGCTTTAACTGGTGAATCTGAACCTGTAAATAAGATTAGCGAAGCACTTATAAAAGAAGATTTGCCCTTAGCTGATCGCATAAACATGGCCTATATGGGCACTGTAGTTTCTTATGGCCGAGGTACGGGAATTGCGGTAGCTACTGGAATGGCAACGGAACTGGGTAAAATTGCTAATCTTATAGGAGCAGTAGATGTTTCTAAAACACCGCTTCAAGATAAACTAGATAAATTAGGGAAGTTATTAGCCTTAATAGGTATAATAGCGGCTGCTATCATATTTATAGCCGGAATTGTTAAAGGTGAAGCTTGGGCTGATATGTTCCTAACAGCGGTAAGCGTAGCTGTAGGGGTAATTCCGGAGGGATTACCGGCTGTGGTAACCATTACTTTAGCTATTGGAAGCCAAAGAATGCTGAAGCGAAATGCTTTAATCCGCAAATTACCGGCCGTGGAAACGCTGGGCTCCGTTACGGTTATCTGCTCCGATAAAACAGGTACGCTTACCCAAAATAATATGACCGTGACGGTAATAGACTTACCTGAACAGACAATTATTTTTAAAACTAATAGTCCTGAAGTTACTAACGAGGAAGCAGCCTCTAAACTTGATTTTATACTCGCCGTTGCGGTTTTATGCAATGATGCTTTCCTGGAATTTGACGCTACAACTTCTAATGCCGAAATAATGTTAGGCGACCCTACTGAAACTGCTTTGCTAGTAGCGGCCGCACAAAGGAAGATTTTTAAAAAAAAACTATATGAGAATTTTCCGCGAGTTAATGAAATTCCTTTTGATAGCGATAGGAAAAGAATGTCCACTATCCATCAGGCAGAAGGTAGTTTGCCCAGTTATCTGAATTTTTTTAAAAAAACATCACAAGTAGTTATAACCAAAGGTGCACCCGATTCAATTTTAAATGTATGTAATTCTGTTTGGGTTAATAATACACGTGTACCTTTAACTAAAGAATGGACAGAAAAAATAAAGCAAGCTAATACCCGATTAGCCCAACAGGGAATCCGGGTATTGGGTTTCGCATTCCGGGAATCGGTTACTGAAATCAGCAACTCTGATCTGGAAAAAGACTTAACCTATGTAGGTTTAATTGGCATGATTGACCCGCCCCGGCTAGAGGTAAAAGCTGCTGTAGCTAAATGCAAAGCAGCGGGTATTCGGCCCGTCATGATTACCGGGGATCATCCTTTAACGGCTACAGCTATTGCTTCTGCCCTGGGGTTCGACACGCAACCCGAAGCGGTATCTGGGGCTATGTTGCAACAACTAAACGAAAATGGGCTGCAACAACAAGCTGCTAAAACAGCCGTTTACGCGCGCGTTTCGCCGGAGGATAAATTACGAATTGTGGATGCACTGCAAAAGAGTGGCAATGTGGTGGCCATGACTGGTGATGGGGTAAACGACTCTCCAGCTTTAAAGAAAGCCGATATTGGTGTTGCCATGGGAATTACCGGCACCGATGTGGCCAAAGAAGCCGCTGATATGGTTTTATTAGACGATAATTTTTCTACAATCGTAGCAGCGGTGGAAGAAGGCCGCGTGATTTTTACTAACCTGCGCCGGTTTATAAAATTCTCGTTAGCCGGTAATATTGGTAAAGTATTCGTCATGTTGCTAGCTCCTTTTTTTGGTATGACCATTGCCCTGAAACCTTTGCAACTTTTATGGCTTAATTTATTAACGGATGGTTTGCTGGGCTTAGGTTTAGGTACAGAACCTGCAGAGAAAGGTATTATGCATCGACCACCCCGCAACCCAAATCAAGGAGCCCTAAGTAAAAAAGATTTTCTGCAACTAAGTACAACAGGAGTTATTATGGGAGTTGTTACCCTTAGTTTAGCTTTAATTTATCACAATCCGCAAAATCCCGACGATTTAACCTGGCAAACCATGATTTTTGCTACCATTGGTTTTGCCCAGCTTTTTCAGGCAATTGCAATGCGGTCTTTGGCGCACTCGCCATTTTCTTTATTTGCCAATCCTTTAATGACTATTGTAGTTATCAGCACCATTTTATTGCAACTAGCGGTAATCTACATTCCTTTCATGAAAAGCTTTTTTAGTTTGGTACCCTTGTCAGCTAAAGATTTATTTATCTCTTTAGCAGCCGGAAGTATTATTTTTGTTGTAATCAGCATAGACCGAAAGCGCTATCGTAAATCAGCCTGATTTTTAAAAAACTGCATTATACCGTTGTTCAAACACAAATATTTTTTCTTAACCGCTAGATAGTTGGTGCTTGCTTTAACTTGCTTTGTTAATCGTTACTACATGAGCCAAATTACAGTTGCTCTCTACACAGAACCGAGACAGATTAAATTCAATATTTTTAAAAAATTAGATAAGTGGAGTAGTAGCTGAAGATAAGTTACTTTCAACCACATTCTAAAGGCCTATAAAAGTTTACTACCACGTGCAAGCGCTGTAATCTATCGTTTAAACTTGCTAATTTAACTTGTAACAAACTTTGGTGGGCAGTTACTACTTGGTAGTAATTAACGCCATTGAGCAGAAGTTCCTATTAATAATCAACGGATTTCCGCAAAAACTTCAGATGAGAAGTGCATACTTAATTTTCTTTAATATCTTGTGGGGAAGAGATATAGCATCGATACCTCCTGACCAGAGTTTAGTAATTTTATGAAGCCAATATTACTTTAAGTAGGTAGAGGTTCAATTGTACTAGGGACAAAAGATTGTATTTGCAGGCAAATTGTGTGCAAATAAAAAAGCACTTACCGAATTTCTTCTTGTAAGTGCTTTATTTTCAAGTGGTCGCGTAGGGACTTTTCAACGGCACCATTTACTAGTATTTACTAGCAAAAACTGGTCTCATTAATAAGGAAGGCCATTTGTGAATATTACAAATAGTAATAAGAGGTAGTTGATGTATTAACTTCTGCACCCAAAAGCTGCACCCACTTTACGAAACTTTATGGGATTGCTGCTTAAAAATATTAACTAGTTCTTGCTCATCAATTCCAATGTATCTGTTGAATGAAACCTCAGTTTTATGACCAGTAGCTTGCATAACTATGTGGCGCGGTACCCCTTGGTATACTTTAGTAGTAGCAAAAGTTTTACGGCCAACTTTAGTACTCAATACAATGCGATCAACGTCGGCTAACTTTTGGATTAACTTTAGGTGATGATTGATCTTTGGGCATTTAGGAAAAATAAATTGCTCTGAATTGCGGTATTTGTTAACCAGAGCTACAGGTTTGAAAATACCATCATCGAAGAATGGAATATAACAATACTCTCCAGTTTTTTGAGTATCAACAATAATCAACTCTTGTTTAATATCACTAACAGCTAATTTCTGGGCATCACTTATCCGTAGGCCAGTATAGCAGCACATTAAAAATACATCTCTCGCTAATTCTAGCTGAAAAATGTATGAATCAAAAGCAGATAACTCTAAATTCTCATTTAATTTGTTAGAATAAGAGAAGTAGAGTTTGTTGCGGAGTGGAGCCGCTTTGAAATCTAGGTTTTCAATAGCCACAAGCTCAGTTAACAGCAAGAAATCAACTCCTTTGTAGCGCGATGGTGCCGAGAAACGTACGTATTTAGGATTAATTTTTAATTCCTCATCGTGATCCTCACACCAAGTAAGAAATTGCTTTAGCCGCCGTACATGCTTACCAAAGTTATTTATGCCTTGATTTAATTCTTTTAGCATGTATTCGCGAAAAGCCGCGTAGAAGTGTTTATCCATCCCTTCTAGACTAAGCGGTTTGCCGTAGAATTCTTCAAAAGCAACAAATCGCTTTATCGTGGAATTTAATCCTTTGATTGTATTGGGAGACATTACCCTCCCAGTTGCTTCTACGATGCGATCTTTTTCTTCATTAACCCATAGGTGCATCAACGAAATTACTGAAGGTTTTATCGTGGACTCCAAATCCACTATTATGTCTAGCTTTTTTAAATTTAATTGGTATGATTCGTATGCTTGCTGCAACTGCAAGTTGGTAAAATCATCTTGGGACTCAGAAGCGCCACTGGCCAGTACTGCGGCATAAACTTTTTCAAACAGCAACTTAAAACTTTCATTAGTGAGTTCTATGCTACTGTCATTACTAACCTTAAAAACAAACCGAAGCGTTTTTTCAATATTATCCAGCTTTTGATTTATTATCGAGGCGAATGGCTGCCGTGGTTTTACTTTCTGCTTTTCACTATCCCACCCATCAGGATATAACACTTTTTCCCCAGTAGGAATAGGTAGGCGTTTATTATAATAATGCACCATCATGCGAATAGGAGCTTTACCATCTTTGTCAAGCCGATCTTTTCGCGGGTAACGATTTATTTCCATTCAGTAAGGCTACATTAAGCTATACTTAAAGCTGATTGTTAGAAGGTTAGTCTAGAATGTGCTTAATTATCTAGAGTGGGTCTATTGCAGAATATTCCATGATATATTCTATCGAGTAAGAATATTGGTAATCTATTTGATCTTTTTTAGAAGCTCAATAATTTCATCCTTCAATTGCAATTCCTTGACTAAGCTCGCATTCTCCGCCCGACATAAAGCCAATTCATGTAAAACCTTATCCATGCTAATTTTTGAATTATCGTTTAAGTTGCCAGGAATGGTAATCTTTTGTTTAGTGACATGACCCATCGTATTGGCTATACCATTTAGCTTAACATTGTAGTAAGTATTTTTCGACACTTTCTTGTTGTAAAGCAAATACTCTACTGGTAGACGAAGTATCTCGGCTATTTTAACAAGATACCTGCTCTCCACTGAATCCCGTTTATATATCTTATACAAATTAGCTACACTCATTTCGGCATGCGCTGCCACTTGCTCCGGAGTTAAATCGGAGTCCTCGATAGCCTTCTTAATATTCTCCCCAATCATCTTTTATTATTCAAGCTTGATGCTCAATATTTTATAACATATTACAGTAATATATTATAATAATACTTGACTATATTATTCAACTATGTTATAATTGTCTGTTATTAGTAATCGAATGTACAATAAAACTGACACAAATGGCAAAAGTTGTCCGGAAAAAAGCACTGAGCGAAACCCCTAAATTCAACATTAGAATCCGCTACGAAAAGCTTAATGACGATCAGAAAAAGCTACTCCGTGCGGAGCACGTAAAGACTTTCGGTTTAGGAGATCGTGCTTTTTACAGAGACCTTAATAAAGACCTTTTAAGTGACGAGGTTCTCCAGTTTTTCGCCGACATGTTTGGCTGTTCCATTGCTGATCTCTTTCGCCATAAACCCCCAATAAGGCCAACGGTGTTCGATTTAGAGCAGAAATACGACAAACAATTACTCAGAAACTAGACCAGCAATCATACCAAAAATAAAAGTATATAATACATATTATATATACAAATAAATATAACAAATATAATATTCATTTGAATTAAAGCGCTAAGTACCCATGACACCAAACGACCTATTAACCGTGGGGGATTTAAATACCTTGAAAACAGAAATTCGAGGGATGTTAGATGAATTAAAGCCGTCTTTAGCTAACGCCAAAGATCGCTATTTAAACATTCAAGAAATTGTAGAATTCACGGGGCATAGTGATAAAACGGTGCGTCGGTGGATTAAGGAAGGCAAGAAAGATCGTTTTGGGAAAGTTTTTAAGCTCGAAGCCGAAGAATTTTCCCCAAGTAATTACCGGGTATTGCGCAGCACCCTGATTGCTTTTGGAAAAATAAAAGGCTGTATCCCCGCCGGTCCAGAAGGAAGCAGTAAATAAGGATGACTAAAGTCGATAATAGAATCTAGTAAATACAAAAGCCATCATTTACTAGCCTCATTAAATCATCATTTAAATCACGCATTCAAATGTTACAGCCTGATCAGAAAATAAAAGCCTTGGAGCAAGATATTGCCTTTTTAGAGGCGGAGCTAGAAGCTATAGGTAGAAGAAAAGAAGTGGCAGAAATATTCGAAGATAGGCTAACGGTTGCTAACTGCGGAAAAGATTGGGCTGAGATTGCGGCTACCCTCCAGCGAATGCAGCACGATTTAGCAGTGCTCAAACAAAAACATTATTTCGCTACCCTAATCAGATAAAAGTCTCATGCCCATTGATCGTCGCCGCTACCCCAAGAACTGGAATCTGATCAGCTACTTCGTGCGGTTTACCCGGGCGAAAGGTAAATGTGAGTTTTGCGGAGCCGAGCACGGAAAACAGCATCCTGCCACCGGTTCGATGGTCTACCTGCAAGCCATTCACGTCAAGCACACTTTAGAAGCTACCTCCTGGGAGGACTACAAAGCGGCTTGTCAAAAGTGTCATTTTAATTATGATCGCCGCGCCAGCCAAATGGCCCGCCGGTACGGGAAGTGTTACCGCGATACGCAATTAGACTTATTTACTTGAAGTAGAATTTCCTATTCAAATCAATGATGCTCAACTATAAATTAATTCTTCACCCATAAAGTTTTTCTCGGTAAGCACGCATGAGTTATAATAAACGGATCAGTGATGATACCATTCAAAAAGTAAAACAAGTAGATATTGTGGCGGTGGTGGGGGCTTACTTACCCCTAAAAACCACCGGTACCCGGCACCAAGCCTGCTGTCCTTTTCACGTCGAGAAAACGCCATCGTTTTCGATCAATGAGGTGAAGCAAATTTTTAAGTGTTTCGGCTGTGGTGCGGCCGGCGACAGCATTGCTTTTGTGCAGAAAAAAGAAAACTGGAGCTTCGCCGAAGCTGTGCTTGATATCGCCACTAAAAATGGCATTCCGCTAGAGTACGAGAATTTATCTGGGGAGCAGCAGCAAGAAGCCGAGCAAGCCTACCAGGTCCGTAAATCCCGGCAGCTGTTACTCGAGTACGCTCTTGCTTACTATCAGGCCAATGATTTACCAGCTACTTGGCCGCAGCAAAGACGCTTACACGAAACAACGTTACTGGACTTTAAAGTAGCTTTAGCGCCGGCCGAGAAGGACCAGTTTTTTAAAGACGCTACTGCCGCTGGCTACCAACCTGATCAACTCTTACTAGCCGGTCTGATCCGGGAAGTCACGCTGGAAAGTAAAACGGTGGCTTACGACTTTTTTCAAGACCGCATCCTTTTTCCTATCCACGATCACCGGGGGCAGCTAGTCGCTTTCACGGGTAGACTAGTGAGAGAACCAGCGCCAGATGCAACGTATAAACCTCCCAAGTACCTGAACTCCCCGGACACTGTCTGGACCAAGGGCGATCACCTCTACGGGCTACATTTGGCCGGCAAACACATTCAGGAGAAGCAATTTGCTTACCTGGTGGAAGGCAACGTGGATGTGCTGAGCTTTTACCAAGCAGATTTTAAAAATACCGTAGCGCCTTGCGGTACGGCTTTAACTTTAAACCAGATCCAACTTTTAAAAAAATATACGGATACCGTCGTGATCGTGCCCGACCACGATGCGGCTGGCCTAAAAGCGCTGCATAAGAATGCCCAGCTATTGATTGAGCAAGGTTTTATTGTGCGGGTATTGTTGCCGGGCAAAGAACGGGATCCGGATGAGGAGATTAGAAAACTTATTACTCCCGAGAAAATAGGGGAGTGGCTTCGGGATACTAAAGAATATATCTCCGGCTACTTGCTGGATGAATGCCAATCGCAAGGCTGCTTATCTCCCCACGAAAAAGCGGAGCAGATTACTCGTATGGGCACAGTGCTGGAGCTCATCGAGAAAGACATCCTGCGGAATACCTATTTCGACGAAGTCTGCGAACGCTGGCCAGATTTCAAAAAGAACTACAAGCTGCAAAAACGTAAGTCTGAAACTGATTCCCAGGAACTCTCCAAGCTGGAGTCTACCACGCGGGCCGCTTATTTTGACTTTGGCTACTACGAAAAAGACGGATGCTATTATACTTACGAGAAAAAGCAGGAGATCATGATCTGTAACTTTACCATTGAGATCCTCTACTTCGTACTCTCGGAAAATGAACCCAAGTACGTTTGTATCTTCCGTAATATGTTTGGCAAGGTTCGCACCACGGCCGTATCTACTGATGATTTTACGGGCGTGGGCACGTTTAAACGCGCCATCGGTAAACTGGGCGCCTTTATCTTTGACGGCACGGAAACCCACCTGAACAAAATTAAAATGAAGCTCTTTGACGGGGTGATTGAAGCCGTGCAACCGCGCTACATGGGCTACAATTCCCACGGGGACTTCTACACCTGGGCCAACGGATTGTTCTATGATGGCCAGTTCATTAAATCCGATAAGTACGGCATCGTGCCCTTGAGAAAACCAATTAAAAGCTTAGAAGAGCTCGCGCAAGTAACTTCGGATAGCCAGGTGGAAATAAATAAGTCTTTATTGTTTTTTCGTTCCTATAATCAGTTTATTACCCAACTACCCGCCGACCAACTGCAAGAACAGCTAACAGCTGGCAAGGTGTACCAGCTCTCGTATTATTACCTGCCTTTTTCGACAACCCTGAAACTAAATCCGGAGGAAGATGATACTTACGAGCTCGAGCGCATGTTCCGGCACTTTGAAAAACCCGGCCTTACCTTCGAGCGCTGGGCCACGCTCCTGGTGGAAGCCTACGGCAATAACGGCAAAGTGATGGTGTGCTTCTTCTTGGCAGCCTTGTACCGGGATATCATCTTTAAAGAAAACAGTAATTACTTTCCCTTGCTGGACCACTTTGGCCCCCGGGGAGCGGGTAAGAGCAAAGGAGCTGAATCTTTAGCGGCCATGTTCGGGGAATACCCTGAAGATGGGGTGAACATTGAAGGGGGGAGTACCGCCACCGGGATCCGCCGCTACATGGCTTCGGTCCGCAATGGCTTGATCTGGCTCAACGAATACAAAAATACGGCCTCTGATCAATTAATTGGGATGCTCAAAGGCATTGCCGACGGTAGCGGCAAGATGACCGGCCGGGCTACTGGGGGCAACGAAACCAAGAACTATAAACCGCAGTCCGCAGCCTTGCTCTGTGGCCAGGATCTGCCCACAAAGGATCCGGCATTACTCTCCCGCACGATTATATCGGAGTTCAACGAGCAAACTAAGCAGACCAGCGTGACTGCTTACCAGGAGTTAAAACAGCTCGAGAAAGATGGTTATACCACGAGTGTCACTTGCCAGATGCTCCAGTACCGCAGTCACATGAAACACTACCGCCAGGTAGAACCTAAAATAAACCAAAAAGTTAAAGCCAAATGCCGCGAGGTATTGGAGTTCCCGCCCGATGACCGGGCCGTGCTAAACATCAGCACCCTGCTGACTACTTACCAGATCTTGGCCGAACAAGGCCAGGTGCAATTTCCGTTCAGCTACGAGGATATCCAGCAAGAGCTCGTTACCCGCTTGAAGCTGCAGGTAGAAATACAAGCGGTATCCGATGACGTGGAACAGTATTTACTCGTGCTGCAATCCATCCGGGAAGTGCGGGAAGGGGAGCACTACAAAATCCAGCGGGAAGCTGACGGTGTAACCAAGCTGTTCCTACGCACCAAAGCCGTCCATAATTTCTACCTGGCCACCGCCCGGACGCAAAACATTACGCCTTTGGGCATTAGCACCATCCGGGTCTACCTGGAGAAGCACCGCGCCTTTCTGGAAGTCAGGGAAAGAGGGGTGCACTTTCCGGAACTGGCCAATACCACGAGCGCCATGGTGCTCAATTACGATTTGCTGCGCCGGCAAGGCATCGAGTTCCAAACCAAGACCAACCTGCAGCAATTAACCTCCGAAGATGATCCGAGCGCAAAGCTAGCGCGCTTGATAAAACTAAATGGCAATGCCCCGGAGCTCATCGCGGCCTTCGTAAAGGATCAACCGTTGGACCAGTGGCTGAGCACGGAAGAGTTACTGGCTGACTTTAACTACAACAAAAGCCCCAAGATGGCCCGGGACAAGTTTATGGAAGCCATTCACCAGAATGCTCAGGTAGCACCGAATCGGCAATATGACTTTTCGGATAAAACTGGTACCATGGTCAGGTTTAAGCAATATTTTTAAATTTGCTTTGCCCCCTTAAAATCGAGTATTGAGTTTCCCACTTTCCCCTTTCTATTTGTAATACTTATTTATTGCTGATTATCAGCAACTTATAGAAGGTATAGTAAAGAATAGTTCTATTTTATTCGGGGAAACAGATGGGAAACTTGGGGAAACTCGGGGAAACTGCCCCCCAATACGGGGAAACAGGAGTGGGAAACGCCCGGGAGTTTCCCCTTTTCCCCCCGAGTTTCCCACCTGCTTAAATTGTAAGTGGTTGATAATCAAAGATGGGGAAAGTGGGAAACTGGGAAACACGAAAATCAACTATTCTGGATTTTTCGCTTTTTTCAAAAACGGAGGAGCATTTCAACTATTACCTTAATTTACCAAGTAAAAAGCAGAATAGAACTTTTTTAATAGTTTACCCCGGCCGGTAGTTAAGAGAAACAAATCCTTTTGCTAGGGAAAGATCCATGCTTTGCAGCAGTTAAGCTTGGGTGCAGTGATAAACTTTAGACCAGGAAGTTTAATATTGAATTATTCTAGGGCAAATGTCCTTTTGAGAGCATCGGGGGCGGATTAATTTTAGTATATTCAAGTCCCGAATATATGCAGATTACGCTCAAAGTTCCCGTTAAACCTTATGTGCAGAAGTATTTAGTGGCCCGCTACGGGAATTTGTACACCATCAGTAAACGCGATGCGATTGGTATTGTCTTGTACCAGATGATGCGCCGGCCCACAACCGAGAGCCGCGCTTCCAAACGCATCGGCCAGTACGCGGCGACCTACCCCATTGTGGTTTCTTCCCGGGACTTTTGGAAGCGGGGCTGCCGCAACCTGGACGACTACACCAGCATTCAGTTAAACAACCTGGTGGAAGACTTAATCCAGCAGGAGTTTTGTGCCTACATCGAGAACCTGGAAGCGCACGGGGTGGAGCAGCGATACGCCATTGAAGCTTTCATGGCCAAGTACGACTGGGATGAGAGTGATGTGAAGTTTGAGACCATTAAGAAAGCGTACCAGCGTTACCGCCTGGATCAGGCCAAGCTAGGTATCTTCCCTTTGAAGGTTCAGCAAGTGCTGCCATACCTGTGCGCCATAAAGGTGTTTGCCTCACGCAAACGAATGAAAAAGGTTGTGGAAATGTAAGTTTAGAGGTTCCGCATTTGTCTTGTTACTGGTCCGGCCACTTGGAGGCCCGACAAAGCCAGCTGGTAGCTGGCTTTTTTATTGCTCTCCAGAATCCAGTTTTGCGACTAACGAAGTTCTATTAGGAACCAGGTTGGCTTCGCTAGAAACTGCCGGCCAGAATCATTCTGGGAAGGAATGGTCGATGCTTGACTGGCCGGAATAGTTGCCAGTTGACTGGCTGGGAGCTGACTGGAAGTTGCCAGTACGTTCCTCGGTCAGTTGGCTGCAATCGGCCTTTTTGGTAGTGGAGTCCCCGTCATATATCGTAAAAGTTGCCAGGGAAAGTTGCCGGTTGCCGATAGTGCAAGCCGGGGTGCGCAGCCGGATTTTGAGACTGGGAGATATGTTTTTCGGGGCAAAAACCTAGCTAGGAAGCTGGAAATGCCTTTTTTGTTAAAAATTTTTGAGACTGGCTTTTTTAGAATTATTGCCCTATGATTTCCGAGCTATGGACTAGCAATAATTAAATTAAAACAACAGTAGATTGTTAGTTGATGCTTAGCTATTTGCTATTGTTTTGGGCTTTCATGACTTCTAAACCTTTTCGGATTACAATTTCATAAACATCTTTTAACGAAGCTCTTTTCTTCGTTTCCTTCTCGATTTTCAATTGTTGCTCTTTTACTTCAAAATGTACTTCTTCTGGTAAGTCTAATTGAATTTTGGCCATTTTTTTATTAATATCTAACTGATACAAATATATCTATTAAATATTTTTTACCAAAATTTTGTTTGTTAGTATCTGTTAGATATATTTGTATCAATTAGATATTTTTATAACAAACAGATATATGGCCGATTCTGATTAACCTTATTTTGTATAAGCTAACTTATATAGCTGCTCATAAAAAGGGCTAATTAGTTGCCAACTGTATAAGCTAGCTTATACAGTTGGATTCAAAGTCAAAGAGGTTTAAGAGTTATTACGTCACCAACCTATAACCTAAATAAATTATGAATGAACAAGAGCAATTAGAAAAACTAGAATTTGAGGGTAATACAATTGGCATTATTCCTCTGGATAATCAAAAATTAATACCTGTAAAAGTGATTTGTGAGATATTGGATCTGGATCATGTATGGCAGACTAAGAATCTTCAGGAAAGTCTCCTTTTTTCGGGAATATTAAAAACGACAAAGGCGGTTGCCGCGGACGGAAGTAAGAGAGATATGCTTTGTATCCCTGCTTTAGAAGTGGAGCATTGGATTCATAGTGTATCAGATACAAACCGAACTCCGGAACAGTTACAAAAGAAAACGGCTTTTCTCCTCTGGTTTCGGCAGCAACGGCACTTTTTCTATCAAACCATGGGTGATATTGTGCAAAAGAATAAGCAGGAACTCGTGCTTAAACAGCTTATTTCTAAATCCAGAAAAAACGTGGCTCTGGAAAAGAACAAACTCAAAAAGTACGAAGAAGCCTTGGCTCAGGTCCACGAAGCAAAATACGGAAACATCCAGGTAGAAGACCAAGGAGAATATGATTTTGAACAAGCGGCTATCAATCAGATTCCGGAAAGCGAAGCCGACATGCTCCGGCTCTTGCTCAACAATCGCTCTTATATTTCCAAGTCCAAGAAAATACCTTCCCGCAGCTTAGAAGTTCATGTTAGAGAAAAACAGAATCAAGAGATTGAAAGAAGAATGCACACTTAATAAATAAAAAAGCCCGATGTGGGGACATCGGGCCAGTTCAACAAATCATTGTCAAACATTTTAGCACCTCAAAGTTATGCAAATTAATTCGCAAAACAATGCTCCGGCTTTCAACCGCGCCGAGCACACCATTGCTTCACCTAATCCTAATGGCCACCTCTATTCTGAGCAACCACTCGGCTTAGAAATTGATTGCTCTTGTAATTACCTACTTTACAATGCCACGGCTATGGCACACCAATGCGGGCAAAATTTAGCACTCTTCTTGAGTTTGCCCCAAACCAAAGAAGTAATTGCGGCTCACCTGGCAAATGAAAAACTCTACCAAATTCTCCGGTTAAATTCCGGTCTGGCTTGGTTCATTGAACCAGAAGACAAACTAGATCTGGTGTTGCAAAGCAGAGCGGGCATTGTTTGGGTCAATGCCCTACTAGCCCTGCGCCTAGCTCTTTACCTCGGCAGCGTGCCCTTACAAACCTGGGTACTAGCAACTCGCAATACGATTAAGGCAGAGATTAGAAAAAACAGGCGCTTACCTGATCAGGCCCCAGCGTGTAACTATTTTGGGGTACCATCTCCGACTACTCACCAGTCATTAGGAGCGCGTATAATCAAACCGAAATCAACCTCCAAAGTACTGGCACCGGTGGGACATTGGCGTCTGTTGCCCGGCCAAAAATTTACTGCTAACCAACCCGCATCATGAAAGATTCTCTTTGTCAAGGTCAGCCTTTGCTCGTGTTAAATCCGGAAACCAACCGTTACCTCAATATTCAACCTTTAACTCAGTTCCTAAAAGAAAGGTGCGCTAACAATCCGGCCCAGCTGGCTCAGCGCTTTGAAGAGACCATCCGCTTTGTCAGCCAATCCTTTGACCGCGATACTGAACCCCTGGATCTAAAAAATACCCTGGGCTTCTTGTTCGAAATGAAAGATGTGTTTAATTGTTTGGGCGAGTATAAAGCGACGGGACCATGAGCATCACCACCAAGCAAGAAAATGGTCAAACCATCCTGATCATTGCCAACCAGCCTCAGCTTACCGAACATACGCTCACGGCTTTCATCGAATTCCTGGATGGGATCCAGCACCAGGTGCACCAACTGCAACAATACCTGGACAACCTGGAAGCAACGGTTTTAATCAATAGCGTGGACCGGGAACAATGGGAAAAAGAGTTTGATTTGATGCAGTTCCTGCGTTCTTTTCTGATGCACCTCCGCCGGCATTTTCATCCCCAGCAATCTTTATAAAACAAAGGCAGTGCTGCATTTTTTAGCACTGCCTTTGTTTTTCTTCATAAAAAGTAAACGTTTTTCGGAGGTAAGTTTATTAATCCACCAATTAGAAGTTCAATCGTTTACCCTTGACTATTACCGATTCATTTCTAACTTTACCGTTATATATTTAAAAATATAACGGTTAGCCGGTTCTAAGTGGCCAGCTGGGAGGAATAGTTTTCTGAATGAAACGGCTTTTCAAAATAGCGGCTAAATCAAAGTTGCGGCATAAAAGAGCGGGTATACTCTTGCTCTTGGTGCCGCTGTTAGTGGGCTGGATTGCCAACGCCCCTCCGGCCCATCCTTATCTTTTCGAGTTTCCTACTAACTTTGGCCAGCGTTTTACAATTCCTGCCGACAATCCCACTACCCAGGCGGGAGTAGCTTTGGGCAGGTACCTGTTCTACGAAACCAAGCTTTCGGCTAATAATCAATTATCCTGCGGCAGCTGTCACCAACAACAACGGGCCTTTACCGACGGGAAAGCCTTTAGCACGGGCGTGGATCAAAAATCAACCAGCCGCAACTCCATGGCGCTGGTTAACTTGCTCTGGAACCGCAAATTTTTCTGGGACGGGCGAAGTGCCAGCTTGGAAGATCAAGCGCTCTTTCCTTTAACCAACCCCCACGAAATGGGCCAGCCGTTAGCGGTATCCGTGCACCAGCTCCGGAAAACCCCGTTGTATCCTCCCTTATTTAAAGCCGCTTTCGGGGATACCGCCATTACTGCTAAGCGCTTACTCCAGGCATTAGCCCAATTCGAAAGAACGCTGATCTCGGCTAATTCACGCTACGATCAATACTTAAGGGGTCAGTACCAACCTACCTCCCTAGAGCTGCAAGGCCTGGCGTTGTTTACCAATGGTCCCCAACCCGAAAAGAATAGCCGGGGGGCTAACTGCGCCCATTGTCACGGGGGCGTAAAAACCTACCTGGACGTATTTCATAACAACGGTTTGAATTCTATTTATTCGGACACTGGCCGGCAAAGCATTACGGGTTCTTTGGCCGATCACGGCCGCTTTAAAGTACCTACCTTGCGTAACATTGCTTTAACGGCGCCTTACATGCACGACGGACGTTTTCAAACCCTGGAAGAAGTTTTGGCGCATTATAACGGTCCTCTACGGGCCGCGAATTTGAGTCCTTTTTTAAAAGATGTCTCGAATGATCCCCATGGTCCAACCTTGGCTTTAACGGCCACCGAAAAGCAGGCTATTATCGCTTTTCTACACCTATTAACGGATTCTTCCTTTGTGCAAAATCCGGCATTTGCCGACCCCTTTCCATCTTTACCGGTTTCTCAAAACTAATTTATATGCGTCCACTCTACCTTTTCTGCTTGCTAGCTTGCTTTCGTTTTTCGGCTTTCGGCCAAACCGCTCCGGCGGATTCCACCGGGCTGACCCAACGGGTATTTAAGTTAGGTGAAGTGGTGATCAGCGGCCGCCAGACGGAAGAAAATACGACCGTCACTAGCGAGCAACTGGAAAGTTTTAACCGCCTGGACGTATCGCACGCCCTGAACTTATTACCGGGCGTCAACTTAGCCGGCGTAGGGGCCCGCAATGAATCCGTAGTTCTGGTCCGGGGATTTGATCTACGGCAAGTGCCCGTTTTTATTGACGGGGTGCCGGTCTACGTTCCCTACGATGGGTACGTGGATCTGGCGCGCTTTACCACGTTTGACGTGGCGCAGATCAACGTGGCCAAAGGTTTTTCTTCGGTGACCTACGGGGCCAATACCCTGGGCGGAGCCATTAACATCGTTTCCCGCAAACCCCTTAAGAAATTAGAGCTGGAAACGAGGGCCGGTTGGCTGAGTAGGCAGGGACAACGCTTAAGCTTAAACGTAGGCTCTAACCTGGGTAAGTTTTACGTGCAGGGCAGCGCCTCCCGGTTAAAACAGGAAACCTTTCCTTTAGCGGATGATTTTACCCCGAAAGAAAACGAAGATGGCAAAGATCGGGATAATGCTTACCGGGAAGATGCCAAATATACTCTGAAGGTGGGTTTCACCCCGCGGGAAAAAGACGAGTACGCGCTGAGCTACGTGAATCAACGGGGGAGAAGGGCAACCCGCCCTACGTGGGCAACGACCCGCAGCAACGGGCGCGGTTCTGGCAATGGCCCTACTGGAACAAGGAAAGTTTGTACTTTGTCTCTACTACCGGCCTAGGTGCCAACAGCGCACTTAAGACCCGGGTGTACTACGACCAGTTCCGCAATTTGCTGAAAGCTTTTGATGATAAGACCTATACTACCCAGAACCGGCCTTCTTCTTTTCAAAGCTTTTACCACGATGACACTTACGGCGCGGCGGTCGAGTACCACCGCAACTGGCCCGAAAAACACGCGCTAAAAGCGGCGTTGCAGTACAAGAATGACCAACACCAGGAATACAACCTGGGGGAACCCGAGCGCACGTTCCGGGATTATACGGCTTCACTGGGCATCGAAGATACCTACCAGATCACCGATAAATTAACGCTCTTGCCGGGTATTAGTTTAAACCTGCGCCACAGCCTGGAAGCGCAGAACTATAACGCCACCACAAAAGAAATCACCGATTTGCCGGAAAACGAGAACTACGCTTTCAACGCCCAGGTAGGCGTATTGTACCAGTTAACGGCGCAGCAGCGCTTGTCTTTTTCCGTAGCCCGTAAGTCCCGCTTTGCCACCATTAAAGACCGGTATTCCTACCGCATGGGCGCGGCCATTCCGAACCCGGATTTAAAAGCCGAAACAGCCCTGCATTACGAAGCCAGCTACCAGGCCACCTTCCAGGAAAAGTGGCAAGTAGTGGCCAATCTTTTCTACAGCCGGATCCAGGACGTGATCCAGCAAGTAAACAATGTGCAGCCTAATATTTTCCAGTTGCAAAACACGGGGAAGGCGGCATTTTCCGGGGCGGAGTTCAGCGCACAATACCCCATCTTAACGGATTGGAAAGCGGGCGGGCAGTACAGTTACTTGCACCGGGTTAACCGCAGTAACAAGGATCTAAAATTCATCGATGCTCCCGAGCACAAGGTGCTGGTATTTTCTAGCTATACCTATCAGGACCGGGGCGGGTTGACGGCGAGTGCCGAGTATAATTCCTCCCGCTACAGTACTAGCTACGGCATTAAATCCGCGGGCTTTACGCTCCTAAACCTGCGGGCGCAAGTGAAGGTGTACCGGGGCGTTTCCGTGGAAGGAGGGGTAAACAACTTGTTTGATAAGAATTATACCCTAGTAGAAGGTTTTCCGGAAGCCGGACGCAATTACTTTGTCAATCTGGTCTTTAGTAACCTGTAACCATCCTATCGATTTACCCAAACTGCTCATTTCTTTTATTCTTTAAGCATTCCAACCATGAAAAATAAATTCTTTCTACTTGTTTTTACCGCGTGGCTTTCTTCATTCAGCCTGCGCGCACAAACCGCTGGATCCGCTCCTTCCTTCCGGGTAGAAGGGGAAGTCACTACGCCGCTCACCTTAACGCTGACGGACTTAGATAAAATGGAAAAAACCACGGTGCAAGCCACCGATCGCCAGAATAAAGTCCATTCTTATTCGGGTGTGCTACTAGCGACTATCTTGAAGAAAGCGGGTGCGACACTCGGAGAAGAGCTAAAAGGAGAAAACCTGACCAAATACCTGCTCTTGGAAGCCAGCGATGGTTACCAGGTGCTGTTTTCTTTGGCCGAAGTGGATGAGGCGTTTTCGGATAAGAAAATCATATTGGCTAACCGCATGGATGGTTCCTGGTTAAAGGCGGACCAAGGGCCTTTTCAAATCATTGTGGAAGGAGAAAAAAAGAAGGCGCGCCACATTCGCCAAGTAAACCGGCTGCAGGTATATTTTGCTAAATAATCTTGGTTCTATTTTAGCATTAAACAGAATAATTAATAATTATCCTGGCTTTTAAGTAAGATGTTTATCATATAATATTCCTACATGCCCTTTGCTGGAAGAAAATCAAATTCTTATTAATTTAAAGAGCTGCGAAATTCGTTAGGGGAGTGCCCCACTCGTTGCTTAAATAACCGGGTAAAATGCTGCGGATACTTAAAGCCTAATTCGTAGGCAATTTGGCTTACCGATTTACTTTGGTCGAATATTCTTTCTTTTGCCACGTCCATTACCTTTAATTGAATATACTCCTGCGCGGTAGTTCCCGTTTCTTTTTTGATGAGGTCTCCAAAGTACTTAGGCGATATATTTAATTCACTGGCACAATATGCTACTGAAGGCAAACCAACTGTCTGAGGTTTGTCGGTCTGATAATACTCATTTAATAAATGCTCAAATCTTTCTAAAATTCCCAGATGGATGTTTTCTCGGGTAATAAATTGCCGGTCGTAAAACCGAACGCAATAATTTAAAAGCATTTCAATATTCGATACGATTAATCTTTTACTATGCTTATCAATGGCGTGATCTAATTCATACTCTATTTTTGAGAAACATTCCAACACAATTTTTCTCTCTCGTTCTGACAAATGCAGGGCTTCATTGGATTGATAACCAAAAAAAGTATAGTCTGGCATGTGCCGTCCTAAGGCAGTGCCATGGATTAAATCCGAATGAAAAACTAAGGCATATCCTTTCGGTTGGTAAATTTCTCCACTACTGTCCACGCTAACTACTTGCCCAGGGGCAATAAATACCAGCGTGCCTTCCTGGTAATCATAAGTTTCTCGACCATACCGCAGATCCCCGCATTTTACTTCTTTTAAAAAAACGGTATAAAAACCAAAATACATATTAGAGGCTTTCCTTGGATTGGCTTTTGACATATCAATTACACTCACCAGAGGGTGCAGGGTCTCCTGATTGTTAAAGGTGTTATAATCCTGCACTGTCTCAAATCTTCTCAAATTTTCCATAGCACTAATGTTTTAGCTAAATCAAAATTACTGCTTTTAGGGGCACTTTCTTATAAGGTTCTACAGCATCAGGAATATTGGTATGTAATTCCGGAATCTGTATACAAGTAAGGCAGATAAAACATAAGACCTTTGCAGTGTAACAATTAATTCCAGTTAAAAGAAGATATATGATGCAGAAGGTTAAATTAAATAATGGGGTGGAAATGCCTCTTCTGGGTTTTGGCGTGTTTCAAGTTCCTGACCCGGAAGAATGCGAAAGAAGTGTGTACGAAGCGATACAAACAGGTTATCGGTTAATTGATACCGCGGCTGTTTATCTGAATGAAGAAGCCGTCGGTCGAGCTATTAAAAGAAGTGGGGTACCTCGGGAAGAACTATTTATTACCACGAAGCTTTGGGTGCAGGATGCTGGGTACGAGAGTGCTCAAAAGGCATTTGAACGCTCCTTGGAGCGTTTACAATTAGACTACCTGGATCTTTATTTGATTCACCAACCTTATGGCGATGTGCACGGTGCTTGGCGGGCTATGCAGGAACTCTATTGGGAAGGTAAAATTAAAGCCATTGGGGTGAGCAACTTTCACCCGGACCGGGTAATTGATTTAATAATTCATGCCACAATTGTACCCGCAGTAAATCAAATTGAAACCCATCCTTTCCACCAGCAAGTAGAAGCACAAAAGTTTCTGGAAGAAAACAAAGTGCAAATTGAATCCTGGGGGCCATTTGCGGAAGGCAAAAACAACCTGTTCCAGAATGAGCTTCTAAAGACTATCGGTCAAAAATACAATAAAACAATAGCGCAAGTAGTGTTACGGTGGCTTACCCAGAGAGGCGTAGTGGCTATTCCTAAATCGGTTCGTCCAGAACGCATTGCCGAAAACTTTAGCATTTTTGATTTTGATTTAAGCCAAGAAGATATGGATACAATCGCTACCATGGATCAAAAGGCCAGCCTTTTCTTCGATCACCGGGATCCGGCCATGGTGAAATGGATCGGTCAGACCAGGGTAGATATTTAATTTTTAAAGCTAATGCATATGCAAAAAAGAGAATTAGGAAACAGCGGTTTAGAAGTATCAGCTTTAGGTTTGGGCTGCATGGGATTGAGCTTTGGTTTAGGCCCCACCATAGATAAAGCAGAAGGCATTAAGCTAATTCAAGCCGCCTTTGAACGGGGTGCTACCTTCTTTGACACAGCAGAAGCATACGGTCCGTTCACCAACGAAGAACTGCTGGGCGAAGCTATAGCTCCATTCCGAAATCAGGTAGTTCTTGCTACCAAGTTTGGTTTTAAAGAAGGGAATCCACCCTTAGGGGCAGATAGTCGGCCGGAGAACATTAGAGCCGTAGCGGAAGCCGCCCTCAAGCGCCTGAAAACAGATTTTATCGACTTGTTTTATCAGCATCGGGTAGATCCTAATGTTCCGATTGAAGAAGTTGCTGGCGCGGTCAAAGATTTGATTCAGGAAGGAAAAGTAAAACACTTTGGCTTGTCGGAAGCAGGCGTTAATACCATTCGTCGGGCGCATGCGGTGCAGCCAGTAACAGCTTTGCAAAGTGAATACTCTCTTTGGTGGCGGGAGCCGGAAGCAGAAATACTACCTACCTTAGAAGAGTTGGGGATTGGTTTTGTTCCCTTTAGCCCGCTAGGTAAAGGTTTCCTAACCGGTAAGATTGACGAAAACACGACCTTTGACAAAACCGATTTTCGCAACACAGTTCCTCGCTTTTCGGAAGAGAATCGGAAAGCTAATCAAGCTCTGGTTGCCTTATTAGGCGATCTAGCGCGGGAGCAGCAGGCAACGTCTGCTCAAATAGCCTTAGCCTGGTTGCTGGCCCAGAAGCCCTGGATTGTTCCCATTCCGGGTACCACCAAAATACACCGGTTAGAGGAAAATCTTGGTTCAGTTGAGATCAAGCTTAGTAGTGCTGATCTGAAAGAAATTGACCGGGCACTTTCAAAGATTGAAGTGCAGGGCATGCGGTATTCGGAACAAGCGCAAAAGATGATTGATCGCTAGGACTTTACCAATTCTTAAATGGGGTAGTTTAAGCGTCGAAAATTCAAATAACTAAGAGATATAGCTAAAAATGAAACAGATTTTGTATTTCATCCTATTATTATCAAGTATCCTTTCTACGGAGGTAGTGGCGCAAAATGCTTCAATTTTTCCAAAAGGTGAAAAGTCTCCCAATGTTCATCACGTAGGGAATGTCTGGCTAAACGAATTAAGCGCACCCGATAGTACTTTTAATTACGGTATTGCAGTAGCCACTATGGAGCGCGGGGCTAGGTTATATTGGCATAAACATCCCGGCGGACAAATTCTACTGATTACCGATGGTATTGGTTATTATCAGGAAAGAGGAAAGCCGAAGCAAACTGTTCGAAAAGGCGAGGTAATTAAATGTCAACCGGATGTAGAACATTGGCACGGGGCAACCTCTAACTCTGGTGTTACCTACCTGGCCACCAGTCCTGCACAAAAAGGAAGAACCATCTGGTTAGAAAAGGTTACGGATGAAGAATACTCCGGAAGTAAGTAAACCGGAATAAAAGCTTTGCTAACCTAAAAACCATGGATTCAATCAAGATACAAAGGAGAGTTAAGTTTAATCTTAAACTTGTAAATAGGAACATGAAGTTAAAAATTATCGGACTATTTTCATTCATCCTGCTGGTACAATGGTCCTGCTCCTCAACTAAAAATACAAGCACTTCAAATACAAAAATGCAACATTCAGATCAGGAAATACTCGACCTTTCTAAGCAGAAATGGCAATGGATGGCCGACAAACGGGTGGATACTTTGGCCGACCTTTTTCATGAAAAATCTATGTTTGTGCACATGGGAGGAAGTTGGGGCAAAGAAAGAGAACTTGAGGTTATCAAATCCGGAAACATCTGGTACAAAAAAGCTGATGTTTACTCCGCTTCCGTGAATTTTATCGGTAATACTGCCATCCTGTTAAATGAAATTGACTTAGTAGCAGTAGTGGGCGGAAACGAAGTTGTCAATCCTTTTATGGTTACAGAGGTCTATGTTAAAGAAAACGGCCAGTGGCAAATGGGATCACTCACTTTTTCCAGGCTAACTAGATCCGTTAAAAATAATCATCAGAAATAAACAAGTTCTATGACGCACCTGCTGTTGGCCGTATGTCTTTGGTTTTCCGCTTGTTCTTCATCCGAGAGAGATAACTTGAATGTAGAAACCGATACTACTATACAGCCGGAAAAAGTATTGATTGTGTATTTGTCTCGCACCAATAATACTAAAGCCATAGCAGAAATCATTCATAAGCAGGTAGGGGGAACATTGGTAGCGTTGGAATTAGAAATGCCTTATCCGAAGGATTATAAAACAACGGTTGATCAGGTGGCTAATGAAAATGCTACTGGTTTCTTACCGCCTTTAAAAACTAAAATAAACAGCATTGAAAATTATGAGGTGGTATTTGTTGGTTTTCCTACTTGGGGAATGCAGTTACCACCTCCCATGAAGAGTTTTCTAAAGCAATATAATCTGAGCGGCAAAACTATTGTGCCATTTAATACCAACGCGGGCTACGGAACTGGGAGCAGTTTTGAAACAGTAAAGGCACTGTGTCCTAATAGCAGAGTCTTGGATGGTTTTACTACTAAAGGCGGAGTGGAAAGAGACGGAATTTATTTTGTGATGGAAGGAGAAAAAGCCAATAAAGTAGAAAATGAGATAAAATCGTGGCTGCAAAAAATATTACAAATTAAATAATTACATCAGAAAATAAACCAAGTTTTAAACGAGCCTAAAATGGACAGTCAAAACTCGAATAGGAAGGTCAAAAATTCTATAGTACTCTTTATATTTTTTATTTTACATTCTGTCTTGGTCAGTTATAGAGCATCGGCGCAGCAAAAGGATATGATGGTTCGTATTTCAGAAATAGAAATAGATCCATCTTATCTAGAAGAATATAAGGTTATATTGAAAGAGGAAGCGGCTGCATCGGTAAAAAAAGAACCGGGGGTATTATCCATTTTCCCCATGTTTCAAAAGGAAAACCCTACTCAGATAAGAATTTTGGAAATATATGCCAGTAAATCAGCTTACGAGCAACACCTTAAAACGCTGCATTTCCAAAAATACAAAACCACAACGCTTAAAATGGTAAAATCATTAAAGTTGATTGATATGGAAGCTTTGGATGTGGCCACTATGCCGTTAATTTTTGGGAAAATTAAAAATAAATAATCTGTTTAATCAGAGCTACTCTCCCAGTTAAATTAAGTTTAAATGCCATTACTGAACTCTCTTATGCAAGAAATTAAATCATGTTTACTGCTTATTGTTTTACTACTATGTTTTTCAAGTACCATGCTGGCTCAAAATAATGCAGGTGAAAATCAAAATTTAACACCCAGGCAGCAACATATTGTAACGATTTCTGCCTTTACTGCGAAAGGAGACCTTACTCGATTGAGCTCAGCTTTGCATAAGGCACTTGATGCAGGCCTTACCGTTAATGAAGCGAAGGAAGTGCTGGTTCATTTGTATGCCTATTGTGGCTTTCCCCGGAGCTTACAAGGAATCAACACCTTAATGGCGGTGCTAGATGCCAGAAAAGCAAAAGGTATAACGGATAAAATTGGGAAAGAAGCAACCCCAATACAAAATAACGGAAGCAAATACGAGCGGGGAAAGAAAGTATTGGAAACCTTGAGGGGTAAACCCGAAAATGGACCCAAAACCGGTTATGCTGCCTTTAGCCCCGAAATAGAAGTATTCTTAAAGGAGCATTTGTTTGCCGATATTTTTGAACGTGATATTTTGAATTATGCCGACCGGGAAATTACTACTATATCTGCCCTGATCAACCTAGGAGGAGTGGAACCAATGATGCAAAGTCATATGAGCATAGCTTTGAACCTTGGTCTGACTGAATCGCAGTTAATGCAAATACTTTCCCTGATTGAGGAAAATGGTGGAACGAAAGAAGCAGAAGTTGGTAAACAGGTTCTTTCCGCCCTAATAAAATCAATAAAGAAGTAAAAGGTATAAACATGAAACATCCTGCAAAAAAAATCACTTTCTTCTTTGCTGTTTTCGTCTTTTTAAGTTTTCATGCTCAGGCACAAAAAAATAAGAATACTTCTGTTAATCAAGCCTCTATCTTTGCAAAAGGCGAAAAAATTACCAACAGTAATTTCGTAGGTAACGCCTGGCTACAGCCACTGGTGGTCAGTGATAGTCTAAATCCAACGGCAGTGGGTAATGTTACTTTTGAACCAGGTGCCCGAACTAAATGGCATTTACATCCTGCCGGGCAGATTTTGCTCGCCACTGGCGGAATAGGCTATTATCAGGAAAAGGGTAGTCCAAAAAGGATCCTGCGGAAAGGAGAGGTGGTAAAGTGTCCGCCGAATGTGGCGCATTGGCACGGGGCCAGTCCAGATCAGGAATTTATTCAAATTGCTATCACTAGCTCGCACAAAGGGGCCACGGTGTGGCTGGAGCCGGTAACCGATGAGGAATATCACGCTAAGGTAAAGCCGTAAGGAAGCTTCATATTAGGATAGTATATTATTACCTTGTATATTATTGTAAACCTTTAAAATACAAAGCTATGGCTGCATTTAGCTTAAAAGTTAATGGAAAAACCCAGCAGGTCGATGTGGATCCAGCCACTCCCATGTTATGGGTGCTGCGGGACCATTTGGACCTGGTTGGTACCAAATATGGTTGCGGTATTGCGCAATGCGGGGCCTGCACTATTCATCTAGGTGAGATAGCCGTGCGCTCCTGCCAACTCCCCGTGTCGGCGGTAGGTGAACAGGCCATTACCACCATCGAGGGGCTTTCGGAAAAAGGGGATCACCCGGTACAACAAGCCTGGCTGGAGCACGATGTGGCGCAGTGCGGCTACTGTCAGGCCGGGCAAATTATGAACGCCTCGGCTTTGTTAAAAAGCAATCCCAATCCTTCGGACGAAGAGATCGAGACTACCATGAACGGCAATATCTGCCGCTGTGCCACTTATCTGCGTATCAAAGCAGCCATCAAAACGGCTGCTAAATCAACGGCAAAATCCTAATTTATTTATCTATGGAAAGCGTAAAAAAAACGATCAACCGGAGAGATTTCTTAAAGGCTTCGGCTCTGGCGGGCGGCGGATTGATGCTTAGTTTTAGCTGGCTGGCCGGCTGCAAACCTACTACGGAAGAAGTGTCGAAACTGCCAAAAGAATGGTTTGAGCTCAACAGTTACATTAAAATCGGAGATAATGGATTGGTTACTCTGATGGCTCCCAACCCGGAGTTTGGTTCCAATGTGAAGACTTCTCTACCGATGATGCTGGCCGAAGAGTTGGATATCGATTGGAAGAATGTGAAGGTAGAGCAAGCGGACTTCTTTCCGGAGCGGTTTGATCGCCAGTTTACCGGGGGCAGCCTGGCTATGCAGATGGCCTGGAAACCTTTACGCACCGCGGGAGCTACCGCTCGGCACATGTTGATTCAAGCCGCTGCCCAAACCTGGAAAGTACCGGTTAGTGAGATTACCACCAAGGACGGCGTATTACACCATAAGGGCAGTGGCAAGGAAGCGGGTTACGGAGAAATGGCTTCTCAAGCCGCTAAGTTGGAAGTGCCGAAAGAAGTGCCTTTGAAAAAAGTAGGTGATTTCAAAATCATTGGTAACTCGAAGCGAAACGTAGAAGGGATGAATATTGTAACGGGTAAACCCTTGTTTACCCTGGATTACAAGCAAGACGGCATGCTGATTGCCATGATTGCGCATCCGCCGGCTTTCGGTCAAAAAGTAAAATCAGTAGATGCTACATCCGTGAAATCCATGCCCGGCATCAAGGATGTATTTACAATTAAAACCCTCTCGGACGATTACGAAAGAAACAGCTTTGATACGACCAGTTTCACGGAGATGATCGTGTTGGTGGGCAATTCTACCTGGGAAGTAATGAACGCCAAGAAGGCTTTAAAAGCCGAATGGGAAAAATCACCGGAGTCTACCGTAACCGTAGCCGGATGGGGAGGGGGGAAACAAAGCGTCAGAATCCCAGCGGGCCTGGAAAGCACCGAAGGGCATCAGGCTCAGATGGCAGAAATGGCCAAGAAACCGGGCAAAGCGCTCCGGAGAGATGGTAACCCGGAGCAAGTATTTAAAACTGCCAAAAAAGTCATTGAGCGCACGTATACGGCTCCTTTTCTGGCGCACAATGCCATGGAACCGGTTAATTGTTTTGCGCACGTTACTGCCGATAAAGCCGTAATCGTTGCTCCTATTCAAGCACCCGAGTTAATATCGCAAACCTTGGCGGCCCGGCTAGGCTTGCCCAAAGATAAAATTCACATTAAACTGGCCCGGATGGGCGGCGGCTTTGGTCAAAGAGCTTACGGACACCATTTAGTGGAGGCCGCGGTTATCTCCCAGAAATTGCAAGCTCCTGTCAAACTGGTGTACACCCGGGAAGATGATATGACTTATGGCATATACCGGCCGGCATATACAGCCACGTATAAAGCCGCTTTGGATGAAAATAACAATTTAATTGCCTATCAGGTCAAGGCCGGTGGAATTCCGGAAAGTCCTCTGGGCTTTGCCCAAAATCGCTTCCCGGCTGGTGCCGTGGACAACTACTTAGCCGAAGAATGGATGATAGACTCCAACATAACTATTGGCGCCTTCCGGGCTCCTCGGTCCAATTTCCTGGGGGCCGTGGAACAGTCCTTCTTGGATGAAGTAGCGGAACTGGCCGGTAAGGATCCCATTGAATTTCGGTTGGAATTGTTGGAAAGGGCCAAGAATAAACCCGTGGGCAAGGAGAACGATTATAACCCGGAACGGTATGCCGGGGTTCTGAAATTAGTGCGCGACAAGTCCAACTGGAAACAAACTAAGAACGGCGTTTACCGGGGTGTTTCGGCTTATTTTTGTCATAATACCTACGTGGCTCAGGTTATTGATTTAACCATGCAGGAAAACAAACCTGTAGTGGAGAAAGTCTATGCGGCCGTTGACTGCGGCGTGGTGGTGAACCCGGATGCGGCCACCAATATGAGTGAAGGAGGCATTATAGACGGCATTGGCAATGCCTTGTATGGCGAAATGACTTTTCAGGCGGGAGTGCCTCAGAAGAACAATTTCCACACCTACCGTATGATCCGGCACAGTGAAGCGCCCAAAGCGATTGAAGTTCATTTTGTTAAAAATCAGGAGGATCCAACTGGATTAGGGGAACCTTTGTTCCCACCTATTTTTGCAGCCCTGGCTAACGCGTTGTACAAAGCAACGGGGCAACGGGAATATACCCAACCTTTTCTACAGGGTAAAAAGCAACTGGTATAAGGTTACCCATCATCAAAATTAGAAAACAATATGAAAAAGATCTTAGTAGCCATTACTCTAGCAGTTGTTTTTACCTGCTGCGGAAAAGGGCAGGAGAGTGGTTCTGCTGATTCCAACAGCACGACAGAAGAAAACAGCACTACTCCTCCAACAACAGCTGATTCCTCTAATCCAGTAGGAGTCATGATGAGTGATACTTCTACAGCGATAGCTGACAGCCTGAATAGTCAGAAATAATTTGTATTTCCAATAATGTAGCATTCTAAATTGTCAAGAAATAGATTGATGAAAAATCTCAGGAAACGACCATTTCTCTGAGAATGCAAAGTCTTGTTTTACATAACAAGACTTATAAGACTTGGCTGGCCGAGTAGGAGAGGAGTTAACGAATGTACGAGAACCAAGGAAATCTAGGCCCATTATTACTGCTCATTGGAAGTATTAGAAAACGGCCGTTGGGAGTCTTCACCATTTACTACTTTAAGAAATTAGGATAACTGCTGCCTAAAGGAAGTTTACCTTTTGGGGCAAAAGCTGATTGCTGCCAAAGCCTTATTCATTCGAAACTTTCCCGTATATTTCGTCTATTAAAGTCTCTTTATAAAATATGGATCTCCTCTGCAGTAGAAACCCTAGGCTTCTGCTGCCTTCGGTTTTTCTCATGAAAGAACGCGAAGCAAAAGGCTATTATCAAATTTTATAAAGAAGAGAATGGAAATAATAAAAAAGATTGCCGTCATCGGCGGTACGGGTAAATCCGGAACATACCTGGTCCAAGAACTTGTAGACCAAGGCATTCCGATTAAAGTTCTAATTAGGAATCGGGAAAGATTTCCCGTTCAAAGTCCCTTAGTGGAGGTTGTTACAGGTGATGTAACCGTTTATGAAGATCTTCAAGCTTTAATAGCCGGCACTCAGGCGGTAATTAGTGCCCTAGGCTTGGGTGTCCCGGCCAGTGAACCAACTATATTCAGCCAGGCCACCAAGAATATAATCAGGGCCATGCAGCAATACCAGGTATGCCGTTATATTGTATTGACCGGATTGCAGGTGGATGCTCCTTGGGATAAAAAAGGCTTGCAGACAAAAGCGGCAACCGATTGGATGTACGCTAACTTTCCTCGGTCAACAGCTGATCGGCAGCGGGAGTACCAACTACTATCGGCTAGCCCTATTGATTGGACTTTAGTGAGGTTGCCCCTGATTGCGCAAACAAATGGAAGGCATAAAGTAAAAACAAGTCTGGAGGACTGCCCAGGGGATCAGATAAGTGCCGCGGATTTGGCCAGCTTTCTCGTGGAGCAATTAACAGACAACACTTATATTAAAAAGTCCCCCTTTATTGCTAACATTTAAACTCTGAAGGGTGAGCCTATATTCAGGCTCACCGTTTTTTTTCTAGCTTTCCTCTAAAAGATTTGGATGTTCTATGAAGTTATATATGTAAAGTACAAAACAAAAAGCCTTGTTTATGCCTTGATTACAGTGTATAGCAGCCTTTTATCTCATAACTAATTATATGTTAAATAGGAGCGGATTTCTAGCTTTTGTACAATCAAAGGGTCATGATTAATTAGGAGCAAAATAATTAATCAAATAAGTAAATATACCAAAGTTTAGGTATTGCACCTGTAGGTAGATATCCTTAATTTTAGCAAATAAATACCAATCTCCAGATGAAAACCAATTAGTTTACTTCTCTGCTCTCTCATTTCCTAAACTTATTACCCTACAACCTTCCAATGAAAAAACATTTTACTCCTTTTTTAAATTTGAGTTCATTACGAACTCCAGCAGATAACTGCTGGCATCTATGCATTATTTTGCTGATCATTTTCTCTTTTATAACAAGCTTGGCTTCGGCCCAAACTGTACTTTGGGATAAAACCTATGGTGGCAACCGTTCGGATTATCTAAGTTCGCTGCAGCAAACCCGCGACGGGGGTTATATTGCCTGGGGAACAACAGAATCCGGTAAAAGCGGCGACAAAACGGAAATTAGTCGGGATACCAATAAAGATTCTCCGGATCATGGTGATTACTGGCTCCTCAAATTAAGGGCTGATGGGACAAAAGCATGGGACAAAACCATTGGTGGCCGGGGCACCGAACGGCTGACCACTGTTCTGCCTACCAGTGATGGGGGTTATATTCTAGCCGGTACCTCTAATTCCGGAGTTGGAGGCGACAAATCGCAGCCTAGCCTGGATGAGTCAAGTCTGCCTTATTATTCTAAGAGTGACATCTGGCTGGTAAAATTAAACGCTGATGGCAGCAAAGCCTGGGATAAAACGCTGGGCAGTAAAGTAGCGGAAAATGTATCGGCATTCGAGCAATTAGCCGACGGTAGTTACATTCTGTCAAGTGTTATAATCAATGAAGGCGATAATTATAACATTATAAAATTAAATGCTAAAGGCGAAGTAATTAAGACCAAATCCATACGAGGTTTATGGTTTAGGTCCATCGAGGCAACTCGTGATGGTGGCTTTGTTTTAGGGGGCACCATTCAGCGAAATGGTGATGGTTACAATGATTTTCTGCTAACTAAATGGGATACCAATTTGAACCAAGAATGGAGTAAAACATATGGCGGAGATCGGGATGATGAACTGGTGAAAGTACAACCAACCAGCGATGGCGGGTACATTCTAGGGGGTACATCTTACTCTCCCATCAGCGGCGACAAAACCCAGGCGAGTAGAGGATTCACAGACTATTGGGTCGTAAAAGTAAAAGCGGATGGCACAAAGGTTTGGGACACCACCGTAGGTGGCAGCGAAGGCGAAGATTTAAAATCCATTCAACAAACCAAGGATGGCGGTTATATTTTGGCGGGAACCTCCATATCCAATAAGAGCGGCGAAAAATCGGAAGACAATACGCTACTAGAACGTCCCGATGGAGTACCTGATTATTGGCTTGTTAAATTAAGTTCCGATGGTTCTTTTTTCTCCGATAAAACCATTGGCGGAGGTGGTTATGAATATTGTTCTGCAGTGCAACAAACCACGGATGGAAATTTTATTATCGGCGGTACTTCCAGTTCGCCTATAAGCGGAAATAAAAGTCAAAATTCCCGGGGAAGAGAAGATTTCTGGATTGTAAAATTAAAAAATGATTTTCTCCGCAACCAGGATATTACTTTTAAACCTATTGTAAACAAAGAAATAAATGATCCGGCCTTTGCCCTTACAGCAAAAGCCAGTTCTGGCTTACCAGTTACCTTTGAAGTTTTGTCGGGTCCGGCCCGCCTCAATGGCAATAAGGTAACCGTTGCTGGCGCTGGTACCGTGCGGGTGGCCGCTATTCAGGCTGGTAACGGTAGCTATAAACCTTATTCAACCACCCAAAGTTTTGAAGTAACTCTTACGGGCAAACAACAGCAAATGCGGTTTGGCGGCAGCCAGATGGATACACTTACCACCCTGATAGCTACGGCCGATGGCGGATATCTACTAGGTGGAGTTTCTGATTCACCGATTACTGGCGATAAAAGCCAAGGCAGTAAAGGCGATACCGATTTTTGGGTGGTAAAAACTGATAAAAACGGTAGAAAAATCTGGGATAAAACTTTTGGTGGCAATACTCCCGATCGATTAATGGCCATGGTAGCTACTGCGGATGGAGGCTATTTACTCGGGGGAAAATCTGCCTCGGCTAAGTCCGGTGATAAAAGTCAGGAGAGTAAAGGCAAAACCGATTATTGGATAATAAAGATTGATAATAATGGCCATAAGCTGTGGGACCAAACATACGGCGGCAGCCAGGACGATATTCTGGCCAGTATAGTGGCTACCCCCGACGGAGGCTATTTACTGGGCGGCACTTCAGTCTCGGGTCAAAGCGGCGATAAAAGCCAACCTACCCGGGATCTAATCAACAACAAATATTACTCAGGAGATTATTGGGTGCTTAAAATCGATGGTAAAGGTCAGAAAATATGGGATAAGACCTACGGTGGCACTAGGGTAGATCGTCTGTCTAGCATTCTAGCAGTACCCGAAGGTGGATATTTAGTAGGCGGTTATTCCGGTTCGGGCATCTCCGGCGAAAAAAGCCAGGAAGTACGGGCCATTGTAGATTATTGGGTTGTACGGATTAATGAACAAGGCGCCAAAATATGGGACCAAACATACGGGGGCATCAAAGGCTTAGCACTGTATGATTGGTACATTGATGTGGGGGAATCCAGATTGAGCACGATGGTAAATACCCCCGACGGCGGCTTCTTGTTAGGGGGTTCATCCAGTGCTTTCGTGGGTGCCGAAAAAACGGAAGGCAGAATCAACAGTCCGGATGAAGTTTATAGTGATGAAGCATTTAATAATTGGGTCTTAAAGATTGACCGCAACGGCAAAAAAGTATGGGATAAGATTTATGGCAAAGCAGAATCTTACTTAAGTACCCTGATTCGTTTACCGGAAGGCGGTTATCTACTGGCGGGCACGGCCAATATTGTATTAAAGGATTATCAAATCATAAAAATAGAGGAACAAGGCAAAGTAGTAGAAGAGCGTGTCCTTGGAGGCTTTGACAACGACCTGCTAGCGACCGCTATTCGCATCACTTCAGGTGATATTTTACTAGCAGGTACCTCTTTTTCCGGCCTTGGAGCCGACAAAAACACAGAAAGCCGCGGTAAAGCTGATTTCTGGGCGGTACAGGTAAGCGCCAATAAAGTACCGGAACCATTAGCCGCCTCCTGGGACAAAACCTATGGTGGTGGTGGCGACGATAAAATAATAGATGTAATTAAAACCAGCGATGGTGGTTACTTCAGTTTGGGCTACTCCAATTCTTCATTAGACAATGGTGATATTTCCGGCTTGCGACCGGGGCAATTGGGCACGAACTTCTGGGTTGTTAAGAGCGATCGGAATGGTAAAAAGCTTTGGACTAAAATTTTGGGCGGTGCCAAGGATGATACGCCCAGTCGGGTTATTCAGACCCAGGATGGGGGTTACTTGCTGGCCGGCTCGTCACTGTCAGATGTTGGGTTTGATAAAAGCCAAAGTAACCGCGGCAACCGCGACTTCTGGATTGTAAAAGTTGATGCGCAGGGCAATAAACAATGGGATAAACGTTACGGCGGTACCGGCGACGATGAGCTTACCAAAGTCATGCAGTTACCCTCCGGCAAATACATCCTGGCGGGTACCAGCAGCTCTCCGGCTAACGGTGAAAAAAGCCAGGGTAGCCAAGGCGGCTCGGATTATTGGTTGTTAAAAGTAAGCTCCACCGGCACGAAGCTCTGGGACAAACGTTACGGTGGCAGCAACAACGAAGTCTTACGCAGCTTTGCCTTTACCCAAGACGGTGGCTTTTTACTGGTAGGCAGTTCCTTGTCGGGGATTAGTGGCGACAAGAGCCAGCCCAGCCGGGGGAGCACTGATTTCTGGGTAGTGAAAACCGGCCAACAAGGCGAACTCCTCTGGGAGAAAACTTACGGGGGCAACGGCAAAGACGATGCTTATTCGGTGCTGCGCCAGGGGCCGGAGTTTTTTATTTCCGGCACCAGCAACTCGGCAGCTAACGGCGAGAAAAGCCAGCCTAGCCAGGGCGGGGAAGATTACTGGGTAATCAAGATTGGAGCTACCGGGCAAAAATTGTGGGATAAGCGCTTTGGGGGTAGTAAAAACGATCAGTTACGGGCTAGTACCCGCCTGAAAGATGGCAGCCTGATATTGGCGGGCACCTCCTTTTCGGAAGCAGATGGCGATAAAACGCAGACCAGCCGGGGCGAGAGTGATTATTGGGTTGTACAAGTAGATGCGCAAGGAAATAAAGTGTACGATAAACGTTTTGGAGGTAGCCGCTCCGAAGAACTACGATCTATTCTGCAAACCAGTGACGGTGGTTTATTGCTAGGCGGCTGGTCCAGTTCGGCTGTAAGCGGCGAGCAAAGTAACTACAAATTATTTTATGACAGAAGTGCTGATTACTGGTTAGTGAAAGTGGCACCCGAGGTACCTTCTAGTGCCGTAACGACAAGCCAGCAGGCAACCGCGGGGGAAGCTCCGCTCATTGGAGCGAAACAATTAACGACTTATCCCAATCCGTTTCAGGAAAAGGTAAGCATCCGCTTTTGCTTACCCGAAACCCAACCGGCTACCCTGCGCATCGTAGATGGGCAAGGGAAAGTAATAGCTACTTTGTTCCAGGCAGAAGCGCAAGCAAACCAAGTTTACCAGTTGGAATGGCAAGCGGGCAAACAGGAAGCCGGTTTGTATTTCTTGCAACTGCAAACCTCGGTGGGGCAAAGCACGCATAAACTACTCCGGAGTAGGTAACCTTAATTTGTTTGAAGTACAAAATCCGGATAGCACTCCTTGTACTGTCCGGATTTTACTTTTTTTATCTGGAAACACGTTGACCAAATTTATCTCAGAAAACGATCTAATAAAGAGATAGAACAAACCTTCAAGAAATTAAATGTTTTTAGTGGAATATTCATCGTACAAAGCCATCTCACTAATCAAAATAATTTTCGCCTTTGTGAGACGGGATTTTTGAGATAAGACCAAAGTAGTTTTACCCAAGTAACGGACTAAAAATTATTAACTAAAATCAGTTACTGATGCGTCCAGTAACAGAGGAGCAGATAATGGGCACTGTGTAAAAAAACGAGGGTTTTTCTACACAGTGCCCAATACATGGAAAGTGTATCAAAACATTGTTTATATTACCATGTATTTTTTCTAAATGTATTTTAACTTCTTGTGATAAATTGTTTACACAAATGACTAAAATTGGTTATGCCCGAGTCTCGACTCTAGAACAAAACTTAGATTTACAGCTAGATGCGTTGAAGAGCGAAGGCTGCAAAAAAATTTTCACCGATAAAATTTCGGGTGTAAAAACCAATAAGCCTCACTTTGAAAAGATGCTCGACTATGCCCGGCCTGGAGACACAATTGTGGTTTGGAAGCTTGACCGCTTAGGTAGAAGTACAGTGCAGTTAATTCAGTTAGTAGAGGAACTCAAGAAACGGGAAGTAAATTTGAAATCTTTGAATGAATCCATTGATACGTGCAGTGCTACGGGGAATCTCTTCTTTCAGTTTATATGTATTCTGGCCGAGCATGAACGAAATATTATTCGGGAAAGAACTCGAGCTGGCTTGGATTCCGCTCGGGCAAGAGGAAGAACAGGAGGGAGACCTTCTGGTTTAAATGAGCGCTACAAAAGAATTGCGCCTGAAGTGAAGGAAGTGTACGAGAAGAATGTAAGGAGTACCGAAGAAATCCGCAGTATGTTCCACATTAAAAGCCAACCCACTCTATACAAGATTCTAGAGTTTGCGGGCGTGGATGTAAAAAGATTTATAAAAAAAAGGAATGCTCATTAAGTTATTAATCAACTTTTTATAAGTTGACCATCAAGGGTTAATAGCCAAAATTTTATTCATAAAACAAAAAGTATAAATATGGAAGCAAATCCAGTTCAAGCTGCATTAGATGAATTATTAAAACTTGTTTATGAAGAAGAGTTAAAGGGCGCACACCTTCGAAATAACATGATTAATATGATAGCCAAAAAGCATGGAATTCATTTTAATGCCTTATTAGATAGAATGGAGGCTGAAGAAGTACTCGAGGCATCTAATAAATATACATTTTTAAGACTTCTTGATAAAGGAAGACGTGTACAAGAACAAGGTGGTTATTTAGCTTGGCTAAGTAAAGAAGAACATAATGGGAAAAATAATAAGGTAACTAATCTTGATCGGTTTTTTCAAGTTTTACAGTATTTGGCTGACCATAGCCAAAGGTTTTTACATGTATCAGACATTCTCAATGAACTTTCTATTGCTGATCATAATAATGAATTAGCAAATGCTATAGATATCAAACTCACGCGTAGCAATTTGGTATTTGCAACAGAAGAAAGTGGTGTGAAAATAAACGAAAATGGATTACAGCTACTTTATGATCACAAATTTGATTTATCCCCGAAAAGCTCATTAGGTTCTTTTAATAATTCGGGTGTCATCAATTACAATTCACCTAATTCATCTTCAAACCAAAATTTATCCTACTTGAACAATAAAATACATAATCAAGGCGACGGTAACTTTATTAACACCGGAAATAATTCTAGTATAAATAATAAGGTAAACATAGAAAAAAACAATTTTGATGTACTTCGTAAGCTACTTGCAGAAAATCATTTAGCTTCTTTCGATATTGATGAATTACAGAACATTATTGATGAACAACCAGATGCCGAGAGAAGATTGTTTGGCCCTAAGGTTAATAGTTGGATTCAAAAAATGTTGAATAAATCATTAGACGGTTCATGGCAAGTAGGAATCGGAACAGCAGGTACATTACTTGCTGAAGCACTTACAAAATACTATGGAATATAGTATGTGTAAAAATATTATAAAACTTCATAGTCTATCTTTAAGATAAAAAGTACTAGTTTATAATTTTTGTATGTTTGTAGGCAATCACGCGGCTTATGCACCCTCAAATACCTAAACGATAAAGGTTATGACTCGCATCTAGTGATCATTTCACGTCGAAACGATATTTTCTATGTAATTATAAACTGGCGTGTATAAGTCAACGTCAGTAATTGGTGTTTCTACTGAAATGATTAAGCTATATCGCACTATAGAATTAACCTTGTTCATTTTCTTGCGAGTTTTATACCAACCGCCTTTTGGGTAAACAGCGATGACATTCCTCCTAGCCATATCTGCACCTGACATAGTAATAAAATCTTTCGAGACTGAGCCGCGTGATCTTACCTTTTTGATAATCCAAGGTTCACCACTCCCATCATGTTCTTCGTTCATAGATTCTTCTGCAGCAGATACACGTCGTTTAAAATTATCAAGTGATTCGTTAGCCTTTATGACCGCGAAGTCCAAGGAATGGGAATGGTAATGATAGGTATTCGCATAGCTTTTGTTCCTAGAACCTGGGTTTGGTTCTATGAAGTAAGAGAGAGTTACCTTCAAGGTAACATCCTGATCATAAAGTTGATCTCCTAGGATATCGGCAGGCCACGGCAGCGTAAAGAGATGATAATCTTTATATTTTGCGTTAGAACCATTTGGTTGGTATGGTTGAATAAACCTCTCGGCGATCAACGTCAAACTATTATTTGCGCTGAACATCGCCTTCTCCTTGTTTGGTACCCCATAGCCAACAGAGCGAAGTAGGGTTCTCATATTTGATTCTCGGAAGTTTGCTATTGGTCGGCCTCCAAGCATTGCATCAGTCCATTCCGCAGAGTGGACCATGAGGCCTCTGATTGTTTCTGGCCAATAGTTAGGATAAGCAGTGCGAAGCTCTGCTGCCATCTTTGCTGCCAACGCTGCTGCACCACTGGTATCACCAAATGGCTTGAATAGATCATGAGGAAAGTCCTTATCTGCAGTTAAAACCTTAAGGCATGCGTGATCAGCTGTGAATATACCATTAGTGGAAATATTGCCGCCTTCCATAACGATGTCAGGTTTGATTGGCCATTGGTGTTCCCAAGTGGTCGATGTAGAATTACTAGGCGCCATCGCACCATTCTGCGCTAAGGGTGCCCAACCTGCATGTAAAGATTGATCTACCCTGTCTTTTCTTGTGTAAGACCCTACAGTTAAACAATTATACGCTTGTGCAGGGTCATGAACAGACTCTAAATAGTTCTTTGACGGATGATCTTCTAGGTTATTGATTTCCACATTTCCCCCGCTCACAATTAGCAACTGAGCATCGGGATTATCTAGATCATAAACAGAACCGAATGCAATTTTATCAACCGCTGAAGACCATGCTGACGGTCGTCCCCTAAAGGCAAAATCTTTCGCGGTAACAGTCATGCAAAACACCCGCAAATTATCAGGTCTATCTATGAAAGTCGCAGTGCAAGCGTATTCAGTGATAGGACCATAAAACTCTGGTGCATTAGGATCATTTGTTTCAATTATTTTAAATGATTCCAAGCCATGTGCTATTTGAATACGGTGAGGGCTTGCAAGAGCATCCACTAAATCACCGTATAACGCTAAACCTGCTACTCCTGTACCATGTCCACCGCTTGCACCACTATCATAAGTACTCCAATCTTCTGGTTTGTAGGAATGAAGATGAGGGTCTGGTAAAAATGGAGCTATCAATGGATGATTGTTGTTCACACCACTATCTAGAAGGCAGATTAGCACACTATTTCTATCAATTCTGGGGTCTACTCTAGCAATCAGATCATCAAGCCATTCGACATGGTCTTCATGGGTGGATTCGTCGTGTGTTAGAAAGTCCGCAATCTCCTGGGGCTTCCGCAACTCTGCTAAATTATCTAGCAACATTAAGGATTTTGAGAGCTGGAGAGCTGTTCCGCGGATTAATCGGACTTTGTGTTCTGGGAAAATCAATTCGGTCATCCCAATCTCAACACCGAAGCCTTTTAAATTTTGTAGGACGCGACCAATACTAGCATCATCATCTTCCTTCCTTCGGAACCATGCCTCCCACCAAGTTACAGTATCCTCGCTTGGGAAAGGTATCTCTGGACCATCAGTCCAGAAAGATTTGAGGGTAGCTGCCTGGATCCTCCGAATATTATTTAGAAGGTCGCCGTTTTTAGGCTTTCCTGTATCCTGTCCTAATTTGTTTTTAGTATTTTCAGTAAGATATTCCTCTGCTTTGTGAATGAATTTACTGATTCCTCCTTCAGTCATCATTACTGCAACATGGTACCGCTCCTGTTGTTCACCTTGGATCTCCCGCACTTCCTCCTTGATGTTCATTATAGCATATTGAGGCTGATCTCTATTTTGCTCAAGACTCTCAAATTTTAAAGGATAGCCCCATTCGGACGTGAACTCTACATAGACTGCATCATCACGAACTATGCCTTCGGGTAAATCTTCTAGCCTATTCTGTAAAAGCTGATTTCGGACGGTTTCTAACTGAGTTTTTATACGCGTGCCGTGAGTTGTTCTGTCCTGAAACTTAACGTTTGAGGCAATCACAACAATACGTGGATACTCATAATTCAACCCTTCCGCAAAGCCTTCTAGGCGAATATGTGATTTCTGATTGCTGGCCATTTAGTATTTACGCCTTGAAAGTGCTTGGCGCAGAATATTAAGCTCCAAATTTTCTTTCCCGCTTAGGATCATCTCTTTAATGGTCTCCTCACAAGCCTTTACAATAGCAGAATAATTAAGCCCTTCTGCCAGTTCCGCTAGTTGTTTATGGTTTACCTTGGTAGAAAAAGAATACCCGCGTGTACTTTTCTTTATGATGGCCGTTACCTGATCTTTTTCGGGAAGTGGATAATGGATGATGTCGTCGAATCGTCTAAACAGTGCTTTGTCTAATGCGTCGGGCAAGTTGGTAGCTGCTACAATGATGCTGTTGCTCTGATCTTTCTCAATGTTTATAAGGAAGCTGTTCAACACCCGTTTGACCTCACCCACGTCCTGTCCTTGGTCTCTGTGAGAACCAATAGAATCAAATTCATCAAAGAGGTATACCGCACGGTGATCTTGCATGGCATCGAAGATCATGCGCAGTTTGGCGATAGACTCACCCATGAACTTTGACATCAAGCCATCCAATCGTATAATATAAACTGCTATACCCAATTCACCAGCGATGGCTTGAGCTGTCATTGTTTTACCCGTGCCAGGCGCACCAGTGAGAAGAAGTTTCCTACGCGGGTGAAGATTATGTTTCCTGAGGATCTCCCATTTGCTCTGCTCATTCACCAGTTTTTCAAGAGATTGCTTCACTGTTGGGTCGAGCACCATATCACCTAATTTAATCTTAGGTTGGAACACATCTATCAGCTCATTAAGCTCACGTTTGGGAGTAGATATGGAGATTGTCTTACCATGGCCAATATTTGAGAGAGACCGCTCTTTACGCACTTTCTCGATAAGGGATTTTAGCTCATGGGCTATATTGGAGTGCCCCTGTCTAGATTCGGACGCGGCGATCTGCATAGCGATTGAAAAGAACCGTGCCTCATCTGCATCACCAAAAGATTCAATAAGAGACTTGATGTGATCTGCCGCTGCCATGGTATAAATTAAACCGTGAATATATTGATAATGTTCACCGATTACTGTACTAAATTCGTTTTAGTACAAAATTGTTATTTAATAAAATGAATATTTACGCCTTCCTAATTCGCCATGCTTCAAACAATTTTTTGAGAAATATCTGATGTGGATTTTAACTTCTTCAAAAAATGGAACTATTAAAAGGTAAAAATTACAATGAAAGCTAAGTAATGATTATGTTAATGTTGTCTTATTTTATTTAAGCTAACATAAATTATAAAGCTAATTTGAATAATAATTTATTAAAAATTATTTACTTAAAAAAATATTATCTAAAGAACTGTTTTGCACCCAAAACTGCACCCAAATAAATAAAAAAGCCCTTAAATGTTAATTTAAGGGCTTTTAAGTGGTCGCGTAGGGAGTCGAACCCCAAACCTTCTGATTCGTAGTCAGATGCTCTATCCAGTTGAGCTACGTGACCATCTCTGTTTTGAGAGTGCAAAGATACATAAACCATTTGCTTTTACGCAAGTTTCTGGTAAACTTTTATTGATTATTTTGGGTAACTTTTTTTTCTAATGTCTTTTTTAAAGCGCGGTTAAAAAGAAAATACAAACCTAATAAAGAAATTAATACCAACAATATTACTAAAATACGACCATAGGAGCCAGTGTCTGGGTTTTGTAACAAGGCGATAATGTCCTGAGCTTGAGTGCCTAGCCAAAAAAAGAATAAGGTGCGGGGAAGCATGCCCACAATGCTGGCCAGAAAGAATTTACGTTTATCTACCTTCATCATGGCTAACACAAAAGTCATTAGGGCAAAAGGCAGAACGGGAGAAATCCGGGTTAAAATAATCAAGCTCCAGCTTTGATTTTTCAGCTCTTCCATAATAGCTGCCGCTTTTTCAAAATGGCTGATAAACCGGATTAACTTGCCATGGTCAATAACCTGCGCCAAACCATAGCCAATCAAAGAAGCAATGCCATACGAAACCACAACTCCCGGAAACCCACTCCAGTTTAGATAAAAGCCGGTTATTAAGGCCACAAATGTAGTGGGAGTAATAGCAAAAGCCATGGTAAAGGACACTACTAAGAAGTAGAGCGCCATTTGCCCCCAGGTTAATTGCTGCAAAATGTGCTGGTACTGATACAATACTACGGCTAAAGTAGAGCTGATAAGTACTGGCCCTACTGCCAGTAAGGCCATTGAGATAAAAGTGCCAAGATTTTTTTGAAAAAGCTGTTTAAACATTAACGGGTTTCGGGTTAGGGGTTGCAAGTTACATGTTGCATTTAAAAAACAGGGATGAACAATCACTTACTTTCGGCAAACAAGTAGCTGGTAATAGACTTTGTTGGAAAATACGCTTGTAAATTGGCAGGGCCAAAATCGTGTACCTTAACTTGAATTGGTAATTTGTAACATTTAACTAACAAAACCTGTAACTTGCAACCTGTAACCTGTAACTGATTATATGAAATTCGGCACTAAAACCATACATGCGGGGGTTCATCCCGATCCAAGTACCGGCGCTATTATGACGCCTATTTTTCAAACTTCTACTTATGTGCAAAAATCGCCCGGCGATCATAAAGGCTACGAGTATTCGCGCACTCATAATCCAACGCGTACGCAATTGCAAAATGCTTTGGCTGCCCTGGAAAACGGAAAGCATGGTTTGTGTTTTGCTACCGGCATGGCCGCCATTGATGCGCTGATTAAATTACTTAACCCCGGCGACGAAGTTATTGCTACGAACGATTTATACGGAGGGAGCTACCGGATATTTACAAAGATCTTCCAAAAATACGGTTTAAAGTTTCACTTTATTTCGATGAGTGAAGCCGCCAATATTGAAAAATACATTAATCAAAACACCAAATTAATCTGGGTAGAAACTCCCACTAACCCTCTTTTAAATATTATTGATATTGCGGCAGCAGCCGAAATTGCCAAAAAACACAACATTTTGCTGGGCGTAGATAACACATTTGCTACGCCGTATCTGCAAACGCCTTTGGATTTAGGCGCTGATATAGTAATGCACTCCTTAACCAAGTACATGGGTGGCCACTCCGATGTGGTAATGGGTGCCTTAATCGTAAACGACGATGATCTGGCGCAGCAGCTCACTTTTATTCAAAATGCCTCGGGGGCAACGCCTGGGCCGCAGGATTGCTTTTTATTGCTGCGGGGCTTAAAAACTTTACACGTGCGCATGCAGCGCCATTGCGAAAATGGCAGAGCAGTGGCCGAATTTTTAAAAAATCACCCAAAAGTAGAAAAAGTTTACTGGCCCGGATTTGCCGATCACAACAACCATGCAATAGCGCAAAAACAAATGCGTGATTTTGGCGGGATGATCTCGTTTGTGTTAAAAGGCGACGATATGCAGGATGCTATCCGTACCCTGGAGAAGTTCCATTACTTCTCGCTGGCCGAGTCGCTGGGTGGGGTAGAATCACTTTGTGGCCACCCGGCCAGCATGACCCACGCCAGCATTCCACGCGAAGAACGTTTAAAAGGTGGCCTCAGCGATTCTTTAATCCGTTTGAGTGTAGGCATTGAAGATATAGATGATTTACTAGCCGATTTAGAGCAAGCGTTGAGTTAGATTTTAGATGCTAGATATTAGACACTAGATTCTTGATAATTAAAAAAGCCAGCTATAAGCTGGCTTTTTTAATTATCAAGAATCTAGTGTCTAATTCGTTTCCAGAATCTGGAAGAGTTCGTCTAGTTTGGGGGTAAGGATAATTTCGGTGCGCCGGTTTTTTTGCCGGATTTCGGCGGTTTTTCCAACTTCTACCGGAGCAGTCTGCCCGCGACCTGAAGGCGTAACTTTGGCGGCATCTAAGCCCGCCTTGGTTAGTATCCGGGTTATTTCGGTGGCGCGCAACACACTTAAATCCCAATTATCCTGAATGCCGGTAATTTTGGCTACGGGTACATCGTCGGTGTGGCCTTCTACTAAAACATTTACATCGTCTTGTCCTTGTAAAGCCTTAGCCAGCTTTTGTAAAGCTTCCTGGCCTTTCGGGTCTACTTTGGTGCTGCCGGATTTAAAAAGCAACTGCTCAGCCAACGATACATATACCTTTCCGTTTTTAACATTTACGGTTAAATCTTTATCTTTAAAACCTAGCAAAGCATTGCTCACTTTGCTGCGCAGGGCATCTACCGCTTTGTCTTTTTCGGCTAAAACCCGCTCCAATTCGTTCAGGCGTTCTTCCCGCGTTTTTAAATCCACGCTTAGTTTGTCTATTTGCTGTTTGCTGGCTTTTAAATTAGCATCTAGGGCTTTGAGCTCAGCTTCCCGGCGAGCTAAATCCGAAGAAAGGCGTGATGACTCTGCCGCGCTGTTCGACATTAACTTCTCGTGGTTTTTAATTAAGTTGTCGTAGGTTTTGGTTAAATCGGTGTACAAGCCTTTAATTTTGCGGAGCGCAATACCGGTGTCAGTAGAATCGCTGATTAATTTCAAATTAGCTTCGGTAAGTTTGCCTAACTCTTCCTCTAACTTGGCTTGTTGCGCCTGAGCTAATTTTAAGGAGCGCTTGGTATTTGCCGCATCTGAACTTACCTGAGAAAGTTGGCTATTCAGGTCGTCGTACTTTTTTTTAGTAACGCACGAAGTAGTAAAAACAAGAGTAGAGAGGCAAAAGAAAAAGCTAAATTTCGAAAATTTTAAAAAAATCATGGAACTGATTACGGGAGTGGTACAGAGCTGCAATTTACAAAACAAATTATAGCAGATTAGCAGTTGGCGGCAATAATTTCTGTTATTCATTTAAATAACTGCCAGGCCGGTTATTTACAAACAATAAGAACAAATTGCCTTTAAGGTAATCTGTTTTTAAAAACATGCGTTAAATAAAAGGGTAATGCTTAGAACCAACGTTTTGTAACAAAGCCCGAAAGTTTTTTACCGGTAAAATTTACTACTATATTTGCACCCTGTTTTCTGGTTATTTTTGGTTTAAAAGTAAGTCCGGTATCATACAACATCCACCTGCGGTAATTTGACAGCCTGGTGCAGACTAAAAAAGGTGCAAACGTTTATTAAGCAGCGCATTGCGCAGAAAGGAGAAAATCAAAAAAAATGGCTTGGTTTAAGAGAGTAGAAAAAGGAATTGTAACTCCTACCGAAGAAAAAAAAGAAACGCCGGATGGACTTTGGTATAAGTGCCCCGAATGCAAACGGGTAACTAATACCACCGAACATAAGGCAAACCTGTACACTTGTGTAAATTGCGGCCACCACGAACGGATTAACTCGGCCGAATATTTTGAAATTCTATTTGATACCCCGGATTTTCAGGAACTGGATGCCGATCTGAGTTCTTCGGACCCGCTGGAGTTTGTGGATACCCAGCCTTACCCGAACCGGATTGCTGCCTCGCAACGCAAAACCCATTTAAAAGATGCGGTGCGTACAGCACACGGTAAAATGAATAACCTGGACCTGGTAGTAGCCTGTATGGATTTTAGTTTTATTGGAGGCTCTATGGGTTCGGTAGTTGGGGAAAAAATTGCTCGGGCCATTGATTATGCGCGGCAGCATCAAATCCCTTTTCTTATGATTTCCAAATCGGGGGGAGCCCGCATGATGGAAGCCGGTTATTCTTTGATGCAAATGGCGAAAACTTCGGCGAAACTAGCTTTGCTCTCCGAAGAAAAAATACCTTATATCTCGCTGTTAACCGACCCAACTACTGGCGGTGTAACAGCTTCTTTTGCCATGTTGGGCGATTTTAATATCTCGGAACCTGGAGCCCTTATTGGTTTTGCCGGACCACGGGTTATTAAAGAAACCATTGGCAAAGACCTGCCCAAAGACTTTCAACGGGCTGAATTTGTGCTGGACCACGGCTTCCTGGACTTTATCGTGCATCGCAAAGAGTTAAAACAAAAATTAACGCAGTTGTTGTTAATGCTGCAACCCGAACCAACTGCTACGACTACCGAACAGATGACAACGCCTGTAAATGGTAAAGTAGTACAAACGGCAAACTAAATTTTATCTGGTTCTGCTTCTGGTTGATAGCCTGAAACTTTTACTTCGATCTTGTGCCTTTTAGTTTTTTTTGTGGAGTTGGCCTGTTTTTTGCAACTACAATAATATGTAAAAAATTATATATTATTTAAACCATTTTTTGCAAAACAAGTACTATAGGCATATTGTCGTATTTAAAAGTGCAAATTCAAAAAATTAATTCTATGAAAATCTCAAAGTTATTTTTATCAGTATTTTTATCCTTTTTGGTGCTTTTTTCTTCCTGTAAAACCTCGCAAACTGGTCGTGATACCGGAGCACCAGATGGGGGAGGCTCAAGCCGAACTTCTGGACAGCCCAATAGAAAAATGAATAAAACAGCCAAAGGTGGTATTATTGGTGCTGGTGCTGGTGCTGTTGTGGGTGGTGTTATTGGTAAAATAACTGGTAATACCGCAGCGGGAGCTATTATTGGTGCGGCCGTTGGTGGTTCTACTGGGGCAGTAATTGGTCGCCGGATGGATAAGCAAGCTGAGGAGCTACGCCGTGATATGGAAAACGCAAAAATTGAGCGGGTAGGTGAAGGTATTAAAATTACATTTAACTCCGGAATCTTATTTGCCACCAACTCAGCGGAGTTACAGCCTACTTCTAAAGCTGATATTGAAAGTTTAGCCGCTACGCTTAAAAAGTATGGCGATACCAACGTAATGGTACAAGGTCACACGGATAATACGGGTTCCGATGCTATCAACCAGCCCTTATCTGAACGCCGGGCGCAAGCTGTTGCTGACTACATTACTTCGTTAGGGGTAGAGTCGAGCCGGTTAACTTCGCAGGGTTTTGGTTCTAGCCAGCCCGTGGCTGATAATACTACCGCTGCCGGTAAACAAGCTAACCGCCGGGTAGAAGTAGCGATCTTTGCAAACGAGAAATTGAAGAAAGCTGCCGAACGCGGAGATATTAAATAATTTTAAATTTAGTTAATGATAAAGGCCCTACTGGTAACAGTAGGGCCTTTTTTGTTTATCGTCTTTGGCTGTAATCTTATTGAAATTAAATAATTAGGGATATACGCATTATACCTTAATGCTCTAAATATAATTTTTAGAATTTACTTTATTATTATAAAGCCAGTATATAGTAATAAAGCAATAATTTAGGTTTGCAGGAAAAGTTTGGCAAGAGAGTTGCCTATAACAGATTACTGTTCCTACACACAATTTTAAACGGCTGCTCCTTGAGCAGCCGTTTTTTTTATTTTTGTAAACCGATAGAGTTTTATGTAAGCTAATTTACTTTTAGATAATGCATACAGGCTTTTGAAATAGAAAGGTTGTTAGATGAGTATAGGCAAAAATTTTAAAAATTTTTGCTTCCAGGTTGCCGGGTGGTAACTTTTTTATGGGTGTTAAACCAAATAAAAGATACTGCAATAACTGCTCCCAGAAAAGCCAATGCCACATCTTTCTGTGCGTCCCAAATATCGCCCTGCATTCCCAAATATACCGAAGCTTTATCTTGCACAAACAAGGTCGAAAAAATCCATTCTATTAATTCAAACAGCACGCTCATGGATAGGGTAAGCTCCAGAGGAATAAGATAGGGTAACCAGCGGGCGTTTTTTAAATGGTACCGGCATATTTCGTACATGGGCAAGGCCATTAACAAGCCAAAACTAAAATGTACTATCCGATCGTAGTGGTTACGCGATAAGTGAAAGACATCTTGCAGCCAATAACCCACCGGATTGTTCTGGTACGTATACTGGCTACCGTATAAATGCAGTAACAAAAACAAGAATACAAAGACCACGCTTTTATGCGATAAAGAATAACGCACATAAAAAAAGCCAAATGCCATTAAGCCCGGCAAGGTAAGCAGATTTTCGAGTAGCCAGTTGAAAAAATTAGTGGTGGCAAAACCGCTGTATAACCAAAATAAGGTAAACACGAAAGTGCAGCCAGTTAATACCGGATTACGAAAAAGCAACCAAAATTTATTTGCGTCACGAACTTTTACAAACGACATAAAACAGCAGATATTTTGTTTTTAACTAGTAACCTTACCCGGATGTTTCATAATGCTTGTAATTAAGGTGGAGGCAGCGGTATTTAGGGAATTATGAGAAGTTGAGGAATCAAAAATTTTAAAAATTTTTACTTAAACCAACGCTCAAACTGATGTAAGTTGCTTGAACGCCTAACTCAGCAATCCGGAAACTGTAGTGGGGCTTAAACTGTTATCGGAGGTAATCTGTTATAAGCATACATCCTAATTTTCCTGATGGCTGTTTTGCGGCACAGGTAAAAACGAGTGGTTATTTTATGTGCCGCTAATTGCTTTATTTTGTAGTAATTTTTACCCTGAATCCGATTACATGATACCCCTGAACCGCGCTATACTTTCTTTATTTTTCTTTTTATTCTTTCTCCAGAATACTTTTAGTCAGGTGTTAAAACCAGCCACCTGGGCTTATACCTGGTCTAAAAAAGAAGCAAAAACCGGCGACGAAATAGAAGTAGTTTTTAACGTAAAAATAGATCCGGATTGGTATTTATATTCCAGCGACTTCGACCCAAACGTGGGCCCCACGGTAACCACTTTTACGTTTACGCCGCACCCTTCTTATCAGCTTCTAGGTAAAATTATTCCGGTAAATCCGAAGAAAAAGTTTGATAAGATATTTGAAGGCGATGTTACATACTTTACCAAAACCGCTCAGTTTCGGCAGCGCATTAAAGTTTTACAAAAAGATATACGCCTGAGTGGCTCCGTAGAATACCAGGTTTGTACCGAAGTAGATGGCAAGTGTATTCCGTTCGAAGAATCGTTTACCCTGGAACCCATTGCTGTTACCGGCGAGCCAATTGTAATCAATAATAATCCGGCAACTACAGCAACGCCGCAGGCAAGCAATAATCCGGCACCTCTGGCAACAACAAAACCTGCTCTCCGTTCCGAAGAGCCTGAAACATTACTGGCCGATAATCCTGATTTTCAAAATGTAATCACCCGCGTGGACTCTGCTTTAGCCGATTCAGCTAGAAAGAAAGCGCAAGTGGCCGCAACTTCCAACACTCCAGATTCGACTACCGCCATTTCTGCCAACGTAGATATGGGAGGCGAACTCCAGACCGGCTCCAACCTGTGGACGTTTTTTCTAGTGGCTTTTGGCTCGGGGTTGGTAGCCTTGCTTACGCCCTGCGTTTTTCCGATGGTGCCCATGACCGTAACTTTTTTTACCGGTAACAGCCGGGGGCGGGGCGAATCTTTCTTAAAAGCCTTGGCTTATGGATTATCCATTATTGTTATTTATTCTTTAATCGGAGTTGTTTTTTCAAAAATTGCCGGACCAGATGCGGCTAATTTTATCAGTACCCATTGGTTGCCGAATGGGCTCTTTTTTTTAATATTTCTGCTTTTTGGCTTATCCTTTTTAGGTTTGTTCGAAATTACCCTGCCCAGCAGCCTGGTAAATAAAGCCGATAGCCAAAGCGATAAAGGCGGCTGGTACGGCATCTTTTTTATGGCGTTTACTTTGGTGCTGGTGTCGTTTTCCTGCACTGGCCCTATTGTGGGCAGTATTTTGGTAGCATCGGCCGGGGGCGAAACGTTAAAGCCCATAACCGGTATGTTTGCGTATTCGCTGGCTTTTGCTTTGCCGTTTACTTTATTTGCAGCATTCCCGTCGTGGTTGCAGAATTTGCCGAAATCCGGTGGCTGGCTTAACTCTGTAAAAGTTTGTCTGGGTTTTATAGAACTGGCTTTAGCCCTGAAGTTTTTAAGTGTAGCCGACCAGGCCTACCATTGGGGAATACTGGACCGGGAAATTTACCTGGCTATTTGGATTGTGCTTTTTACCTTGCTAGGTTTTTATTTACTTGGTAAACTAAAGTTTGCCCACGACAGCGATTTACCTTACATCAGCGTGCCGCGTTTATCGTTGGCTATTATTACATTTAGCTTTGTAGTGTATTTAATTCCGGGCTTACTTGGGGCACCGTTAAAAGCCTTAGCGGGCTATTTGCCGCCGCAAAGCACCCACGATTTTGATTTATCCCGTTTATTTACTTCCGGAACTACCGGCAATAATAACCAGGCGGTTAGTACCTTGTGCGAAAAACCAAAATACGCCGATTTCTTACATTTGCCCCACGGCATCCAAGGTTACTTTGATCTGGACCAAGCCAAACGGTGTGCGCTGGAACAAAACAAGCCTATTTTTATTGATTTTACCGGCCATGGGTGCGTGAACTGCCGCGAAATGGAAGCCAATGTATGGTCAGACCCGGAAGTACTGCGCCGGTTAAAAAATGATTTTGTGGTAGTGGCTTTGTATGTAGATGATAAAACTACTTTACCCGAAAACGAGTGGTATACCTCTACTTACGATCAGAAGCAAAAAACTACCATTGGTAAAAAGTATGCGGATTTTCAGATTACGGCTTTCCAGAATAATGCGCAGCCGTTTTATGTATTAATGGGGCCCGATGGTAAGCCGTTGGTTAAGCCCATCGCCTACGATTTAGACGTCAGCAATTTTATAAAATTCCTGGATGCCGGGATTGCCGCATATCAAAAAACAGCTAAGGTAAACTAGCGCTACTGGCTGGTTATACGTAGTTGCCCTTACTTCTAGAGCCTCCCGACTCACTGTTGGTTATAGGCAACGAACTCAGAAAATAAATTTTTTAAAAATTTTATTTTCTGAGTTTTATTCTAACCAGCTATTATCAATTTTTAGTTAGGTAATTAGTAGCAATTTAGCTTTAATGTAAGGAGGACATTTGCATTCAAACATCATAAAATAGTTCAATTCTTAGAACTTTAAAATTGGCCTTTTCTTTGAGAACATAGTTGTTTAAAAAATTGTCTTAGGACTGTTTTTACTCTGGTTTCTCTATGAAAAAAGTAAATTATCCGCTGCTACTTACCTGGTTGTTTATTATGGGCTGTTTTTCGGCAAACGCGCAAAACGGCATTGAAACCCGCCTGGGATATTCTTACACCGATAAATACGCGTTTACTGACGAGTGGCAGTATTTATCAACGGATATTTACCTTTTTAACGGTAATAAATTTACCCGCGTTATTAACGAACTGCGCACCGGGGTGGGCAAAAACAAAAACAATTACAAGCAGGAACTGGAGTACCTCCTGATTACGGCGCAACTTAAAAATTTAAAATTATTTGGGAACGAGAGCATAGTTTACCCGCTTTACAACTTTTACGTTAAAAACGACAATAAAGAGCTTACTGCCCAGGTAAGCGATAACATTGACGTAATCCGGATTATCGATAAAATGCCCCTATCTACTACCGGAAAAAGCATCGACGCCACTATTGAAGCCAAAGCCATTGCCGATAATGCCCGCGAGCAGGTTTTTAGTTTAGTAGCTTTGCAACTGCAGAATATCGCCAGCCTTACGGCTGCACCATCCGGCGCTTTAATGTCTTTAGTAGGGGAGTTTGGTAAACTGCTGGGTACGAGTTCCCGCAAAACCGAGTATAAATTTAGTTCAACCATCCGGCTGTACGAAGGGCATAATTTTGATACGCGGCTGCACTCGGTGCGGGTATACGCCTTGGTGCCGCCCGATGTAAAAAATGTAGCCATTAAAGCTGCCAAAGCCAATGAGTTGTTAGCCAATAGCCCCAACGGTTTAGACCGGCGTAAGTTGGAAACTGTTTTTGATTACAAAGAATATCCTTACCTGGTAGTAGCCAATTATAAATCGTTGTACAAAACCGATGTGCTCAGCGGCAACGAAATAAACACCGAAACCATTGAAAAACGCAAGCAAAAGATAAACAATGCCCACGAAGCCGGTTTAGTAAACGACGAAACTTTTAAGCAGGAAATGTATTTTATCGAATTTCTGCGCACCTTCGCCGATTTAAAGCAAAGCTTAAATGATTATAAGCTAAACTATAAAAACAATATTTCGGAGGTTAATTCCAAAAGTTTGTTTTCGGTTATTCAAAATTACCGGGCGTTAAAAACCTTACAACGAGTGCGCGAGCGGGAATTTACAAAGAATACAATCTACCAGAATATTTTCCGGCCGGAGTACGCCAGCATCGTAAATAACGCCGAATTGTATTTGGATGCGGATCATAACTTAAAAAATAGCAAAGAATTGGTATTAACCTTACTGGAGCTGGAAGACGAAGGCAGAAGCGTAACTAATGCCAGTAAACGCGAAGCCTACTTAACCAAACTGCACTCCGTAGACTTACCCGGTAAAGATTTTTTATCCACTACCATCGAGGGTGCCGCTATAACTCGTATTATTAATGAGCTGGAGAACCAACAATACCGTGAGGTGTTTGAAAAAGAAACCAATCGTTTAACAGAAGCAGATGCTTCGGAAGAAACGGTAAATCTGCGCACCAACCTAACCGAAAAAGCCAGCATTACCAAGTGTACTCTGTGCCGCGAAAAGGTAAAAACCGCTGTAATTAACTATGATACCCGTTACGAAGCATATCGCATAAAGCAAGCTTTGGCGCAAAAAGAAACTCTACAAGCTACCGCCGATAAAAAAGCGTTGGAATTTTTAAAAAAGAAATACTGCATCGAGACTAGTATTAAAAGCAAGTATGCTTCCGAAGAAACCATTCCGCCGCATATTGTAAAGCTAGCCGAGCGTAATAACGAGCTCACCAAAAAAGTAGAACAACTGAATGAACTGATCAAGCAAAAGCCTGACGAAAAAAAGTTAGAAGCGGTGCAGGAGTATAACACCCAGCTTGCCCAATTTGTCAAAGATCTCGACGAAGGTTACACCACTATTTGTACTGCCGAAAAAACCTTATGCGCTTGCGAAGGTAGTTAGAGTTCCTTATTTGCAACTAGCAGCGTTCCTGAGCCCTGAATGATCTTGCTTAAACGTAGCAGAAATAGAAAATTTTAAAAATAATTATTTTACAAGATAAGCATGCCCAGTACGGGAGTGTTATCGGGGGTGTTTTCCAGATTTAACCGTGGTACTTGCTTTTCGGGTAACTTACTTACATCCAGCATAAAGGTGAGCTTGGCATCGTCGGATACGGCTACAATCTCGGTTTCGCCGGCGCCTAAATAACTAAGCTTGTAATGTTTTTTTACCTCGCCTAAGGTAGCACCTATCCCTAATCCTTCTTTAGTTTTGTAAGCTGCACTTTGCACGTGTACCCGCCAAACCCGACAGGTTGGTTCGCAGGTTTCTTCTATGAGCAGGCCGGCAGGTTGCTCCGTAGCCGATTGCCGGATTTCGTACGCTTTTGTACCCCGACCTTCGCGCGTAATGGGTACTTCTTTTATCATTTCCGCCGGCACTGCTTTTCGGAGGGCATCTACATGCATCCCAATGTGGATAGGTCCGATTTTATTTTTAGAAATTTGCCAGCTTGTTGTGCCTGAACCTCTTGAGGTAGCCGGTGCTGATGTAGCAGAAGCATCTCCCACAGAATCTAAACGGGTTACGGTTCCGTCGGGTGATATGGTTTCGGGGCGAACGGAATCTAAGGTGGTAGTTGAAGACGTAGACGCTGACTCCGTAGTATTTTCTGATTTTTTAGGTTGGCAACTTAATAGCGTTAGCTGCACAATCATCCAGAAGATATATTTTTTTAACATAATGGCTGATAAAGAAGTAGTAAATGGGATTTTTTAAATTTTTGCTTTTGCCGTAGCTGCTAATTAAAAACTCGGTTTATTAACCCTAAGGGGATTTAACGAGTATGCTTAATTAAAGATTTATTCATGTACAACCGCGGTATTTCTTTTACTTTTGCCGCATTAAATACTGCATTTCTTATGGCTTCGAAAAAACCGTTAATACTAATTTCCAACGACGATGGCATTACTGCCCCTGGTATTCAAACTTTAGTGAAAGTAATGAAAAAAATAGGGGAAGTGGTAGTGGTAGCGCCCGATGGACCTCAATCAGGTATGGGGCACGCCATTACTGTGGCTAATACCCTGCGTTTAGATAAATCCACCGCTTTTCCCGACGTGGAAGCCTACGAATGCTCCGGCACTCCCGCCGACTGCGTGAAACTGGCAAAACACCACGTTTTAAAAAATCGCCAGCCCGATTTGGTGGTAAGTGGCATTAATCATGGTTCTAATTCCAGCATTAGTGTATTGTATTCCGGCACCATGTCGGCGGCTATTGAGGCAGCTATTGAAGGCTTGCCGGCGATTGGTTTTTCGTTGTGCGACTACGGCCACGAGGCTGATTTTTCGCACACCGAGCCTTTTGTAGAGCAAATCGTACGGCAGGCTTTAAAACACGGTATTCCGGTAAATACCGCTTTAAACGTAAATATTCCCAAGAATTCAGCTACCCCTATTGCGGGAATAAAAATTTGTCGGCAGGCGCACGCGCGTTGGCAGGAAGAATTTGATGAACGCCTGGACCCCAATAAACGCCGTTATTTCTGGATGACCGGCAGCTTCGTAAATTCCGACAAAGGCGAAGATACCGACGAATGGGCTCTGGCTAATAACTACGTGTCGGTGGTACCTTGTCAGTTCGACTTAACGGCTTACCACGCTATCCCGCAATTAAATAATGAATGGGAGCTGGAAGAAAAGCCGGAAATGAAAGATAAAAAAATAACCGAAAAGGCTCCCAATTAAGGAGCCTTTTCGGTTGCAGCGTATTAGTTTTCTGATTAAACTGTACTCTAAAATTTAAGATTATTGGTTACTACTTGTTTGTACCCGAATTTTTAAATTTTTTTAAGCTGGAGAGCTTAGCAGTTATTATGCAAGGACATTCTCCAATGAATTCGGCTATTATTCCAGAAAAAGCCTGTTTTTTGGGGTTGGGGCCCTTTTTTGAGTTCAGTGGCCCCTAAAGAGAAGCGTAGGGGTAAGGTATATTGTACATTTACCGGCTTTCCGTTTTGTTTGCCCGGTTGCCAGGTAGGCATGGATTTAACTACCCGCAAGGCCTCCGCGTTGGTCTCATCGGTTAACCCTTGTAAAATTTGCAAATCCTGAATAGCTCCTTGATCGGTTACTATAAATTGAACAATTACCATTCCTTCTACACTGGCCTTTTGAGCAGCCGTTGGATACTTTATGTTTTTACCTAAAAAAGTATACATTTTCTCCATCCCTCCCGGAAATTGCGGTAATTCCTCTACTTGGGTAAAAATGGTTTTGTTTGTTTTGTCTTGGTACTGGATAAATCCTCTGGCTTTTTCAGAAGAAGCATCATCATCCAAAGCAAACTTAATGGGTAAGGTGTATTTCACGTTTAAGGGCTTACTATCCTGCTTGCCGGGTTCCCAATCAGGCATTAGGGCAATCACCCGTTTGGCTTCGGCATCGGTTTCGGGGCTTAAACTTTTTACAATTTTTAAGTCGGTAATCTTACCTTCTTTAGTTACTACAAATTCAGCAATTACATTGCCTTCTAGGTTGGCATCGATGGCGGCTTTCGGGTATTTAATGTTTTTACCTAAAAATTGAAACATCTTTTCTAAACCGCCGGGGAAAAGCGGATTTTGTTCTACGAAAGTAAATACCTCGTCATTATCAGCTTTTAAGGTACTGCTTTCACTGCTGGTTACGGGCGATTGGCTTATTGGGGTTTCTGGCTCGGCGCAAGCCAGCATAAATACCAGCACGCCAAACGTGGGCAGCGCCGCTAACTGTTTTAATTTACTCGGACGACGATAATTTTGCTGTAGCATGTTCATTCGTTTTAAGGTGAGGGATTTATTAAAATAATTACCAAAAGAAAACTCCAGCCGGTGCAGCATTTGGCGGGCCAGTAGGCGGGCGTAGGTTTCGGGGGTAGTGGTGCGCAGCACGGCCGCATCAGCAATAAACTCGTGGGTATGGGTTAGGGCTTGTTGGTATAAGTAAAGCAGCGGGTTAAACCAGAAGATAATTTTTAAAAATTCCAGATATAAAATATCCAGACTGTGTTTTTGGCGCACATGTACGGCTTCGTGCAATAGTACCCGCTCCGTTTCAACTGCGCTTAATGTTTGGCTATTATCCAGGTAGATACAATTCCAGAACGAAAAGGTAGATTGCACTCCTTCGGTTTTATGAACCCGTATGTTTTGCCAATAGAACCGGCTGGTTAGTGTTTTTTGAGTAAACCGGTGCAGTTGGTAAAGTTGCCGTAAGAGCCGGAAAAGAAAAAAAGTAAGTCCAATACCGTATAAGAATAACAGGCCGGTATGCCAGGTAAGCCAGTAAGCGGCAGAAGCTCCCGCCCGCTGCACCGTAATAGTTACGGGGGCTAATTGTTCCGCCACAAAAATGGTTATAGGTTCGGGTTGTTGTAAAAAAGGCAGTTCTACCAAAGGAATACTCAACGACAGCAGCGGGGTGAGCAGCAAATAAAACCGGTTGTACTGAAAACAGTTTTCCCGTTTCAGGAGCAGGGTGTATAGTAGGTAAAAGACGAGCAAACAAGCGCTCGATTCCAGCAGGTAGAAGAGTACTTTATTCATCTTGTGGTTCGTTTAAATCCTGACGCACGTGTTTCAGCATTTCTTCCAGCTCCTGGATATCCATGTTTTTTTCTTTGGCAAAAAACGAAACCAGTTTTTCGAAGGAGCCGCCAAAGTACCCGCTCACAAAATTTTTGAGGTAATAGCTGCTGTACTGCTGTTTCTGTATAATAGGATAGTATTCGTGGGTTTTTCCATAAGCCGTGTACCCCAAAAATCCTTTTTTCTCCAGAATCCGCACAATCGTAGACACCGTGTTATAGGCCGGTTTTGGCTCTGGTAACTTTTCAAGAAAGTCCTTTACGAACCCTTTTTTTAAATCCCAGATAATTTGCATTACCTGTTCTTCCGCTTTGGTTAATTCTTTCATAAAGTAGTAGGGGAATAAGTCAATGGCTGGGTGTAGTGTTTGATAATTAAGTGTATAAACGTATAACTAAAATTTTAGTTATACAACTAAATAAATAGTTTTATTTTTAAATTTTATCTTTTTTATGATTTTAAAGAGGCCAGGCAGAACAGGAGTAAGGGTAAAATGAAATAATAATCTGACGGGAGAGTTTAAAAATTAAGTTAAATCTTGTTATTTGAGTTCCAGAATAAAGAATTGCCTTGTTTTATGATGTACCTCCGGTCTTTTTTGTTTTTAATTGCTTTTTTTATTTCAACTAACGCTTTTGCGCAAACGGCTGCTGATTCGGTGTTTATCCGCAAGATCTTTGACGAAGCTTTAACTAACGGTCAGAGTTACAAGAATCTGGATTATTTAAGTAACAAAATTGGCGGCCGGTTAAGTGGCTCGCTCGAAGCCGAAAAAGCCGTGCAATGGTCCCGGCAATTAATGGAAAGCTACGGTTTTGATAAAGTGTACTTGCAGGAAGTAATGGTGCCGCATTGGGTACGTGGCGCTAAAGAAAAAGCCAGCATCCAAACAGGTAAGACCAAAGTAGAAGTACCTATTTGTGCTTTGGGCGGCTCCGTAAGTACCGGAAAAACTGCTTTAACCGCCAATATAATCGAAGTAAAAACTCTGGATGAGCTAAAAGCTTTAGGCCGCAGTAAAGTGCAGGGTAAGATTATTTTTTTCAACCGGCCCATGGATCCGCGGCATGTACAAACGTTTATCGCCTATGGTGAAGCTGGCGATCAACGACGTCAAGGGCCTTCCGAAGCGGCTAAGCTGGGCGCCGTTGGGGTGATAGTCCGGTCATTAAACTTATTTCAGGATGATTTTCCGCATACCGGCTCGTTGCGCTACGACGAATCGGTACCAAAAATACCCGCCGCCGCCATTAGCACGAACGGTGCCGATAAGCTCAGTCAGATGCTGAAAACCGACCAAAATTTAAAATTTTCTTTCGAAATGCATTGCCAAACGCTACCCGATGTAAAATCTTACAACGTGATTGGGGAGTTACGCGGCAGCGAAAAACCCAATGAAATTATTGCGGTAGGTGGCCATTTAGATTCTTGGGATTTAGCCGATGGCGCCCACGACGATGGTACCGGCTGCACACAATCCATTGAAGTGTTGCGCCTGTTTAAATCGATGAATTACCGGCCCAAACGGACCATTAGAGCCGTGATGTTCATGAACGAAGAAAACGGTGTGCGGGGCGGTCGTAAATACGCCGAACTAGCGAAAACCAATAACGAAAGCCATGTGGCCGCCATAGAATCGGATGCCGGTGGGTTTACTCCTCGCGGTTTTGGCATTGAAGGCCAACCCGACAAAATAAAAGCCCTTCAAAATTGGAAGCCCTTGTTAGCGCCTTACGGCCTCCACGATATTGGTCCGGGCCACGCCGGTACCGATATTGGCCCATTGGGTGAAGCTGACAAAAACGCGACCCTGATTGGCTTTTTACCGGACTCGCAACGCTATTTTCAATACCACCACGCTTCCAACGATACCTTTGATAAAGTGAATAAGCGCGAACTGGAACTGGGCGGCGCTTCTATGGCCGCTCTGGTTTATTTATTGGATAAATATGGCTTAGACGGAGGTAAATAGTATTCTATCCAATGCTAATTTTTAAATTTTCTTGCGTGAAGTTAGAAAAGCCGTAGCAACTAACAACAGACACCAGTTTGGGTCTTGAGGGCCTTCTAAGGTTCTGGTTTTGCGCAGCAAAATTCCGACGTAAGGAGGAAAGGAAGCTTAGACCAGCCCGAAAGAGCCAAACGAGGCCCGCCAGCCACGAGGCAAACTCAGCCCGTTCAAATACGATGGAACCAGTAAATGGAGACGGGAGTCGGCTCCAAGTAAATACGGAAACATACTAAATTTTTAAAAATTTACTTTTTAGCAGCTTGTTAAAGCCGATGCAGGTTCCGGCTTTTAGCCGAAGTAAAGTCACAGACTTTACCCTATAGGTAGGTACAAGTTTAAAAACTTGCCCCAGAGAATGGATAGACCCAGATTGGAAAACGTGCACTAGTAAATTAGAAGTAAGGGAATTAGACTATAGATGAACTAGAATAGAGGAAAACAAACCCGGTAGCACCTGCTCATCAAATTTTAAAAAACAGCTTAAAACAAAAACGGTCGCTTAGATAAAGCGACCGTTTTTGTTTTAAAAAAAATAATAGATTAAGCCTTGGCAGCTTGCTCTTGTTTATTTAAAACTTCTGTTTGAATATTGATGGAATATTGGTGAATGCTTTGCAGAACAGATTTCATGAAAGTCTCATCCAAACCATTTTTACGAGCGTGCTCTAAGCGGTCAGCAATAATTTGGTCCCAACGTTTTACCTGGTAAACAGTCATGTTGTGCGCTTTTTTGTACTCGCCAATTTTGCGCGATAAGCGGGCGCGACGGGCAAATACTTCTACCATTTCGTCGTCCAGTTCATCAATTTGCTTCCGCATTTCGTCGAGTAAGTGGTGATCGTCTTCGGCTAATTCTTCGCCTTCGGGCTTCCGGAAACGGATGCTGGCTAACATTTTGCCTAAGTTTTCCGGGGTTACCTGCTGGGCCGCATCGCTCAACGCTACCGATGGATCAATGTGGGTTTCGATCATTAAACCGTCCATAGCTAAGTCCATTGCTTTTTGCGCAACCGGCAATAATAACTCGCGGTTACCGGCAATGTGGCTTGGGTCGCAGATTAACGGAATTTCGGGCAATAGGCGCTTGAACTCAATGGCGCTGTTCCATTTTGGTAAGTTGCGGTAAGGCGCATTATCGAACGTAGAGAAACCACGGTGAATAGCACCAATCTGGCGCAAACCAGCCTGGTTTAAACGCTCAATCGCACCAATCCATAATTGTAAATCGGGGTTAACCGGGTTTTTAACCAATACCGGAATATCAGTGCCGCGTAAAGCATCGGCAATTTCCTGTACCGTGAAAGGGTTAACTGTAGTACGGGCACCAATCCACATTACATCTATACCAGCTTTTAACGATTCGTACACGTGCATGGCATTAGCTACCTCGGTAGCTACCCGCAGACCAGTTTCAGCTTTTACTCTTTTTAACCATTTTAAGCCGGGTACACCTACACCTTCAAATGAATTAGGCCGGGTACGGGGTTTCCAGATACCAGCCCGGTAAATATTTACGCCCGGAATTGCTTTAATGCCGTGGGCAGTGGCCATTACTTGTTCCTCCGACTCGGCGCTGCAAGGGCCAGCAATAATAAGCGGAGATCCGTCTGCATTGATTAAAGCAGATTCGGTCAGGACATCGATTTGAGGTTTAGGGCTCATTGTGTAACAGTTAAAAAGTGATGAATATTTTGAATTGCTTGATTTATGTTTTCTTCTGTAGCGCAAACCGATACGCGCACGTACCGTTCGCCGTTTGATCCGAATATTTTGCCGGGTGTTAAAAACACGTGGGCTTCATAGAGTATGGTGTTTAAAAAAGCTTCTACATCCTTTATTTCGTCAGGCACCCGGGCCCAGACAAACATGCCCGTAGCTTCGGTAGTGTATTTACAACCTAGTAAATCCAGTAACCGGTAAATTAATTCCCGCCGGCGATGATAAACAGCATTTCGTTCGGCGTGCCAGCTTTCCGGATTTTGCAAGGCCTCAATGGCGGCTTGCTGCACCGGCAAAAACATACCCGAATCTAAATTACTCTTTATCGTAATAATCGCGTCTATATACTCTTTTTGCCCCAGTACCATACCTACCCGCCAACCGGCCATATTAAACGATTTGCTTAACGAGTTAAGTTCCAGGCAACAATCCATTGCTCCCGGTGCATGCAAAATACTTACCGGTGGTTTGGTGTTGAGTACCAGGCTATAAGGGTTGTCGTGTACAATTAAAATGTTGTTAGTTTTGGCGAAATCGATAATTTTTAAAAAATCAGCTTCGCTGGCTAAAGCGCCCGTGGGCATATTCGGGTAGTTTAGCCACATAAGTTTTACCCCACTTAAATCCTGCTGATTTAAAGCTGCTAAATCGGGTAGCCAGTTGTTTCCGGCGGTTAAATCAAAATAAACCGGTTCGGCACCAACTAACTTGGTAACGGCGGCATAGGCCGGATAACCCGGGTTCGGAATTAATACTTTATCGCCGGGGTTTAAAAAAGCCAGCGAAATATGAAATACGCCTTCTTTAGATCCCAGCAATGGCAATACTTCCGTTTCCGGATTCAGGGTAACATCATACGTTTGAGCATACCAATCGGCCATGGCAGTGCGCAGCGCTGGAATAGAGCGGTATGGCTGGTACCCGTGGCTGGTAGGCAATTCTGCCGAAGCAGTAAGGGCCTGCACGGTATTTTCGGAAGCCGGTAAGTCCGGATCGCCAATGCCCAGGTTTATTATTTTTTTGCCTTGGGCCATTAAAGCGCGTACTTCGGCTAGTTTGCGGGCAAAGTAGTATTCTTGTACTTCGTTCAGCCGGTTTGCTTTGGCAATAATCATGTTACTTTTTGGCTCTTTTGTAAATACCCAAAATTTTCATTTCCACAATCAGCGGCGTAATTAAACCAATCGCTTCTTCAAAAGTGGTATAATCTTCCCATTCCAGATCCAGTAAAATGGCAAACTCGGTTGGCCGGCTCAAGATTGGAATAGACTGAATCAAAGATAAGTTGATGGATACATCCCGGAAAACATCTAAGATTTTAGCCAGTTCGCCGGCGCGGTGATGTAGCGTGAAAATAACGGAAGCCTTGTTTGCCTGGCTTTTATCGGCAAGCGGCTTCCGCGATATAATCATGAAACGGGTATAATTTTCTTTATAATTTTCAACGCGTTCTTCTACAATCTCTAACTCGTAGCGCTGGGCGGCCATTTTACTGGCAATAGCGCCTACTCCCACTAAGTTATTTTCCCGGATTTCGCGGGCACTTTCAGCCGTGTCCGCTGATTCTAAGGCCTGGATGTGCGGATTTTCTTCTAAAAAGTTGGTGCACTGTAACAAAGCCATGGGGTGCGACCGCACTAATTTTATATCAGCCAAAGATTGACCCGGTAACGCCAATAAATTTTGTTCGATAGGTAAGTAAGCTTCCCCAATAATAGATACCGGATAATCCTGCAACAGCGAATAATTTCCCAGAATGCTGCCGGCTAGGGCATTTTCAATAGCCATCACCCCGAAATCAACCTCGCGGTTTTTTACGGCGGCGCATACCCGCTGAAAAGTCATGCACGGAACAATCTCGATGGCTTGACCAGCAAAATACTGCTGCGCCACTACATCGTGGAAAGAAGCCGGGCCACCTTGAATCGCTATTTTTAAAGTACTCATAATTTTAAAAAAAAAGCCCCGAATTTTCGGGGCTTTGGAGTTTTATATTTTGTTAAGCTAAACGCAATACTTTTCTCTTAAGACCCCTGCGAGGTGCTAAAAAAATAGTAGTAAAAGTAAAAAGCGTTTGTTACTTGTTTCATTCTCATTTACTTGACGACCCAATATTAAAGAAGGATTTTTTAAGATGCAAAAATTTTGTTAAAAAATTCTTAATATTTTATTCCTCTAACCTGAATGGTAAGTTAATTACTAGCTGCACTCCTTAACGCCACTTAATTTTTACGGGATCTATTTCGGGGCTTAATTTTTTGCCTTAAGAAACTAAGGTTATTACTGTTGTTTAACCTGATTTTTAAAAATTTAAAAAAATAGATATTGGTGCTATTACTAGGTTTTAATTGGATTATACAAATATAGTGCTGCGAAAATTGATTAAGGTTGCTACGGGTAAAATTGTTATTTTGAAAAAGCTGAACCGCACTATATATTTGATTAATGGTTAATAAGGCTGGCTTTTACATGCGCTCTAGAGTGTTAAATAATATTTTGCAAGGTTATAAAGTGGTGGTTGCTGATAAAATAATTTGGTAAAATTTTAATATTTAAAAAATAACCAAGATGATAAGATATTTACGTTTTTTGCTGGTTCAACTTTCTTTTACCGCCACTTTTAATCGCTTGTTTTTATAAAATCGCATGAAAGTCTTACATAGGCTGTATCGAAAATACGTGGCTAAATCTTTTCTGGTAGTTTTGCTGCTTTTTACGTTTACGGGTTGTATGCGTACCCCAACCACCGGAAACAGTAGCTTGCGTACGGCTAACGAAGCTTTTTATCAGACATTAGAAAGCCTGCAAGGTAAAAAGCTGGCGGGGCAAACCATCTTTCCCGAAATGCCATCGGCGTTATTAGCTGGGCAACCCGTATCGATAGAAGTAGCCAGTTGCACCAAGAGCGAGATGCGTATTCCTATTTACGTAGGCGAAAAGGTATTTCGTACTTTAATTCTGGAACGTACGGCTACTGGTTTTTTTCTGAAACACGAGATTAAAAAAGAAAACGGCCAGACGCATGAAATTAACTTGTACGGCGGCCAAACAAAAGGAAACGGAACGGCCTTTATGCAGTTTTTTCCGGCTGATACCTATACTAAAAATTTATTAAGTTTATCTGCACCTAGTATCTGGACGCTGGCTTTCAGCAGCGATTATTCTACTTTTAGCTACTTGGTAGAAAAAGATGGAAAGCTGGAGATGCAGATAGATTTTAATGTAAATGATTATTTGGCTACCACTGCTAACAAAACCGAGCAGCGGAGCAAAAGATAATTTTTGGCTTAATTTAACTTACGGTAATAACAACGAGCTATCGCCGTAACTCAAAAAACGGTAGTTATTCTGGAGGGCATGCGCGTACACCCTGCGCCAATTATCTCCGATAAGCGCCGATACCAATAGTAAAAGAGTGCTTTCCGGTTGGTGAAAATTAGTAATTAAACCAGTACAAATCCGGAACTGATAACCCGGGGCAATTATAAGCTGGGTAGTAGCCCGCAGAAAATTTAAATTTTTAGCTTCTAAATAATCAATTAAAGTTTGCAAGGCGGCAAAAGTACTTGGCAAGGTATGGTCGGCTTCGTAAGCGAGCCATTGCGGTACGTGCAACAGATCTGTATTGGGGTTCTGTTTTATTAAAACTCCCAGCCAATATAAACTTTCGAGGGTGCGCAAAGAGGTTGTGCCTACCGGAATAACTGGCTTGGTTAATTGGTTTTGCAGGCGGCGAATGGTTGTAAGAGGTACATAAACTTCTTCTGCGTGCATGGGGTGATCTGCCATGGCCGCGGCTTTTACTGGTTTAAACGTGCCGGCGCCTACGTGTAAAGTTACTTTTGTTTGTTGGATACCTCGTTGCGAAAGCTTATCAAGTACGTTTTCCGTGAAATGCAAGCCAGCGGTAGGTGCCGCCACAGCACCTGCGGTAGCAGCATAAATGGTTTGATAGCGATTTTTATCCGTGTCTTCGGCGTCGCGATTTAAGTACGGGGGTAAGGGTAATTTACCAGCTATTTCCAGCACTTCGGCAAAAGTTAGAATGGCGGGTTGCCAACTAAATTTAATAATAAATCCATCGGCGGTGCGCTCTTGCAGTTCGGCTTGTAAAATGCCTTGCGGTAACGGCAATTCTAGTGTTCCGGATTTCCAGCGTTTTGCGTTTCCAACCAAGCACAACCAATGGCAAGACCCGGTTTGTTGCATGGCTTGCTGCATTTCGGTATGCGGAAAAACCGGTTCCAGGCAAAATATTTCGATGATACCGCCCGTGGGTTTGGTAAATAAAAGCCGGGCTTGTACTACTTTGGTATCGTTAAAAACTAATAAAGATTCAGACGGAAGCAAATCCGGTATTTCCCGGAATGTATGATCCGAAATATTCCCTCCGCGGTAAAAAAGTAACTTAGACGCATCGCGGTTTGTTAGCGGGTATTGAGCAACTGCTGATTCAGGTAAGGTATACCGGAAATCCTGGATAGTTAAATTTTTTGGGTGTTCAGGCATTAAAGAAAACGCAGCTTAAGTGCATAAATAGTACAGCGCAAAATTACACAAACCATAACAGGAATCTAAATCAATCTAAAAATAGCCTATTTGGTAAAGTGCTTCTTTTTAAACTGGTAAAAGCCAACCCAAGGTGCCATCGTTTGTTTTTACCAGCAAGTAATTGCTGTAATTGGCTAATACCGTTACTTTACTGCTTGCCTTTACCATGTTAATCGGGGTGCCATCGGGCATTGGTTCGGCTAAAATTTCGGTATTGGTGGTTATCTGCAAATTATTGAGTGGTTTTTCTAAAGATTCTATGTTAGAAGCTATAATATAGCCGCTTTGGCCGGTAGGTAATAAAACCCGGTACCAATTACCCGACCCACCTACAATTTGTACGGCGGTATTTTTGTTTAAAGTAGTTAAGAGCGAGCCGTTTTTATCCGGCGATAAGCGTACGTTTACTTCTTTTTTGCTAATACGGGCCCATTGCCCTAACGAAGTAGTATTTACCTGTAAAGGCAAAGGCTTTTGATTGGGGGTATACACAAAAGGATAAGGATCTACCGCTCCCCGGCCAGACCGGTAAATGCCAAAATGCAAATGGGGTACGGTGGTGCGGGCATTGCCCGTGTTACCTACTAAACCCAGTACCTGGCCCGGTATTACCTGCTGCCCGGGTTGTACTAGTTGGGTATCCAGGTGCGCGTAATACAAATGCTGGTTGGCCATATCATCATTTAGCCAGACTACTTTGCCGCCAATGGGCGTTTCGTCTACCCGGGTAACAGTTCCTTTGGTGGCTGCCACAGCGGGAGTACCACGAGGCGCAAAAATGTCGATTCCTTCGTGTCGGCGGGCACCGTTGTCGCGAACAGCGCCCCAAACGCTTTGGATGGCGCTATTGCCTTTGCCTTGCACCGGAAAACCCAACGATGGCTGACTAACAATAGAAATAGTATAGCTGCCGCTGCGCAGCAGTTCGGGTTGCAGACGCACCAGGTACGTTAGATCTTCTTTTACCCGGTAATTTATTTGTAAGGCAATGGTATCCGCCGATTCCAGGTGTTTTACTTTGCGGGGGCGGCCATCTTCTACTTCAAACAAATCTAAAAATAAGGTAACTTGTTCGCGGGCTTTTGCCTGAGCCGCAATCCGGATAGATTCGCCCTCGCGGGCTTTAAAATTATAACCAAAAGCAACCGGTTTTTCGGCCCGGAAATAACCGGTTTCCTCAAAAGGAATGGGTAACAGCAGCGAATCTTGCAAAACTTTAGTGCCCGCCAACAACCAATCCTGGCCTAAACCCGACTGGTGCAATTTAGCTAGGCGCAAGGATTGCACGTATTTTTCGTAAGGAGTTTGTTTGCCCAACAGGGCTTTTATAGTTGGTTTGCCGCTGCACGAAATAATAAAAACTGCCAGTAGCGCATAGCCGAAAATAGTAAATATGCGCGCGTTCAGGATTAGCTTCTTCATTGTAACTTAGAAAATACTTTTCTAATAACGAGTAGGTTCGGGAAAAAGTGCGGCAAACAAAGGCTTACCAACTTGCTTCGAAACGGTAGTAAAACCGTTGCAGTAAACCAAAACTTAACAGGAGCAGAATGCCGGCCAGTAACCAAACAGGTACAGAAAATAAAATCAGGAACAATAAGCTAATAAATAGATAGAAAATCTGTTGATAATAATTTTGATGCGATTGGGAGCGGTATAACCAGGTATGCAGGAACAGTAAAAAGCCAAGGCCAAAGCCGTAAAAAAAGATGACCTGCCCAGTTGGGAATTGGAGTGGAATGTAGGATAACAAAAACAAGCCTTCGGGTAGCAGGGCAAAGCTATAAGCCACAAGCAAAAGCATAAATCGTTGCCGATTGGTAAAAGGTAACTGGCGCAAAACTAACAAGCGCGACTCTGCGAATAAGTGCATCCGGAACACCAGTAAACTATGACCCGCCAGGCCCATTAAAAACCCCACGGCGGCTAGCCGTACCCCGTAATCTGTGGATGGATAAAATTTTAAAAAAAACCAGGTTACCGTCAGGCAAAATAGCTTGGTAAGCAGAAACAGACCAGTAGCCTCCTGCCAGATGTATTTGCCCAGGATAAACCAAGGCGAGTTAAAAGTTGGTGCGAACCGCAAATACCCGCGGGATGTATACTGGATTTCGCTTTTTAAGCTGTGGTGCAGCCAAGTAAAATAACCGGTGAAGAAACCAGTGGCTACCAAGCCAAAACCTAGTAAACCACAACAGATAAATCCAGTTTGTAGCTTAATGGCGGAGTTTAGTAACAAACTTAAATAAAGCAAAGCCGGGGCGTATAGCCCTGCAAAAACCAACAGCCAGCTAAACCAAACTATCCGTACGGGCAGGAGTGAGGTTAAAAATAAAAATTCGTGCTCGGGTTGAGTTAATTTAGCTTTAACATAACGGTAGCATTTTAAAAAATACAGCAGAAGCACTCCCAATATAACCGATAAAACCACCGGCGTTTGAATAACCGAAGATAAAAAAGGCTCCGTAAACAAGCGATTACCGGGGTTTTGAAATACCACCAAAAGCATTATCCAGAAAAAGAAAAAGCCGGTGTTATCACGGTAGTAGGGGTAAACCAGTATTTTCTGCCAAATAACTTGCAAGGGCTTCATAGGAAATAATAAGTTTAGCTCAAGGAACAAACCTTAACGTATAATTCTCCAACAAAAGCGTGGCGGTAATAGGTACGCCGTGAGTAATAAAATCCTGGTGCGACGAAAGCAGAAAGCTAACTTGCTGCGCCTGGTGATATTCCAGAATAAGCTGATTAACGGCGTCTACAGCTAACGCATCCAGCGTAATTAAGGGTTCATCCAGAATAATCAAAGCGGGTTTGCCCAAAAAAGCGAACAAAAGCGATAACTTCTTCAACATTCCCGAAGAATACGAACCGATGGGCTTGGAGAGAAAAGGGCTGACCTGTAAACATTCAATTAATTGATTAAACTGCGCCGGGGTTGGTTTTTTAGCTGCCACTACCAGGTCTAATAACTCCTGGCCGGTTAAAAAAGCGGGATATAAAGGCTCGGCTTCGCTGTAATTTACCAATTGCCGGTGCCGGACAACTGCTTGCTTTAACTCGGTTTGGTCGTGTAGATAAATTTGCCCCTGGTAAGGCAGTAAACCCGCTAAAATTTTAAAAAAGTTGTTTTGCCCGCTCCATTGGCGCCTTTAATCCAGTAAATACCCGAATCTAGTTGCAAATCCGGAATATCCAGGATTACTGTATCGCCGTATTTTTTAAGCAGTTTACGGAGGAGCAGCATGCGGTTGTGGCTATAGAATTGATTATAATGGTACTACTTCTAATTTAAAATGTGCCTGAACTAAAGTTATAGCGCAATAAGATCTGCCTGCTTTATTGTTTCTAACCTAAAGTCTAACCCATAATAGTTTTATACTTTTATCTTTTAAGTTATTTAAATTAGCGGGCCGAATGAAAATTTTTTTGCTCTTCTTTGGCGTTTTCCAGGTCACTTAATTCTAAGGTTAAGGCATTTACCGAAATTTGTATCTCACGAAAAGATAAAGCTAGCGAAGCCAGAAGTAGAAATAGACTAATCCCAAATAAATACTTGCCCGCCGTTTGGTTTTCGGCAAATAACACAAACATACACAACACGCACAAAAACATGCTGGCAATACCCAAAGCCTGCATGTTCCGGATTAAAAATAAACGCTCGCGCAAATTGCTTATCTGGCCCATCAATAAAATGTTCTGGGTGCGGGTATATTGTTCTTTTAAATTCCGGATAAGCGAGGCCAAGGCGATAAACCGGTTGGTGTAAGCTAACAGCAACATCGAGATAGCCGGAAACAGTAAGGCGGGTGTGGTTAGGGTAATTTCCATAAGGCAATAAATTAAAATTTAAAGGTAACAAAATCAACTGCTTTAGTATCTGATGTTACCGGCTATTATGGGTTTTTACTTTTACAAGCAGCTAGCAGCCACCTAATGCTATGCCAGAGTTAACCCCAAAGAGAGGGTGATTGAAGTAGTATTTATATTCAAGTTTATATTAATTTACTAAGTACTTAAGCTTTACTTTAATCGCTATATAGTTCGTATTGCGTTCTCGGTGCAGTAGTGCTTTAACCTTTTGGTTAAAAGACCTGCTTTTTCTCTTGCTTTTCTTCTTTCACATATCTCAATCAATCCTTTGTATTTAAAAAACACTATGAAAACACGTAAACTCTTATTTTGTGCAACAAAAAATGCACTCCAGCCTGTTTTTAATTGGCGTTTAGTTTCTTTTTTCTTGCTGACAATCAGTGTTGTAAGCTCCTTTTGTGTTCAGGCGCAAACTAAAATCTGGGATAAAACTTACGGCGGCTCTGGCAGCGATGCTTTTGAATCAATAAAGCCAACCAATGATGGTGGGTTTATTTTAGCAGGAACTTCTTACTCGCCAGTTTCGGGAGATAAAACCGGAGTAGCCGGCGGTAGCGGCGATTACTGGGTAATAAAGTTAAACGCCGACGGTAGTAAACAATGGGACAAGACTTTTGGTGGGGATAATTATGACGCGTTGCAGTCGGTACAGCAAACCCTGGATGGTGGCTATATTCTGGGTGGTTATTCTTTTTCGGGAGCATCAGGTAATAAAACCGAAGAAAATGAAGGCGGAATTGATTACTGGATTGTAAAATTAAAATCCGATGGCAGTAAACAATGGGATAAAACCTTTGGTGGAGATAATACCGATTGGTTAACTACAGTAGAACTAACTCCAGATGGCGGCTATATTTTAGGAGGCTATTCATCTTCAACAATAAGTGGCGATAAATCGGAAGCCAATAAAGGCGATCAAAATACTTATGATTATTGGGTTATAAAGCTAAATGCCAGCGGAAATAAAGTTTGGGATAAAACCTTGGGCGGTAACCATTCAGATTATTTAAACGCCCTGGTTGCTACTCCGGATGGAGGGTATTTACTAGGCGGTTCTACTTCTTCCGATAAAAGCGGCGATAAAAGCGAACCCCGCAACAGCGATTGTACTTATGGCTTCGACGGTGATCCTTGCCCGGATTATTGGGTAGTCAAAATTTCGGCTCAGGGAGCAAAGCAGTGGGACAAAACTTATGATGGGTATAAAAGCGATTTTCTTACGGCCTTAGCGGTTACTAAAGATGGGGGCTACTTGCTCGGTGGTACTTCCGAATCGGATGAAAGTATGGATAAAAGCCAGCCCAGCCGCGATGCCACTGAAGACGAGGCCAAGGGGGATTACTGGGTAATTAAAATTAAGGCAAATGGAACCAAGGTATGGGACCGCACCTTTGGCGGCAATAACAGAGATGGTCTTACTGCCCTATTAGCAACTCCGGACGGCGGTTTTTTGCTCGGGGGGTATTCTAACTCTAGTAAAAACCAGGATATGACCGAAGCCCGGCGTGAGGTGGAAAGCTATTGGGTAATAAAGTTAAATGCCCAGGGTAATAAAATCTGGGATAAAGCTTTAAGCAATGTTAATCGATATATAAATAGCCTTTCGCTGGGGCTAGCGCTTACCGAAGATGGTAACTGTTGGGTAGCCGGTACTTCTGCGGGGGGCAAAGGCTGGGAAAAAAGTCAGGAGCCTAAAGGCGCAGAAGATTTTTGGGTAGTAAAGCTCGATATCCCGAACAAAAAAGTGCAAACCATTACCTTTAATCCGGCAGATCAGGGTTTAAGCAGTACGCCTTATACGCTATTGGCCAAGGCTAGTTCGGGCTTACCGGTTACCTTTAAATTGCTTTCGGGGCCAGCTACGCAATATGGCAATCAGTTAAAATTTACCGGTTATGGCACCGTAGTAATTAAAGCTTTGCAGGCAGGTAATGCTACTTACAGCGCTGTAGAACATACTACCAGTTTCCGGGTGCAACGGTTTACCAAACTACCCGATAAAACCATCGGCGGCGATAACATAGATCTGCTAGCCGATATGGTAGCCACTCCCGATGGCGGGTATTTACTGGCTGGTACGTCACAATCGGGCAAAGCGGGCGATAAAGGCAGCGCCAGCAAGGGGGCTTCGGATTACTGGCTCGTGAAAATAGATAAAAATTTAAAAAAAGTTTGGGATAAATCTTTCGGGGGCGAAGGCACAGAAACCCTTTCTATTATTTTGGCTACTCCCGATGGGGGCTACCTGCTGGGCGGTTCTTCCGACTCAGACCAAACGGGTGATAAAAGTGAGCCAAGCCGGGGTGCAAAAGACTACTGGCTCGTAAAAACCGATGCCGATGGTAATAAGCAATGGGATAAAACCTTGGGCGGAAACCGGGATGATAACCTTACCACTATTGTGGTATCGCCGGATGGGGGATATTTGTTGGGTGGTTCTTCTGCTTCGGACCAAGGCAATGATAAAAGTGAAGGTAACAAAGGAACAACCAATGGTAACGGCGATTATACCACCGATTACTGGGTAATTAAAGTAGATAGCGAGGGTAATAAAATCTGGGATAAAACACTGGGGAATGCTTATGATGATAATTTATCCGCTATGTTGGTTTTGCCTAACGGTAACTATGTGTTAGGTGGGTACACCGATACCGATATAAATGAATTTACCGATTTTGAATTAGTTTATTTAAATTCCCAAGGCGACCTGCTCTGGAGTAAAACCTACGACCGGGATTGGGTAGATAATTTAGCCGCTATAGCTCCTACGCCCGATGGCGGGTTTCTGTTAACAGGAATGTCTGGTTTTGAAACGTACTATTATTGGATTTTAAAGGTAAACGCCAAAGGAGAACAAGTTTGGGAGAGAACTTATGGCGGCGGCGATATTTTTAATTGTGAGTCGTGCGTAACAAATCGGTCTACACCAACAGATATAGTGGTTTTACCTACCGGAAATTATTTAATAGCAGGTTATACTCATTCCAACATAGGTAGCAGCCGGAGCGAAGAAAACCGGGGACGGGACGATTACTGGCTCCTGGAAATAGACGAAAACGGACAAAAAATTGCCGATAAATCTTTCGGTAGTCAAGGTATTGATCGGTTGGTATCGATTATAGCTTCTCCCGATGGTAGTTATTTATTAGGCGGTTCTTCTACTTCCAATATAGGTTACGAAAAAAGCGAAAACAGCAAAGGTAATTATGATTTTTGGTTGGTTCGCACCGAAACGCATGCTTTTCCGCCGGCTACCCTGGAGGCCTGGAACTTCCGCTTTGGCGGCAGTAGCCACGATTATCTAACTACCATGCTGCCCACCGCCGACGGCGGGTATTTGCTCGGAGGCTATTCTTACTCCAACCAATCGGGCGATAAAACCCAGGGCAGCCGGGGCAAAAGCGATTATTGGGTAGTAAAAACCGACCCCGCCGGCAAAAAACTATGGGATAAACGCTACGGCGGCTCCGGCGAAGACTATCTCAAAAGTGTAGTATCTACCCAGGATGGAGGCTATTTACTGGGTGGTAGTTCCGAATCGGGGTTAGGCGGCGACAAAACCCAGGCCAGTAATGGCAGTCGGGATTATTGGATAATAAAAATAAACAGCAGCGGCCAAAAAGAATGGGACCAAAGCTATGGCGGCCAGGGCGTAGAAGATTTTAAAAAAATTATTTCTCTGGGAAATGATAATACTTACCTGTTAGCGGGTTACAGCGAATCGGCGGTGAGCGGCGACAAAACCCAGGGAACCCGGGGCGGAAAAGATTATTGGATAATTAAAATCCAGGGTATAAACGGCGCCAAATACTGGGATAAACGTTTTGGGGGATCTGGCGATGATTACCTGGAGGATGTGCTGGTACTTGGAAACCGGGATTTGCTTTTGGGGGGTACTTCGTTCTCCGCAGCCGGCGGCGATAAAAGCCAGGGCAGCCGGGGTAACTCGGACTATTGGGTAGTGCGTACCAACAGCGAAGGTCAGAAACTCTGGGATAAACGCTATGGTGGTAGTGGCCAGGATCAACTGTATGCCTTATCAACTACTGCTACTAATGCCATCCTGCTGGCCGGGCAAAGTGCTTCGGGTAAAGGCGGCGAAAAAAGCCAGAATAGTCAGGGCGGTAAAGATTTCTGGATATTGCAGGTAGATGGTCAGGGCAAAAAACAATGGGATAAAACCTACGGCGGCGCTGGGGAAGAAAGCCTGCGTTCTCTCATCCTGGATAAAACCGGCGGCTATGTTTTAGGCGGAACTTCATCTTCGGGTAAGAGCGGTGATAAGACCCAAGGCAGCCGGGGCAGCAGCGATTACTGGTTGGTTAAGATTAACGCTAGCGGTGCTAAGCAATGGGATAAACGGTTCGGGGGCAATAACGAAGAAGAGCTCCGCAGCGTATGGCAAACCAACGATGGCGGGTATTTGCTCGGCGGCCGTTCTGGCTCCGGGGTAAGTGGCGACCGTACCCAGGCAAGCCAGGGTGGTAACGATTACTGGCTGGTGAAAGTAGCGCCTCAAGCGAACAGTCCAGTAATAGCTGCCCGGCAAAATTTACCAGCAGCTATAAGCGAAAATCTAGCTAATCTCAACGCATTGGTTGCTTTCCCCAATCCGTTTGCTGGGCAGTTAAACGTGAGCTTTACCTTACCGCAAACCCAGGTAGTAAGTTTAAAAGTCTACAGCAACACCGGGCAGGAAGTGGCAACTTTGTTTCAAGGCGAGGCTGAAGCAACTAAAACGTATACCTATCAATGGCAAGCAAGTAAATCAACGAGTGGTATGTATATAATCCGGTTACAAACCAGTCAGCAGGTAAGTCACCAGAAAGTACTTCTGGCCCGCTAGAATTTTAAATTTTTAAAAAACAGGCTAAAAGCCAAGGTAGTTCCGCCGCAATCAGGCTACTGCCTTGGCTTTTAATTCTTTTAACTAGCTTGGCTTTGGTTGAAACCAGCCGGCGTACATTACATAGTTATTGGCGGTGCGGGCCATCCCGGCAATTTGTTCTTCGCTTACCGGTTTTACTTTACGGGCCGGAATGCCCGCGTAGATGTGGCCGGCTTCGCAAATTGTGTTTTCCAGTACAATGGCCCCGGCCGCAACAATGCAGTTTTCCTGCACCACGGCATTATCCATTACAATAGCGCCCATGCCCACCAGTACGTTATCCCGGATGGTGCACCCGTGCACAATGGCGTTGTGCCCCACCGATACGTTGTTGCCAATAACGGTAGCGGCTCGCTGGTAGGTACAATGAATAACGGCACCATCCTGAATGTTGGTTTTATCGCCAATCCGGATGCTGTTCACGTCGCCCCGGATAACAGCGTTAAACCACACGGTACACTCGTTTCCCAGTACTACATCGCCCACCACGGTGGCATTTTCAGCGATATAACAGTTTTCACCAAATGCAGGAAATTTATCTTCAACGGGTAACAGCAGCGGCACGGTTTATTTCTTTAGATTAAACAATAGGTAAATACCCCGGCAATATAAATAAGTTAGCGCTGGCTTGCCCGTATTTCTTGATTTGGAGTTGCTGCAACTTTGGATATTCCTATTATTAACGGTCTGTTTTATCAGTCCTGCGCATTCTTTTCTGGCAGCTATCATCTTAAAAACAGTAAAAGAGTCATTAAAGAACAACTTTTTTAAAAAAACGGTTTAGCTACTGTAAAAAATGTAATAAATCCGGGTAAAAACATGAAAATTACTATTTGTTTAATTTTAAGCACTTGATAGCCAACAAGTAATTAAAATTATCTTAGCTTTAGAATACCTTTCTAAACCTTAATCATCCATATGAAAACAGCTTTTACCCCCGATTGGCAACGACGGATTTGCGGTTTAATCCTGGTCGGTGCCCTTATGGGAAGTAGCAACAACCCGGCTGGGGCTACTTCTTGTAATAATTACAAAATTAATTTTACGATTAATAAGGCTTTTACCACGCCTAAATGGGTTACCTGGTCTATTACGGGCCGGGTTTCTTCGGCCGCTGGAGAGCCTTTGCCCGGTGTTACAGTACTATTAAAAGGAACTACTACCGGGGCGACAACTGACCCTAATGGTAATTACTCCTTATCTGTGCCCGAAGCACCGGGTACTTTGGTGTTTTCGTTTATTGGTTTTGCTACCCAGGAAAAATCCTTCTCCGGGCCGGGAGCTATTAACGTTACCCTGGCCGACGATACCAAGGCTTTACAGGAAGTAGTAGTTACGGGCTACACCGCCCAATCCAAAAAAGACATTACCGGTGCGGTAGCCACCATCGATGCCAAACAATTATTAGCTACTCCCTCTACCAATTTAGGCCAGGCCATGCAAGGCAAAGTGGCCGGCGTAACGGTGGGTAACGAAAACAGCCCCGGTGGCGGTGTAATGGTGCGTATCCGGGGTTTTGGTACCATCAACGATAACTCGCCACTTTATGTAATTGATGGTGTACCTACCAAGGGTAACTTAAATACCCTGAATTTGAACGACATTGAATCGATGCAGATTTTAAAAGATGCCTCAGCGGCGTCCATCTATGGTTCGCGGGCCGGTAACGGGGTGGTTATTGTAACTACCAAAAAAGGCAAGGCGGGTAAACCCGTGTTTACTTACGATACCTACGTGGGTACCCAACGCCCCGGTAAATTTTTAGATTTACTTAATACCCAGGAATACGCGCAATTAATCTGGGAATCGCGGCGCAATGCCGGCGCGGTGGGCGCTAACGGCAACCCGGTGCACGCGCAGTTTGGCAACGGGGCCAATCCGGTAATTCCGGATTATATCTTTCCGGCGGGTGCCATGGAAGGCGACCCACGGGTAGCCCAGGATGCCAGCGGCAAATACGTAAACTACAGCAACAACATCGACGATCCTAATTTTAACAAAACCAAATGGCTGATTACCAAAGCCAATAAAACCGGTACCAACTGGATGGACGAAATTTTTGATCCGGCGCCCATCCAAAACCACCAGTTAGGTGTGTCGGGGGGTAACGAGAGTGGCCGCTATGCTATGTCGGTGAATTATTTTAACCAGGAAGGAATTATGATCCACACGGGCTTTAAACGTTATTCCTTGCGGGCCAATACCGAGTTTAACGTAAACAAACGCATCCGGGTAGGCGAAAACTTCCAGGTAGCCGTGGGCGACCGCGTGGTGCAACCCGGCTCTAACGGCTTCGAGAACAACCCGACTTCTTTTGCTTACCGCATCCAGCCGCTTATCCCGGTATACGACGTAGCCGGTAATTTTGCCGGTACGCGGGGCACCGACCTGGATAACTCCAATAACCCGGTAAGTATGTTGTTCCGCAACAAAGACAATCACCAAAAAGAAATTCGTTTGTTCGGGAATGCATACGCCGAAATAGATATTTTAAAAAATTTAACGGCCAAGACCAGCTTCGGGGTAGATTACAACCTGTATAACTACCGCAACTATACTTTCCGGGATTACGAATCGGCCGAAGCCCGTGGTTCTAACAGTTTGCAAACCACCAACAACTACGAATGGACCTGGACCTGGTTTAACACCTTGGCTTATAATGCTACTCTGGGCGAAAACCACCGCTTAAACTTTTTAATTGGTACCGAAGCCATTAAAGATTATTACGAATTTTTTGATGCCTCGCGCACCAACTTTGCCTCCGATGACCTGGATAACCGTTATTTAAGCGGAGGTACCGGGGTGCAAACCAACAACGGCGGCGGTTATAACTGGGCTTTAGCTTCGGAGTTTGCCAAAGCCAATTATGCTTTCGCCGATAAGTATTTGCTCGAAGGTACTATTCGCCGCGACCGCTCCTCGCGTTTCGCGCCTAATTTCCGGACGGCTTATTTCCCGGCGGCCAGTGCTGGTTGGGTATTTTCGGAAGAAAACTTTGCCGAAAGCTGGGGGGCCTGGTTAAGCCGCGCCAAACTGCGGGTAGGTTGGGGTCAAACCGGTAACCAGGAAATTGGTAATTACAATTCCATCACGCAGTATTCTACTAATCCCATTACGTCTTTCTATGATTTAAACGGCTCCCGTACGTCGGCCATTCCGGGTTATGAGTTAACGCAGTTTGGGAATGCCAACGCTAAATGGGAAACCACCACGGCTACCAACGTGGGTATTGATTTAACTTTATTAAACGATAAAATTGATGCGTCTTTTGATTGGTATACCCGCTTGACTTCCGATATGCTGTTTCCGGTGCAGGCGCCGCTTACATCGGGCGTAGCAGTGACGCCTTTCCAGAACATTGGCTCTATGCGTAACCGCGGGGTAGATGCCGCTATAACCTATAACGGGCAAGTTGCCGACGGCAAACTAACTTATAGCATTGGGGGTAACTTAAGCACCTACCGCAACGAAGTAATTAAAACTACCGGCGACCCCAATACCCAGTACTTTGGCCTAAACGACGAACGCATCCAGAACTTTGTGGTAACGCAGCAAGGCCATCCTATTTCTTCATTCTTTGGTTATACCATCGACGGTATTTTCCAGAGCGACGACGAAGCTTTAGCGGCTCCTAAAAATAACCTGGGCGTAAATCAAAACCGGGCGGGCCGGTTCCATTACCGCGATGTAAACGGCGATGGCGTAATCGACTCAAAAGATTTATCCATAATTGGCAGTCCGCACCCCGATTTTACCTACGGCATTAACCTGAACGTGAATTATAAAAACTTTGGCTTAAGCATTTTTGGCCAGGGCGTGCAAGGCAACCAAATCTTTAACATGGTGAAATACTTTACCGACTTTCCTACTTTTGGCGGCAACCGCAGCAAACGCATGCTTTACGATTCGTGGCGGCCCGGCAAAACCGATGCGGTTCTGCCCCAGTTAACTTCCAGTGACCAGGTAAGTATTTTGCCTTCTACTTATTACCTCGAAGACGGCTCTTACTTCCGGATGAAAAACATTCAGCTTACTTATAATTTACCCGCGCCGCTGGTTTCTAAAATTGGTTTAGGCTCGGTGCGCGTGTACGTGCAAGGGCAAAACGTGTTTACGTTCACCAAATACTCCGGCATGGACCCCGAAGTAAACTTGCGGAATTATTCTTCTGGCAACGACCGGCAAATTGGCGTGGACGGCGGCAATTACCCCATCGCCAAGCAGTACCTGGTAGGTTTAAATGTGAGTTTCTAGTAGCCGCTAGATTTTAAATTTTTAAAAATTTCAATTATAGACCATGAAAAAAAGTATCATTATATGCAGCGGAGTTTTACTCAGTATTTTAAGCTCCTGCTCCGATTCTTTCCTGGACGTAAAACCAAAAGCCGCGCTAACCTTAGATGCGCTGCAAACCAATAAAGGCGTTAATTCCTTGCTGGTGGGCGCGTATTCTTTGCTGGATGGCTGGGCCACTCCCGAAGGGGCTTACCGTTCTTACCAGGTAGGGGCCGATAACTGGGTATATGGCAGTGTAGCCTCCGATGATGCTTACAAAGGCACCATAGCCGGTGACCAGCCGCCTATTTCCTTAATTGAGCAAGGCAATATTTCTTCGGATAATATTTATTTTCGGGGCAAGTGGCGGGGCATGTACGATGGCATTGCCCGCACTAACGATGTGTTGCAAACCTTAGCCAAAGTTACCGATATAACCGATGCCGAACGCACACAAATTACTGCTGAGGCTCGGTTCTTACGCGGCCACTACCATTTTGAGCTGAAGAAGATGTTTAATATGGTACCTTACATCGACGAAACCATTTATGACCCCAACAACCTGGAAAGTACCAAAAAGCCTAACACCGAGGATATCTGGCCCAAAATTATGGCCGATTTAACTTTTGCTTACGAGAATTTGCCGGTGAAGCAAACGCAACCCGGCCGGGCCAGTAAATGGGCCGCTGGCGCTACCATGGCCAAAGCGTATTTGTTTCAGAAAAAGTTTGCCGAAGCTAAGCCTTTGCTCGAAGCCATTGTGGCCAGCAACCAGTTCCGGTTAGTAGACCGCTACCACGATAATTTTAGGGCGGTAACCAACAACAACGCCGAATCTATTTTTGAAGTGCAATACTCCGTAAACGATGGCGCCTCCGGCGGCGAAAACGGCAATATTGGCTCTACCTTAAACTATCCGTACGGCGGGGGCGGGGTTACTACCTGCTGCGGTTTCTTTCAGCCGTCGCAAAACTTAGTCAACGCTTTTAAAACCGGCGCCGATGGCTTACCGCTCCTGGACACTTTTAACGCCGAAGATGTAACCAACGACCAGGGCATTGAAGCTACCCAGCCTTTTACGCCTTACACCGGCACCGTAGATCCGCGCCTCGACTGGACCGTGGGGCGCCGGGGCATTCCGTTCCTGGACTGGGGCGTGCATCCTGGTAAAACCTACGTGCGCGACCAGGCTTATGGTGGTCCGTATTCGCCGAAAAAACACGTAATGTACCGGTCCGACGTGGGAACCAATACATTTGCTGGTAACCCCCGCTTAAATGCCAATAATTACCGCCTCATCCGGTATTCACATGTTTTGTTGTGGCTGGCCGAAGTAGAAACCGAATTAAATAACCTGGAAGCGGCTCGTGGTTACGTAAACCAAATCCGCCGCCGTGCCGCTAACCCCGATGGGTTTGTAAAAACCACCGCAGGTACTCCGGCTGCCAATTACGTGATCAGTGAATACACCACTCCCTGGACGGATCAGGCGCTGGCCCGCAAAGCCGTACAGTTTGAAGAACGTTTGGAGTTCGGCATGGAAGGCCACCGCCGGTTTGATTTAGTGCGCTGGGGAATTGCCGCCGAAACCCTGAACAACTATTACGCCACCGAATCAAAGAAGCGGTCTTACCTGGCGGGCGTACAGTTTATTCCGGGCAAACACGAGTACTTCCCGATTCCGTTGCAGGAAATATTTAACAGCAAGGTAAACGGCCAGAATACTTTAACGCAAAATCCAGGTTATTAATAGCTAATATTGATGGCTAAAAGGCTCGTTCTTAGAACGGGCCTTTTTTATTTCGGGGATAAGTGAATTTTTAAAAATTTAATTATTTGAAATTTATTTAAGTGGTTGAGTATTAAGATTGACCCCTCCGCCTGCGGCACCTCCCCTAAGAACAGGGGAGGAGATGAAGCTATTCTGCGTTTCCTTCTTTTCTAGCTCAACTGCGAATTCCGCTGCGCAGAGTCGGAACCAAAGATTTGCAGAATTCGGAAAGCTCTATTGAGCCAAACTGGTGCCTGTTTTTATAGATTAAGTTAAATTAAATAACAAAGCCGGTTAAGTGAGTGATGCTGGCTTACGCTGGCGCGAGCGTCTACGCTCGTGTCTAAAATGTGGGAGGCCTCCGGCCGGGCGAACAGATAAACTTAAATCAAGAGCGTGCCGTGCTGGCAATCACAATATGGTTAAAATGCTCTGAAATAAGGGCGGTGTACCAGGGGCGAAAATGCCCAAGGGATGGACGAGAGAATAAGCACTAAGCCAATCGTAAACCAAATGGCCATGGTTTTAAATTTTGCCTTATCGTTGGTTAAGCGTTTTACTTTGCCGGAACCAATGGTAATTAAAACTAAGGAAATAAACATGACGGAGCTGTGCTCCATGCCGAAAAAACGGATTTCGCGCTGGTGCACCGCATCTTTAAAGTAATGCAAAAAGTAAGTAGTAATGGGACTAACGTAATACAAAATAAGCCCGATGGTTATTTGAATATGCGCAAAACTGGTGGCAATGTTCCGGATGGTATTGTCGGTGCGGGTAAAGGGTTTGTTTTGGAGCCAACCCCGGTACGCGTAAATAATAGCTAGCAGCAAACTAGCTAAAACCAGCCACCGCACCAGCGAATGCAAAGCTAATAACGTGGAATACATACCGGATTATTTACAGTTTATCGGGCGCTACGTTTTAAATAAGAGTTAATATTATAGAGGCAAATACCGCATGCGATAGATACAAAGCTAAAATAAAGATATTTTAAAAAAGCATTAGATAAAAGGTAAATAACATGACGGTAAAAAAGCTTAAACTAAATGATTCTAATTTAGATCAGTTGGTAGATTATTTAATCCGGGCAGGAAAATTTGATTACGAAAAGCACGGGGCCGATATGACCATTCTGGTTCAGGATAATTTGCTCTTAACCGACATGACCGCTCACCTGAACATTCTTATCCTGAAAAACGAAGCCGGTTTTATTCTGGCGGATGTTATCAGCGGGGGCGGGGAAGATGGTTTACTGGATTTTAGCGGCTTGGTGGATAAAGATTATGCCGGTATAACTGCCCGGTTATTATATGATTACGCCCAATTATATGAGTTGGTGATTGAGCCGGTAAAAGCTGAGTAAAGAGCAATAACATAATCCTGAGGATTAGTACAGAGCGCTTGCCATCGGTAATGCAACTGGCCGGAGTAGCCAACCACCCCCACCCCTCCTTAGCCAAGGAGGGGAGCTGGCCTGTATTAGATTAATTACCCCATAGCAGCTGAATTGCATTTTAGTTACCAATTTAAAATTTGTAGTGGCGCAGGCTTTTTGTTTTCTGGTACAAACTTCTTATCCCCTTCTGGCTCAAGTATCCAAACTTGGGCCTACCTATAATGTAAAGTCTGTGACTTTACTCCAGCCAAAAGCCGAAAAAACCAGTTGCTCAGGCAAAACATGTTCTTACATAAAGATACCTTCGAAAATGTAACAGCTTTGTTCTTTGAGAAAGTAAAGCAATGATTCCGGCAGAATCTATTTAATATTTGGTAAGAACAAAAAAGCTCCCCGCCTTGGCTAAGGAGGAGTTGGGGTGGTTGATTTTTAATTTTTATAATTTCTATATCGCGAGCGTCCACGCTCGTGATGCTGATCGTCCGGCCTCTGGCCGGTAGAAACTTGCCGGCTGTTTACTTCTAAGAAAAATGTGTCTCCGTTTGCCCGGCCAGAGGCCTACCAGATAGTAGACACGAGCATGGACGCTCGCGCCAGTTGTGATGTTTTTAATTTTTAAGTTTTTTAAATTTCCCGGAAATTGTACAGGGCGATAAAACTAGCTTAAGCCACTGCCTGCTTCAATAAGCGCTTCCAGGTGCCTTTTTGCCAGTTGTACTTAAGTGTGCTGGGTAAGGCTTTCCAGAAGTACGAGTTTAATTCTACGGCGAAGCTAGGTTGCATGTAGCAGTTAATGGTGCAGCCTTCGCAAGCCGGTAGGCGGCCTTCCAGCGCTACCAACCGTTGCACTTCTGTGGATTGGTACAGATTTTTTAAATTTTCTTCTATCCGAAACTTCTTCTCGCCTAAATGGTAGCACGGCAATACCAACTCGTTTTCCGGCGAAATAACCAAAGTAGTGCTGGCGGCTTTGCAAACCGGGGCGGCGGTGTGGTTACCGCCATCGCGCCGTAATTTTAAAAAACCTTCGTTCAAATACACGTTGCGGCGCTTGCCGAAAGCCGAGAGGTAATCCAGTTCCGGTAAAGTTAAAGGTTGGCCGGTTTCTACGGCGTTGTAGGTAAAAGCCGGATTAAGCAGCAGCATTAAGTTGTTGGGCAGTGCAATGTCGTGGTACACGGGTTCTACCTGGTCCAGGTTTTCGCTGAAAACGGTAAACAAAATATCGGGCCGCTCGCCTAAATCTTTCGCTAGCTTAATGGATTCCAGCACAAAATCGTAGCAAGCCACGCCGCGGCCCTGGTCATGGCGTACTTTTACGGCGGCATCCAGCGAAAAATGCAGCATGTCTACTTTACCGCGCAGGCGCTCGGCCCATTTAGGGTACAGCAAACAGTTGGTGGTAAGGGTAGTTATAAAACCCAGGTTGTGGGCCAAACTTAAAAACTGATCTATTTGCTGGTGCAGCAAGGGTTCGCCGCCGGTAAAATCAATAACCTGCACGCCCAGTTCCCGCAAATCGCGCAAGTTCTTTTCTACGTCGCGGAGGTTGATGTACGGCGACGGCTTTTCCCAGATATCACAGAACGAACACCGGGCATTGCAGCGGTACGTAACATAATAATTACACAAAACCGGGTGACGAACAAGGCGCATGCTGTTGGTTGTGGGTTACAGGTTGCAAGTTACAGGTTAAATTGAGTTGAAAGGTTGGAAAGTTAAAAAGTTGGAAGGTTGGCCGCGCGTTAGGTTATTCGCACCGAACTGGCTTAAGCAAGAAAGCCCGGGAACGATAAAAAATATTTTTTTAAAAAAATAGCTATTGCGTATTCCCGAAAGATTATCTAAGTTTGCAACCCTATCGTAAAACAACGCTCCGGCGTTTTAGCGAAAGGAAGCTACCAAATGCCCAGATGGCGGAATCGGTAGACGCGTTGGTCTCAAACACCAATATCTTCACGGATGTGCCGGTTCGACCCCGGCTCTGGGTACAAAAAAAGCCTCGTAGATCTTAGATTTACGAGGCTTTTTTGTTGTAGTAATATTTTGGAAACTAGTATTAGATTATTTTAAAATGGAATCTAGTTTATTAGTTCTATTAAACACTACAAAGTAAAGTGGTGACAAACAAATATAATATACAAAACGAATACTCTGTTTCTATGTTTAAATACAGATTTAACTCGATTATTTATCTAAGTATTTAGCTTATTCGAAGAAAAGCTTATATTAGTCTATGCCTATAACTCTTAATTGTATCAAAGTATTTATTGCTTCTCCTAATGGACTCAACAAAGAACGAAAAAGCTTTAAATTGACTATCGAGGATTATAATCATACTGAGGCTATACATAGAAAAATAGTATTTCAAGCAGTCGGTTGGGAAGATACTCTTGGTAGTATGGGTAGACCACAAAGTATAATTAATAAAGATTTAAAACAATGTGACTATTTAATAGTGGTACTACATGACCGCTGGGGTTCAAGCCCAGGTGAAAACGAGTATAATGCGACATCGGGCACAGAAGAAGAATATGAAGTAGCCAAGGAATGCTTAAAAAATGAAGCTTATCCAATGAAGGACATAGCTGTTTTATTTAAGGCAGTTCCTTCAAATCAATTAATAGATCCTGGTCCGGAATTAAAAAAAGTACTAAAGTTTAGAAAACAATTAGAAGCAGAAAAACCCTTGCTTTATACTTCTTTTAATACTCTTACTGAATTTAATAAATTAATTCGCAAATATTTGGCTAGATGGCTTAGAGATTTGGAGGGATTTACAAAAAGTTCAGAAGTGGATCCAAATGTCCCATCAATTAAGGATCCTAAAACTGGTTATGATACCATTTATTCAAAAGAGTTATCCTCTAAAGAGCTTATTGAAGTAACTTCTGAAGTTAAAGAAAAAATAGATTATGCTTGGCGATTGGCTAATGAAGGGCACATTGTTCAAGCTGAAGTTGAGTTTTCTAAAGCTACAGTTAATCAACCAGGAGTATTTCAATTACTTAATTATTCTGATTTTCTAAATAGAATTGGCCGTTTAGAACAGGCTATGTCTATGGTAGAAAAAGCAGTTGAGATTTCTCTTGAACTCAATAGCCCTCTTAATCAAGCCTTGACGTTAATAAAATTAGGTCATCTGTTTCAAGATCAAGGTGAAATAGATAAGGCCGAAGAAGTCTATGTTAAAAGTCTAAAAATATATGAACAACTTGAAAATCTTTATGGTTTGTCAATAGTTTATAATAGCCTTGGTATTATTTTACAAATCAGAGGGCAAATAGATGAAGCTGAGAAATTGTATTATAAAAGCCTAAAACTGGACACAACCATTCAAAATATCAATGGTATGGCATCAAGTTATGGTCATTTGGGAAACATTCAGTTAATCAGAGGTGACTTGCAAAAAGCTGAAGAAATGTTTAATAAAAGCTTAGAACTTGAAATAAAAGATGATCATCTCATTGGTATGGCTTCTTGTTACGGCAGTCTAGGAAATGTTTATGCAATTAGGGGTAAGTGGACTAAAGCTGAGGAGATGTTTAATAAAGCGCTTGATCTTGATCTAAAACTAGGAAATAATGATGGAATAGCATCTAGCTACGGCAGTCTAGGAAATGTTGCATTAAGTAGAGGTAATTTGCCTAAAGCTGAAGCAATGTTTATTAGGAGTTTGGAAATCAATCAACTACTTAGCAACATTGAAGACATGGCTACTGACTATTTCAACTTAGCAAAGGTTAACATTGAAAATAATGATTTATCTAAAGCGGAGGAGTTGCTTAATTATGCTCTAAATTACAATAAGCAACTAGGTAAGCTTGAGGGATTAGCACAAGTATACGGGACTTTGGGGATGGTTCTTTACAAAAAACGAGATATAAAGGCAGCGGAAGAGATGTACAAAAAAAGTTTATCGCTTGAAGAACAATTAGGGCATAAAGAAGGAATGGCAGCTGATTACGGAAATTTGGGTAACTTATATTTGGATCAAGATGAATTTCCTAAAGCCCAAGAAATGTTTACTAATGCTATCGAAATTAACCTAAATATAGGAAATTATAAAAGTCTATATTCTAACTATAGAGGTTTAAGTCACGCTCTTTACAAGCAAAATAAAGTAGAGGAAGCAGATGAAATTTATAAAAAGTCCCAAGAGGTTTATAAAAGCTTTGATAATAGTGGATTGTAAAAAAAATAATATTTATTATATTCCAAATATTAGAAGGTTTTATAGCCATGCTCGTGGTCTCAGAGGAGGAAGCGTCTGAAAGAAGATATAGTGAATTTCCACCAATCAACTCGGCAACTTTGTTTAAGTATTTTAATTTGTATCTTCTTAAGCCTTCTCAACTCTTTCAAAAACTCATATCCAGTATAAAAATCGGTATGTAGAGCAGAGATGTTCCTCAAGTAGCTCTATAAAAAAACGAGCCTACTCTCCGGAGTAGGCTCGTTTCAATAAAATTTTTAAAAAATGCTTACTTCACGGCTGCTTCTAAGGCACCGGATTTAGAAGGATTGCTGGTGGGCGAGGGAACTCCGAGGAGGCGGGAAACCAACGGGGCAATATCTTCCAGCCCCATTAAAGGAACGGTGTTTTTTTGCGTAAAGCCGGCACCGTAACCCACAAAGCCGGTTTGTATTTCTTTAAAATCCGGAAAAAAGCCGTGCGTGCCGCCTTTGGCCGCTTTGAGTATTTCGCCTTCGGTAGTAGCGCTCAGGGTAATGCTGGGCACGGGCGCTAAAGCCAGGACGGCATTCGGGTCGGCGCCAATTTTATCCAGCTCGGCCCGCTCTACTACCCGGAACAGCTTTTTCTGGTCTTCGGGTAAGGCGGCCAACAGTTTTTTTACCTGGGCTATGGTTTGCTTATCATTAGGCTTTTTCAGGTGTAAAAACGCCGAGGCGCCCGAGGTATGAAATTTAGCTTTCCAGTCGCCTTTTTCTTTGCCGATTAATCCGTTTTTAGCGAGCAGCACGTTGGGCGCAAAGCTTTGCTTAATATCCACAAAACCGTGGTCGCCGGTAACAATTACCGCAGTACTTTCTTTAATGCCTGCTTTTTCAATCGCTTCCAGAATATTGCCCACGGCCCGGTCGGCGGTGGCTACCGCTTTGCGCACGTGCTCGCCGTCGCGGCCTTCGCTGTGCGCGGCGTGGTCTACGGTAAACACATGGAAGGTAAGTAAATTAGGTTGGTAGGTTTCTATCAGGTAAGCGGCCATGCGGCTGCCGTTCTCGTCGGCAATTAGGTAATCGCTGTTTAAATCTCTTACCTCTAGTTTACCGGTGGCGTTTTGTTCTATTTCTTCGAACAAACCTTTCGGGAAGGCCCCTTGCCGGACGGGTGTTACGCGATCCATGTTTTTATCCAGTGACCAGACTTCCGGAATGTTATAATCGATGGGTGCACCCGCCGATACGGGCCAGAAAACCGAAGCCGTTTTTAAACCGGCTTTGCGCGCGGCATCCCATAACGTTTCGGTTTTAATTAAATTTTCTTCCCAGTACCAGCGGCCGGTAGCGCCGTCGGGCTCAAAAGGCGAATTGTAGTAAATACCGTGTTGCAGCGGCATAACGCCGGTAATAATGGTGGTATGCGAAGGGTAAGTAACACTCGGGAAAACCCCGCGTACGCCGTTGGCCTGCACTCCATTGGCCGCCATTAGTTGCAGGTTAGGCGCCGCCCAGGATTTATCCTGGTAAAACTCCGGCCGGAACCCATCAATGCTGATAATAACTACGTGTTTAGCCGCCTGGCCCAGCGTTTGATAAAAAACGAAAAAATTTAAAAATAAAACAGAGAATAGGTATTTCATGCGGATTAGTTTTGGCGCAAAACTAGAATTGCCATGTTAAGGCATTATTATGCCCGCATAAAGGAAAGATTAACAAACTACCGAAATTTTAAAATTTTCTTTTTCAAGTAATTTTCAAATGGTTCTTCGGGTTTAGGATATGGCGTTTTTATATAGCAAAGAAGAGGCAATTTGAGAAGACATCTCTGTTGGTTTAATAAGTTTATAGGGGGTAGCTGCTGCGGTTATTTCAACAAAAAAGCCATGTGCATTTTAAAGTCACACGGCTTTTTTGCCGGAAGAAAATACATTATTAAAGCAATTTATTTACTTTACTCTCCGGTAATAGACGGCGCCACCATCCTGATAGCAACAAGACGTACTTAATTTAAGCTTTTCATTTTCCAGCTCGATGTAATTATAAGACCCGGAGGCGCTTTCGGATGTGGAGAAGGTGAGGGTATTCTTTCTTTCGCAGCAATCTTTTTTAACCTTTAAAGTGTAAGTTCCTTTATAATCCAGGGTGTCGTGGCGTTTTCTCTCGTAGCTGCCATCGGCCGCTATAATTATTATTTGGCCATTACCCGGAAGCAGGGTTTGGTCAAAATTATAACTATAAGATCTTTCTTGTTCCCAGGTTCCTACCAGTTGGGATTTAGTCGGATTTAGATCTGCGTCTTTTTTGCAAGCAAAAATAAGGAAGGGCGTAAATAGCAGGAGTAGGGTTTTCTTCATAAACAAAAAATAAGTAGTAACGCTTTGCCAGGCTATTTAAAGCAATAACTATTATTCAGTTTATGAAACAGAAGAGCTAAGAAGTATGGCTCAAAAACTTAATTACTGTAACAGAAACTGATAGGTTGCTATAGCCTGGTTTTGAAATAAAGAGCCTGTTTTTTGGTATTTGGTTGCATTGGTGTTTTAATTCTTAACCCGGGTTTATTGGTGCTTTGGCCGGGCCAATGCGGGTAACCCGAGCTAAATATGATCGTCGGCTTTGTCTACAATGGTGCGCACCTGCTGGTCGAGTTCGGTGGCGCTTTCCTGCAGCATGGCTACAATCTGATTTATTTCGTTGTTGGTAGCGGGTATTTGTTGCAATAACTTAAGTAAGCCCATAATATTGGCCAAAGGCGCCCGGATTAGGTGCGCCTGGTTAAACGATAACTCTTGTAAAGCCTGCGATTTTTGCTGTTTTTCTTCTTCGGCACGGGTTCTTTGTAACAGCAACTCATTTTCGTATTTTTTGCGGTCTTCTACTTTAAAAATAATGGCGTTGATTATTTCTTTGCCTTCGGCGGTTTTAGTTACGGCTTTGCCGTTAAACAAGCACGAGAAAGTGCCTGTAGCGGTTTTAATGTTTAAGTTAATTTCTTTGGCTTCCTGATGCATTTTCAGGATGGGCTGCACAAATAGCTCGAAGTACATTACTCCCGCTTTATCCAGCAAGTCTTTAAATTTTTTTTGCGTGATATCCTGCTCGGTTATTTCCAGCCAGTTTAATAATGTTTGGTTGGCGTAGAGAATAGGGCCATTTACTTCAAAAGTGAGCAAGCCGCAGGGCGCGGTGTGGTACAAAAACTTAAAATCTAAAGCGTTGTTCTGAGTTTCGTTTGGCATGGCCTTTCTGTTAATGGAGGTGCAGGTAAGCGTTAATGGCCGCTATGGTTTCTTCGGGGGCGCTCAAATGGGGACAATGCCCGGTAGCCTGTAAAATTTTTAACGTATTGTGCGAGGCTTTTTCCTGGATGTAATATCCCACTTCTAAAGGTGCCAGTATGTCGTCGGAACATTGCAGGGTAAGGCTCTCGGTTTGCAGTTTCTCCAGGTCGGCGCGGTTATCCGACAGAAAGGTTACGCGGGCAAATTCTTTGGCTATGTCCGGGTCAGTGGCGCAAAAGTTAGCGGTTAATTCTTCGCCCAGCTCGGGCCGGTCGGAATTGCCCATTACCTGCGGCCCTAAAAAGCTCGACCAGCCCAGGTAATTGCTATCCATTAAGGTAAGCAGGTTTATTAAATCTTCTTTGTCCATACCGCCGACGTAATCGTCTTCGTTGATGTAGTACGGCGATGGCGCCACAAAAATTAATTTACTAAAATAAGCAGGTTGCATAATAGCGGCTTTTACCCCAACCATGCTGCCCACGGAGTGCCCGATAAATATTACGTTGCTCAGGTTTAAGGCCGTTATAATATCCAATACATCCTGAGCGTAACCACTTATAGTACTATATCTCTTAGAGTCATAAGCACTTAAGTCAGACTGGCCGGCACCCACAAAATCAAAAAGAATTAACTTAAACTTGGTTTGGTAAGCGGCTACAAAATGCCGCCACACGTTCTGGCTGCAGCCAAAACCATGGGCCAAGAGCATAGCCTGTTCGCCAGTGCCTACCACGCGCACATTATTCCGTTTAATAACGTCTATCATTCGTGAAATTTAAAAAATACAATACGGTTAGAATAAGGACAACAGCCATTCGCGGGCGGTAGGTTCATCGTCGAACATTTTAATTTCCCAGGTATTGCTGATGCGCTGGTGCAACTGGTGAAACGACATTTGCCCGTAAACGCCCGGCGCCAGCACTTGCGCCATGTAGCGTAAACCTAAGGCTTGTACCCGCGGCGTCCAGGTTTGCACAATCCAATCGTTAGCCACATCCCAGGGGCCAATCAGTTCGGCGTGGCTGTTTAGGAGCTTGGCGCAAGGTTGTTTTTGCAGCATGTCGATGTAATAATTACCGCCTTGCATCACAGTACTTAAGCTTTGAATACCGATCCACTGGGCTAATACATAGGCATTATCGGGCATGCGTTCGGCAATCAAAAAAGTATCGCCATTCAATTTTTTTAGTTCAACCCGCTCCAAAACTCCGGTAAATTGTAGATTTTTAAAAATTTAAAAATAGGTGCTGATAAGGTGCCGCGCATATCAAAAGGGTTTACTTCCAATCCAAAACAATGTTGCCCCAAATTGCCGCAACCTGACCCCAACAGAATAAACTAGACGACTACTGCGGCAAAATCATCGCGAAGCTGCTGGTAGCATTTCTGCTGGTTAATTTCATATCTAACAAATATAGATTTGCCTTGTTCCAATAGAGCTACCCGAGTGAATTTTTGAATTTTTTGTAATTCCAGAAAAAGAATAGCCAGCCATACAGCAAGTACTACTGCTGGAATGGGTTTAATAGGGAATTAACAAACCGGTATTTTATTGTTATTTCAGAGGGAAGATTATTTCTGCCGCTTGAAAAATTGGCCGGCTTCGATAAAACCATCCACGTCTTTCGGGAAAGCGTGTTCGCCGCCGGTAACTTTTAAGAGCGTTACTTCGGGTTTGTTTTTTTGCTTATAGGTGTAGCGGGTAATGGTTTGCTGGTTGTTTTTGTCGGGGTCTGGGATAGCGGCTTCGGTGGGCTTGCCGGTGTAGCCCGCCAGTTTGGCCCAATACTCAAAAGAGCCATCCGTAGAATGTACCGTACCAAACGAGTTGCCATTTACCTGCATTTCGCCGCCGTTGTACGGGTTTATGGCATCGTTGGTGCCGTTTATTATCATGACGGCTACGGGCACTTTAGCTTCCACGCAATCTAAGTTAGGTTGGTCGGGTAAATTAGCGACTACGGCGCAAATTGCTTTGCATTGCTGGGGCATGGTTAAGGCCAGTTTGTAGGCCATGTGCCCGCCACCCGATAAACCAATCGCGAAAAAGTACTTTTTATTTACCTGGTATTTCTGTTGGAAGTACTGGTGCATGGCTTTAAAAAAAGCTTGCTCGTTAATGTCTTCCTGGTTGGCGGCGCTGGTGGCTTTTTTCCGGCACTCGTTCCAGTAGCGTTTATAGCCGTCGGGGTAAACCGGTAAGAAATGTTCCTGATTCGCGTTTTTCTGCAAGGCCGCGGCCGGTTGCATCATACCTTTACCATCGCCGCCCGAGCCGTGTAATACAAAAACCAAATCAAAGTTTTGAGTGGCCTGGGTAGGTTTGTTAAAGTGAAAAACGCGGTAATGGTTCTCTACTTGTACGGAGTCGGTAATTATCTGGCTTTTTACTTCCAGAATACTGGCGCAAAATAAAACGAGGCATAGTGCAATTTTCATGAGCCGGAATGCTGATTTTTTGGTTAAAGTAACGTGAGTTCGAATTAAGTACTTATCTACACAATAAATAAATGAAAGCACTAGCAAGGAAGATAAAATTCTATTTTCAAGTTTTTTCCTGTCTATTTTAGTCATCCTGAAAGGATCTAACCAGTAGGTAACCGATTAGATCCTTTCAGGATGACTTACTTAAAGTTGAATAACGTTGTATTCTTTGCTTATCTCGAACTCACGTTAAAGTAGCAATAATTATACGAACTGGCACGCCAATATTTAAAAAACCATTTCCGCGGCGGCGAAAATGGCTTAGGTTGGGTTTATCAGTAGGGTTTAAAATTTTATAAAATGCTTTAATACGAGCTGCAAGCCCGCACCAACTCAAAAATTTTACGCTAGGGTAGGAGCAACCGAAATAGCTTCCCGCTTTACCGACTGGTTTACATAACCGCAGTACCGTTGGCTTTTAAAATTTTACTGAAAAACAAGATGTGGTAGGGCAAGGAGTTTTCCCAGTAATCCCAGGTGTGGCCGCCAGGGTGCTCGGTGTAGTCGTGTGGTGTTTTATTGTACACCAAACGCCGGTGCAACTCGCGGTTGGGTTCAATTAAAAAATCATCGACGCCGCAGTCAAATATAAGTTTCACGTCGTTGGTCTTCATCTTATCAGCGTAAGTTACCACCGAGTTAGCCGCGTATAAATCGGGTGTAGCGCCTATTGGTCCTAAAATGCGGGCAAACCGGGGCGTTATCTGCTGCTGAAACTCGGGCGTAATTTTCCAGTTGGCAAAATTTAAATCCAGCGCCCCGCTCATGCTACCGGCGGCGCAGTACAAGTCGGGGTGGCGGGTAGCCAGGTAAAAGGCCCCGTGGCCGCCCATGCTCAATCCGGTTATTACGCGGCCCTTGCGGTCGCGGATGGTGCGGTAGGTATTATCTATTTTGCTGAGTACTTCCTGGGTAATGTAGGTTTCAAACTTGTTATCGGCTTGCACCGGACTATCCAGGTAACCGCCCAGGTTTTCGCCTTCGGGGGTTACAATGATTAAATTATATTGGTCGGCGAGCTTGTGCAGCAATTGCTTGTCGGGCGTTAACCGCAGCCAGTCGCTGAAATGGCCACCGCCGCCGTGCAGCAGATACAGCACCGGGTAAGCAGCTTTACTTTTGGCGTAAGTTTTAGGCAGCACCACCGCAGCTTTGTAGGTTTTGTTCATGGCGGCACTCGGAATCTCCAGCGAGTCTACTTTAGCCGCCTGGGTTTCGGTAGCGGAAAACCAAACTAAAGTAAATAACAGAAAAGAAAGTATTAATCTCATAGAATCGGCAAAATTTAAAAATGACAGGGAGAAAGTAAAACCGGCAAACAGGATTGGTTTGCCGGCTAAAAGTTTAGTAGAGCACTGAAAAGGATGTACCGGAAAAATTTAAAAATTTAAAAAATTAAAATTTAACTTCTGGTGCAGCCTATTTTTTAGTTTGTAACTGATCCAAGGTTTCGTAGCGCGCTTCGTGTTGGGCAGGTTTAGCGCCGGTAGTAACATCCAGGTGCATGACTTGTGCCGGACCCGTTTTGCTGTTAGCGGGCCAGTTAGGTAAGCTGGTGCCGTTGGGGTTGCCGGTTTTTATAAAGTTAGCGAAGTAGCGCTGCATGGTTTCCGAAACTTTGTAATCATCCGGTGTCCAGGCGTACACTTTGTTATAAGGTAAGTTGCCCATGGCGTATTCAATTTCAGCGGCGTGCACCGCGCCGCGGGCTTGCGGCATTTTAACGGCATTCGGGTCACTTTCTTTTACTACTCCGCCGGCTAAACCCGCAGTAGCATTACCCATGGCGGCTACCATCGGGGGCCGGGGTCGCGAAAACAAATACCGGTACACTGGCTGGCCGCTGGTTTGGCGGTGAAGGTCCATCCATTTCCAGGTGCTGTAGGCAATAAAGCGGTCGCCGGCTAAATCGGTGGCTACGGGCACTACTTCTTCGTCGGAGGTGGGTTTATACACCTGCAGAATAGCATTGGCCTGGTCACCGAACGTTTTTTGCACGGCTTTGGTGTAATTATCTATGGTAGGTTGTTCTTTACCCAGCAAAAACAAATACGTCATTTCTTCGGAGTTCCAGCCCGCCAGTAACGGTACTTTGGCTTGTTCGCCGGCAGCAAAAATAGCGGCTGGTGATTTCGGGAAGAAATAATTATCCAGGGTAGCCGGAAAGCCCGGAATGCCTTTTTTACCCGCTGCATCCAGTAATTTTTGGGCAGGCATTTGCCGTAAATCAGCTAAAGATTGAGCACCCATTTCGGTGGCGAATTTTACGCCTATTTGTTCGGCTTCTGATAGCGGCACCGGATCTAAGCCCGAATTTACTAAAGCGCCGCTTTCGCCAATGGCTTGGGCAAATAAGTTTTTCGAAACCGGCGAAGCCATTTGGGCGCTCACCGAAATAGAACCCGCTGATTCGCCGGCAATAGTAACTTTATTGGGGTCGCCGCCAAAAGCTGCAATGTTTTGTTTTACCCAACGCAAAGCGGCGGCCTGGTCTTGGTAACCATAATTGCCCGAGGCTTTGTGCGGCGATTCTTTGGTGAGCTCCGGATGCGCCATAAACCCAAACACGCCCAAGCGGTAATTAACCGAAAGGGCCACGATACCCATTTTGGCCATGCTTTCGCCATCGTAGCGGGCTTCGGAGCCATCGCCGGCCACAAAGCCGCCGCCGTAAAAGTAAACCAGTACCGGTAACTTTTCTTTATTGCTCTTGGCTGGCGTCCAAACGTTTAAATACAAGCAATCTTCGTTCATGCCATCCGAGCGGAAACCCATATCGCCGAATACGGGCAACTGCATGGCCCGGGGGCCAAACTGTTTCGCGGCCCGTACCCCCGACCAGTTTTTTACCGGTTGCGGTTCGCGCCAGCGCAAGTTCCCCACGGGCGGGGCGGCAAAAGGTACTCCTTTAAAAGACCGGATGCCGGATTTTTCGGTTACGCCTTCCAGCTTGCCGTTGGCCGTGCTCACCTGGTTGTTGCCCGCTGTAGCTTTCGTGGTTTGGGCCTGCACCGTGGGCAGTACCAGCAGGGCTAGTAGTAAAAAGGTAAAAACTGTTTTCATATCAAGTATAAAATAAAGATTAGGGATAAGCTGGTTTTGCCTATTGCTGATAAAGCTGATAGTAATTTTTATTATTGTTGCAACAGAAAACAATAATAAAAATTAGTTTTGATAAAGTCAAGATAAATATTGTTGCGCTACGCAACATTGTTTACTTTAGGGCTTTCATGGGTTTGTACTGATTAGATAAACTTTACCTTGCATGAGTAAGAAAACCATCGAGCACCAAATGGATGGGGCCAGATACCTGCCTAATCTGGCAATTGATATGGTCATATTTGGCTTTCATGATAATCAATTAAAAATATTGCTGCTGGAGTACGAAAACACCAACTTGTTTGCTTTACCCGCCGGCTTTATTAAAAAAGAAGAAGATGTAAACAAGGCGGCCCGGCGTTCTTTAGAACAAAGAACCGGGTTAAAAAATATTTACCTGGAGCAGTTTTACGTTTTCGGCGATTACCAGCGGTATAATCCCGCCCCGTTAAAGGCTATTTTGAAAGGCCGCAATTTAAAATTTAAAAAAGATCACTGGCTTCTGGACCGCTTTGTTTCTATTGGGTATTATGCTTTGGTGGATTTTACCCAAGCCGTACCCAAACCCGATCCTTTGTCGGACCGCTGCGACTGGTATGATTTAAATAATCTGCCCCCGCTTATGCTGGACCACCAGGAAATGGTACAAAAAGCTTTGGAAACGCTCCAACTAAACCTGGACCGGAAACTAATCGGCTTTAATCTCTTGCCCGAAACATTCACCATCGGAGATCTGCAAATACTCTACGAAACCATTCTGGGTGAAAGGCAAAACCGGTCCAGCTTTCAGCGCCGGATTTTAGGCCTGGATATTCTGGAACGCATCGAAAAGAAATACACCGGCGGCGCCCACAAAGCACCGTACCTCTACCGGTTTAAACAGAATCAATAATTAGGCTAGTCAAGCTTTGCCTATGCCAACTAAATAGATAAGCGGTTCAAAGGTTACTGGTTAAGTTAAGCTAGAGGAAAGTTCCCCTCCTAAGTTTAGGAGGAGCAGGGGGGCTTTCTGCGGAAATAGTGAACAGAAATGTAGAATCTTAGAGCTTTTGCATCAGCCTGAAAATTTTAAAATTTTAAAATTTTTTAAATCTGGATGGCCGTAATTAGTAGCTGTTTTTAAAGCAGATAAGCGGTGCCAATCAATAACAAATAAAGTGTTCTTTGCTTAGCAAATTTTGTTGTACTAACCGCATTTTTTGCGGGCAATTTTTTATATTCCAGCATGATAAAAGCTGCAAAAGTATCTGTACTATTTATTCTGCTGTTAGCGGGGGTGTTTGCTTTTTACCCGGTGCCCGCCAGTTTAGATATTATTAAAATTCAGTCGGGTCAGATTTCCGGTGCTAAAAGTAAAGATGGCCAGATTGCCATTTATAAAGGTATTCCGTTTGCGGCTCCGCCCGTGGGCGATTTACGCTGGCGGGCGCCCCAGCCGGTAAAATCGTGGTCGGGCGTGCGGGCGTGTACGCAATTTGGGCCAAGCCCCATGCAAGCCGAGCCGAAGCCTTTTAGCATGTGGAGCGCCGAGTTTTTAATTCCCAAAGAACCCATCAGCGAAGATTGCTTGTACCTGAACGTGTGGACAGGCGCTAAAACCGCTACCGAAAGAAGACCGGTACTGGTTTGGATTTACGGCGGCGGTTTTAACAGCGGCGGCGCCGGCGTACCCATTTACGACGGCGAAGCCATGGCACACCAAGGCCTGGTGTTTGTTAGCATGAACTACCGGGTAGGGCCGTTTGGCTTTTTCGCACATCCGGAGCTAAGCAAAGAATCCGGTACAAATGCTTCCGGTAATTATGGGTTACTAGATCAAATTGCGGCTTTGCGCTGGGTAAAACAAAACATTGCGACATTTGGCGGCGATCCTAACAACGTAACAATTGCGGGACAATCGGCGGGTTCCATGAGCGTAAATTACCTGGTAGCCTCGCCATTGGCGAAAAACTTATTCAAAAGGGCCATTGCCCAAAGTGGTGCTAATTTTACGCGCGGTAGTATTACGCTGCCGCAAGCGGAGGAAGAAGGCGTTAAAATAGCGCAAACGTTAAACGCTACCTCCCTGGCCGATTTAAGAAAACTACCCGCTGCCACCGTGCACGAAAAAATAAAAGGCACGCGCCCCATTGTAGATGGGTACGTAGTGCCCGAAACCGTTGCCCAAATTTTTGCGGCGGGCAAAGCTAACCCCGTGGATTTACTTACCGGCTGGAACGAAGAAGAAGGTCTGACCATGGGGCCGCTGAAGAATGCCACAGAATTTCAAAAATTAGGGGAACAACAATACGGCGCCAATGCCGCCGATTTTTTAAAATTTTACCCCGCCAGCACCGATGCCGAAGCCGAAAAGTCGCAGTTAAGGCTCTCGCGCGATTTGATTTTTGGTGTTCAGAATTATGCCTGGGCCAACGTGCAAAATCAGCAGTATAAACAAAAGGTATACGTGTACCGGTTTACGCGCAAAGTGCCGGCCACCGGCGAGTATAAAAAGTACGGTGCTTTCCATACCGGCGAAGTGCCCTACGCTTACAATAATTTAAAATTTGTAGACCGGCCCTGGGAACCTGCCGATCACGAACTGGCCAGAATCATGTCGGGGTATTGGGCTAATTTTGCGCGTACGGGTAACCCCAACGGGGCAAAGCTTCCGGTATGGCCTGTCTACCAGCCTACTGATAAAAAAATCATGATTTTAGACCTGCAGCCGACGGCCAAAGCCATGTCCGATGCGGCCGCCCTCGACTTTTTATACCAACAAACCGCAAGCAAGTAGTCAATCTTAAAATCTATTGATAGTAATGACCCTGAACCGCCGAAATTTTTTAAAATCCACGGGTGCTGGCTTGGCTGGCATCGGCCTTTTTTCTTTTTTACCCGAGCCGCTTTGGGCCGCCGTGTCCGAAAATAGTAGTTTGCCCCGTAGCACGCCGGAACTGCAAGGCATTGCTTCGCCAAACTTGTTGGCTTTTATCGAAGCCGTAGAAAAAGAAAAACTTGGCCTTCATAGTTTAATGGTAGTACGGCATGGCAAAGTAGCCGCCGAAGGCTGGTGGGCGCCCTACGCACCTGATTTAAAACATACGCTTTTTTCGCTGAGTAAAAGTTTTACTTCCACGGGCATTGGCCTAGCCGTAACCGAAGGTAAATTAAAAGTAACCGACAAAGTAGTGTCGTTTTTCCCGAACGATTTACCCGCTACCGTAAGCCCGAACCTGGCGGCCATGCGCATTAAAGATTTGCTCACCATGACTACCGGTCACGATAAAGATACCATTGGGCCATTAGTGCAGGATAAATCGGGGAGTTGGGCGCGTACTTTTCTGGCTCTGCCCGTAGAGCACGAACCTGGTACGCACTTTTTGTATAACACCGGCGCTACCTATATGCTCTCGGCTATTATCCAGAAAGTAACCAATCAAAATTTGCTGGATTACCTCACGCCGCGCTTGTTGCAACCTTTAGGTATTGTGGGTGCTGACTGGGAAACGGATCCGCAAGGCATTGCCACGGGTGGCTTTGGTTTACGGATTAAAACCGAAGATATTGCCAAATTCGGGCAGTTGTATTTACAAAAAGGCGTGTACAATGGGCAACAAATTTTACCGGCCGCCTGGGTAGAAGAAGCTACCGCTTACCAGGTGCCGAACGCCGCCTCTACTACGCCGGCCCACGAGTGGAACCAGGGCTACGGTTACCAGTTCTGGCGCAGCCGCCATAATTCGTACCGCGGCGATGGCGCCATGGGCCAGTACTGCCTGGTATTGCCGGAGCAAGATGCCGTTATTGCCATTACCAGCGAAACCAGCAATATGCAGGCCATTCTCAACCAGGTTTGGGACCACATCTTACCGGGCATGAAACCAGCAGCTTTGCCCGCGAATGCGGCTGCCCAAAAGGCTTTAAAGCAAAAGCTATCCTCGCTTACTTTACTGCCCGCGAAAATAAACAGCAATTCGCCTGTGGTTAAAAGTATTTCGGGTAAAACCTTTCGGCTAGTCGATAATCACTTAAAAGCTCAAAGTATTTCTTTCGCGTTTACGCCTACTACCTGCATTTTTAAATTACAAGACAACCAGGAAACGCACCAGATTACCTGTGGCCTAAACAATTGGGCCATGGGCGAATCCCGGATGCCCGGCGAGCCGCCCAGCTTTGTGCAAATGGAACCGAAGGAGCCCAAACCCAAAGAAAAAGTGGCCGCCTTTGGTACCTGGCAAGACCCGAATACGTTCGTAATGACCTGGGTTTTTAACCAAACGCCCCATTCCGAAACTGTTACTTGTCACTTTGAGAAAGATACCGTCCGGCTGGAATTTAACGACAGCGTTGCCGCCAAAGCCCCCGAACGCCCCAAACCCCGGCCTACTCTGGAGGGCCGCTTAGCTTGATAAATTCGTCCGGTATATTCATTTGATAAATACAAAAAACCAGCGGTACTCCCGCTGGTTTTTTGTTTACTAAGCAGCTATTGTCAAAATTTTAAATTTTTCCTTTTTCTACCATTCCGTAATTGGTTGCTGGTGGTAGTTGCCTGCTCTTTACCCTTCCTCTTAATCCCATTAGAGTACAAAATCACTAAGTAGTTACAGTACTAAATAGGCGAGTGAGTATTATATAACTATGCAATTAAAGTTGTTGCTTTAATATATAAAAAATGATATTATAACTATTTAAATTTTACTATAGAATTATAGGAATAAATTGTGATAGGGATTGAAATGAGCCCTTATGCCGATGATTTAAGCCTGAATTATAGTAATAAATTTACGCACTAACCCGATAAAGTAAATCTTAGAGAAATATGAAGTAGGATAAAAACAATAAACCGCTTTTAAGTTGCTTATAGCAGTTTTAATGAAAATAGAAATTTAGTACATCATTGATTTTACTACTCTTTATGCGAATAGATTTCAGATGGGCTTTGTAATTTCTATTTATTGGGTGAATTGCGCTTTTATTGTGTCATCTCTTAAAGATGTTGCATGGCCTCTAAAAGATGATTCAAGAATGCTCTGCCGGATTAAATATAAAGTATAGTCAGGTTACGAATTTAACTACACATCTATTGATCAAAACAGAATTAATTATCATAAAAATTTAAGTGCTTTTATAAATATTAAAATAATATCTAATTCACAATTTACACCATGAAAAAAAGGTTACTTTTTATTGTTTTCTGCTTTTTGTTTGCTCATTGGCAAGAAGGGTGGGCACAAAGCCTGCTTTATCTAACCAATAATGTAAGCAGCCCAATGGCTTTAGATTATAAGTCCTATTTAACAGCATCTGGTTATAATGTTAATATTTTAAATATCAATAATTTAACTGCTGATAACCTCACAAATGTTGATGCAGTAATAATTGGACAAGAAAGTGGTTCAGCTATACAAACCAAAGCCCAGACAATTAAAAATGCTAATAAGCCGGTGATCGGCATTGCTTATGGAGCTCAGCATTACGCGGCTGGTGTAGGTGGCTATTATACCAAAGTAGGCGGAAGTGCGGGAGGAGATTTAATTAGTGCCAATAAAGTAAAAACAAGTGAAATATTTAATTCGCCCAATCAAATAAGCGGTACTTCTATTCAAATATTAAACAGTACTGCTTATAGTGATATTTACTATATGGGATATATGACTGATAATCAAAGAGCAAATATTGTTAGTTGGTTGAGTGTGTCTGGAGCGTATAGTGCCTTATACCGGGAAGGAAAAGAACTTTATTACTGGGCTTATGCGCAATCGCCTAATGTATGGACCGAAACAGGCAGAAAGCTTTTTGTTAATGTAATTGAATATGCTAAAGCAAATAATAAAGATGACCATGTAATAACTTTCAACGCTTTGCCTGAAAAACAGATGGGCAATGCGCCTTTTGATCTTACCGCAACCGTAGAAAGTAAAGTTGCTTTAACTTATTCCAGTTCAGATCCAGCAGTTGCCAGTGTTTCTGGCAAAACAGTTACTATTAAAGCGGTAGGAACCACTAATATTACAGCCCGCGCAGAAGCTACCGAGGTTTATAAAGTAACTACTGCAACCAGAGAGTTGATTGTGGTAAAAGGCAAACCGGCTGCTCCCGGCAACTTAACTGCCACCGCTGGCAACGCAAAAGCAGATTTAAGCTGGACTGCGAATAATGCGGCAGATAATGTAACAGGTTATAACGTTTACCGCGGCACGGCTGCCAATGCCGTAAATACCAAACTAAATACTTCTTTAGTAACCAGCACCACTTTTACCGATGAAACTGTAGTAAATAACACTACTTACTACTATGCCGTTACCGCTGTAAACGCTGATGGAGAAAGTACTAAATCTACAACCGTGAGCGCCACTCCAACAGCGCCGCCGGTGCCACAGTTTACCTCTACTCCGGTAACAGAAGCTATAGAAAATGTACCGTATAGTTATAGTTTATCGGCGGCTGACGGAACAAACACTCAGTTAACTTTTTCTACACCAACTTTACCAAGTTGGCTTAGCTTAACTCAAGGGCAAAATACGGCTACCCAGTTTGGTGGGACAGTAGAACAGCCCGGGGGAGTGGCTGGCGATGCAAATGGTAATATCTATGTTACTCAAAATGAAGGCACTCAAATATATAAAATTCAATCAGATGGTACCACTACTAAATGGTTCAATCGAGGTGCTGGAGAGGTATATGCCATGCAGATTTATCAAGACTATTTATACATATCATATTATAACTATTCTACTGGTAAAATTACAAAAGTAAATCTGAATGATCCTGCCGCTGGAGAGACAGTTGTGTTGCCTAATGTGGCGGGGCCACTCTCTATTGCTATTAAAGACAACTATTTATACGCTGCTTTGTTTAATGGTGGGAAAATTATTAAGATCAATCCAAAAACAAATACCTTTACCGATTACCTAACAATTGATAATCCTTTCGGGATAGGTTTTGATAACAATGGCATCCTCTACATTGCTGCCTATGGTTCTGGAAAAGTTTTTAAGTATAATGGTACAAACTTAACTGAAGTATTGAACGGATTAACTTATCCGAGCGATATAAAAATAGATAAGAACGATAATTTATACGTTAGTTCTTATGGAGGAGGCGTCCGCAAATATAAACCGGATTTATCTTCATTTGTTCAGGTAAGCACTAATACTCAGGTATGGGGAATGTCGTTAACTCCATCAGGCAGCCTTGTTTTTGGTGATTATTCTGGCAATAAAATATTAAAACTTGAAACTGGAGCCGTATTAAGCGGCACACCAAAGCACTCCGATGTGGGTACCCACCAGGTAAGTTTGCGGGTGTCGAATGGAACAGAAACCGCTGATCAAAACTTTACCATTACTGTAAAAGACATTACCGCTCCTACTGTAACCATTTCCTCCAGTCAAACCGATATAGTTAAAGAAGCTTTTGATGTTACGTTTACTTTTAGCGAAGAAGTAAAAGACTTTGCTCTGGAAGATATTACTGCTACTAATGCTACGGTTTCTAATCTGCAAACACAGGATAATACCACGTTTACAGCTACGGTTACTCCTACAGCTGATGGTGAAGTAAGTTTGCAGGTAAAAGCAAGCACCTTAACCGATGTAAATGACAATGCGAATACAGCCTCTAATGAGTTTAAATTGCTTTATGATGCTACGGCGCCAACTGTTGTAATCAGTAGCGATGTCCCTGCAGTTGTAAACGAAGCATTTACTGCAACCTTTACTTTTTCGGAAGATGTGGTTGGTTTTGCTGCAGAAGATGTAACCTTAACAAATGCTACGATTAGTGCCTTTACTAAGGTTAATAACAAGACGTACACTGCTATTATTACACCCACTAACAACGGAGCTGTATCGGTAGTACTACCGGCGGCCAAAGTACAGGATAATGTTGGCAACGATAATATAGCTTCAGAAGAATTTACGCGCCAGTACGATGCTACCCGTCCGCAAGTAACGGTAGCAACTACGGCTCCTAACCCCAGCAATGCGGCTTTTTCGGTAACGTTCACCTTTAGCGAACCCGTGAGTGGCTTTAGCATCGCCGATATTAACCTGGTACATGCTACTGCTTCCGACTTAGCCTCAGTAAGTGCTACGGAATACACGGCGCTAATTACGCCAACGGCACAAGGTGAAGTAAGGGTATCCGTACCGGAAAATAAGGCAGAAGACGTAGCTACCAACGGCAACGAAGCCAGCAACGAATTAAAGTTAATTTTCGACAGCATTGCGCCTACAGGCTATGCGGTATCTTTTAACCAAGATAAGATTGACTTTGATAATCAAACCAAGATTTCGGTGAAGGTAACGGGCGCGGAAGCAGGTACCGATTATTTTTATGAAATCTCCAGCAGCGGCGGTGGTACTTCAGTAACCGGAACGGCTTCGGCAACTACCAGTAATTTTGAAATTTCAGACTTAGATGTAACTATTCTGAAAGATGGCCAGATAACTTTCGCTTTCTACCAGCAAGATGCTGCCGGTAACAAAGGTGCGGTAGTAACGGACCAGGTAACAAAACTTACCCGCAATATTGTTTCGGTAGCACAACCAGCTACTGTGCAGGTGCCTATTCGCACTACGTTCCTGCAAGTTACTTTGCCTACTACCGTAGAGGTAACCTATACCGATAATACCAAACAGCAGATTGCCGTAACCTGGCAGCCGGGTAATTACAACGCTTACATTGCGGGGCAATACGAGATTACAGGTGCTCTTACTTTAGCACCGGGTACGAGCAACCAAAACAATCTGCAAGCCCGGATTATAATAGAAGTACAACCGAACAAAGTACCTACGGCCTTAGCTTTAAGCGCGACCACGTTTAACCCCAATATTACCGCTAACGAAGCTATTGGTAATTTCTCTACCGTAGATCCAGATGACCAGGAGTTTACTTATGCTTTGGTGAGTGGTGCCGGCGATACCAATAATAACTTATTTGAAATCCGCCAGAACCAGTTGTATTTAAAATCAAACCAAGGCTTATCGGGGCAAACGCAGTTTACCATTCGGGTAAGAACCACTGATACCTACAACAATTCTTTCGAGCAAAACTTTACTTTAACTAAAGCTGCTTATGCCAAAGCAGTGGATCAGCTTAAAATTGTAAATGCTTTCACGCCGAACGGCGACGGAGTAAACGATGAATGGACTGTGCCCGAACTGAAGTTTTACAACAAAGTGAACATTGAAGTATTCGACCGCTCCGGGGTAAGATTATTTCAAACCACCAATCCCGAAAAAGGCTGGAATGGTCAAAACCTGAACGGCAAGGTGCTGCCGGGAGCTTACATGTACATCATTCAGGTGGAAGATATTAAGCTGACCAAGAAAGGCGTGATTACGGTTTTAAAGAAATAAGTAAGGAACTTAGTAAGAATTTTAAAAAATGAAAAAGTTTATTCTATTATCTATATTGGTGGTATCGGTTTGGAGCGTAAAAGCACAAAGCCGCAAGCACATGGCCAGCTTTTCTCAGTTTGGACAGTACTTTAACCCCTCTATGACCGGCATGGAAGGTTCGCAATTAAAAGCATTATACCGTGACCAGTGGACTGGCTTTCAGGATGCCCCCCGAACCTTATTTATCTCCGGCGAGTTTGATTTAGCCAACATAAAGCAAACCGGTACGCAGGCCAGTGAGGCATCGGTTTTAGGTGCCAAAAATGCATTTGGTTTATCTTTACTGCACGATACGTTTGGCCCTTATCGCGAAAATCAGTTGTTTTTAAGTTACAGTTCGCAGGTGCGTTTGTCTGAGAAGTTAAGCCTGCGGGCTGGCGCGGCGGTAACTTACAATAACATTTACCTGGATTACATGGACCTGACTATGGATCAATCGAATGATCCGGAGTTCCAGGATTTATTGAGCAGCGATAATAACAAAATCAATAAGGTAGATGTAAACGTGGGGGTAACCTTAACCGCCGAAAATTACTATGTGGGCTATGCTTTGCAGGATGCCGCCGAAGGAAAACTAACCGCTAAAGGCGATTACCTGAACCGGGCATTTCCGCGGCAACACGTAATACAAGCGGGCTACCGCAAAGCCTTATCGGAGCAATTTGGCGTGGTTGTAAATGGCTTGTACCGTTACGATACGAAGTTAAAAGAAACTTTAGAAGGCCAGGTAAAAGGCGTATTTAATAATACATTTTGGGCTGGCGCTGGCTATCGTAAAGATTTAGCTTATACCTTAACTGCTGGGGTGCGTTTAAACCAGGTGAAGTTAGGCTATAATTACGAATCGGTAACCGGTGATGCGCGCCAGATGCGTAATGGCAGCAGCAACGAATTAGTACTCACCTATCAGTTTAATGCCGGTTCGGCCAAAGACCTCGGTAAAAAACTAGTGATCTGGTAAGTATTTGTTTATTTATCTCCTTTAAAGGGCTTGCAAGTAATTGTAAGCCCTTTTTTAATTATTTTGCTGTGGTAAATACTTCGGTTAGGATTATTAAATTTAAACGAATAGCTGGTTACGAGAATATGGGTGAAGTTGATTTAACTACAAACTACAAAAATTAAAATTTTTAAAAATTAAGCTTGCCTCATCAACTTGCGTGCTATTTAAATTTAAAAATATCTTTTACGATTACTTTAGTCTGTATTAGCCTGACTATAAAATTAATTGGGTAACCGGTCGGTCTTAGAAGCAGATGTAATAATTAAGTAACCGGCCGGAATTAATTTTATATACTTAGAGCCTGTATTGCAGTAATAAATGCGTTATTGTTAATGTATTACAATTATAAAAGTCTAGCATCTAATATCTTGATACTTGTGTCTCTTTACTTATAATAAAAGTTTACTTACTTGGAACACCTACTCGATAATCCCATTTGGAGTGCCTTGCAAACCGGCAATAAAGCCATTGCTTACGGTAATAACGAGGTGAAATGGATTGATAGAACTATTGGGTTCTTTGCGGGAATGGAAGCGTATTCCGAGGCCAACTTTCACTACCTAAACCAGCAAAGCATAGCCCAAGACGCTTATATTTTATTTACTCCCCAGCCCATTACCATACCAGCCGGTTGGCAAACGCTACAAGCAAGAGAACTGCTGCAAATGGTTTATGCCGGGGAAGTACCTGCTAGAGAGCCCGAAAACAGGTTAGTAGCGTTAGCGGAGCAGCACGTGCCCGCCATGCTCGATTTAACCAAAAGAACCAATCCCGGCCCTTTTCTGGCGCGCACCATTACACTGGGCAATTACATGGGCGTATTTGATGGAAATCGCTTAATCGCTATGGCGGGGCAGCGCCTGAAGCCAGGCAATTATACCGAAATAAGTGCGGTTTGCACCGATCCGGCATATACCGGAAAAGGCTGGGCCAAAAAGCTGGTTTTAAACCAGGTACAACACATTTTAGCCGAAGCACGCCTACCCATGTTGCACTTAATGCGCGAAAATACCACTGCTTATAAAGTGTACGAAAAACTAGGATTTATAACCCGACGTGAGATGATGGTATATTTTATTAAAAGCAGTAAGTAAGTTAAAATAAAAGCGGCGGTGCCAAATTGTATTTTGTAAAGTGACTTTTTAAAATTTAAAAAACAAGCAGAGAATAACTGGCTTTCTTTTTGCTGTTAGCTAAATTGTATTTTTAAAATAGTTATTACCAGTACACCTTCATGAATCCTTTAGTTATATTAGCTTATTCAACCGCGGGTTTAGTTGTTTCTTTAACCTGGTTAGTAATCGTGTTAAGAAAAAAATCCTGGTCTGATAAGAATTAGAAAATAATAAGCGAGAGCGCAAGCCCAGCTAATTTTTTAAATTTCTACATTTTGGAGGAATCAGAAGTTTTTTTCTAAAACCAGCGGTTAATTTTATTATTCTCAATCTTTATAATTCTTTAAATTTTTTAAAAATTATCCTCGATTTTTCACTTTAACAAGATTGCCACTAGCTTTATCCGGAACTAGCCGTAGTTTCTTCTGAAAGACGATAAACCTTGAACAAATTGTATGATTCTAGTTGTAGTAAGAATATAAATTTAAAAAACTATGGAGCTAGAAATTTACACCGTTACGAAAGAAGAAGAATATGATGCAATGGCCGAAAGGCTGAATCTGTTAGCCGAAGCCTTGGCCAATGTACATCCCGGTCAGAGTTTGCCGAAGTCCAGAGAGCGGAACCGGGCTGCCCGCGAACTGATTCAATTTTTTAGACGAATGCTATAAGCAAACCAGATAATTTTGTTTTAACCAGACAAGCATAGGATTAAGCCAATGCTTGTCTGGTTTTTTATTTAATTGCATGCCGTTTTTGAACGAATAGCCCGATTTTGGTTTTAAAGGTTCTGTATAAAAAGAAAAATATGGAACTAAACCTTTACTCTATTGCTAACAAAGAAGAACGGGAACTTGTAGACCAATGGTTTGATATTTTAACAAATGAGTTGTCAAGCCTTCCGCCAAAAGAAAACGCCGAAGAGTCGGAAGATGTAAATAAATTGAACTGGGAAGCCTTGTTATTTTTCAGACATTTATTATAAAGAAGCACTTTCCCGGGGGATATTTTTTAAATCTAAAATTTAGCACCGGTATTTTTTTTAAAAAATTATACTGGCCAAGGTTCTTTAGTTCATACCTGGTCCGTGAGTTGGAGCAGTTTTTTGTATTATAGTAGAAATCAAAATTTTTAAAATTTTGCTGGCTTTCCTGTTTACTGCCAAACCTGGCAGTAAACAACTGGATAGTATTTGCTTATTTAAAACCAATTAGGTAAGCAGATATTAAACTTACTGCACGGATTTATAGATGTAGCAGCCAATTTTTGAGGGATGATCCTGCACCAGGTGATGGAAAGGCTCTTTTCTTAAAAGGCTAACTATCAAAAAATCGCCGCCCGCTGCCAAAGTAAAAAATAAACCAAAGAGCAAAAGGCCCAAATTCCCTGTAATTAAAGCCAGCACAGAAGGTAGAATGCCTAATAAAATAGCGGGCATTAAGGCGCCAATAATGTAATGTTTAACCCGTAAGGGCTCTTTGCAGTGGCAGTAAGGAGTAAACGACTTCCAAAGTACCCCGTAGCGCATAGACTTATAACCCTGCTTGGCAAAACTAGCCCAGGTTAAACCATGAATAAGTTCGTGCACCAGAATGCCTATAAAGATGATTCCGATTAAAAAGGCAAAACCCACCAAACCAGTACCCGGAATTACATTTTTATAATTTTCTTTGGTTAGTTGCGAGCCCCAAAGCAAATAATAAGGCAACCCAAACAAGGCTATAAAAGGAATAAAATACAAAACAGCTTGAAGTTGGGCTTTGCCCGCATTTACGGTTAGTTCTTGTTGCTGATACGCTTGGGTGTTGGTCATAGAAGAAGCTGGTTGGTACAAGGGCTTTTGTTCTTAAAGCCAATATAACAAAGACTTACCAAGTAAGGTAATTCCCTAAATAAATTTTCTCAACACCTCTGTAATCTCTCTTTCTTTCTTAGATATGCCGCAGTAGTTAATTTAAAATGAGTGTTATCAGGAATTATTAATTTAGCAAAAGATTTAACTTCTTTGCCCCGGTTCATACTTTAACTTAACCCCAGCATAAAATGGCTAAGCCGCGTTGGTGATTTTTGCAATAAGCGGTTCTTTTTTAACAAATGTAAAAAAATAAAAAATAGACTGCTGATCTTTGCGCCACACAAACCGCCCATGAGGCGCTTGCCAAGCTATGGAAGATGCCGTTATTCTGGGTTTGGAACTAAGCCGCACCACCCACATCGAAAAAGCGTTTCGGGTCTTTGAAGATCGCCGGTTAAAGCGTACCCAAGCCATTATCCAAAAATCCAGAAATATCGGGCGGGTAGCGCAAATCAGTAATCCCATTCTGGCCGGCATCCGAAACAGCTTATTGCGCCTGGCCCCAGCAAGAGCCCAAAAAAAGCAATTTGCTATGCTTTATGACGTAGATTTTTAAAAATGAGCAACATAAAAGGGGCTATTAGTGGTCCCAGCGGGAATCGAACCCACATCAAAAGTTTAGGAAACTTCTATTCTATCCGTTGAACTATGAGACCAAATAAGGCTGGCGTCACAAATTTAGCGTAAATCTACCTTTATACCAACTGTAAATAAACCCATAAAGTAGCGCTCTAAAGAAACCCTTACTACCCTGCCTCCGTGTAATAGACGAAAGTAACAAGAAAGCAGACGCAATTAAAAAAGGAGGCCATTCTGGCTTTTAATAATAAAATGCTTTTCTTTAACTTACTTGCCTGCCTGCTTACGGCAAATCCGGCAATTAAATCAAGTTATACGAAGCTGATAGAATACGATACGAAATGGGGTTGTTAGATAGAAGAAGCACTACCGCACCTGTGCCGGAGGCTTATACGGACGATGACACCCAGCCGGCTTTAATCTTTATTCCGGATATTAGCGGCTTTACCAAGTTTGTGAACGAAACGGGTATTCAGCAGAGCCGCACCTTAATTGCCGATTTACTAGAAATAATTATCGAGGCCAACATCCTGGACATGCAGCTCAGCGAAATTCAGGGCGATGCCGTTTTGTTTTACCGCCTGGGTCCGCCGCCCAGCATGCCGGAAGTAATTAACCAGTGCAAACAAATATTTCTGGATTTTCAAAATTACTTGCACATTGTAGAGCGCGACCGGGGTTCTACCTTGGGGGCATCGTTATCGAGCAGTAATCTTACTTTAAAAGTAGTGGTGCATTACGGGCAGCTCAGCGTTACCTTAATCCGCGACCACGTAAAATTGATGGGGAAAGACGTGATTATTGCGCACCGCTTATTAAAAAATAATATTCTGAGCGACGAATACGTACTGCTTTCCGAAGGTTTTTTAAAAACGCAAACCGAAGAAGCTATCCGGCAAAGTTTTAGTAGCTGGACCCAATTACGCAGCGGATCCACGATGTACGAACATCTCGGCGAAATCCGGTATCAATACGCGTTTCTTACACCTTTGCGCTTACTGGTTACCAACCACCGCAGCCTGAACGACCGCAAAAAATACCCCAATATCTATTCGTATGGAGTTACCATAAAAGCATCAGCCCGCTTTGTAGTTCGCATTATCAGTAATTTCCGGTTAAAGCCCAACTGGGTAGAAGGCATGACTAGCGTACAATACGATACCACTAAGGCCAACCGCATGGCCATGGCTTATAAATGCAATTTAAACCGCGGACAGATTGATATTCAAACGGTGCAGACTTTTATTGGCGAAGAACATATTGAGTACGTCGAAAAGATTTACAATTTCCGGGTGTTTCCGAATGCGCTTTTGTTTTATTACTTAACGGTAGTAGATGCGCAGCATACCTATCTTTCAATCAAATTCCATTACAGCCGGGTGCTGAAAAAACGCTTTTTTTATTTTTACATGCGCCGCCGCATGAAGCTCTTCCTGGGCAAATCGCTTCTGAACCTCAAAAGCCTCTGCGAAAAAATGTACGAAGAAAACCCGCATTAACCGATTATAGCCAATCACCGGAAGCAGCAATTTTTAAAAATTTTCATTTCTGTCGTATCTGAACTACCTTTTTTATTTCCTTAAAATATCTTCTTTTAACAAAGATCGGTACCTAGCTTTTTTTAATTTTAATAATCCCGTTAACTTCCGGTTATAATTTAAAAGCAGCATACGGGCATGAAATTACTATTGGCCTTGGTAAGTGTGGGCTTAAGCCTGGTACTAATTATTGCTTTAAACACCTCGTTTGGCATCGCGCCCCCAGTAGGTAAATTCCTGAGTCCGTTTGTGGGATTCTGGCAAAATGCCGAAACCCGGGAGGCATCGTTAGTAGCGGAAATCCCGGTTTCGGGGGTACAAGCCGAGGTGAAAGTTTTATACGATGAAAACCGGGTGCCGCATATTTTCGCTCAAAATAACCACGACGTATATTTTGCCCAAGGTTTTGTAACCGCCCAGGACCGGCTGTGGCAAATGGAATTCCAAACGCATGCGGCGGCCGGACGAGTTTCGGAGATTATTGGCACCAGCACCTTAGAGAGGGACCGTTTTCAAAGACGCATGGGCATGGTGTACGGTGCCCAGCAATCGTTAAAAGCCATGCTCGCCGATCCGCGTTCCCGCGAAATGTTAGAAGCTTTTACTGCGGGCATTAATGCCTACATCGGACAGTTAAAACCAAAAGATTATCCTCTGGAATATAAATTACTGAACTACGCGCCCGAACCCTGGACACCTTTAAAATGCGCCTTACTCCTAAAACAAATGGCCTACGATTTGGCTGGTCGCAGCGACGATTTACGGATGACCAACATTTTGTGGAAGTATGGACCCAGCGTTACCAAAAATTTATTTCCGGATTACCCTTTCCTGGAAGACCCCATTGTACCCTCGGGCACGCCGCTGGATTTTAAACCTTTGCCCATTCCGCCGGAACCCGCTTCTTTTATTGCCAGCCAAACTGATAAAAAAATAGAGAACGAACCTGATCCGGAACTGGGTAGTAACAACTGGGCCGTATCGGGCGCTAAATCGGCTACGGGTTACCCGCTCTTAGCCAACGACCCGCACCTGGAATTAAACTTACCTTCTATCTGGTACCAGATTCAATTAGTAACCCCCGACATGAACGTATACGGCGTTTCGTTACCGGGCGCACCTAACGTTATTATTGGTTTTAACGAACGCGTGAGCTGGGGCGTAACCAACGTGGATGCCGATGTAATGGACTGGTACGAGCTAAAATTTAAAAATTCGGCGCAGCAAGAATACTGGCACGCCAACCAATGGAAACCCATCCGGAAAGTTACTGAAGAAATAAAAATCAAAGGCGCTCCTTCGGTTTTTGACACGGTTTCTTATACGCACCACGGGCCCATCGTGTACGACCAAGCCGGGCAAATTTATAACAAACAATCGCCGGTAAAACATGCTATGCGCTGGATAGCGCACGAGCAATCGAACGAAATGCTGGCTTTTTACCTGCTCAACCGCGCCAAAAATTACACCGATTACCGACAAGCGCTGACGTATTACACGGCGCCCGCGCAAAATTTTATTTACGCCGATGTAGCCGATACCATTGCGATTTGGCCAAACGGTAAATTCCCGCTAAAATGGCCCGATCAAGGTAAATTTATTCTGGACGGCACCGATCCGGCCTACGATTGGCAAGGTTGGATTCCCCAGGCGCACAACCCGCACGTGGTAAATCCGCCACGCGGCTTTGTCAGTTCGGCCAATCAGTTTTCCGCCGATCCCAAGCAATACCCTTATTACCTCAATTGGCAGTTTTCGCCGGCGCAGCGGAGTATCCGCATTAACCAACGCCTGGCACAAATGCAAAAAGTTTCGGTAGACAGCATGCGCCAATTACAAAACGATAACCTGAACTTGCACGCCCAAACCATTTTACCAGCAATGCTGGCGGCCGTTCAGAAAGATAAATTAAGTAAAGCACAGCAGCCAATTTTTAAAATTTTAACTTCCTGGAATTATTTTAACAATGCCACCGAAATAGCCCCGAGCATTTTTCAGGAATGGTGGCCCATCTTGGACCAGGCCATCTGGGAAGATGAATTCGGTAATAGCCCTGATAGGCAACTCCGTTACCCCAGCCTGGATCGTACCATGCAACTTATTTTAAAAGAGCCGCAAGCCCGTTGGTTCGATAATATTAATACGCCGGAGAAAGAAACTTTAACGCAACTGGTTACCACTACTTTTCAGGCTACCGTAGATTCTTTACAACACCGTTATGGGCCGGTAAGCTCTAAATGGCAATGGGCGCAGGTAAAAAGTACCGATATTCTGCATTTAGCTAAGTTGCCCGGCTTTGGCCGGAATGATTTGGTAATTGGTGGTGGTGGTGGTATTGTAAATGCCACCGGTGCTCGTCGTGGTCCTTCGTGGCGCATGGTGGTAGCTCTGGGGCCGGATGTTCAAGGCTACGGCGTTTACCCCGGTGGCCAGTCGGGGAATCCGGGTAGTTATTACTACGATAATTTAATTGAAACCTGGCGGCAAGGGAAATTATTTAAATTACAATATTTGAAAAATGCGTCGGAGCCAGCGGCAAAGCAAATGGCGGTGCTGCAGTTGGTGCAGAAGTAGTATTTTGATTAGGTGCGATTTGCTATGGCCACTATGGCGCTGATTTACTTCCGTACCTTTCGAATTAAGTTAGCTTAAAAGTTCTCGTTCGCATAGTTGGCTAAATAGCTTTGGTTGTTTAGTGAAGTTGTTTCATAGCTGAGGTCTTGTTCTTTTTGTCTTGACACAAAAAGAACCAAAAAAGTCAAGACGCTAAAAACTCGCTGAACGCTCAGACAGTTTAGCGTCAATTTCTGCACCTGGCTCAGGATACTTGTTGCATAGCAAACTGGCAAAATTTTAAATTTAAAAATTTAAAGTTTTGTCAAACATCGTTGCGCTGGCGCGAGCGTCCCGCTCGTGTCTAAAATGTAGTAGGCCTCTGGCTGGGCAAACAGAGATAAGCGTAAATTATAGGCCAAAACTTGAAATTATTACCGTACGGCCAATGGACAATCACGAGCGAAGCCGCTCTTCATAGATTGATATAAGTTAAGAACTTAAAACCAATTTGGAGAGGGTAGGGGGAGGATGAACCCCACGAAAATAATTTGATAAATGGCATCTGTAAAAAAAAACTCCTCGCCTTGGATAAGGAGGGGTTGGGGGTGGTTGACTTAACTGGAGAACCGATGAATTTTTAAATTTTCTTTATTCTGGCCAATCGGTAGCAACCAAAGTTTTACCTGGCGGCAAACTAAAAGTAATAAGTGGAGCATCCTAAAGCCCGAAATACAAAGAAGCTAAAATAGAAAAACTAAGAAAATATGCTGTTACTTTTAATCCTGATTATTGCTTTTGCTTTACAGTTTTTTTTGCCCTGGTGGATTGTGGCACCGGTGAGTTTTGGGTTAGCTGCCTGGCTAGGCCGAAAAGGATGGTCTTCATTTGGGGCCGGATTTTTGGGGATTGGTTTAGGCTGGCTGGCGCTCAGTGCCTTTATTCATTTCCGGACCGAAGGTATTTTAACCAATAAAGTTATTCAGTTATTTGGCTTACCTAATCCGGTGCTTTTACTGCTGATTACAACTTTAATCGGTGGTTTAGTTGGCGGGCTTTCGGCTTGGGCGGGTTATTGTTGCCGCCGGTTAATTTTTTAAAAAATTCAATTACAGCTACCCGGCTTTTCTTCGCATTTGCTATTTATTTAATTTTGTCCATGCCTATTTCTTATTTGTCTTCTAGTGTTTCCACAATAAGTAAAGTCCAGTTTATTTTAAAAATATGGATTTTACTTTTGCCAGTTATAAGTTTTGCTCAAAATGCAAAATCTACTTTAACCATCGAAAAAATAATGCAGGGTACGGGTTTTACCGGTACTTCGCCCAGCGAAATTTCGTGGTCCGAAGACAGCCGCTTAATTTACTTTAAATGGAATCCCGAAAAAGCCCGAACCGATTCGTTGTACCGGGTAACCGCTGCGGGCGAAAATATTAAAAAGCTAACCCGCCAGGAAGCCGAAGCTTTGCCCACGCAAGCGGGTGTTTACAACCGGGCTTACACCCTGAAAGTGTACGAGAAAAGAGGCGATATTTACTTGTATAACCGTAAAACCAACCAAAGTTGGCCGTTAACCAAAACTCTGGAAGCGGAAACCAACCCGGTTTTTAGCGGCGATGAGCAGCAGATTATTTTTACGCAAAATTCTAATTTATTTGCCTTGCACCTGGGTAGCGGTCAGTTAACCCAGTTAACCAATTTTTTACCGGGAGCTAAAAAAGACCAAACTAAAAACGACCAGGAAAAGTGGTTGCAGCAACAACAGCTCGCTTTATTCGACATCGTGAAAAAACGCCACTCCGAAGAGCAAGCCTCGAAGCTGGAAAATAAAAAATTTAAAAAAACGCAACCAAAAGAAATCTACACTGGCGAAAAAACAGTAGAGAATGCGGTACTCAGCCCCGATGGTAATTTTGTAACCTACCGGGTAGTAGCTCCATCAAACAATGCGAAGAAAACCATTGTACCTAATTATGTTACTGCCTCTGGTTTTACCGAAGACATTCCTTCCCGCACCAAAGTGGGAGCCCCTTTAGCCGCTTCCGAAATGGGCTTGTACGATATTGCTCGAGACACTACGTATCAGATTCTTTTTAAAGATATTAAAGGCATTACTGAACAACCCGAATTTTTAAAAGATAAAAAGAAAACCGCTGCTCCACGTCCGGTAGCTTTTTATGGTCCGTTTTGGTCGGATAATGGGAAAAACGCAGTGTTGGTGTTGCGGTCCCAGGATAACAAAGACCGCTGGCTGGTGCAGTTTAACCCAACTACCCGCGCCTTAAAAGTACTAGACCGCCAGCACGACGAAGCCTGGATTAACGGCCCGGGTATCGACTACGAAGCTGGTGATCTAGGCTGGCTCCAGGATAATGAAACGCTCTGGTTTCAATCGGAAGAAACGGGTTACTCGCACTTGTATACCATAAACACCCGCACCAATCAAAAGAAACAAATCACTAAAGGCAAATATGAAGTGTCCGGCGTACGGCTCTCCCGTGATAAAAACTTTTGGTATTTCCAGGCAAATAAAGTGCATCCGGGAGAACAGCATTTTTACCGTTTATCGGTGCGGGGCGGCGAGCCCCTGCAGCTTACTACCGGTGTGGGTGGGCACGAAGTAACGCTTTCGCCGGACGAAAAAAACTTGGCCATCCGCTACTCTACCACCAATAAACCCTGGGAATTATTTGTGATGCCCAACCGGGCTGGTGTTAAACCCCGGCAAGTAACTAATTCACTCACCCCTGAATTTAAAGCCTATGCCTGGCGCGAACCGGAAGTAACCAGCTTTAAAGCCCGCGACGGTGCCGAAGTTTTTGCCCGCATTTACCGCCCCACCAATGCAGTTGCTAACGGACCGGCTGTAGTTTTTGTACATGGCGCCGGCTATTTGCAAAATGCGCATAAGTGGTGGAGCTATTATTACCGCGAATACATGTTTCATAATTTTCTGGTCGATCAGGGCTATACCGTTATGGACATTGATTACCGGGGTAGTGCGGGTTATGGCCGCGATGTGCGCACCGGCATTTACCAGTTTATGGGCGGCAAAGATCTCACCGACCAGGTTGATGGAGCGGCTTATTTGGTGCAGAAGTATCAGGTAAATCCGAAGAAAATTGGCATTTACGGCGGCTCTTACGGCGGTTTTATTACCTTAATGGCTTTGTTTACGCAACCCGATGTATTTGCTGCCGGAGCCGCATTACGTTCGGTTACCGACTGGGCGCATTATAACCACGAGTATACCGCCAACATTTTAAATGAACCTTTTACTGATTCCACGGCTTACGTGAAAAGTTCGCCTATTTACCATGCGGCTGGTTTAAAAGGAGCTTTGCTCATGTGCCACGGTTTGGTGGATACCAACGTACATTTCCAAGATATTATCCGGTTAACGCAACGCTTGATTGAACTGAAAAAAGAAAATTGGGAGTTGGCCGTTTACCCCGTAGAAAACCACGCTTTTACCGAACCCAGTAGCTGGACCGACGAATACAAACGGATTTTTAAATTATTCGAAGCAAACCTGAAGTAAGTGCGCTTTAACTTAAATGCTACTCTGCCAAAAACTAAAAATTTAAAAATTACCTAAAGCTGATTGCGGTAATACGTATTCTGCTAATCAATCTAACTAAATCAACTCATGTACGACGAATATAGCCGGGGTAATTTTACTATTTCCACGGATCCAGGCAAACTTGATATCAATGTTATTCATCGGTATTTAACCGAAGAATCTTACTGGGCGCAGCAGATTTCGCGGGAACTCGTCGAAAAATCCATCCGGCATTCGTTCAACTTTGGGGTGTATCAGCAGCACGAGCAGGTTGGGTTTGCCCGGGTAGTAACAGATTATGCTACTTTCGCCTTACTCTGCGATGTGTTTATTCTGCCTGCTTACCGCGGCCAAGGTTTATCGAAATGGCTGGTAGAGGTTATTGTGGCGCACCCGGAACTGCAAGGCTTACGCCGGTTTTCGTTATACACCAAAGATGCCCACAGTTTATATGCGCCATTTGGGTTTAAACAGATTGCCGATCCCAGCCGGGCCATGGAGATTAAAAATTTAAATGTATATAGCAAACCGGCGCTACCGTAATTCAAATTTTTTAAATTATTGAATTGCGTAAGTTACGGCAAACCCATTGCCCGCTATCGGATTGTAAGTCGGCAGCACCGAGAAGCCGGAGTGGTTGCTTTTTTTATGCAGGTGCGGTACCAATATCCCAACAGTAGAACCAACGGCATACCCAATCAAATTGTCGCTTAAAAAATGCTTGCCCGCTCTTAGGCGCAAATAACCCACTGAGGCCGGTATAGCTGCAGCGGCTCCCCACACTACGGGGCGCCAGGGCGAGTCCGGGTAATAATCATTAAAAACTTTAGCTGCAAAAAAAGTAGCACTGGCGGTAGCGGCGGTGTGGCCGGCAAAAAATGAGTTTTGCGCGTTTTTAGTAGTTTTTTTGTCGTTAGGTGTATTCTCTCCATAAACAAGCGGCCTTTTCCGGTACACCGAGCCTACGGTCATGGAGTAGATGGAACCGGTAATAGCTAAGGTTTCTCCGTAAAGAAATAATACTTGCGAGGTATTGCTCCGCATATTTTTATCGAGCAATAAAGTAAAAGGTACGGCAAACGAACCATAAAAAGGAATATTACTTAGCTTCCTGGCGTTCTCGTTGTAGTTTCCTGCCGAAAAACGGTCGAATTTATTTACGTTGTTTTTACTTAAGCCATTTACTTCGGTTTGGCTTAAGCCACTTTTATTGCTGATTAAATACAACCCCAAGCCACTAACGGCTACCCCGCCTAAGGTAATTGGGCCATCTACTTTAAACTTAGTTTTATAAGGCGATTCGGTTTGGGCAAAGCTGGTAAACGAAATTTGAAAAAATGCGAGTACTACTAGTAAAAATTGATTCTTCATGCGATAATATCCTCCGGGCACAACTGGCTGAAAGTGCCATTCCAATCGCTAAACGCAATTTAATTTTATTTGGTTATGTATTCCGTTGCTTAAAACCCGATGATTTCTGTTTAAAACAATTAAACAGATAACAGGAAAAACAAATGCGGGTAAGTATCTTTGCCCCGGAAAACCACTTAAATGAACCACACTGCATTAACTAAAGTAGAGATTTTTGTTTTATACCTGGTTTTTGGCCTGCTTGTATTTGGCATTGTGCTCTCCCGTACCGATCCTTACTGGTTTGAGTTTACTTATGCCGTAGAAGATGGCTTTATTGAATGGATGACCGTTTTACCCTTACTGGCCGCTATGGTAGTAGCGCTAAAAAGATTTGGGCAGTTGTACCGGCATAAAAAATGGTTATTTGGCGCTACCTTATTGGGTATAGCCGCTTTTTCTTTTTTTGCTGCCGGCGAAGAATTAAGCTGGGGGCAACGCATCTTAAACCTGGAAAGCTCCGATTTTTTTAAAAAAAATAACGCCCAGCACGAAACTAACTTTCATAACTTAATTGTAGGCGGCCAGAGTGTAAACCTGCTGATTTTTTCCCGGCTGTTAATTTTGGTGGCGGCTATTTACTTGTTGGTTTTACCCGTTATTTACCGGCGTTCAGCGGTTGTATTTTCTTTTATTAATCAAGCTGGAGTGCCGGTAGCCCGCGGTTATCAAATTGTAGCTTTTCTGCTTGTTTTCGTGTTAATATCTCTTTGCCCCTTAGGTAAACGGGCCGAACTGCTCGAATTTGGCGGGTGTTGCTTGTATTTTTTAATTGTACTGTATCCGGCAAATAAAACGATTTACCGGGTATCTGCTAGCGATTAGTAACTGAAGCAATTATATTTTCCATTCCATTAAAATTGTTTTAGCTTTGCAACGGTTTTGCCAAACGGTAACCCTTATTTTAATACGATAAAATTAATCTGTAACAAGTATGGCATATTTATTTACTTCGGAATCGGTATCGGAAGGACATCCGGATAAGGTAGCCGATCAGATTTCCGATGCGCTCCTCGACGAATTTTTAAAACAAGATCCCCAGTCGAAGGTGGCTTGCGAAACGCTGGTAACTACTGGTTTGGTAGTATTAAGCGGCGAGGTAAAAACCAAGGCTTACGTAGATGTGCAAAAAGTAGCCCGCGATGTAATTAAAAGAATAGGCTATACTAAATCCGAGTACAAGTTTGATTCGGAAGCTTGCGGGGTTATTTCGGCCATTCACGAGCAGTCCGGCGATATTAACCAGGGCGTGGAACGGGCCAACCCCGAAGACCAGGGCGCTGGCGACCAAGGAATGATGTTTGGTTACGCCACCAACGAAACCGATACCTACATGCCTTTGGCCTTGGAGTTGTCGCATTTGCTTTTAAAAGAATTAGCGGCCATCCGGAAGGAAGGTAAAGAAATGACTTATTTGCGGCCTGATGCAAAATCGCAGGTAACCATTAAGTACAGCGATAATCACGTTCCCGAAAAGATTGACACCATCGTTATCTCTACCCAGCACGACGACTTTGCCGACGAAGCCGCAATGCTGGAAACGATTAAGAATGATGTTTTAAATATTTTAATTCCGCGGGTTAAATCTTTATTGCCTGCCCGCACGGCTGATTTATTCGGCGCAGATATTACCTACCACATTAATCCAACGGGTAAATTTGTAATTGGCGGACCACACGGCGATACGGGCTTAACTGGTCGTAAAATTATCGTGGATACCTACGGCGGTAAAGGGGCCCATGGCGGTGGCGCTTTCTCGGGCAAGGATTCTTCTAAAGTAGACCGCTCGGCGGCTTATGCTACCCGGCATATTGCTAAAAACTTAGTAGCGGCCGGCGTTGCCGATCAGGTATTGGTACAAGTTGCTTACGCCATAGGGGTAGCGGAGCCGGTTGGCTTATACGTTACTACTTACGGTACTACCAACGTGAAAGATAGCCAAGGCCAGGTATTAAGCGATGGTGAAATTTCGCAAAAAGTAAGTCAGTTGTTTGATATGCGCCCGTATGGTATCGTAAAACGTTTTGGTTTACAGAACCCTATTTTCGCCGAAACCGCTGCTTATGGTCACATGGGCCGGCCAGCCGGTACCAAAAAACTGGAAGTTCAGGTAAATGGAACTACAGAAGTACGCGAATACGAAACCTTTACCTGGGAAAAACTCGATTACGTAGATCAGATTAAAACTGCCTTTAGTTTATAAGGCTATAATACAAATTTTTAAAAAGAAGGCCGGTACTTGTACCGGCCTTCTTTTTTATTGTAATTGATGTTGTTTAGCATTCTAGAAGCAAGTAGCATTTTGTGGCGCTATCCTGTTTTGGTGGTGGGGATACCCCCAAAGGCGAATGTTGCCTCTAGTTTTAATAAATGCTAAACAGCTTTACTATAAAGAAAATTAGTGCGCTGTAATTTTATCCTTGTATTTTTTTAATTGCCGGGTCATCGAATCCATGGCCTTATCGGTGGCGGTTTCAAACGTATCTGCTTCTTCTTTGGTAAACAATGTGCTGCCCGGCACAAAAAGCTTTACCTCCACAATCTTATTGGCTATTTGGTTATTATTCCCTAATTTCAGAAAAACTTCGCCTTCAACAATGCGATCGTAAAACGTATCTAGTTTATTAATCTTTTGTTGAACAAAGTCTTGCAATTCCGCTCTGGCATCAAAATTAACAGCATTAATTTGTAATTTCATAGTCGATAAATAATTAAAGTGAAACTTAGGCTTTAGGGTGAGCTTTATCGAAAATCGATTTTAATTTCTCGATGGAATTATGGGTATATACCTGTGTGGCAGCCAAACTAGCATGTCCTAATAAATCTTTAATGGCGTTTAAATCAGCTCCCTTGTTTAATAAATGGGTGGCAAATGAATGGCGCAGCACATGCGGATTGGTATGTCCGGAAGTGGTGATCATGCCAATATATTTTTTAACGGTTCTATACACAAATTTTGGATAAAGCGGCACCAGTTTATTAGTAACGAGCAGCCTATTGGTAGGGTTATCCGGGAACTCACTTTTTTTCTTTTCGAGGTAAGTAGTCAGGCAGGCGAGTAGCGAATCGTTTAAGGGAATTAACCGTTCTTTATTGCCTTTGCCCAACACTTTTACCGTACGGCCCGATAAATTTAAATCTGCGTGCGAAACCCCGATGAGTTCGGACAGGCGCATGCCGGTGCCGTATAAAAATTCTAAAATTAACTTATCGCGGTAACCGGCAAAGGAGTCTTCAAATTCAAAAGAATCCAGCAAATTATTAAAGGTATTTTCGGCCACAAAAGCCGGAAGCTTTTTAGAGGCTTTGGGTGGTTTAATCCGTAAGGTAGGATTTTTGGTAATTCGTTCTTCGCGCAGTAAAAACTTGTAGTAAGAGCGCAGGCAAGCAATTTTACGATTAACCGTACGCGCATCTAAGTCTTTCTGCACCAGGCTTACCAGCCAGGAGCGGATAATATGAAAATCGGCTTCGGCGGCATCGGTAATCTGGTAGGTGGTTTGCAGGTAATCGGCAAACTGACCTAAATCGGTTTTGTACGAGAGTAGGGTATGCGGACTAAAACGCTTCTCGTATTGCAGGTATTTAAAAAATAATTCCATAAATCAGTACTGAATCAGCTACGCTAATAGTAGTACTAATTTATGGAATAAATATATGGGATACGAATAGTTAGTAGTTTTCGTTAGCAAAAAGCTGTTGTTTGTATACAGCTCTTTCTTTTTGTTTCTTTTTGCTTACGGATGGTTTTTCAAAATAAGTTCTGGCGCGTAATTCTTTTAACACACCGGTTTTTTCGAATTTTTTCTTAAATCTCTTAAGAGCTCTGTCTACTGATTCGTTATCTTTTACGTTTACAATGATCATGTTTTGATTACTAATTTTTAGGGATTGCAAATTTAGATACAACATTACTCAAAATCAAGCAAAAGGTTTTATTTTTACATAATACTTTGCGCTTCCGGGTACTTAATTTTTAATAATAGTTTAAAAATAAGCAAACACAAGCAAAAACCTCAACTTCAAACCCTTAGTTAACTAAGCATTTCTTGTTTTACGGCAAATTACCTGCAGGCGACTTTTGAGTTAAGGTATATTTTAGTCCGGTGCATTTTTGCTTTAAGGTAACGGAGCAAAGCAAATTTTTAAAATTTTCACCGTAACACTTCCCGGGAAATAACCAATTTCTGAATTTCGGAGGTGCCTTCGCCAATGGTGCATAGCTTGGCATCGCGGTAATATTTTTCGGCCGGATAATCTTTGGTAAAACCGTAACCGCCCAAGATTTGTACAGCTTCGTTAGCCGCTCGTACGCTTACTTCCGACGCATAATACTTGGCCATGGCCGATTCTTTGGTTACATTTTCGCCTTGATCTTTTAAATCAGCGGCCCGGTAAGTAAGCAAAGATGCCGCAGCGATTTCGGTAGCCATATCGGCTAGCTTAAATGATATGGCCTGAAAGTTTACCAAGGGTTGATTAAACTGCTGCCGTTCCTGGGCATAATGCAAGGCTGTTTCATACGCTCCCTGGGCAATGCCTAAACTTAGCGCAGCAATAGAAATGCGGCCCCCATCGAGTATTTTCAGGGATTGCACAAAGCCATCGCCCACTTCGCCCAAAATGTTATTCCGGTGAACCCGGCAATCTGTGAGTATAAGCTCCGTAGTTTCGGAAGCCCGCATGCCTAGTTTATTTTCTTTGCGGCCATGGGTAAAACCTTCGTGTGGTTTAGGAATAACAAAAGCCGTAGCGCCGTGCGAATCGCCAATGGCACCGGTGCGGGCTATAACCACCGCTATGTTGCTCGATTTGCCGTGCGTAATAAAATTTTTAGTGCCGTTTAGTACGTAGTAATCCCCATCCGGAACCGCAACGGTGCGCATGTTACCGGCATCAGAACCGGTATTGGGCTCCGTTAATCCCCAAGCACCAATCCATTCGGCACTAGCTAATTTCGGTAACCATTTTTGTTTTTGATCTTCGTTGCCAAATTGTAAAATATGCCCGGTACACAAAGAATTATGCGCTGCCATCGATAATGCAATAGAGCCATCTGTTTTTGCTAACTCGGCAATAGCTGTTACATATTCTTTGTATTCCAAGCCAGCCCCACCATATTGCTCCGGCACTAAAACGCCCATTAAGCCTAGCTCACCTAATTTTTTAAAAATTTGCACTGGAAACTCTTGATTTTCGTCCCATTCCATCATAAAAGGCTTTATGTGTTTTGCCCCAAACTCCCGGATGGTTTCCGCAATAAATTGTTGATTTTCGGTGAAGGTTGTTTGCATGATGCGTTTAACTTCTTAAACTATATAAATTATGAACAAACAGGAAGCGTGCCGTAACAAGATAGCTTTAATAAAAGCAAGTAATTTAGAACAAATACTCAGGCTCCATGGCTTGTACCCTAAAATAATCCAATGCCTTGGCTTGGTTTATATATTTGGCAAGCAGGCATAATTTAGCTTTATTTGTAAGTTATTTTAAATAAAATAAGTAGCTTGTCCGTTAATAATAACGAAAAAGCATTGCTTTCATTATTAATAAAATATAATCAATGCGTATCTTCTTCCGGTTTCGTTTACATTTATATTTCAGTTTATTTTTAGCCTTTTCTCTGTTTTCCTGCCGTAGCAGCTATAATCAAAATATTATGTTTAAAACCACCGGCGACATAAACGTTGGTAAGCTAACGCAATCTTTAGCTTCGGTGGAACGGAACTATATTATTCAACCGAACGATTATATAGATGTACGGGTATACACCAATAAAGGTGAACGTATTTTTGACCCAAATGGAGAATTGCCTTTCGGGGCTCCGGGCGGTATTAATAACCGTAATAATCAAGGAGCTAACCGAGGTGCCCGTACGCAGCGTAGTGGGGCAGTACAAGGTAACCAAGGTAATAATTATGGGTACTACAACAATACGGAGTTTTTGGTGCAGCACGATGGGCTTGTTAAACTGCCGATGGTGGATTATGTAAAAGTAGCGGGTTTAACGCTGCTGCAAACCGACTCGTTGTTGCAAACCCTGTATGCTACCTATTATGTAGAACCATTTGTATCTACCCACATTACCAATAACCGCATTTTTGTTTTAGGGGCGAATGGGGGTACTGTTATACAAATGACTAACGATAATATGAACTTGTTTGAAGTGTTGGCCCAGGCCGGCGGGATAACCCGCGAAGGCAAAGCGCACAATATTCGTATTATCCGGGATTATCTGGATCATGACCCTATCGTGCAGCTAGTAGATTTAAGCACCATCGACGGCATGAAAAAGGCTAGTTTGTACGTAGAACCCAACGATGTAGTGTATATTGAACCTAACCAACGGCTGTTTTTTGAATTACTACGCGACGTAACGCCTGTTATAAACACGTTTGTGGGGGTAGTTTCTACGTACTTATTAATTAAAAATTTATAATATAATTGTGTTTAATAGAAATAACACAAAACTAAATGGCGAATAAAGAAAGCATTGTGCTGGAGGAACTGGATAATAGCAACTATGCTTCCACGATAGAGGCAGAGGAAGAAAACCGCGGGGGAGATATTGATTTTATTATGCTGCTCAGCCTGGTCCGGAAAAGCTTAATCTGGGTAGCGCTGTTAATTGTAATGGGTTTAATCGGGGCTTTCTTATTCCTGCGTTATACCAAACCTTTATACAAATCTTCTTCTACTTTAAAAATTGATGAGGAGTCGGAAGCCGGGCGTTTAGGTTTAGACGGAACAATTGAAAACCAGCAAACTATTGCTAATTTATCTGGCGAGATTGAGATTATTAAATCTAATTTAACGTACGAGCGCCTGCAGCAAAAACTACCCTTGGATATTAGTTATTATGCCATTGGTAATATTTTAAACGAAGAACTTTACCGGACTGCTCCTTTTGGTGTAACTTACGAAATAACCAACGAAGCTTTTTACAACGTTAAGTTTGGGGTTACTTTACTAGATGCCAACCGGTTTAATTTAACTTATCTGCAAGGAGATGAGGAAATAACAGAAGAACATAGTATTGGTAAACCGGTGCAAAAACCTGGTTTTAACTTTACCTTAAACTTACGGGTACCTTTAACTTCCGATATATTAGCGCAACAATACTATTTTGTAATAAATAGCACCAGCGCTATCCGGCAATACCTTACTTCTAACGTAGCAGTTAATATTATTAATCTGGATGCCAGCACCGTCGAAATATCTTTCACCGATCATAATCCTTATAAGGCGCAAGAAATTGTAAATTCTATTGATTCGGTTTACCTGGAACAAAAAATTGCCCTAAAAGATATGGCTACCCGCCAGACGCTTTCTTTTCTGGATGAGCAGTTAAAAGAAACCAACGAAAATCTGGGTAACTCCGAGATTCAGATGGAGAATTTTGTAAAGCAAAATAAGACCTACGATGTGCGGGCCGACGTGACCAAACAAATGGGTAAGCTGGAAGAACTGAATAAAGAACGGGTTAACCTGCGCCTGCAAATATCTTTACTCAACGAAATAAACCAGTTATTGGGTCGTAATACCAGTCTGGATCAGATGGTGCCTTCGCTAAAAGAATTAAACGATGAGCAGCTTACTGCCCGCATTACCCAATTGAGTAACTTGCAGTTAGATCGTAGTTTAATGATGCAATCGTACAAAACTACCACCAAAGCTTACCAACTGCTCGAAGAAGAAATTGATTTTGCCGAAAAAGCTGTGCGTAAATTGTTAGCGCAAAATCAGATATTGCTGCAAAAAGAAGTGGATATAATTGATGGAAACATCCGGAATATTCAGCAGGAGCTTTTACAAATGCCCGGTAAAGAAACGCAACGCGCCCGGCTGCAACGGCTTTTTGACTTGCACGAAAAATTTTACCTGATGTTAATGGACAAAAAGGTAGAATTTGGCATTGCCCAGGCCGGTACAGTGCCCGATTTCCAAATATTAGCGCCTGCTTCCCGCCCCACGGCACCTATTTATCCGAGTAAATTATTGGTATATGGCATTGGCCTGGCGGGCGGGTTGTTTTTAGGTTTAGGTTTAATTGCGGGCCGTTACTTATTGCATAATACCATAACCAGCTTACCCGAACTGGAAAGAGGCTCTCTGGCGGCTGTTTTAGGTGTTATACCGCGATATAGAAAAGAAAAACTACCGATTTCTAAATTAATTGTCGATAAAAATCCCAAATCGGCTATTAGTGAATCTATTCGTTCGGTACGTACTAACCTGGAGTTTATATCTGCTTCAAAGAATAAACGCTTAATTTCTATTACGTCTACTATAAGCGGTGAAGGTAAAACGTTCGTGGCCGTTAACTTAGGAGCTATTATTTCGCAATCGAATCAACGGGTTATTATTCTGGATTTAGATTTACGTAAACCTAAAATTCACCAGGCTTTTAATGCCGAAAATACCAAAGGCATTAGCACCATTCTGATAGAACGGCATAATGTAGCAGAATGCATCCGGCGTACGAGCATGCCAAATCTGGACTTTATAACGGCCGGTCCAACTCCTCCAAATCCGGCCGAGCTGATTTTAAATCCCAGCTTTGACGATATGATTGAAGAGTTGTATCATTCGTACGATGTAATTATTGTGGATACGCCACCGGCAGGTTTAGTTACCGATGGTATTTTGGTAATGCGTAAAGCCGATATTCCAATTTATATTTTGCGGGCCGGGTTTTCGAAAAAATCATTCTTGAAAAACATGAACAAGATTATGCGCATTAATAATTTTAATAAAATGTGCACAATTTTGAATGATGCGGACAGTATGGTAGCTTATGGTTATGGCTACGGCTATAGTTATGGCTACGGTTACGGTTATTCTAATTCGTACTACGAAGATGAACAGCCGGAGAGTTTTATTACCCGTTTGAAGAAAAAATTTACCTAGCATATGGCTTCTTTCCTGAAGAGGCTGTTCCGGAGTAACGCTCCTGCACCTAAATCTGCTGATTTTTTAAATTTTTTAGGTACCGACATGCATGCCCACCTGTTACCGGGCCTGGATGATGGCGCTGAATCTATGTCGCAAGCTTTAGCTATGGTCCGGCAAATGCAGCAACTAGGTTATCAGAAGCTTATCTTAACGCCGCACATAATGGGCGATTTTTATAAAAATACTCCCGCCGGTATTAAGGCTACCTTAACCGCCTTGCAAACTGCCGTACAGCAAGAACAAATACCCGTAGAACTTGAATGTGCTGCGGAGTATTATTTAGACGAATGGTTTGTGCAAAAAATAGAAGAAAAAGAACCTTTATTGTCTTTTGGAGCTAATTATGTACTTATCGAAACGTCGTACATTAACGAGCCCATGCGTTTTCAGGATATTATTTTTCAGATAAAAAGTAACGGCTATAAACCAGTACTGGCTCACCCGGAACGTTATTCGTATTTATTTAATCGCTGGAACCACCTGGTAGAGTGGCACGAAAACGAAGTATTGTTTCAAGTAAATTTAAATTCGCTAACGGGGTATTACGGTTCAGAGTCTAAGCGAATAGCCACCAAATTAGTGGAACATAAATTGATAGATTTTGTAGGAACCGATGCGCACAGCGAAAAGCACATTCAATTTCTGCAAAAATTACCCGCAACTGCTGCGTTCAAAAAATTGCAGCAGTTACCTTTGCGTAATCAAACTTTATGATTTCTCTAATTTAATTTTATTCTATGGTTTTTGTTACGGGTAGCAGTGGTTTAATTGGGTCTTACCTGTTAGCACAACTATTAGAACAAGGCCACCTGGTAAAGGCTTTGGTGCGCTCCCAACCAAATAGTAATCAGTTACAACATATTAATCTGCAATACATCGTCGGCGATATTCTGGATGTAAGCGTATTGCAACAAGCCATTGCGGATAACGATTACGTATTTCATTGTGCCGGCCTGGTGTCGTATGCGCCGCAAGATGCCGACTTATTAAAGCAAATAAATGTAGAGGGTACGGCTAATGTGGTAAATACCTGTTTAGCTCGGCAAGGGGTAAAATTATGCCACGTAAGCTCGGTAGCCGCTATTGGTCAGCAAAAAGGAGCTAGTATTCTGGACGAAACTGCCAAGTGGGACCCCAATGCCGAAGTTTCGGTATACGCCAGTTCTAAATATTTTGCCGAATTAGAAGTATGGCGCGGCGTAGCCGAAGGTTTGGCCGCTGTAATTGTGAACCCTTCGGTAATTTTGGGACCGGCCGACTGGACCCGCAGCAGCACGCAATTATTTAAATATGTATTTAACCAAAACGCCTTTTATACCGGCGGATATATTAATTTTGTAGATGTACGGGATGTAGTGGCCAGCATGTTGGCTTTAACGTTTTCGGAAATAAGCGGCGAGCGGTTTATTTTAAACGCGGGCCAGGTGGTATACAAAGATTTTTTTAAAAAAGTGGCTGATTATTTAAACCGAAAACCACCCGGTATTAAAGTGCCCGGCGCTTTAACCGAAATAATCTGGCGGTTAGAAAGTTTACGTTCTTTTTTTACCGGCAAACGGCCTCTAATAACCAAAGATACAGCCCGTATTGCCAAAAAGAACTACTTGTACGCCAACACCAAAATATCAAAACAATTAGCTTTTACCTTTAAAACCCTCGAAGAAACCTTAAATTGGAGTTGCCAGGAGTTAAGGCTAAAATACCAGTTACCCGTATAATACTTTATTATTCTAAAACTATTTAAGTCTGCAAATTGTCATATAAGATGCATTGATATGCAGGTAAACCTATATTAGTAAATGAACGAAAATTCTGAAGAAAGAAACGAAGAGTTGGGTATAATAAAAAAATTTGAAGCCATGGTTTCGCGGAATGAAACCGTGTTTTTTGATTTATCTGATTTTGAATTCATAATTGATCATTATACCACCAGTTTTAATTATACCAAAGCTTTGCAAGCCTGCGAAGCAGCTTTAAACCAATATCCGTTTTCTACGGAATTGCTGATTGATAAATCGCAGTTATTAGCCATGGCCGGCAATTTTGCCGAAGCCATTGATATGATTGATCAAGTAGCGCTCCTGGATCCGGATAATGCCGATGTGCTGGTAACCCGGGGTGTAATTCATACCCAAAAAGGCGAATACCAGGCGGCAATCGATTATTTTAAGCAAGTAGTGGAGGCCCATCCCGAGCGGGACGATGTATTTTTTAATATTGGATTAACCTACCAAACCTGGGGCAAGTTTAAAGCTGCCGCTAAGTACTATAAAAAGTGCTTGCAAATAAATCCGGAGAACGAAATGGCCATTCAGGAAATTCTGTACTGCCTGGATATTACCGGTAGTTTAGAAGGTTGTTTGCCGTTTTTGCAGGAGTTTATCGACCGTGATCCGTATTCCCATACCGCCTGGTTTAACATGGGCTTGCTGCAATATAAATTAGCCGATTTCGAGAAGGCGCTAGCCGCTTTTGAGTACGCCACTATAATTAAATCCGATTTTACCGAAGCATTTAATCACTTAGGAAATACGTACGTGGGGTTAGGCGAATTTAGCAAAGCCATTGAAGCTTTTACCACGGCTTCAACCCTGGATCCGGAATCTTCGGAGATTGTGTGTAACATTGGCGAGTGTTACGAAAAGTTACGTCAGTGGGATTTGTCGCGGAAGTATTACCAAAAAGCCATTGATTTAAACCCCGAAATGGATGAGGCTTGGTTTGGTATCGGGATTATTCTGAATGCCCAGGATAAATGGTTCGAAGCCTTGCATTTTTTTAGAAAAGCCGCTACTATTTACCCCGATAGCGCTGATTATTGGGTTGCTTTAGCCGCTGCGGAGTTTAACGTGGGCAACATTGTGTCTAGCCTGGAGTGCTACGAAAAAGCCAGTGTACTGGCGCCCACTAATAAAGATATCTGGTTAAACTGGTCGATTATTTTATACGACCAAGGTAATTTTGAAGGGGCTATTGATTTGATTCATAATGCATTGGAGTTGCAGCCTGATGCCGCCGAGCTGCACTATCGGTTATGCGCTTACCTGCTTTCTGCAGGAAAATATAAAGAAGCGTATAATTATTTAGAAAATGCATTAATTTTGGACTTCGATAAGCATTACTTACTTTTTGAGTATTTCCCGGAACTGGAGTCGCAGCGAGCCTTGGCCCGGTTAATAGATCAGTACCGCAAGTAAGAGTGCCGAAGGGTTGAATGGCTATTATTGTTGAATGGGAAAATAGCCGAATTGCAAAGGAATTTTAAAAAACGGCTCACAAGCTTGGTAAAAAATTCTGCTGCATGCCAAATAATTCAACCAATTAATGCTTAATCCAGCCATTCAACATTCAGACAATCTAAATTAATGAACTATCATCTTAGTCATTTGCCCGAAAGGGACACTAAACCCCGCGAAAAAGGATGTACCATGGCCATGGATAAAGGCCTTAGCATTCGGGAGGTAGAGGATTTTATTGAAGTAGCCGGCGAATACGTAGATTTGGTGAAACTCGGGTGGGCTACTTCGTACGTAGTTCCTAATTTAAAACGCAAGCTGGAAGTTTACCGCGAAGCCGGTTTGCCGGTTTATTTTGGCGGTACGCTCTTCGAAGCTTTTATTATCCGTAACCAGTTTGATGAGTACCGCCGCTTGCTGGATTCTTTCGGGATGACGATTGCGGAAGTATCGGATGGGTCTATTGAGTTGAATCATGATCAGAAATGCGAGTACATCCGCGCCTTATCCAGCCAGGTAACCGTATTATCGGAGGTTGGTTCCAAAGACGACCAGAAAATCATTCCGCCTTACAAATGGATTAGTTTAATGCAGGCCGAGTTAGATGCCGGCTCCTGGAAGGTAATCGGTGAGGCCCGCGAAGGAGGTACCGTGGGTTTGTTCCGGTCGACGGGCGAAGTACGCAGCGGTTTGGTAGAAGAAATTCTGACTAAAATTCCTTTTGAAAAAATTATCTGGGAAGCTCCGCAGAAAGAACAACAAGTGTGGTTTATTAAATTGCTGGGGGCTAACGTAAACCTGGGTAATATTGCCCCCAACGAAGTTATTCCGCTGGAAACCATCCGGTTGGGCATTCGGGGCGATACTTTTATGGATTTTTTAAATTTAGAAGAAATTAAAAAATAAAAATTGCCAAAGAGTTACCTATTCGGTGACTCTTTTTTATATCGGTTAAATTAAAATGTATTTTGTTTATTAGGGTTGCCTTACTTTGTACCTATGGAGCTGTTGCACAACTTTATTGATTTCTTTTTGCATCTGGACGTTCATTTGTCGGAGATAATCCGGGACTACGGAGTTTGGGCTTACTTAATTTTATTTCTAATAATTTTTGTGGAAACTGGCTTGGTAGTAATGCCGTTTTTGCCCGGCGACTCGTTGTTGTTTGCGGCCGGGGCTTTTGCGGCTCCGCAATTATTAGATAATGGCCAAACCATAGCTGGCCCTTTTAATATTTATTATTTAGTTATTTTACTCTTTATAGCGGCTTTCCTGGGCGATATGCTTAATTTCCATATTGGCGATTACCTGGGGCCTAAAGTGTTCCGGCGCGATTATAAATTATTAAAACGCGAACACTTACTAAAAACGCAAAATTTCTACGAAAAACACGGTGCCAAAACCATTATTATCGCCCGGTTTATTCCAATCATCCGCACGTTTGCGCCGTTTATTGCCGGCGTGGGTACCATGCGGTATTCCCGGTTTATGGCTTACAATATAATTGGCGGGTTTCTGTGGGTTACGGGCTTTTTGATAGCCGGCTATTTATTCGGAAATATTCCGGCCGTGAAAAAGAATTTTACTTTAGTAGTTTTTGCCATTATCGGGGTTTCTATTTTGCCGCCGCTCTACGAAGTTGTAAAACAAAAATTTTTTTCAAAAAAAGTAGCTTAGCCGCTTTATCTACTTAAAATTTAAAGCAAAATCATTCCCCGGAAAAGCGCAAAACAGGCATTTTCATGAAAGAATACGGACTTATTGGCTTTCCATTGAGCCATTCTTTTTCGCAGAAATACTTTACCGAAAAATTTAAAAATAGTGGCATAACCGATTGCCGATACGAGCTGTTTGAGTTAAGCGATATAAACCAATTTCCGAACTTAATTCAAAGCCGACCTTTGCTGCGCGGTATTAACGTAACCATTCCGTACAAACAAGCCATTATTCCCTTTCTGGATGAATTAGAAACCGTAGCCGCCGGCATTGGCGCCATTAACGTAATTAAATTTGAGAATGGTAAACTAAAAGGCTATAATTCCGATTACCAGGGTTTTATGCAGTCGCTGCAAAACTTTTATCCAATTAACGCGCAATCGCAGGCGCTGGTATTGGGTACGGGCGGCGCAGCTAAAGCGGTAACTGCGGCCCTGGATCATTTGGGTATAGCCTATAAACAAGTTTCGCGGAATCCGGCAATTAATCAGTTAAACTACGAACAACTTACGCCCGAGGTACTCCAACAATATCCGCTGATTATTAATACTACGCCCTTAGGTACTTATCCCCGGGTAGATACGGCGCCCCCCATCCGGTACGAAGCTTTGTCGGCGCAGCATTACCTCTACGACTTAGTGTATAACCCCGCCGAAACAGAGTTTTTGAAGCGCGGCAAAGCAGCGGAGGCACAAATCAAAAACGGTTACGAGATGCTCGTGTTGCAAGCCGAAGTAGCCTGGCAAATCTGGAACAGTTAATTAATTCACTTTTCACCCGGAAAGTAAATAGCAGAAATTTAAAAATTTAAAAAATCCGGATAGTACAACGGCCGAATTTTAATTTAGAAGCTGTTTAGCCTTAATAAAAATAGAGACAACCTTCGCCTTTGAGGAGGGGCCACAACCAAAACAGGATAGCGCCACAAAATACTACTCCTAAAAGCTTCTAGTTGGTGCCTTTAATTATTAGATTTTAGAATGCTAAACAGCTTTATAAATATTTTGTAGTCTTGCCTAATTTTTTTAAAACACTTCTTTTAGCCGATTAAACCATTCTTTAGCAGTATCTTAGTATCTGTAATTAGATTATTTTTAAATTTTTTTATTTGCGTGCAACCAACGGCAGACCATCGGGGTCATGTTGGTGTTGCAGCCTTAAAGGATCCTATTTCGATTGAAACTTTTTACGCGCCATTTATCTGAAGACGATGAACTGATTGCCGGGTGCATTGCCGGCAAACGGGACATGCAGCGGCGGCTATACGACAAGTATGCCGCTCGGATGATGGCGGTATGCCTGCGGTATTCCCGCACCAGTTTTGAAGCTGAAGATGTGTTGCAGGAAGGTTTTGTGAAAGTGTTTGGCAACATCCAGAATTTTAAACGTGATTGCCCGATAGAGTTCTGGATCCGGAAAATTATGGTGAATACGGCTTTAAAACACCACCGGCAAAAAATGCACGTAAGTTCGGTGGCCGAAGTAGAGCAGGTAGAAAATCAGCCGGAAGAAGAATTTATTTTTTCGAATTACGGCTTCGAAGAATTACTGGCCATGGTGCAGCAGTTGGCGCCCCGCTACCAATTGGTTTTTAACTTATACGCCATCGAAGGATTTACGCACAAAGAAATTGCCGCCCAACTAGATATTTCGGAAGGTACTTCCAAATCGCAGTATTCGCGGGCACGGGCAATTTTAAAAGAAATGATTGAATTGAAAGAACGAAAATACAATGAAAAAATCATCAGATAACACGAACCGGCCTCGTAAGCTGGAGGAGGTTTTCCGGGATGGTTTTGAGCCAGCCGAGGTAAACCCCCGGGCTAGTACCTGGCACCACATTGAGCAAGAACTGGAAGTGCAGCAAGCCAGCTATTATAAAAAGCGCCTGGTTTGGTACCGTAGCGTAGCCGCGGCCAGTGTTTCTTTGTTGTTGGTAACCTTGGGTTATTTTTGGTACGATGCCCAAACTCGTCACCAGTTTAATGTGCCTGCCGCCACAAACAATACCGTGGTGCAAAATAATACTACCCAAAATACCGAAAGTGTAGCAAGCGCTAACCAAAATACTACTTCGGAAGAAGCAAAAATTTTAAAAAAATCGCCAGTTTATGAATCGTTGGTAAGGCAAACGCCACCAGCAGCCCAACTGGCCCGGTCTGTTAACCGTAAAAATAAAAAAAACAACTTACCAAATACCGAATCAAACCCAGAGCAAATAGCAAAAACGCCGTTTCAATCTCCGGACCGGTTTTTTGGTTTCGCCAACAGAAATAAAATAACAGATAAAACCGCTGCCGAAAAAACGACTGTTGGCGATAATAACGCTATCGTTCCGGAAAATATATTGGCGGCAAACCCGGCGCAAACCGCAACCGTGCCTGCTTTACCCACTGATTCGGCTACCGTTTTAGTTGCTAAAAACGAACCAACATTAAAAACCGATAGTGCTGGCGTATTTACGGCGGCGCTAATGCCAGAAGAAACTAAAAAGAAATCTGTTGGCTCGCGGTGGGCTTTAGGTGGCGGTACGGGCTCCCAGTACTTCGAGCAGAATATTAAGTTTGATAACGGACCTGGTTTGGCATCGGCCAGCAATCTGCAAGCCTATAGTTTTTCCAACGTTGCCCGAAATTCTATAACTAACACGGTGGAAGCCGCCAGTGAAGAATTTAACGAAAATACGCAATCTGCTTTTTCGTTTAGAGCGGCCATAGGGGCTAATTACCGCATCAACGATAAATGGAGCATCGAAACCGGACTAAATTACGCCGAAAATAAAGCTCAGACTTTAACTTCATACATTATTTACAAACGCCCTGCGGCTTTAAATGATTTCGCTAACATTAAACCCGAAAATGCTTTTGTACATGATAATTCTAATAATTTAAATTCCGACGTAACCATACCAGTTACTATTTTTCTAGCCCGGTTAACCGATACGGATTTATCTAATGCCCAGGTAACCGTAGACAAAGTTGAGCCTTTTAACATGTATTACCGGTATCGGCAGTTAGGCGTGCCTGTGCGGATGCGTTACCAACAGGGGCGGGGCAAGTGGTTTAATTTTGTGCAGGCCGGGGGCGCTGTTAACGTTTTGCTGCAAACCAGTATCTTATCTGATTCGCCCAAAGTACCAGCCGTAGAATATTCCCTTGGCCATTCTTCGCCCTTCCGAAAATGGTATTTTACCGGCTTAGGTTCCGTAGGTCGCGGATTAAAAATATCGGAGGTGTGGCAAGTACAAGGCAGTCTGGATTTAGCTTATAGCTTCTCCACCTTAGCCTTAAGCCCGGATCAAGTACCTAATTTAAAGCAGCAAAAGCCTTATTACGTGGGGTTTGGGGTAAGCAGCAGTTATGTGATCGGGAAAAAGTAATTTTTTAAAATTTCCTGATTTTCAATAAATCACTAAAACAAGACTGGTAAGTAACAGAAGCTTAAACATGTTTTGCCATGCAGTTGCCAACTAAACAAAAGAATTTTTCTTCGGGATGGTTTGAGTTTTACATGCCGGCTTTGGGGTGGCTGCTGCTGAGTTTGATGCTCTTATTATCGGTGCTGTTGAGTTAAAAAAGGTAAATTTTAAAATTTTTGGTATGAAGCAGGCCCATGTATTTTGGTTAATTATTTGGTCTTTCTTGGCCTTTGCCTGCGATACCGAAACCGGTAAAAAAGCGGATTCGCCGCATCTTGCCTTTTACACCTTAGAAAATCAAAATACCATCAACCCGGGTTGCGAGCTAGATGTAGCCACGGCCCGCGAAAAAGATAAAATTATTGCGAACGATGAAGTGCTTTCTTACCACGCGGCAGAGCATTATTTTATTTTAACGGCCGCGGCAGTTAATCGCTTAAAAAATATAAAGAGCCAAACGCCTTTTTACCTGAAAGTGGATAACCAGGTAGTTTACTCCGGATTTTTAATGCCGGGTTATTTAAGTCTGGCTTGTTTTGATAAAGTTGTTATTGATCCGTTGGCTTATAATAATATTATTTGGGTGCGCTACGATTACGCCAACGCGGGCAAACCCACCAACGATTTCCGGAACAATGCTACTTTATTAGAGGTGCTGCAAAAACAAGGAAAGTTAGAAAAATGAACCGGGCATTAATAAAAGCAACACTGGTATTGGGGTTAGTAAGTCTGCTTACCAACTGTACCAAAAACGACTCGGCCGAACTAATTAGCGGCCAGGTTATTTGCCGGGGAGGTTGTTGGCCCAATGCTTATTACGTTAATGTAAAAGGCGAAAAATTAAAAGGTAAAACCCATACCGTAATCGATTATAATGGCGTAAACCGGGGGCAGTATAATAACGTGCTTATAATAAATAATTTAAAAATCAGCGATCAGCAGGAGGGCAAAAATATCTTTTTTAAAAATTACCTAGATACCGAAGTGAGTTGCCAATCGTCGTACCCTCGGGCCATCCGCGAAATTGAAATTACCTACTAAGTATGCGATTTTTAAAATTTTAACTAACTGGTAGTTATCAAATACAAAATTACATTTACCTGCTTGGCAATTGTTTATCAATAGCTTAATCTTTATATCAGGTAAATAATAGATATCTTACACTATACTAAACTCTACTAAGCCTACTCCTTTTCTGGTGTGGGTTTTTTTATTTATATGTCAACTTTCCTGGAATTAAGATTTTTTAAAATAACTTATTCCGGTTCTGTATTACGCTAATCTGCGCCAATAACTTAATCATCAATTATTTAATTTGAAATATTATCTTTAAACCTATATTTTTTTAATCTACCCTAAAAAGTCTACCTATGAAAAAAACTTTACTCGTAACTTGTTTGGTTGTATTTTCTTACTTACAAGTAAAGGCCCAGGGCTGCGTGGCTATCCGGAGCACCGGAGGCTTATGCACCATGACCGCTCACCCCGACAGCATGGCCGAAGCAGGTAGTTGGGTGCTGGCAACTAACAGCCGTTATTTTAAATCGTTTCGCCACTTTAAAGGTCGCGAAGAACAAAAAGAACGCCTGGAACTGGGCACCGAAGTAATCAACCACCAGTTCGCGCTGGATATTTCTTTAACCCGCCACCTTAACCGGTTTTGGTCGGTAATGGTAGATGTGCCGTTGCTGTACAATTCCCGGTCGTCGTTGTACGAACACGGTCGGGCCGAACGCGGCATGATGCATTCTTCGGGCATTGGCGATGTACGCCTGGCGGCTTACCGCTGGTTAGTAGATCCGGCGAAACACCACAAAGGTAACATTCAGGTGGGCTTAGGTTTAAAACTACCAACTGGCGATTACGATTACAAAGATTATTGGCAAAACGTAGGGCCGAATGGTACCAAGGAACTGCGCACCGTGGATCAGTCTATTCAGTTAGGTGATGGCGGCACCGGTATTTCGGCGGAATTAAATGCATTTTACTCCCTTACGCCCGGCTTGGGCGTTTACGGTAATTTTTACTACCTGGCAAATCCGCGGGAACAAAATGGCGTGCGCACCTACCGCGAGATGGTAAGCCTTACTTTAGCTAACGAAAGCATTATGAGCGTGCCGGACCAGTACATGGGGCGGGCCGGGTTAAATTATTCGTATCGGAGTTTGATTTTATCCGCGGGCATGCGCTTAGAAGGCATACCGGTGTACGATCTGATTGGCGGCAGCGGCGATTTCCGGCGGCCGGGTTATATTTGGTCAGCGGAGCCGGGTTTAACCTACCAGTTTAAAAAAGTGAATTTGTTTGCTACCGTGCCAGTGGCCTTAGTGCGTAACCGTACCCAAAGCGTGACCGATAAAGAAAATTCCGTGATCCGGCAAACTTTTGTGCAAGGCGATGCGGCTTTCTCGGATTACACTGTTAACGTTGGCTTTTCGGTAAGGTTGTAACTAAATCAAATTTTTAAAAATTTAAAAAAAGCCATTCCGGAAGAATGGCTTTTTTGCTTAATTCTTATAGCGTAGCCTTTAAATTTTGCTTATAAACCGATACCGGCAGAATAGTTAAAAAATAGTTTAGATTCACCCGTAAAAGATCAGAAATGGGGTATAAATTCGTTCTATAAAACAGCTATTTTAGCGTTGCCAAACCCGACTTTTCTCCCATTTATTCCGGAAGCTTCGCAACTCTACGGGGTTATAAATTGTTATAATCTGTTACTAAAATTTAAAAAATCTGATGGATTTTAAATTAACTTCAGAATTTAAACCTACCGGCGATCAGCCGAAAGCCATTTCTCAATTAGTAGAGGGGGTGCAGAACGGCGAACCGGCGCAAGTGCTTTTGGGGGCTACTGGTACCGGTAAAACTTTTACCGTGGCCAACGTTATTCAGCAGGTGCAACGACCGGCTTTGGTGTTGTGCCACAACAAAACGCTAGCGGCACAGTTATACGGCGAGTTTAAGCAGTTCTTTCCGCAAAATGCGGTAGAGTACTTTATTTCTTATTACGATTACTACCAGCCCGAAGCTTACATTGCGGCATCCAATACTTTTATTGAAAAAGACTTAGCCATTAACGAAGAAATCGAAAAGCTGCGGTTGCACTGCACTTCTTCGTTGTTATCAGGGCGGCGCGATATTATTGTGGTGGCTTCGGTGTCGTGTATTTACGGTATCGGTAACCCCGAAGAATTTGGGAAAAACGTGATTTACCTGCAACCCGGTCGTAAGTTTAGCCGCAACCAGTTGTTGTACCAGTTTGTGCAAATTTTGTACAGCCGCACCGAGGTAGAGTTTACCCGGGGCACGTTCCGGGTGAAGGGCGATACCGTAGATATTTTCCCGGCTTACGCCGATTATGCGTATCGCATTTATTTTTTCGGCGACGAAATTGAATCCATTCAGCGCATTGATCCGGCTTCGGGTAAAAAAATCGCCGAAGAAGATCAGATTGCTTTATATCCGGCCAACTTGTTTGTTACCGGCCAGGATGTAATGCAGCAAGCCATCCGCGAAATCCAGTTTGATTTGGTAGCCCAGCACGATTACTTTTTAAAAGAAAGTCGCGACGAAGAAGCCAAACGCATTAAAGAACGTACCGAGTTCGACCTAGAAATGATCCGGGAATTGGGTTATTGCTCCGGCATTGAGAACTACTCGCGGTATTTTGACCGGCGTACCCCGGGAGCCCGGCCTTTCTGTTTACTGGATTATTTTCCGGAAGATTATTTAATGGTAATCGACGAAAGTCACGTAACTACGCCGCAAGTGCGGGCCATGTGGGGCGGCGACCGTTCCCGGAAAACCGCTCTGGTAGAATGGGGATTCCGGCTACCATCGGCGATGGATAACCGGCCTCTTACTTTTAACGAGTTTGAGTCGATGATGCGCCAAACCATTTTTGTAAGCGCTACGCCCGGCGATTACGAATTGCAGAAATCCGGTGGGGTAGTGGTAGAGCAAATTATCCGGCCAACTGGTTTATTGGATCCGGAAATTGAAGTGCGGCCGAGCATCAACCAGGTAGATGATTTGCTCGACGAAATTGACGAGCGCATTAAAATGGGCGACCGCATACTGGTAACCACGCTCACCAAGCGTATGGCCGAGGAGCTTTCTAAATACATGGAGAAACTCAACATTAAAGTAAAATACATTCACTCCGAGATTAAATCCCTGGACCGGGTGGAGATTTTACGGGAATTGCGCCTGGGCCACATCGACGTGTTAATTGGGGTAAACTTGCTGCGCGAAGGTTTGGATTTACCGGAAGTTTCGTTGGTGGCGGTGCTGGATGCGGATAAAGAAGGTTTCTTGCGCGATCAACGGTCTTTAATTCAAACTACTGGTCGTGCCGCGCGGAACAGCCAGGGCAAAGTAATTATGTACGCCGACCGCATGACTGGTTCGATGCAACGTACCATCGACGAAACCAATCGCCGGCGGGCCGTGCAAATGGCTTACAACGAAGCGCATGGCATTACGCCAACTACGGTACGCAAATCAAAAGAAGAAATATTTGAGCAAACCGCCGTAGCCGATGCCCGGCCTATGCCAAAAGTGTACGCGGGCCCTGCGGAAGTATCTATTGCGGCAGAACCGGTTATTCAGTACATGAAGCGCGAAGAGCTCGAAAAACTGATTAAGAAAACCGAAAAGCAAATGGAGGCTGCGGCCAAAGACCTCGACTTTTTGCAAGCTGCTAAGCACCGCGACGAACTCGCGGAGTTGCGTAAAATGCTGAAGAATAAACGGGATTAAAAAACAAAAAGCCTTCTTCGAAACCAGAAGGCTTTTTGTTTAATTTGGCTTCTCATTACCCGTTTTTTAAATTTTTAGCTTTTTCATACATGTCCAGCCCGCTCATAGTCTACCGCACCGGCAACGATTTAGATTTAAACGAAGTAATAGCTCTGTACGAAGCCTCCACGCTCGGCAAACGCCGCCCGATGCAGGACCGCGCCCGGATGCAGGCCATGTTGCAACACGCCAACCTGGTTATAACGGCCTGGGCCGATGCGCAACTCGTAGGCATTTCGCGGGCCCTGTCGGATTTTGCTTTTGTTACCTACTTATCTGATCTAGCCGTGCATCGCGATTTTCAGAAGCAAGGCATTGGCAAAGAATTAATCCGGCAAACGCAATTAGTTGGCGGGCCACATGCCAAAGTTATTTTGTTGGCGGCTCCAGCGGCCGAACAGTATTATCCGCACATTGGGTTCTCGCATCATCCGCAAGCCTGGATGTTAAGCGGAGATGCCTTGGTTAAATAGCTGGCAATTGTTGAAATTAATTGATGCAAACCGTGAGAAAGAAAATTCTGGCGATTTCGGGAAGTACCAAGAAAAACTCTTCCAATGAAGCGATTATTCGATTTGTGGCCAATTCTCTGCAGGAAGAAGCCGATGTTCAGTTGTTTAACAGCATCGATCAATTGCCGCACTTTAATCCAGATTTAGACCATGAAGCGCCGCCCGCTGGAGTGGCAGATTTCCGGCGGCAGATTCAGGAGGCGGATGGCGTATTAATCTGCACGCCCGAGTACGTTTTCAGTTTGCCCGGCAGTTTAAAAAATGCCCTGGAGTGGAATGTTTCTACCACTAATTTCTCGAACAAGCCGGTGGCTATTATTGTGGCCGCTGCTTCCGGCGAAAAAGCTATGGAATCGCTCGCTTTAATTCTAACCACCATAGAAGCTCGACTGCCGGAAGAATCTAAGCTTTTAATCAAAGGTGTAAAAGGAAAAATCAACGCGCAAGGTGAGATTCAGGATGCGGCCACCATTCGCCAGATCGAAGCCTTAACCGCCTCTTTCATGCGAACTATAAATGCCGCAAACGAAATCCCGACCAAGTACCAGATGTAATAAATAAACGAATTTGCCTTAGTTTATCCCTGAAAAAAGCCAGCAGAAATAATTAAATTTAAAAAATTAACTCAGAGCTAAAAATTAGTTTTACTTTCATTCGTTTACATATTACTCTTCAGAAGAATGGCATTTGGGTCGACTAAAAAATGCAAGAATTGCGGAAAGTGGTCGCATTGGAACCAGCAGGTGAACGACACCTGCGAGTTTTGCGGTCATTTGCTCGATGAAAAAGCCTTTCTGGCGCAGGCTAAATCCGAGGCAGAAGCCAATGAGAAAAAGCCTAACCAGCTTAACATGGAGCTAATTAAAATTTACCCCACCGATTCCTTATTCGTGAAAATGGGTAAGCGGGTGGTGCAGGCCGTTCAAATTTCGTTTATTGCTATTATTTCTTTTATCCTCTGGTTTTTAACCATGCTCGCCGGCTAATGCAAATCTTACGTAATCCTATTTTCTTGATTTCGGCGGGCATTTTCTGGATCACATATACGCTGGAATATTTTAAAATTTTTACGTGGCCTTTCGTGCATTATTACCTCGACGATGTGTTGGCTATGCCGGTTATTTTAACTTTAACGGTGGCGGTACAACGCCAATGGATTTACCGCAACTCGCAGTACGTGCTTTCTAAAACGCAGGTAATTTTTGCGGTGGTGTATTTAAGTATTTGGTTCGAAGGTGTTTTACCGGCTTTATCCGATAAATACACCCGCGATGCTTGGGATGTAGTAGCGTATGTAGCCGGAAGTTGCTTATTTTATAAATTTATAAACCGCCCCATATCCGTATCTTTGCCGCATTAAAACAAGATTTACTACTCCATCATTGAAAAAAACAGTTACTCTCCGCCAGGCTAACAGACCGGATGCCGAATTACTAGCCCGGCTTAGCTGGCAATCATTTGAAGAAGCATTTGGCGCCGATAATACCCCGAAAACATGGCCGCTTTCCTAAATAAACATTTTACCCCGGAAGCAGTTGCCATTGAATTAGCCGAACCTGCCTGTGAATTTTACATTGCCGAAATGGCTGACGAACCGGTGGGTTATTTAAAAATTGAGTTCCCGGCTTTAAATACCCAGGTGCCTTTTGCCAATCCATTAAAAATTAACCGGCTGTATTTGCTGCGGCAATACTTAGGTATGGGCCTCGGCGACCAACTCATGCATTTCAGCGTTGAAAAAGCAAAATTACTGGGCTGCGATGCCGTCTGGCTCACCGTTTGGGAGCACAACCCCCGCGCTATTTCTTTCTACCAAAAATGGGGCTTCTACCAGGCCGGCACCGATGATTTTACCCTAGGCGACGACATCCAGTTGGACTACCTCATGGTAAAATCGCTGTAATGGTTTAATAAGACTTGGCTGTAAGTTATATTTTAAACTTTTTCGGATTACAAATCCGAACGTTTGGGCGAACGAGATTTGCAATCCCGTTCAGCATTCTTTTAATACTTATTCTATTTTGATTATCTGATTGTAAAACCACAATAATTTAAAAAATCACTGTTGTAAGCCATAATTAAAAAGTGAAAGTTACGGAAGTAACTTCCGCGCCATAGTGAAAGTTTCCCAACTATACAAAGTGCCGCAGCTAAGCGCGATTGACACCAGTTTGGCTCTTTCGGGCCTTCTAAGGTTCCGGTACGAGCAAAGGAAGCTTAGAAGGCCCGAAAGAGCCAAACGAGGCCAGTCGGCCATGAGGCAAACTCAGCCCGTTCAAACTAGATAGCACCGCAGCCTGGAGACGGGAACCGGCTCCAAGTAATAAAGGTAAAATACTAAATTTTAAAAAATTACTTTTTAGCAGCTCGCTACAGCCGATGCGGGTTCCGGCTAAAGCCGGAGTAAAGTCACAGACTTTACATTATAAATAGGCACAAGTTTGAAAACTTGCGCCAGAGAAAGAGCCTGGAGACTTGAAAAGACTCCAAAGAACTAAAAGAAAGCAATTACAAAAGCAGATATGCCAGGCAGGAGACTGGCCCTTGTCCAAAAGTCACCAGTAATGCTAGGCTAAACACAGGCACCCGTTTGATAGAGATTTGAAAATGATTCTAAAAGATAGCAGTCAGAATTCAAGAACAACGCTTTAGACCAACAATAATCCTTTCTCCCGAAGCAAAAACCAGGTCGGCGAAATCAAAAACTCCGAAAACGTAAGTCCTGCCTGTTGCGGAAACCGCTGCGCCAAATCTTTTAACCGAACGGGATTAACCGCATCGCAACTTACCTGCGCGAGCATTTCTACTAACCATCGCCCAATTACGGCCGTCGTTTTAATTTGAAAATCTTCGGCTTTTTCGTAGAAAGTAAGCACGGCTCTTTCGGTTTTTTTACCTTTTTTAACGAGAGTAAGTACTTCCATTTCCGGCGAATTGCCCAGCCAAAGCACGCGTAAGTTTTGTTTTTCGCTGTCGGGTTTACCAGGAGTCGCAATGGCTTGCTCAATTAAAACCGGACTGACAGTAGGACGTTGCACTTTAAAATCGAACCAGAAAGAAAGCGGTTCCTCCAGGCCAATGCCGTGCATGTAGTTATAAATGGCCTTAGCTAAGCCCGCGCCAAATAACTCGTGGTCGCAGCCCTGCGGGTCGTCGTGCCATAAATCGTTGTGGGCAAAATTACCGGCCGGCGGACCAATCTGGCGTACGCCGTACTTTTCGGGGTTTTTACCCACCGGGCTGTGCGCCGTCATGGAAAAGCGGTGCCAGAACCCCGATTGAATCACATTATGCAAAAACAACTGCCGCACCACTTCTAAAGAATCAATGGTTTCCTGGGCGGTTTGGGTCGGGAAGCCGTACATGAGGTACGCGTGCACCATAATGCCGGCTTGAGTAAAGCCCTCGGTTACCCGGGCTACCTGCGCAATGGTAACCCCTTTTTCCATTTTGGCCAGCAACCGATCCGAAGCTACTTCTAAACCACCCGAAACCGCAATGCAACCCGAAGCGGCGAGCAACCGACAGATATCCGGCGTAAAAGTTTTTTCGAAGCGGATATTTCCCCACCAGGTTATTTTTACCCCGCGCCGGATTAACTCGATGGCTAAATCCCGGAGGGCCAAAGGCGGTGCAGCTTCATCCACAAAATGAAAACCGGTTTGGCCAGTTTGCGCCACAATGGACTCAATGCGGTCTACTAACAAGGTAGCGGGAGCGGTTTCGTAGCGGGCAATATAATCCAGGGTAACGTCGCAGAACGAGCAACGCTTCCAGTAACAGCCGTGCGCCACGGTTAATTTATTCCAACGCCCATCGCTCCAGAGCCGGTGCATGGGGTTCATCACCTCAATTACCGATAAGTATTTATCTAAAGGCAAATCAGCGTAATCCGGGGTGCCTACTTCGGTGTGCGGGATGTTGGCATCCTGACAACCGTTTATGTATTTGACCTCACCCGCTTCCCGCAGGAAAGTACGTTGCAGTAGCTCTTTTGGCCGGTTACCCTGCAAATGCTCCAGCAGTTTTAACCACGGACCTTCGCCATCGTCGAGGGTTACAAAATCAATAAAATTAAAAAAACGGGGTTCATTCAAACTACGCAGTTCCGTATTGGGGTAACCACCACCCATGATGGTTTTTACTGCCGGGTATTGTTGTTTAATGTACTGGGCACAGCGCAAAGCGCCGTATAAATTACCCGGAAAAGGCACTGAAAAACCCACTATATCGGGTTTTACCTCCGCCAAACGTTCTGCCAATATTTCTAACAACAGTTCATCCACCAGGTTCGGTTTCTCATCTAAAGCCGTTTGCAACGGGTTAAAAGACGTGGCTGATAAAGCTAGTTTTTCGGCGTAGCGGCTAAAGCCAAAGTACGGGCAGATGGTTTCTTTAATTAAATCGCCGAGATCTTCGAGGTACAGCGTGGCTAAATGACGGGCTTTATCGTTAATGCCCATGGCGCCGAAGGCAAATTCTAAATCGCCGATTTGGTCAAAGCGCGAAGCTTCGGGTAAAAAGCCGTTGTAGCAAATTTGCTGAGCCAGCGTGGTGTCGGTGTTTTGCAAAAAGCGGATCGTAGGCTCAATGGTAGCCAGGTAAAACCGCTTTAAGCGCAGCATGCGTTTGCAGTTGTCCGAAAGCGTTAGGTTTTGCTGTTCAATGGCGTTAAAAACCCGCGTAAGGCCGGTCCGCGAAAAAAGTTTTAAAACCAGTTCAATGCCAAAATCGGCTTGCGTAACCGGATAGTGGTATTGCTGCAAAAAACCTTTAATGTACGCCGTAGCCGGGTAAGGCGTGTTTAATTGCGTGAGCGGCGGCGTAATAAGTAAGATTTTAGGTGCTGGTAACAAAGTTTCGGGCTTAGTGCAGGTAAAGAACATCCGCGAACCCGCAGAAGTTTACCCGGCGCAAAATTACTGCTTTCATGGGCAATATTATATCGGTTGGTTGTTTACTAATGAATAAAAATATATGCGATTACTCCACCGGATTGGGCAGGTTAAACTTGGCGGTAAATTGCTGAATAAACCAATCGGTAACTGCATTCGAGGCGGCGGGCTTGTAGGCCAATACCACTTCGGTAGAAATGGGTATTTCTTTTAAATCGTAATATGCGAGTTTTAAAAATGGATACTGCTCCTGAACCGAAGCCGGCACAATAGAAACGCCCATACCGCTCTCGACTAGTCGTAAAATAGAATGGATGTTATTAGCTTCGTGGGCCACCTCCGGCGTAAAACCCAACCGATGGCAAATTTCTACTAACTTTCGGTAGTAGTCGGGCGCGTAATCCTGGTTAAAGAAGATAAACGGCTGATTTTTTAAAAATTTGCCTAATGTATCTGTGCCCGTCAAGGTTTGTGCGTTGGCCGGCATCACCACCGCAAAAGGATCCTGAAACAAATGAATAATTTTTAAATTTTCGGAGTTTACGGGTGTCCGCATAATGCCCACGTCCAGCTTACCTTCTTCCAGCGCCCGGATTTGCTTTACGGTGGGTACTTCGTACAAGCGGGTTTTGGCGAAGGGGAAAAAAGTGGGCAGTTCTTTTAAAATGGGTACCAAATGTTGTTGGTAAGTAGAACTGATGTAGCCAATCCGGAGCGGGGTATGTATAGCCCCTTGCATTTGCTTCACCAGGTTTTTGCTTTCTTCGAGGTGCGAGAAGAGCGCATCGATTTCTTTTTTAAAAAATTGGCCAGCCCGGGTGAGGCTAACCTGTTTATTGCTGCGCGTAAACAAAATTACCCCCAACTCCTCTTCTAGTTCTTTTATTTGCCGGCTCAAAGGAGGCTGGGAAATAAACAGCTTATTAGCAGCTTTCCGGAAATGCAGTTCTTCGGCTACCGTTTTAAAATAAAGCAAATGGCGTAACTCCATTCCGTATGATACCTGTAAGGTATGGTTTGTTGATAAAAATGATACTTTACAAATATCGTTGGTGGCTATAGATTTGCCAAAAAGATAAGGCCGGAAGCCGAATAAATCATGAATAACCCCGATGAACAATGGAACAAAATGTAAAACCTAAATCCACCGTAGCGGAAATACGGGAACGATTTGACCAGGACGTGGAGCGATTTTCTAATCTGGAAACTGGTCAGCAATCGACCGTAGATGCCCCGATTAGTTTAGAATTAATTACCGAGGCGGTAAAGTACGCTACGCTGAAAGCTTCGCGCTTGCTGGACATTGGCTGTGGGGCAGGCAATTATACTTTAAAGCTCCTAAGCAAAATACCCAACATGCATTGTACTCTGGTAGATTTGAGCCAACCCATGCTCCAGAAAGCCCAGGAAAGAGTAAGCGCTGCTACTACCGGCACCGTGGAAACAAAACAAGTTGATGTGCGGGATTTAGATTTACCGGAAAACTTTTACTGTACCATTTTGGCCGGTGCGGTGCTGCACCATTTACGCACAGACGAAGAATGGGAAGCAGTTTACACCAAATTGTACCAAACCTTAAAACCGGGTGGCACCTTCTGGATTTCGGATTTAATTACGCACGAGGCAACGCCGATTAATAAGTTAATGTGGGATAAGTACGCCGATTACCTGGAACAACTAGGAGGCATTGCCTATAAAGAGAAAGTCTTGGCTTACATCGAGAAAGAAGATTCGCCCCGTTCTTTAACCTATCAGCTTGAGTTATTAAAAAAAGTAGGTTTCCGGTATACGGAAGTGTTACACAAAAACGGTTGTTTCGCCGCTTTTGGGGGAATCAAGTAGATAAAAAATCAACTGAGATACGAACTTTACCTCATATTTACCGTGCTTTCGAGTTAATAGAATTAAAAACAGCACTATTTTGCTTATTCCACAATGTCATTCAGGAGGAACCTATTTGGCTACGTAGCTAAATAGTTTTCTTCTGAATGACGAAAATAAATGAGAAAAAGCCATGTAAAAGTATCCTTCTAGCAAGTACTTCTGTTTGGTGTTTGCATCAAGCATTGCCCATCTCGAATCTTTATTTTTTAATTCAGGCGACACTTACATTTACAATAGTTTCTGAAGAATACAGAATTCCCGTTAAAGCGTCTGGAAACTTCGGCTAATTCTAAGAAATTTAAAAAATAACTTTAATGAACGTGTTCGCAGGTTTGCTCGCAGACGGGTTGGTTCACTTTTTCAATCTGGATGGTAGCGTGGTTAATCTGGTGATGGTGGGCTAGTTCTTCCCGGATGTGCGCCAGTAAGGTATCGGAGGTGTTTTCCTGTACTACCAGGTGAGCCGTAAGCGCATTTTCGGTGGTGCTCATGGCCCAGATGTGCAAATCGTGCACGTTTTTTACGCCCGGGAAATTGGTTAATAATTGCCGGATAGCCGGTAAATTAACGCCGCTGGGTACCCCATCCAGGGATAATTTTAAAGATTCGGTGAGCAAACTCCAGGTACTCCACAAAATGACCACAATAATCACTAAGCTAATCACGGAATCTACCCAGAACCAGTTGGTATAGTAAATGGTAACGCCCGCTAGCACTACCCCCAACGACACCAGCGCATCGGCAGCCATGTGCAGGTAAGCGCCTTTTACGTTTAAATCTTTGTCTTTATCGCGCAAAAATAGCAAAGCCGTGCCGGCATTCACCAGAATACCAATGCCCGAAACGTACGCGATGTACTGACCGCCTATTTCCTGCGGTTGCCCCAATCGCTGAAAAGCTTCCCAACCAATCGCTCCTACAGCTACCAATAGTAATACCGCATTAAACAGCGAAACCAGCGTAGTCGATTTTTTAAAGCCATAAGTATAATCGTCGGTGGCTTTTTTGGTGGCTAACCGAGTCGCGAACAAAGCCAAAATCAGACTGGCTACATCACTTAAATTATGACCCGCATCGGTGAGCAGAGCCAGCGAGTGCAGCCAAAAGCCGGTAGCCGCTTCCAGAACCACGAAAACTATATTCAGGGCAATACCTATTACAAACGCCCGCGTTAAATTGGTAGGCACTTCGTGGTGATGGTGATGGCCGCCTTGGGAGTGATCGTGGGAGTGTGAGTGGGAATGCATAGGTACTAGTTATCGGTTATTCGTTGTTAGTTTTTTCCGGAAGTCCTTACTAAGCTATAGTATAATAACGAAATTAAAGAACAACCTGGATTAAGTTACCGGTAAATTTTAAAAAATGCCTGCTTGTAGCAGGTAAACCAAATAATTTTAAAAATTTAGTTTACCTGCCGCTTAATTTTTTAATGCATGCGCATCAGTGAAGGATTTATCCGCAAATAAACTTCACCGGATACGGGCACCTTGCCGTAAATAGGTTTTAATTGGTTGCCAGGTGCGTACACGCTGCCTTGTACTCCTATGGTTAAGTCGGTGTTCCATTGCTGGGCTACTACGCGGCTTACACCTAAGGTTAAGGCGTGCACATTAAAAATTTCGTCGTGCTCAAACTGTTCTAAACTTAGTTCTTCGGGGGTTTTCTGAATCCATTCGTAGCGGCCGTAAATGCCGGTTTTGTTTAGTTGCAGGTTACTTTCGGCCAGAACAGAATGTTCCCGGTGGTCGTGGCCGGCATCGTTTAAGCCCCACACCAGCGCCGACGTGATGTGCTTACGATCACCCAGCATTTTGCTGTGTAATATTGATGCGGTGGTGCGATCCACGTTGGTTTCGGGTTCCAGGGCTTCCGGCGAATGAATAAAACCCCTGGATACCTGCAAGGCTAAACTGCGGGTAGGGTTATAAGATAAACGGTACGAATACGAGTCAAACAGCGGCTTATCGATGCCGTAACGATTTTCGTTGGGTTCACGGCCAGTAAAGCTGGAGCCTTCCAGTTTCCAGTTTTTGTAACGCACGCCCAGGGTAGCTACGCCAAAAGTAATGTGGGTGGCATCCTGCCAGTGGTGGCCCAACACCGCATCGGGGTTGTTAAAGCTGGAAATCCGGTGCATAAACGCCACTGGGCCCAAAGCTGGTTCGCCGGGTAAACCAAAGTAAGCGGTTACATCTACGTCCGGACTAACCTGGTGGGTGTAGGCCACCGATAATTCCGAGAAAAGATCGTGGGGGTGTTGCCGGTCTACGAGCCGCTGGCCTTTATACGTTTCGCCGGACTGAAATAACAAAGGGTAGCCTTGTTTGCCTTCGGTAATAGGGTCCAGCGATAGCATGGCGTTAAAGTTAAACAAGCCGCGTTTACCTACCGGCCTTTGAATCATGGCCATAAACCAGTTGGATGCATCCAATTTGCTATCGCCCCGGTTACCCGCGTTAAACAAATCCTGGTTGGTGTAGCGCAAATATACACTCCCGTGAAACATCATGTTCCAGTTGCCGGCGTGCTTCATGTACATATACATGGGCGTTTCGTCGGGGTTCCAGGCAGTACCGGAGCCGTTCCGGTTCATGGGTAAACTGCGCGAAAACGCGTGCGTCATGGCGGGCATATTGTGCATGCCGCCTGGCATCATGCTGCTGTGCTGGTTATGGTTGGCCTGGGTGGTATCGGTGCCAGCCTGATGGTTGTGCATCATACCATGATGGTGTTGGTGTGTAGTATCGGTAGCGGGTTGAGCCTGGTGCTGCTCATGCTGCGCCTGCAAAGGCAAGCTATTCAACGCCAGTAGAGTAAAAGTAGTTATTAAGGTATTCTTGAACATAGGAATAAGCATTAATTCTGTTGTAAAATTAACGCTGCTCCGGCGCAAGAGTTTAACACAATTCAGGCAACGATGTATAAAATCCGGGTTCTATTGGATTTTAAAGAATGTTGTATGTGAGTAACTAGAATAAAGCAATATTTGTTACGGTTATTCTTTGGAGCCTGTTCCAGCCTCCAGGCGCTGGTGCTATCTAGTTTGACAAGTAACCAGTTTGCCTCATGGCCGGCGGGCCCCGTTTGGCTCTTCCGGGCTGGTCTAAGCTTGTTTTGTTCGTTCCTCACAATGCCTCGTGCCTCGGCACCACAACCTTAGAAGGCCCTTCACAGCCAAACTGATGTCGTTTATACTTAGCCTCGGCTTTTCTGACCCATCCTTAATAGAATTTAGAGTATAAAACTAAAATTTATTGGCTACTACCAATTTCTAGACTTTAGAAAGTAAACTTTCTACCTATGTTTCTCTCTTCCGGATTAAACTGTAGCTAAAAGCAAAGACATCAGTTTGGCTGTGGAGCACCTTGTGGACTTCCAGTGCCAAGGCACAAGGCATTCCCAGGAGCAGTCGAGGAAAGGTAAAAGTAGGAATAGCGGCATTTCCTCCCCTGTTTTTAGGGGAGGTCCCGCAGGGGGAGGGGTTTAGAGGTCCGTCGGCCAGGAGGCAAACTGGTTACTTGTCAAACTAGATAGCACCACTGCATGGAGACGGGAACCGGCTCCAAAAATCAACCAGGAGAGAATTTAATTACCAGTTAAGACGATGATAGCTTTTCTTCGTCTGGTACTAAATAGCACTGACCAAAAGCTAGTAATATCTGGTACTCCGAATTTCTAATTTTTAAAAAATCTAGCCAATAGCATCCAAAGGCGTACGGGTGGGTTGCAGGGAGTTTTTGTACTCACTTACCGATTGACCCGTAATCTTTTTAAATTGATTAGATAAGTGCTGCACACTGCTGTATTGTAGTTGGTGGGCAATTTCGCTCAGAGTTAATTGTCCGTAGGATAACAGCTCTTTTACCCGCTCAATTTTTAACAGAATAAAATATTTTTCGATGGTGAGAGGTTCCAGGCGCGAAAATACTTTGCTCAGGTAAGAATAATCAGTATCCAGTTTTTCGGCTAAATACACCGAAGTAGTAACAGGCTGGTAGGCCGTTTCGAAATGCTGCAAATAATCGATTAAGGTATTTTTAATTTTTTCTACTAACTGCCGGTCCCGATCGAGCAAAAGAGTAAAACCTTCGGGTTGCAAGGCCGCATCAATCTTAGTTAAATCCGGGTGGCCCGACACCTCGGCATAACCCAATTGTACCTCATTTACCTGTAAGCCTTGTTCCTGTAAAACCCGGGTAACCGTGCTGATGCAGCGCGGGCAAACCATGTTTTTAATATGTAAGGTAGTTGTTTCCACAGGAGTAAAATCTTGCTTTAATGATTATACGATAATATAGGGCAACCAGGTAAAAGGGGATCTAATACTAATTTAAAACCTAGAATACCGGCAATTGTTTATACCGCTTAGCGCAGCCAGCGATTAAATACGTTATTAACCAGCGGAATAATGCCCAATACGGTAGCGCTAATCAACAGGAAAATAACAAAAGTGGCGCTGAATAAGCGTTTAAAAAAGCCAGGCGGAAAACCAAAAACGTACAAAATTAAAGCCGTGGCGATAAAAAAACTGACAAGAAAAATAATTAGAATTTGTCGCCGTAATCCGGCCTTATCAAATAATGGCCGGCTTTTACGGGCAGATTTTTTTACAGCGGCTTTCGGCACGTTTTGCTTTCTCATCTGATTGGGTTTTACGGTTGGGGCAAATAAACCGCGTACAAAAATAAGATTTTCCGGTAGGATTTGCCTTTGTCCGGATTTTTAAATTAAACCAAAACAATATCCCTTTAACCATTCAACCCGGCTGCCGTACATAACCGAACGAGCCCGGTAAGCCTTTGTTTTACTTGTTGCCGGGTTAAATTAAGCTTCACTCAATATAACAGACTATGAAAAAAATACGGCAAACCATGCACCAATTTGGTTTAGTACTGGTATTCGGAGCAGCGCTCAGTTTTTCGGCCTGCAGTACCGGCACCAAAGAAGGTGATACTAATGTAGAAGAAGGCAGTGCCAAAGATAAAGATCCGGAAAATTTAAATATCCAGGAAACCGATTCGGTGGGTCGACCTGATAGCCTGGACATGGATAAAAATGAAACCTACCAAAAAGTAGACCCCGATAACGGCGCCCGCGATGCCGATAACGACGGCAAAGTAGATCAATAATAAGAAAATTTAAAAAATAAACCCGCCAGAAAGTACAATCTGGCGGGTTTATTTTTATGATGGATGCGCCTGAAGAAAAAGGACACATTTTATCTTAAACTGAATATCTAAATAGAGGATATTCAGTTTAAGATTGATTTAAAATCCAGCGTCTAATATCTTGGTTGTAGAGCCTTTTTACTTAAAAACAAATTCACTCGGTCCAACGCTTACGGTAAACGAATCGACAGCCGCCCCGTTCGGGTTAAAACGCACTACTTTGCCACCGGCAGCAAAGCCACCGGCATCGGCGCCATAAATTAAATTATCTGCCGGGTCTACGCCAATGCCGTAAAAGTTCCGGTTAATAAAAGGAGTAGCCGTTAAGGTAGTAGCCGAAATATCTTGCTGGTAAACTTTGCCCCCGTACTGGTAATACACTTTGTTGCCGGCGCCGTTCGCCACTAAATCGTCCGGCGACAAAACTTTAGAAGTAAAAGTTAAAGTGGCTTCTACGGCGTTGGTTGTGGGGTTAAGACGCACTAAGCTGCCCGGCTTACTGGTATTTTCGTCGATGGAGTAATCGGGGTTATAATTTTTCTCGCCACCGCACAACACCCACAATTTCTTATTCGCATCTACTACCAAACTGTTCGGCGAGGCATCTACGGTAATAGTGGTTTCCACGGCATCCGAAGTTGGGTTTATAACCGAAACGGTGTTTCCGCCGGAGTTAATTACGTATACTTTATTATTAACCAACGCTAGCTTTTCAGGCAGACTCCCAACGGCAATGGTTTTGGTTAAGGTATTCGTGGCTAAATCAATCACGGAAACCCGGCCGTTGCCGCTAAAGCTTACCCACTCGGTAACATAGCCTTTGTTATTGGCCACTACCATGTACCGGGGCAGTTGCAAATTATTGATTACCCCCAGCGATTTAAACGTATTGGCATCGGCAATTTCTATTTTGTTGCTGTTATTTACTACCACGTAAGCCTTGTCGTTGTTTACGGTTACCGATTGCACCACATCGCCCAAGGGCCGGTTGTTTTCCGTTAGAAAAACATCGGCTACTACGGTTTTATTTTGTTTATCGATAAAGCTGATGGCGCCGTTCCCTTGCTGAAAATTGCCTTCGTTTACCACCAACACGCCCGATTCGTAAGCGCCTTTAGGTGGAGTAACCGTGCTGCCCGAATCATCGTCCTGGCAGCTGCTTAAAAAAATACTGCCCGCCAGGTAAATTCCCATAATAAAAGACCGGTTTAATAAATTTTTGTTCATAGTAAATGGATTAAATAAAATAAGTAAAGGTTTGGGGTTTGTGAAAAGAGAAAAATTTAAAAAAAGATGAGGCAGCTTTTAATTTAAAGTAAACCGGACGCTTAGATTGTAATTCCGGCCAGGCATAGCGTAATACTCCAGGTTTTGGTACACTTTGTTAGTCAGGTTATTTACCCGACCAATTACCTGAAACCGGGTTTTATGGTATTGGATGGTTTTACCACCATAAATAGTAAGCAAGCCGTAAGTTGGCAACGAACGGGTGTTTTCGGCGGTGGTGTACCGTTGGCCAGTGAGCTGGTAATTAGTTGTAAACAACCACGATTTATAAGTTACATCGGCGTAGGCGGTAGCGGTGTGGTAAGGCACGTAAATTAGTTGCTTGCCGGTAGGTTCCGCCGAACTGCCGTACGATTCCTGTTGCCGGGAGGAAGTATAGCCGTAATTAAAGCCCGTAGTAACTTTACCTGTCCGGAGCAGCCACGAAGCCTTGCCGGATGCCTCCGCTCCGCTAGCTAATACTTTTTTTAAATTTTGGGGCGACCATACGCCCGTGCCCGCTGCCGGCAGCCATTGAATCCAGTTTTCGACCTGCATGCGGTAAGCGGTTACTTCGGTTTCGGCGGTGAATATTCCTTGCTGGTATTTGTAAGCCAGGCCGGTTTCGTAGTTGTAGCTGTTTTCGGGTTTTAAAGTTGCGTTGCCCGTGGGCCAGTAGCGGTCGTTTAGTGTAGGCACCCGGTAGCCCCGCGAAACGGAGCCTTTCCATCCCAGCGTATAATGGTTGCGCATAAATACATCCAGGGTAAAGCCGGCAGTAGGCGCCAGCGGCGGATTAAAGCCCGTAACAAATGCTTGCCGTAGATTTAAATTCAAGTGCAGAAAATCCAGGGGATCGTAGCGAAACAAAAGAAAACCGGAAGCGCGGGTTTCGTTTACTTTTTGCCCGTAGCCATCTACATCACCAGTAAAATATTGCAGTTCGCCGCCCGCATCTACGTTTATTTTCTTGGCCAAGATAAAGTTTTGCTCGCCTTGAATTTGGTACGTATTTACCGCAGTTTCGGAATTGGTATTATCGTCGCGGTAGCGCATGTAATCGGCAAAATAAGCCCCCCGGATAGCCGTTAAGCCTAATTTACTGTGGTGGTTCCATTCGCTCATAAGCCGCCAGTTGCGGTTTGCCCGCTGGGCGTGTGTATTGGCGGCTACCATGTTGGGCTGCGATTGATTGTCGCTATCGGTGTACCAGTTCCGGATAGCCAAAGTATTGCGGGTATTCAGGCGCAGGTGCAGGTTAGTTGTAAAACCTAATTGGTACAAGGCGGCGTTTTCCTGGCACTGGTCCGGCGCCCCAAATTGCGTGATATTTTTAAATTTAAAGTTGTTTTGCGCCTCGCGGCGGAAAAAGCTGGTTTCTACGCTTACTTTTTTAGTGCTGTACTGGCCGGCTAATTGGCTAAAATACGAGTTAAAGCTTCCTGCATCTTGCTGGGCCTGCAGTTGCCAACCCGGCTGCCAGTTAGTTCTGGATGATAAAATAACGGCTCCACCAATGGCGCTGGTGCCAAAGTTAGCCCCACCCGAACCGTGCTGTAATTGCACGCCCTGTATGGCCGTAAGCGGAATTATCGAAAAATCGGCTAGCCCCAGCGTAGGTAAGTTAATGTTAAACCCGTTCCAGAGCACCGCCGTTTGGCTGGCCGAGGTACCCCGAAACGAAATAGTAGACAGCATGCCGTTGCCGTAGGTTTTTAAGTAAACCGGCGTACGGCTCTGCAAGGCATCCGAGAGCGAAGCAGCGTTGTTTGTTTGCAGATACGAAGAATCGAGTTGCGTTTCGCGGGAACCCAGGGTATAGCGCGGATGGTGTTGCCCAATAATCTGTACCTCGGCCAAATCTTCGCCGGTTAAGGTATCCGGAGTAACCTGCGCCCGCGCCGCCGGCATAAGCAGCGTGGCGGCTAAGAAAATTTTAAAAAAAACTACTACGCGCATCTTTCCCCCGTCCGAATAAAATCCGTCGGGGTACATAGGCGCAGCAAGAAAGTGTAATCTTCGTTCATCTGTCTGGCTCTTAGCTTTTTACCCGAAAGCATGTGACAATAAATAAAATTGGCAGGTCTCCTGGCTTTCTTCGGTTTGTTTGGCCTTCCCATTCTGCTTACAGAACAGTGGCAAAAGGAGTAAACAACCTTTTTAAAGAAGATTACAGTTGCGGGAACAGCTCAGGTATTACACCTGATTCCCTTTTAAGGCTTGCTTGCGGTTGCAGGCAGGCCACCAATCCGGCACAAAGATAAGTAAAAGTTTAAGATTAACTATTCTGGACGAAATGCAGTTGTTTTAAGTAAGAGTAAGGTTAGCGGATGATCGTGGTTTGGTTAAATTTTTAAAATTTTGCTTTTCAGCTTTGAGTGCACTTGTTTATCCTGGTTATGAGGAGAGACCGCTCTTGCGAACTCCTCTTGTTGTACTTAGAGTTAGCGCAGCGCTCTAAGTACTTTGGGACAGCCAATCTCTGATTGGCGTTCACCAAAACTCCCCAATACGCCAATCAGGAATTGGCTGCACAAAAAAATGCGGAGAGACCGCTCTCGCGAACTCTCCGCATAACCAAATTTTGTCTAGAAGCTGGTTGTGAAGACACAACCAGCGGCACAAGTAGTAGAACAATTAAACGTAAGACGTAACCATTAGAACCGCCCATTGGCAGTGTCTCCACTGCCAATCTTTGCACGAACTTCCGTATTTAGCTTATATTCCATCCAAGGAAAGTGACTTCACTGCGAGAAGCTGGTTGTGAAGATGCAACCAGCGGCGGGTTCCAACTTTTAAACCAGTAATATGAAATATAAACTCCAGGATCGCCCAAGGCAGTGTCTTCACTGCCCTTGGGCGAAAGTCCTGATACTTGCTACTTATATCTTACTACCCATTATAATTTACTAAACAACTTGGTAACCCCGGCGTTTACTTCTTTTTCCAGGGCAGCATCTTTTTTCGGGATAATGCCTTCCATGGTGCCTTGCCATACCAGTTCGTCTTTGCTGGGGTCCACGAGGTGCACCGAAACCGTGCCTTGGCGGTAGCGGCCTACTTCTACTTGCTGACTTTTCCAGGAATAACGGCGTTGTCCGATGTATTTAGGCGCATCCGTCCGGAAGTCGGTTTGGCGGGTTTGTACTTTTTCGGTGGTAACAATGCCCAGGTTAATAAGTAAATCCGGGTTAGTGGGCGCTAGCGTTAATCCTTTGGCCGTTAATTGTTGCTGGATGGCGTTTTTTAGTATGGCAATGCGGTTGTTGTACTGTGCATCTACGGGTTCGCCGTTGTTGGTAACTTCGTAAAAGTTAAAGGTTTTGTAATTGGTTAAGGTAAAATTATCGGTTGCTTCTATGTTCGAGACGCGGGCCGCGCTGCAACCCCATAAGCCAGTTAAAACTAAAAGAACAAAAAATATATTTTTCATAGCTTTATCAATCAGAATAAAACAAAACGGACGTATCTGGCTTTAATACGAAATTGCCCGAGGGAGTTTGCCGAATAAATACGGAATCCAGAAATGGGAAAATTTAAAAAAGCAGATGTAGCGTAGTTCTAAGTATGACCAAACTTTCAAAAGCATTTTACACGCGCCCGGATGTGGTGCAAATTAGCCGGGAGCTGATTGGAAAATACATTTTTACCCGAATCGATGGCGTATTAACCGGTGGCAGAATAGTAGAAACCGAGGCGTATTGCGGCGAAAACGATATGGCCTGTCATTCGCACAGCGGCCGCCGGACCGCCCGCACCGAAATCATGTTTCAGGAAGGCGGCGTGGCCTACGTGTATCTAATTTATGGCATTTACTGTTTGTTTAACATTATCACCAACGTGGCCGAAAAAGCCGATGCCGTGTTAATCCGGGCCATTGAACCCACCGAAGGTATTCCGGAAATGCTGTTGCGCCGCAACCACACCCAGGTTACACCCAAACTTACCGCCGGACCGGGCCTGGTTACTTTGGCCTTGGGAATATCTAAAAAACACTACGGTACCGATTTAACCAGTGATTTAATTTGGCTGGAAGATCGTGGTGAAACAATACCGGAAGATCAGCTAATTGCGAGCCCACGGGTAGGCGTGGATTATGCCGGTGAAGATGCTTTACTACCCTGGCGTTTCCGACTAAAAAACAGCCGCTGGACCAGCAAGGCTAAGTAAATTAGAATTAAAAAGTCGTTTGTGAAGATACAAACGACGGCAGGTGCGACGGCACATGGGGCTTAGTAAAACAAAATTTTGAAGGAGTGGGTGTTTGCTTAATCAACAGCATTGCTTGTGGGCAGTGCTTTCACGGCCATCTTTTGAGTAGGTCTTGAAAATTTAAAAATAGTTAAGGGTAACCTTTAAAGAAGGGAAATAATTTTAAAATTGCTTCTTACACGAAGAAAAATGAACCGCCCTGGTGGTGTCTTCACCAACCAGCTATGCCCAAAACTAGAGGCGGTTTACGAGGAAAAATGCGGCAGGAATAGTTTTGAATTTAATGAAACCATTCCATACAGCTTATTACTATTCTTTTTGATAATGACTAAAATATAAGCATTAGTCTTTACATCTTCCATTTGCGGGCAATGTTGTGCGCCGTTTCGATCATGTACGGTTCCCAGGTTTCAATCTGCCAATCGGAGTGGGCGAGCGATGAGGTTTGCAGCCTCTGGATGGCTTCTTCGGCTGAACTTGCATTTTCTAAAATACGGGATAAATGTACTTGCTGGGCTGCTAAAGTTTTATCTTCTATGGGGTGCTCTGCGATGCTGAGCGACAACGGAAGGAAATCTTTAGCCGGATTAGTTCTTAATTTCTGGTTCTTTCGCTGGAGAATAGCCTCCATTTTTAAAAAGTCGGCATAAAACAATTGCTTGCTTTCTTCGCTTTTCAGAGCGTTGCCTAATTGTTCCAGTACCACAAATTTCAGGTTAGGGCATTTGTCAATGGTTTGCGCTAACAACGCAAATACTTCTTCCGGTACAGCTTCGTCGTGGGTATCTCTTCTGATTTGGCGGTTAGGTTCTATGGCGGAGCTTTCCCAGCTACCGCCCGAAATATGAATTTCCCGGACTCTATCCAGCGGATACAGATTGACAATCTCGTCGTAAGAAGCCCGGAAGTTATGCAGTTGGCAATACAGGTTATGTAAATCCAGGATGATAAATCCGTTAACCGGCGTAATAAGCTGCGCTAAAAACTGCCCGTGTTGCTTTACTTCGTCGAGAGAATAAGAAAAAGCCAGGTTCTCCAGACCAACCGGGCATTTACAGGCATCTTGGATCCGGGCGAGCCGGTCCTGGCCAATGGCTAAGGTGCTGGCGGAGTAAGGAATGGGCAGGGGAGCGCCATGGTGAAAATTTTGTCCGGTCATAAAGCCAAAATGTTCGGTAATGTGATCGAAAGTATATTGACCCGAAAGCTCCCGGAGGTGCTGCAGCCAGTTTTGCTGGTTCACGCTCCACTGCCCCGAGAACAACGAAAAATACACGCCATGGCCAATCAGCCGGCCGGCCTGGCCGTAGGTTTGTAATAATTCCGAAAACCAGGCGGGTATTTGGGGCGTGCGGAATAAAGTATCAAACGACCATTCAATGGCCTCTACCTTGCCAGCCGCAAATAAAGGCAAGGCAGCCGCCAGAATATCCACATCTAAGTTACAAGCTACCGCAGCTAAAATTTTTTCCGGCACAGCTTAGCGAATTTTCGGGGTTAGTAAAAAACATTAACCCATGCCGCAGCCCGGGCAATTTCCTGGGTCGCTTTTTTCGGGAGTTTTGCTGGTTTTTTCTTTTTGGGTTTTAGGTCCGGGTAGTTCGTTTTTATCGGAGCAACTGGTGGTGGTTTGCACGGTTATGCCCAATAAAATGGCACCGAGTAGAGCTTTTGGCAGTTCCATATTTTTAAATTTTAAAATTTTGCTTGTAGTAAGTGGTACTAATTTAACACCAGTGATTTATGCCCGCTGGGCTAATACTTTACTGACCCGGAAGAGTTAACTTTGGTTGCATGCCTTACAAAATTTATTTCGTTGAAAGTAAGCCGGGTAATTTCAGCTAAGTATAAGTAGGATAATAAATTATGGGCATTGTTTCGGTGGAGCCTGTTTAGCTACGTAACTAAATAGATATCTCCTGGATGACACAGAAAAAAGGCTCGAAACATTTGCTTCGAGCCTTTTTTCTGTATTTAACTTAATTTGAAAACGCCATAAAATTTAAAAATTGGCGGGTATAATTAAGCTTCTACGGCAAAATCTACGGATTGGCTCACGGGAGCCCATTGCGCGAATTCGGCTTGTAGCGCGTATAGTTTGTTCGTGGCTAGTTCCAGGGCGTCGCTGCCCAGTAGCAAATGCAGCGGCGGGTTTTCTACTTGGGCGGCATTAATAATAGCGGCTACGGCTTTCTCGGGGTCGCCGGGCTGGTTGCCGTTAATTTGTTCCTGGTGTAACCTTTGCATTTCGCGGGTACTTTGGTACTTGGGCAATTGTTTTTTTGCCGTTACCACGGAGCCAGCTTTTAAGAAATTTGTGCGGATATAACCCGGCAGCACCGCGGTAACTTTAATGTTAAAATCTTTCACCTCCATAGCTAATGCTTCGGTAAAACCAATTACGGCAAATTTGGTAGCGCAGTAAATGCCAAAACCCGGATAATCGCCGGACATGCCCGCTATAGACGAAATATTAAAAATATGCCCGAAACCTTGTTGGCGTAAATGCGGCAAGGTGGCCCGGATAATGTTTAAAGACCCAAACACGTTTACGTCGAAATTCTGGCGGGCTTCCTGGTCGGATAGTTCTTCCAGGCTACCAATTAAGCCGTAACCGGCGTTGTTTACCACGTAATCAATCTGGCCAAAAGTTTCGATTGTTTGGGCAATGGCTTGCGTTACGCTGGCTTCATCGGTAATATTCAGGGCCAAAGGTAAAAAGCTATTGTGGGTACTACTTATGGCTTGCTGCAATTGATCCAGATTCCGAGAGGTGGCCGCTACCCGGTATCCTTGCTCTAATAATTGCCGGGTAAGCGAAAGACCGATTCCCTGCGACGCTCCCGTAATAAACCATACTTTGTTCTGTTGCTTGTTCATAGCGTAATTGTTTTTTTGTACAGTACAAAATTAGCTACCCAGGCACGGCAAGTGTTTACGCGATTCAAACCAATGCTTGCTCAATTCAAATAAGGGCTAAAAACAAGCAACAGAAAAGTAAAATTTTTAAAAAACTGAACCAGCTTAAGCTTTTGGCTTAGTTCCAGATCCCGTTCATCTCGGTTAAAACCAAAGGTTTACCATCGGTTATTACCAGGGTATGTTCGTGTTGCGCCACAAAGCCGCCCTTGTTGCCCACCAAAGTCCAGCCATCGTTTTCGGTTTCGGCGTAAGTAGAATGGGTGGAGATGAATGTTTCCACGGCAATTACCGAGTTTTTCTTAAACCGGGTAAAATTAAAGCGGTCGTAGTAATTCGCGATTTCGCCAGGTTCTTCGTGCAGCTTGCGGCCAATGCCGTGGCCAGTTAAATTCTTAATTACTTTGTAGCCCGATTTTTTTGCTTCGGTTTCAATTAACCGGCCCAACTCGGCCACGCGCATACCGCCTTTAATCGAGTTAATGGCTTTGGCCAGGATTTGTTTTGAAGCATCTACCAAGGGTTGGTGGTGGTTTATATCTTCACCCAAAATAAAAGAACCGCCGTTATCGGCCCAAAAACCATTTAACTCCGCCGATACATCAATGTTAATTAAATCGCCTTCCTGGAGCACCCGGGTAGCCGACGGAATACCGTGGGCAATTTCGTTATTCACGCTGATGCAGGTCCAGCCGGGGAAATTATAAGTAAGCGCCGGTGCCGAATTTGCCCCGAGTTTTTTTATAATTTGCCCGCCAAATTCATCTATTTCTTTGGTAGTCATACCTACCCTGGTGTATTCGCGCATTTCCCGGAGAGCGGTAGCCACTACTTCACTAATTATTTTCATGCCGGTTAGTTCGGCTTCTTTGGTTATCGACATCGTAACTTAATTTATATGTGTAATCACCACGCTGGCTAAAAGAATACTTGCTCTTTCGGCTAAACAGGGGTTGTTTTAATGGTAACAAAGGTCAGCCGTGTTTTTACTCCCGATTACGCCATGAAATGGCAATAAAGACGAAAAATTCGTCTTGCTAAATTATTTTTTAAATTTTAAAATTTAGATCAAACAAAGTAACCCAACCAGCCTCCAATACGCCAGTCCCGAGAAAAATTAAAAAACTAGGAAGTAATAATTAAATAATTTTAAAAAATAAATAAGGTACGATGCTAGGTTTTAGGATATTTTCTAATTATCTATCTGATTTCCAGATAGCTTAAGCTGGTGGCAATGCAAGCTTGCGAAATTTCCCGCTTTGCTTGTAAACCCAACCCGAAATAGCTTCTTATGTAAATTCAGCCTAAACAATTAATCTGACCAAAATGACCGAAGAATTTGCGAAACACTTTGCCGAAGAATGGATAACCGCCTGGAACACGCACGACCTGGATCGTATCCTTAGCCATTACACCGAGGATTTTACCATTGTAACCCCCATGGCCAAAAAAATAATACCCGAAAGCAACGGCACCGTTGCGGGGAAAGACCAGGTGCGGGCCTACTGGCAACAAGGCTTAAAATTAATTCCAGACCTGCGTTTTGAGTTGATAGATGTATTAACCGGCATTAATGGCATAACGCTTTATTACCACAATACCGCTACGGGTCGAAAAACTACCGAAATTATGTTTTTAAATGCAGAGCAAAAAGTAGAAAAAGCTTTTGCCATGTATTCCTGAGGTTTTGCTGGCGATGAAATATTAATTTTTCAAATTTAAGAGCCAAGCGAAGTTTTATTTTTATATCTGCTTCCAGTTTAATGCCGTGTAAAGGGAGCTATGGATGGTGGCCATTTTTAAACTGGACGGAAGTTAAAAACTGCCTTTTATAAATACCCACCAGCTACAAGCTGGCGGGAGTTGCGGATAAAATTTTAAATTTTTGAAATTTAGATCAGGTAAAAGAAAGAGAATTTTCTTCGGGATGAAAAAGAAAATTCTCTTTTGCGCTCTTTAGGCATTCTGATGATTAATCATCCAGTTAATACCGTATTTATCCGTGAAACTGCCGTAATAAGCACCCCAGAACATATCTTGTAAAGGCATTTCTATTTTGCCGCCGGCCGAAAGTTCCGTGAAAATACGCTCGGCTTCGGCCCTAGAATCAGGTTCCAGTTGAATGTGCATGTTGTTGCCCGGGGTTACCGTAAAACCAAATTCTTTGGGGGCATCGGTACCCATTAAAAGGTGGTTGCCCAGTATAGGTAATTCTACGTGCAGTACCATTTTTTTAACTTCTTCAGCCAGTAGTGGTTGGTTAGGGTCGGGCGGAAGTTCGCCGAAACGTTGGATGTCGTTGATAAAATCGGTTTTAAAAACGGATTTATAAAAATTAAAGGCTTCTTCGGTATTGCCCGGAAAGTTTAAGTAAGTAGCTACCCGGGGGCGGTTGCTGGTTTTATTTTGTTTGCGTAAGTAAAACTGGGCAGCAATGTACTGGTCCAGGTTTTCGAGGCCGGCAGTGAAACCTTCCCGGAAGCCCATCTGAATAATTTGTTCTAAATCTTCCAGCGAATCAAAAGATAAATCGATGTTTACCCGGGTTTGCTCTTGCTGGGGCGTAAAGGTGTTTTCCCATTTGTTACGGGGCATTTCGGGGTTTAGGTTACCTTCGGCGTCGCAGAAGCCATCGATGGCGCTAAAGTATTTTTCCGGTTGAATTGTAAAGTACTCTGATTTACACCAATGCTCTTCATTCTCCGGGCCAACCATGCAATACAACCAATGGCCGCCTTCCCTGAAATCCATAGATTTGGTTTTGGCTCGCCAGGGTTTGGGCGCCCACCACTGGTCCAGAATGTCGGCTTCGGTCCAGGCGGCCCACACCAGATCCAGGGGCGCATCAAAGAGTCTTTCTACGTTAATTTTGTGGTTTTCTTTGTCTACCGTGAAATTAAAAAGAAGGGCTTTGTTCATTTTTTATTTGCTTTAAGTTGTTGTAAAACATCGTCTAGCTGGCCAAACCGTTTCGCCAATAGTTGTTTGAACTGCTCCAACCACTTTTCTATGTCTTGCATCTTATCGGCGTTCAAATGATAGTAAATTTCCCGGCCTTGTTGCTGCTGCGTTAAAATTTCGCATTCCGTGAGCACCTGTATGTGTTTAGAAATAGCTTGCCGGCTGCTGTTAAAATGCTCGGCAATGGCATTGGGCGTAAGCGCACCTACGGCCAGTAGCATAATAATGGCGCGCCGCGTGGGGTCCGAAATGGCTTGAAAAACGTCTCGTCGGGTTTGCATTTATCTTAACCTGCAACTATATGGTTGCAAATATAAGTGCAACTAAGTGGTTGCGCAAGTAAAATTTTAAAAAAATTAATTTTGGAGAAAGCAAGTAAGAGTTGTGAGGGAAAAATGCAGCCTGTAACGCAATACATTTGCGATGTAGATGTACATTAAAACGGCGGCGTTGGGCTATAAAAATAAACGCGTCCTGGTGAGGTCAACTTCATCAGGACGCGTCGGGGAAAACGAAGTGTTATTCTTTACCTGGTTGAATTAAATCAAAGCTACTACTATTAAGGCATATTCTTTTTCTCCACTGTCCAGCCCGCAGATTGGGCCAGGCCAGCCGGATTGCCGGTAAACATTTTGCCCGCTTCTTTATCGGCTTTTAATTGCCATTTGTACCAGGCCGTAGCTACGCGGGCAAATTCGCCGCCGTGGGGTTGGCTGTACGTGCCGCCGTGCCCCACATCCATATTACCTACAAAAACCGGTACGTGGTTAATCTGCTTAAAATCGTCCATGCCGTTGTTATAAGCAATATCCGAGGGACCGCCTAAAAGGTAAAGTGTGGGAGTGTGTATTTTTTTTAATTGCTCTTTACTGAGTTGCGGCATTCCGGGCATCCGGCTGGCTGCCGGATTGGTAAAGATGCCGCTGTTGCAAACCACGGTGGTGGTAATTCTGGGATCGCCGGCTACTTCCAGGGTTTGCAAGCCTCCGCAGGACATGCCGCTCACGGCAATTTTGCTGACGTCTATTTTGTTGTAATAAGGGCTATTCCGGTCTTTATTCTGGGCAATAGCCCAATCAATAGCAGCCGTTAACTGCGCCGATTGGGAACGGTCTTTTACTTGTTCGCCGCTTTCTTTGGGCATAACGCCAATGGCCACCACCAGAAAACCATGCGAAGCTACCTCGTTTAAAAAGTTAACGTGCTCCCAGGGCGAGTTGTAGCAGGCGCCATTTCCCCAGGCAATAATCGGTAACTTATTCTTTTTACTAAACGCACTTATATCTTTTGGCCGGAACACCGTGTGGGTGGGCAAAGAAGCCTCGGTTAACATCAGGGCCGGGTACTTGCCGGTGCCCCCGTCTTCGATAGTTCTGGAACTTACATCCTGAGCCCATAAGGAATTGATAGAAGCAAGAAAGATAAATGCCGAAGCTAAAAAATTTAAAATTCGCATGCGTTTTATAGGTTAAATTAACAGAATGATTTAGGGCAAATACCTGAAGCAAAATCTCAAACTTATTCGTTATTCGCGAAATGCCATTAACCGAAAAGAAAACAAAGCTGTTTCAGGGGCACAGATAGCAGTTTAGTCATAAATATAATACTTCCAATGCTTCTTTCCGGTACTATTTAGATTAGTTGACTCGCCCGTTGTTTGATGAGAATCGGTTGGATCATACTGCACCACTTCAAAATTAAAGTTAAACAACACATTCTGCGTAAAGGTAACCGTGTAAGCATTCGGAGTTTTATCATAGAAATAGGTAAACACTCCAATAATACCAGATGGTGGAATCTTTTTGGTTAGCTCCGCTACAGTTTTAGGGTAAGCTCCTGTTTTCTGGTGATATTGTTCTATCTGCTTCACCAGCGCCGCAGCATTGGCTATGGCTATGTTTCGGCTCATTTTTCTGGTCAGGTCAGATAACCACCCTGTGGATGCCAGGCTAATAACAGGCAATACCCAACAAAGAATTGCCAGCGCTTTTATAACGGAAGTAGTTTTTGGCTGCTTAAATGCGCTAATAGTCCAGATTAAACCGGTTGGAATGAGCACGATGCCTAATAACCCAAGCAGTATACCGGCAGAGAAAAAAAATTGCGCCGGATAGTACAGCCAGGCTGGGCCGGGCAGAAACGGCAAGTTGGTTAATAAAACCGCTGAAACACAGGTTAAGACTACTATCTTCCAAATTCTTTTATTCATGTTTTCTGAAAATGCTTATCCTACAGGTAATAATCTGGCATCTAGGTTAAGCAAGCGGCTTAGTGCTGAAATTTTAAACTAATCAATAGTTTTCTTGATTAGGTTTGATTCAAATTACTTATTTTACGGCTAAGCTGAAGCCAGCAGAAAATAAATTTTTTAAAAATTTACTTTAAAAGAAAGTAAAATGGACACGCAGGAAATAGTAAAACTTGCCGCGGAACACGGATTGGTATTGCAGGATAACATCCAGCTAAACGAAATGGGCGCCGACTTTCGGGTAGCTTACGCCAGTGATTTATCCGGACAAAAATGGATATTACGTATTCCCCGCAGAACCGACCTCGCGGAGCAAATAGAAAAGGAAAAAAACATCCTGGCGCTCGTAAAAGACCGGCTTTCTGTAGCCGTACCGGATTGGCAAATAGTTACGCCGCGGTTAGTGGCTTACCCCATGCTGGAAAATAGCCCCGTTCTTACCTATGACCCGCAAACCTACGAAGTTACCTGGTACGTCGACCGCAACAGCAAAGAATACATTCCTACTTTGGCCAGTACGTTGGTGCAGTTGCACGAAATTCCGGAGCAGGCGGCGGCAGCGCACGGTATTAAAATAACCACGCCCGAAACAATCCGGCAGGAAATCCAGGATAAGCTGGAGAAAGTAAAAAACGCCCTGCCGCTCTCGGCGCAGCTCGAAGAGCGGTGGCGTAGCTGGCTCAATAACGACCGCCTGTGGCCCGATTTTACTTGTTTTATTCACGGCGATTTGTTTGCCGGTCATATTTTAGCTAAATCCGATGGGCAAATTACAGGCATTATTGATTGGTCGGAAGGGCAAATGGGTGATCCTGCGGTAGATTTTTCGGGTCATCTGGCCGCTTTTGGCGAAGAAAGCCTGCGCGAATTAATTGCTTGCTACGAAAAAGCCGGCGGAAAAGTATGGGACAGTTTATTTGCCCAGGTCGTAGAACGGCACGCAGCTTCCCCGTTGTTCTACGCGTATTTTGCCATTAAAACCCAAAGCCCGGAACATATCGAAGCCGCCAAAGCGCAACTGAATCCGGTAGCGTAGCAGGTTGATAAGTTACGTGTAAAAAGTAAATTATTGATTTACAGATAGACAATTATTGCTTAAACAATATCCTGCGGAGTGACTGATTTCGGTTCTACAGCTAAATTTTTAAAAAATTTCATTTCGGGCAAATACCGGAACGGATAACCTGTATTGGGTTAATGGTTTTATTAAGGCTAGGATTTAATAACAAAAGCCTGTAGCCCAGCCATTTTCCCATCGCGAAATTGCCAGACGTCGCAGTAGTTGTATTCGGTTGTTTGTCCGTCTTTATCTGGTAAACTGATTTTACCCAGAGCCGTGACGAAATCACCTTCAGCAATTAAATTTTCGACCATAAACTGGGGCGGCTCCAGGTAAGTTTTTGCCATATATTGCCGGACCGCTTCCTTGCCGCGCAGGGTTTGGTCGCCTACAAAGTTCCATTGCGTATCGTCGGTGCAGAAAGCCAGAAATCCTTCGTAGTCGCCTTTGGTAATTGCGGCGTTTGCCTGTTCTAATACTGCTTTATTATTTTCCATGATCAAACTACCTTTTGTTAGTAAAGGCAATATATATAAGAAAGAGGTTCTTAATTCTGTTAGTTTCTGGAAGTGATACGTGTTTTTTTATTTATCTAAAAATATACTAGCTGTCAAAATAGTTAATGGCATTATGATACAATATGCTAGTCCACACAAATATGACATCTTGTGGTACATTGAAATATGTCTTAATTTGTAGTTTCTGTAGCCTATAATTGCCATAATAACAAAACCTGGGATTGTTAAAAAGAATGCTCCTAATGAAGCCATCCCAGACCATTTCCAAAATAATTCGGTTAAAATAATCAGCAATATGCCACCGTATATACTAAAAATAAAAAAGAGGTCAATCAATGGTGGATTTTCAATGGATTCTTTTAAAATCCTCTTTTTAAGAAATAAGTAACCTAGCAGTCCAATAATCGGAGTTATTACATGGATTAATAAGAATGTTAGGATTTCCATTTATGTAAATATGTGCTAACGTACTTGTATAAACGGCAGTCACCGTCGGCCGAAGCTGGCATTTATACCATGTTGGCTGTTGCCTTTTTTACTTTTGTCCAAGTAAGCCTAAGCTTGGAGCAACATCTTTCCTTTTATCCAGCTGGGAAGGGTCGATACTCCATTCCCCCGCAATCTTCATCACCAACTCTTCATCTGCCCAAGTTATATCTTCTCTTTCAAAATATTTATTGTCTTTCGCTTCGTCAGAAAAGGTATTGGCGAGTTTTAGTGACTTTTCAAAACCAATTGGAGTGCCTTCAATTAAAATATTTTCTCCTGATTCACCTAAATATGAATAAACTCGAGACACTTTTCCATCTGTTGCTTTCATCCAGCAATGATATTCCACAATTCGGTGAGTGCTGAAAAACTGCGCTTCCCCGAATTCTTTACTTAAAATCTGTAGTAGCTCTTTTACTTCATAAATACTTTCTTCACTTCCGTCGTGAGGAAGTCCCACACCACAAGACAATGTCCAGCCATCTATAGCTGGTGTGATAAAAATAGAACCAGCATATGCCTTTTCTATTCCAACTTTCCAATTGCACTCCTTTACATTCTTTATTCCCAGAATTCTAGCAATCTTAGCTTTGTCATCTGTCTTGACTGCAAACCACATACATTTATAGCCAAACCCTACAGGCAAATCTGGAACTGTTTGGTTTTTAGTTTCAAGAACTTTGTCGGAGATGTTAGGCGAGGCTTGGGTAGTTCTACCTTTGAGCATCAAAAATCCTAAGAATATAATTACTGTAAATCCTATTACTATTCCTATTGTCATATTGATACCCTTCATTCTGAAGTTAATTTTATTTTAAGGTTACAGCCAACGGTTTGTATATGCAGAGCCAGCAGCGGAGCAAGGGTTTTGTATATACAAACCATTGTGTGAAGTGCTTTTTTATTCAGTTGTTAAATCTTTAGCTTTAACAACAACAACTTGCCCGTTTTGTGAGAAAACAAGTTCTCCATCCTCTTTTTGTTTCTTGCGGATAAGCCGTTCAACTGCCAAATCAATTCCTTTTAAAATTTTGCTTCTCAGGTCTGTGGTATTTAATTTGCCTTTATTCATTGCTCAGAGTCTTTAATTTAGTCCAAATCTGTTCACTTTGGATGTTTAGTTCTTGGTCTTCTTGTCCTTCTGCTACTATTTTATATGGATTCTGTGAATTATCAATCAGTATCCAGTAGTTGCATATAGGGATGAATAGCTTAAAAAGATTTTGTATCCCTTTCTTATATCTTCTACGGATAATTTCTTCTGGGATATTATGTCCGCCTTCCGATACTCTTCTTTTTACCCTGGCAATCGCCAATTCAGGAGAGTTTAACCAAAAGTAAACCAAAGCAATGCTGTAGTCCTTTTCCTTGGCTTTCTTGATTGTCTGCACATAGCTTCTTGTGGCAAGTGTAGTTTCTATAGCAAAGTCTTCTTGCTTTTTAAGTAGTTCGCCAATGCGGTGCAGCATTATTCTTCCTGCTTCAACAGCAACTTTTTCCGGCTGAAACGGAGAAAGCCCACGGGCAATTTCATCTGCATTAACAAATTCACGGCAATCAAGCATTTCAGGAAGAACAGTAAAAGAAGCTGTTGTTTTTCCTGCCCCATTACAGCCAGATATGATGTATAAGTTTGGCATTTATGATTCTTTTACCAAATATACAACTTTGTCAAATTTATCAGCCAGCAATCCTTAGCATTACGCCCAACGTTTAGTATAAGCGGCGGGCAAGGCTGTAGGCCGAAGACTGACGTTTATACCTTGTTAGTGGTTTTTATTTTCTTTTTTAAGCTTATCAAATTTAGAAAAGAGTTCTTCTATTTTATTTTTTAAATTATTAATTGATTGTTCTGTCTGCATACTTTCTTCTTTAATTTTGATATTTGCAAACAATGTTAACTTAGTAAGGAAGTCTTGCAACTGCCTTAATATATTAAGAAATGCAGAAATAGTATTTCCCGCTGCCTCACCATCAAGCTTTAAAGTTGTATCATAGTATAAGCAAAAGTCTTTGTCTATATGGCCAGCTATTGTATTCCTAATTCCTTTAATAGTTTTCAAATCATGTTCTTTTCTAAACTTTTTTATTGTTGAAAAAATATTATTGAAGTCAGGCAAGAAACTCGGGTAGTTAGAGTTGATAATTCCTCTTAAAACAGGCTGTTGGCTCTGACTATATGTTTCTAAAGTTTCATTTATAATCAAATATCCATTTTTTATAAAGTAGGCTCGTTCCCAAGGCTGTTTAACAATACACAAATGTTTACATACAACTAGTAAATCAAGGAGTGAGATTGTAATCAAAGCATTCACTCCGTTAAGATTTTCCAATTCTGAAAATATATTTAGATTAGCTTCAGGAGAAGTAACAGCAATCAAGGATTTTGCCTCCTTTTGTGCCTCCAAAAAGCTTCTAAGCTTATCAAGATGAGAGGTATAGAAAGGAATACATTCGTCTGCTGTCTTGATTAAATTATCAAATCCACTCATTGAATTCAAATGTTGTTAATTACCCCTAACTAGCAGATATAAAAAATAACATACGCTTATCTGCATTATATTTGAAATAAGATTTTTAAAAAGTTACTTCAACCAACTACTTAAACCATTCCGAACCACCCCATAGCAGAAACAATTGGAACAGTAAGGTTTTGGCGATGGCTGTTTTAAACAGGCGGAGGGCTTTGTTCAGGTGGTTTTCGATGTTGCTGTTGCTGGTATTTAGTTTCTGGGCAATTTCCTGGTTACTGAAGCCTTCCAGGCGGCTTAAGGTAAAAACTTGTTGGCGTACCGGGGGCAGCGATTCGATTAAATCCTTCACCTGCTGGCTCAGTTCATTGTACCGTATTTGGTTTTCGGTAGAGCTCTCGGCGTAATCTTTGGCTGCTAGGTATTTATGGTAGGCATGCGCATACACCCGCCGTTTGGCCTTGTTATATACCAGGTTTTTGGCAATCGTAAAGAGGTAGCTATCAATGCCGGATTCTGGTTGAATGGAGGCTCGTTTTTCCCAGACTTTCAGGAATACCTCCTGCACCACTTCTTCAGCTTCCTCTTTATTGCGAACCAGTTTTAAGGCAAAAGCATAAACTTTGGGTTCCAGGCAAAAATAAAGCTTGTCAAAGGCGGCTTCATTCCCTTTAACCAGTTCATAAACATCTTCTACCGAATAGTTTTTAGGCTCCGATTGCATTTTTTTAATTCATCACTAAACCAATTTTAAAATTTTTACTTTTAGCCGCCCTTATTCTGTAGCAGGAAAAGCAATTTTTAAAAAAAACCTTCAGCCAACCGAAATAGTAGATTTTAAACCGGAGCAAATTTTAGAAAAATAAGACTGTTCCGGGCGCACTTCCCTATTTTGCTTTAACCAAAGCCGGATTATTTTAAAAGTTTGTAAAACAGGTTGGTTAAATTAAAAAAAGAATATCTAAACCGAAAAAATATTTTAAAAGAGAGGTGGTGCCGGACCTGATTTGATTGTATTGATATAAAAGCAGGAAAATTTGATGGACAGCCAAAAGCTAGAAAGGTTCTTTAAAAACGAATGTACCCCGGCCGAGGAGCAAGAGGTGCTGGAGTGGTTTCGGAACGAGGAGCTAAATGCCCACCAGGAGCAGGAACTGGCTAAAATGTGGGAACAGGAAACCAGCCAACCAACAAACGACCACAACCCAACCGAAATATTAGCCAGAATAAAAGCTTCCATGCACCAAAACTACCCTGAAATGCGGGTAGCCGGTTCTGAAATAAATAAGGAAACAGAAAAGCTTGCAGGGAAAATAGAGTGGAAGAAATGGTATAAAATGGCGGCGGCTATTTTATTGCCTATCTGTTTATTAACTGTGGTGGTGCATTATTACATAAGTGAGCGCAATGCCGCCCAAATGGTAATAGCCGAAACCTTGCCGGGCGTTAGAAAAACCATATCCTTAGAAGATGGGTCCACGATAACCTTAAACGGGAGTAGCAAAGTGGTATACCGGCAACATTTTCCGGATGATGCCCGGGAAATTACTTTAACCGGCGAAGCTTTTTTTGAAGTAGCCAAAGATAAATCGCGGCCTTTTATTGTAAAAACCGGACCTATTGCCACGCAGGCCTTAGGCACTTCCTTTAACATTAATTACCGCAATAATGCCCCCTACATAGTGGTAGCCCTCGCCACCGGAGTGGTCCGGATTGACCAGGAAATCAATCAAAATAAAACCGAGCTCACGAAACTCAGGCCAAACCAGCAGTTGATTTACGATAAAAAGACTGCCCGTTTTGAGCTGCAACCCTACGATGCCCGCGTGATTTTGGGCTGGCGCCGGGGTATTTTATTCTTTAATCAGGCCAGCCTGACGGAAGTAGTTAGCCGCTTAGAAAACTGGTACGGCATACCAATTGAATTAGCGGGTAAAGTTCCGGAAAAAACCGCAGAATGGAATTACACCGGCGAGTATAACAACCAGGCGCTGGAAGATGTGCTAACCGGCATCAGCTTCGTGAAAGATTTTACCTTCGAGAAAAAAGAAAATAAAATAGTGATACACTTTAACTAACCCGCTTGGCCTATGCAGGAATAAATTTAAAAAATAGCCGTCAGGTTTTAATTAAAACCCGACGGCCTGGCCCTTAAGGTACTTATGTTGGCGCATAAACCCCTTAAAAAGGCATGGTATTATAATAAAAATCTTAAGCCCAAATTTATGAAACTAAACTTACTCTACCTACTTCCGAGGGTAGCAAAAACCCTATTGCCCGGACTTTTCCTTTTTCTAATTACTTTTTCTATTGTTCTGGCCGAGGACCTTCCTTTGCAGAACCTGAATAAAGCGAAGGTTACTTTAAACCTCTCCAACGTTTCCTTAAAAGAATTTATAGCCGCCATCGAAACCCAAACTCCCTACCGGTTTACCTTGGATGAGCAAGAGGTAGACCAGGTAGGCCGCATCTCCGTTAATGCGCAAAACGAATCGCTGTTAAAAATACTGGAACAGGTAACGGCCAGCAACAACCTGGAATTTAAACAGATAAATAACAACATCCACCTGCGGCAACAAAAAAGCAAAATTTTAAAAAACGAACAGAATAACCAAAGTTTAAAAAAGCCGGTGCCAGCCCGGGTTTCGGGAGTGGTAAAATCGGTTACCGGCGAAACTTTGCCCGGCGTAACCGTTTTGGTAAAGGGAACTACCGTGGGCACTACCACCGCCACCGATGGCAGTTATACCTTAGATGTACCGGATAACACGGGTACTTTGGTGTTTTCGTTTATTGGTTTTATTACCCGGGAAGTTCCGGTAAATTCAGAAGCGGTAATAAACGTAACTTTAACAGAAGACACCCAGAGCTTGAAGGAAGTGGTAGTAGTGGGCTATGGTACCCAGCAAAGAGGAGATATTACCAGTGCAGTAGCCACCGTTTCTACCAAAAGTATCGAGAACCAGCCATTAGCCGGGCTCGACCAGGCCATTGCGGGTCAGGCGGCGGGGGTGCAGGCGGCGCAGCGGTCCGGCACGCCGGGCGGTGGGGTAACAGTACGGGTTCGCGGTACGGGCTCTATCGGAGCGGGCAACGAGCCGCTTTACGTGGTAGATGGCTTCCCGATTGAAGGCGATTACAACCGCGATTTAAACCCGCTGGCTACCATTAACCCCAACGATATTGAATCCATCCAGATTTTAAAAGATGCTTCTTCGGCGGCTATTTATGGTTCCAGGGGCAGCAACGGGGTAGTTATTATTACCACCAAAAGAGGCAAAGCCGGCAAAACCCGGATTAATTTAAATACTTACTATGGCGTACAGCAGGTTGCGAATAAAATCGACATGCTAAATGCTAGGGAATACGCTGAGTATAACACCGAAGCCCGGAACAATGCCTGGGTAGATGCCGGCGGTAACGCCAGCGACCCCAACAGTGTGCGGCCGGACCGGTTTAAAATTCCGCCGATGTTTGCGGACCCGGCCTCGCTGGGCAAAGGTACCGATTGGCAAGACGAGGTGTTCCGGACTGCTCCCATCCAGAATTATGAATTATCTGCATCTGGTGGCAATGAAAATTCCCAGTTTTTAATATCCGGCAGTTATTTCAATCAGCAGGGCGTGGTGCTTAAAACCGGCTTCGAGAGATATTCTTTCCGGGTAAATCTGGATACCAAGGTATCGGATAAGATTAAATTAGGAGTAAACCTGGCGCCTTCTTATTCTACCAACGATGTATTGCCCGTAGAGGACCAGGTATTTACCGGGGGTATTCTGGCTGCGGCCTTGTCTATGGCGCCCACCATTCCGGTTTATAACCCCGATGGTACGTATACTACCCAGTTGGGCGTGTCGCCGTACGTAACCGGTATTATTGAAAATCCGGTGGCCATTGCAAATAAAATAAAAGGCGGAACCGCGGCTTTCCGGACCTTAGGTACTTTTTTCGGGGAGTACGCTATTGTAAAAGGCTTAACTTTTAAAACCAGCCTGGGTGTTGATTATACCGATTCCAGAAGCAACTTTTATCACCCTTCTGATTTAGGCCGAGATGGTGCCAGTGCTCCGGTAATACCTATTGCCAATGCTAGTTCCAGCCGGGGTATTATTTTGCTTAACGAAAATACGCTAACCTTCGACCGTACTTTTAATGACCATAACATTACGGCTTTAGCAGGTTTTACCAACCAGAAAGCGCGCGGCGAGAGCGCCAATATGTTTGCCACCAACTTCCCGAACGATTTGGTAATGACGCTGAATGCCGGGCAGGTAACTTCCGGAGGCACTTCTATGGCGGAGTGGTCTTTATTGTCTTTCCTGGGCCGGGTTAATTACAGCTACAAATCTAAATATTTATTTACCGCCACCGTGCGGCAAGATGGTTCTTCGAGGTTTGGAGCGGGCAATAAATGGGGTACCTTCCCTTCGGCTTCGGTAGGATGGAATATTGCCCAGGAAAATTTTATGAGCCATGTAACACCCGTGAGCGATTTTAAAATCAGGGCCAGTTACGGTTTAGCCGGTAATAACACCATTGGTAATTACAACCATATTGGCCTCTTGTCGGCTACCCGGTATGTATTTGGCCCGGGCACCGGTACTATTGTTAACGGATTGCAGCCTACCAGTATCAGCAATCAAAATTTAAGCTGGGAAAAAATGGACCAGTTAGATTTAGGGGTAGATATTGGCCTGCTTAAAAACCGCCTGTTCCTAACAGTAGACTATTATAATAAAAATACTTCCGATTTATTATTAAGTGTGCCGGTACCATCGTCCACGGGTTATACCACCGCTTTACAGAACATCGGTAAAATAAATAATAAAGGCTGGGAGTTTGCCCTGAACTCAAAAAACCTGGTGAATGCGTTTACCTGGAATACTGATTTTAATATTTCGTTTAATAAAAACAAGGTATTGGCTTTAGGGCCATCCGGCGACCCGATTATTTCTAAAAGTCCTTCTTTCAGCCCCAATACGCATATCACGCAAATTGGCAGCCCTATTGGCAGTTTCTATGGTTACGAAGTTATTGGCATTTACCAGAACCAGGCCGACGTGGATAACAGCCCGGCCGTGCGCGGAGTGGGTGGCTCTAAACCCGGCGACTTAAAATACCACGATGTAAACGGCGACGGCCAAATTACCGGGGCAGATGTAACCATTATCGGGGATAACCAACCGGATTTTACGTATGGCTTTACCAATACATTTGGCTATAAAGATTTTAGTTTAAGCGTGCTGATAGATGGCGCCGAAGGCTTTGAGCTTTTAAACGGCTCCCGAAGAAATATTGGTTTGGTAAGTGGCAGCTATAGCCGCCGGGATGTTTTAAACCGCTGGCAGTCGCCGGAAAATCCGGGCGATGGCAAAACCCCGCGGGCGAATGTAGTGCCTACCGGCGGTAATTTATCGTATGTTTCTTCTTTGCTGGTAGAAGATGCTTCTTTCCTCCGCATCCGGAATATTAACTTACGGTACCGTTTGCCGGAAAAAGTATTTAAGTATGTCCGGGCCCAAAATGGCAGCCTTTCTTTCAGCGTACAAAACGCCTTTACCTTTACCAAGTATTTAGGCTACAACCCCGAGCAAAGTTTCCAGGGTACCAGCCCCTTAACGCCGGGGGTAGATTATAATGGCTACCCGGTTGCCCGAACCTTTACTTTAGGCTTAAACATCACTTTTTAATACCGGGAATTTAAAAAATTTAAAAAAATGATAATGAAAAATAAGATATATATGCTGGGCCTGATGAGCATATTGTTAAGTTCCTGCAGCGATGATTTTCTGGAATTAGCCCCTATTTCTAACGCCAACGTGCAAAACTTTTACCGCAATGCCCAAGATATGCAGGTAGCCGTTAATGCGGCCTACTCGGCCTTACAACTGGAAGGGCAGTATCGCACCGCTTACTGGCAAATGGGCGAAGTACGAAGCGATAATACCATGAACATGGATGTAGCCGGTAATTTTCCGGATGCCGAAATCGATTTATTTAAAACGGCCGCTTCTAACAGCATTATTACCGCAGCCTGGAACGATAATTACCGCGGTATTTTATTATGCAACGTGGTTCAGGACCGGATTGCTGCCGTTACCATGGACGAAGCCCTGAAGAACCAATATCTGGGGGAAGTAAAATTCCTGCGTGGCCTGATGTACTTTAACCTAGTCCGGATTTTCGGGGATGTGCCCTTGGTACTAAAAGAAACAAAATCGGTGGAAGAAGGCTACCAGCAGCCGCGAGTTGCCAAAGCTTTAATTTACGAACAAATTGTTAAAGATTTAACGGAAGCGACCCAAAGCTTACCCGATAAATTTACCGGCAACGATATTGGCCGGGCAACCAAAGGAGCCGCTTTAGCTTTACTGGGGAAAGTATACCTCACGCAAAAAGATTACGCCGCGGCCGCCGCTAAATTAAAAGAAGTTATTAGTTCGGGTACCTTCCAGCTGGTTCCGGACTACGCTAATTTATGGGGGCCAGCCAACGAAAATAATGTGGAATCTATTTTTGAGGTGCAATTTAAAAAAGGCGGTACCGGTACCGGAAGTAATTTCTATAACCAATTTGCCCCCTGGAATTCCGAAACCGCCGTTACGGGAGTTGGATTTGCCTCCGGTAAAAATTTGCCAACCGCCGATATAGCCAACGCCTACGAACCCCATGATTTGCGTAAGGCTAGTTCCATGGCCGAAAGCTATGTAAAAAATGGCGTTGCGGTGGAAGATAAGTACACCATTAAATACCGCGACCTGCAGCCTTTTGCTGCCGCCGATGCCGATAACAACTGGGTGGTGCTGCGCTACGCCGATGTTTTATTAATGTACGCCGAAGCCTTAAACGCATTAAACCAAGGGCCAAGCCAGGAAGCCTACGATGTGGTAAATGCCGTCCGGAACCGGGCCGGTCTGGAAGCGCTACCTACCGGCTTAACGTATGAGTCTTTCTCTTCGGCGTTGGAGCATGAAAGACAAGTAGAATTAGCCTTTGAAGGCCACCGCTGGTTTGATTTGGTGCGCACCGACCGGGCCATACCCGTAATGAACGCGCATTTTAATGGCACCTTAACCATAGACGAACATCACCTGGTATTTCCGGTGCCGCAGAGCCAGATAAATGTAAATCCGGAAGGCATTCCGCAAAATCCGGGTTATACTTTCTAGAAAATTTTAAAAATTTAAAATATGCCTGCCGGTTTAAGTGCAATAATTTACTGCTTTTAAACCAGCAGGCCTAATTACCCATTTCCTGAAAATTCTATTTCCTAATTCAGCTAAATCAAAGCCTTTCTCAAAAATCTAAATCTATGGTGCTTCCGGCTAAAATTTTTAAAAAATGGGTAATCCTGCTCTTATTTATTTGCCAGGGTAACTTTCTGTTTTTTTCATTTGCGGGTGCCAGTACTTTATATGGTTCAGGCAAACGTAAAATTAATCCTTCCCTCAATCTTCATCCGGATTCGGTACAAAATAGTTTTGAGTTTATAAATACTAATTTCGAGAATGCTTCTCCACTAAATTACATGGTAGATTCAACGGGCGTAGTACAGATTAGCCTCGTTTACGATCATGAGCGTTCTTCTACGAACCAGGCCAACAGCCACTTCCATTTTCAGGTACAGGCTAAACCCGGCTCTACGCAAACGTTAATCTTACAAAATTTTGATAATGTCTGGAATGGGAGGTGGGCCACGCCTTTATCGGAAAAAACCAATTGCTATGTTTCGGTGGATGGTATTAACTGGAAAACTATTCCTACGGAAGTAATTAGTAACAACCGCTTAAAAGTGAAACTGCCCATGGAAGCCAAAGAAATGTACGTTGCCTCCGTGGAACCCTACCGCATCAGCGACCTGGAAAAATTATTAGCCGAGATTAAAAATAAACCGCTGGTGCAAATAAGTACCATTGGTAAAACAGTAGAAGGGCGACCACTGGAAATAATACGGTTGGGAAACCCCACTGCCCCTTACCGCATTTTTTTACGCGCCCGGGCCCACGGTTTTGAAGCCGGCGGCAATTGGGTAGTTCAGGGTTTAATCCGCAGTTTGTTGAAAGGCGACCAGAATGCGGCCCGTTATTTAAAAAAATATTGCCTGTACATTATGCCTATGGCTAATAAAGATGCAGTAGCCCGGGGCCGGTCGCGGTTTAATGGCCTGGGCATGGATTTAAACCGGAAATGGGACAAACCCGCCGATGCTTTTTATTCTCCGGAGAATTACGCCCTGGAAAACTGGTTTAAAACTATGATAAAACAAGGCAAAAGACCGCATCTGGCCATCGATCTGCACAACGACAATTACGGCAACATCCATATCAGCCGCCCCGCTGGAAACCTGGAAAAGTACCTGGCCAACATGAAAATATTGGAAGCGCAATTGCGCCGCCATACCTGGTTTACCGAAGGCAGCACCGGCAGTAATTTTAAAAATCCGGGTACTCTGGGTGAGGGTTTGCTGGAGCGCTTTGGCATTGAAGCCCTGGTGTATGAGTTTAATTACGATTGGATTGCGAGCCTGAAAAAACAACCTTTTGGTAAAGATTGGGAAGCATTAGGCGAAAAATTAGGCGAAGTATTTTACCAATATTTTAACGAAGCAAATTATTAGGACGCCGCTTCGCGAAATCAAAAATAGAAATTATGAATTAGAAATGAGGCCAGGATGCTTTTACCTGTTCCTTCATCCAGAATAAGTAAAGAAACACAATTATAGATATTAAGTTGGGGTAAAAGCTCCTCTCCTAAGTTTAGGAGGGGTAGGGGTGGTTGTTTTCCTATGAAAGCGGCGAGTGAAAATAGATACTTCTTTTTGTCCAGGTACTTATATATTCTTAAAGCTTCTTTAGTAGAAAATTTGGTAGGTCAGGCAAATTAATTTAGGCAACTGCCAGCTCAATTTCTCTAAAATTCGAAAATTTTAAAAAATCATGCATATTCTTAAAAAGGGTTTCTTGCTTAGCTGCGTGCTCTATTGTTGCCTTATGGGTAGCGGGTGCCGTAAGCAAAGTAGTCTATCCCGAAATACTACGGCAACCAATATAAATTTTAAGTGGCCGGTAGAGCGGGTAATTACGGTAGATTCTACCAGGCTGGGGGTGAGCACTATTATTACCAACCTGAATGTACCCTGGGAAATAACCTGGGGGCCCGATAACCAGATTTGGTGCACCGAACAGGATGGCACCATTAGCAAAATAAACCCAGTAACCGGGGAGAAAAAGGTTTTAGTAAAAATAACCGATGTTTACCGCAAAAGGCTGGGTTTACTAAGCATGGCGCTTCACCCGAATATGAAAAAGTGGCCTTACGTTTTTGTGAACTATACTTACCTGAAGGGAGAAGTTATCTTTTCTAAACTGGTACGCTATACTTATTCCCACGAGGCTTTAACCCAGCCAAAAATTTTATTAGAATTTCCGGCTTATTACGGGCACATGGGTTCGCGGGTGGTTATTGCTTCGGACGGAAAAATTATGTGGGCTACCGGCGATGGAGCCGAAGCCACTAATGCCCAGGATACTAATTTATTAAGCGGCAAAGTGCTGCGCCTGAATATAGATGGTACCATTCCGGCGGATAACCCGGTAAAAGGAAGTCCGGTTTGGGCCAGTGGTTTCCGGGTGCCGCAGGGAATGGTATATAATCCCAATGGAATGCTGTATATCGCCGAACACGGCGATGCCACCGACGATGAAGTAAATATAATTCAGAAAGGGCACAACTACGGGTGGCCCCAGGTACAAGGCTTTGTTGACCTGCCGGAAGAAAAAGCGTATCATACTGCCCATACCATTACCGAACCTCTGAAGGCCTGGACACCTACCATTGCTCCGGCCGGGATGGATTTTTATAGTAAAAATTCTATACCAGAGCTTCAGAATTCGTTGTTACTCACCACCCTTAAAGAAAGCGATTTACGGGTACTTCAATTAAATAAAGAAGGCACCGCGGTAGTGTCCGAAAAGATTTTGCTGGACCAGCAGTACGGGCGTTTGCGGGATGTTTGCGTTTCGCCGGCGGGCGATGTTTACGTTTCGACCAGCAACCGCGACTGGAATCCGGGTCCCGGATTTCCCCAACCCACCGATGACCGGATTATCCGGATTTTTAAAATAACGGATAAAGATAAACTTAACCTGGCAACGGCTCCGCAGAATTTTGTAACAGCAACACCGGCAAATTCTGTTTCTGAAGCTGCATTGCCAGCCGGTCAGGTAGTTTACCAACAATATTGCGCTTCCTGCCATAAAGCCGATGGCAATGGGGTCGCCGGTACTTTTCCATCCCTGCGGAGTTCCGGAAAGGTAAGCGGGGAACCAAAAGACCTCATCCCATTTATCTTAAAAGGCTCCTCCGGCAGTAAAAAGACCGAAGGTTCCGAAAGCCAAATGCCCGCCTTCCATTTCTTAAACGACCAGCAATTGGCCGAAGTAGTAACCTATATCCGGTCGGAGTTTGGAAATATAAAAAGTGGAACTACTGCCGCCCAAGTAGCGGAGGCACGGAGTTTGAAATAAAGTAATATTACTCATCCAAATGCAATGATAAGGAATTGATCCTTGTTAATCACTCCTTTTCCGGTAGATAATTTAACGTTTTAGAGGTAGCAAACGCAAACAGCATATGCGCCAAGAATAATTGTTGGTAAAATTGCTGATAAGCAATTTTAGGAGGATTGGTATGTAATTTTAATACCGACTTCCAGATAAGTACCCCGGATACCCCGCTAATTAAACCAAATACTAGCGCCTGTTTATTTTGGGGCTTTTGGTGTAGCGCCTGCAAACTAAGGCTATAAACACCGGCCCAAACGCCACCCACGGAGTAGTGCAGCAACCAGCCGGCAAAGTGGTTGGGCCTAGCTTTATCACGGTCGGGTTGATTTTGTAGGAGTAAATTTAAAAGTTCCGGTTCTTTAAAGTTTTCTTTTTTAAGGGCAGATACAGCATAACTAAACGCCGTCATGACGGTAGTGCCCACGATACCGGCTACAATGGTAGTAACTAGCTTCATTTTATTTGGTTTTCGTTTTCGGATAGCGGTGCTGATACCCACTGTTTGGCCGTTTTATAATCTTTTAACTCATAAGAGTTTATTTCTCCGGGCACCAGCGGGCTTAAGGCATCGTAGGCCAGGCGCACCCATTTTTGATCCGACACAATAGCCATCCGGTTCCAGCGGGTAATATGTTCGAAGCTAACCTTTAGATAATTTAAAAAAGCGGCTAAGCTGTACTCTTCCAGACCAGTTTCCAAGCGTACCAAAAAGTTAATCTTATCATATTTTGCCGCCACTTCATCCACTCTCCGCATCACTACTTTTTCATATTCGTCTTTATGCACCTCTCCCGAGGCTTTGTAAGCAGCTACATGCGGCGGGAAATCGGCTAGCAGTTCAACCATAAACCTGATTTTAAATTTTCTTTAAAAAGAGATTAGTTGTGTTTTATACGGTGGCAACCTGATGCTGTTTGCGGTTATTCTTTGCAAAAGAGGTTTTATTGCATAAGTTTTTAAAAAAATAGCCATTCTTTCTTCTGGAAAAATGGCTATACGTTAGTTAGAGCAAGGGTTAAATTTAAAAGATCTACTTCAACTTGTCGGTAAAAAAGTCGATGGTACGTTTCCAGGCGAGTTCGGCGGCAGCTTTGTCGTAGCGCGGCGTGGTGTCGTTATGGAAGCCGTGGTTAGCGTTTTCGTACATGTACGCGGTGTATGGTTTGTTATTATTTTTTAAGGCAGTTTCGTAAGCAGGCCAGCCTTCGTTTACCCGGGTATCGAGGGAGGCGTAGTGGAGCAGGAGCGGCGCCTTTATTTTAGGTACATCTTCAGCAGCCGGCTGACCACCGTAGAATGGCACAGCAGCGGCCAAATCCGGAATGCGTACGGCCATCATGTTAGCGATCCAGCCGCCGAAGCAAAAGCCAACTACACCTACTTTACCGTTGCAATCTTTGTGATTTTTTAAAAAATCGTACGCTGCGATAAAATCTTCTAACATTTCGTTGCGGTCGCGTTTACTTTGCAGCTCCCGGCCCTGGTCGTCGTTACCCGGATAGCCGCCCAGGGGAGTTAAAGCATCGGGCGCAATAGCCACAAAACCGGCCAAAGCAGCCCGGCGCGCTACATCTTCGATGTGCGGATTTAAGCCCCGGTTTTCGTGTACCACCACAATACCACCCAGTTTCTTTTTGGCATCGGCTGGCCGGGATAATAAAGCTTTAATGGTTTTACCACCCTTGGGAGAAGAATAATTGACGTACTCGGATTTTAAGCGCGGATCGTCGGGTTTAGTTTGAATGCCACCCTGGTAATCGGGCATGAGAAAACTCATGAGAGAGGCTACTGTAATACCGCCCACCGCGTAGGCAGATAACTGTTGCATAAACTCGCGGCGATCTACCCGGTTGTGCGCGTAGTCGTCGTAGAGGTCAAATACTTCTTGTTTAATATCTTCTTTCTTAATTTCATCCATAATGCGTAGGGTTAGTGATGCCTTTAAATTTAAAATTATTCTAATAAACTGGCTTATATCAAAAACTTTTATTTATCGGTTAAAATCTTAATCCTGAGATGATATCATTATAACGCGTTACAAATAATAACCTTGTCATTGTTGTTTGTTGCAACAATATATTTACTTAAGGCAATATATTCAATGTAACAGGTTGCAACAATAACTCATTTTGATTAGCCCCGATGGTTACTTTAAGGTTGTGCTTAGCTTAACTAATATTCAGATAAGGGTGTTCTTTCTGTTTATTACCAGTATTTCCGGCGTAAACACCAGAATGTAGGATGTCGCTTATCCGTTGCGCTAAAGAATTAATAGTACGGACTGTCCTGTATTCCATTTTTTAAAAATCTTTAATAGCAATCAAACACCCGGGTAGAAGCAACGTTATTTAATTTAAAAAAATTAGCCAGCTGTTAAAATATAAAACTCTGCCTAAAGTATTTTTTAGAATAAACTAATTGTTCGCTCTATGTGTATTTGTTCTAAAAAATACTCGTCGTGCGATACTACCAGCAAAGTTCCTTGGTAATCATGAAGGGCAGTAATTAAAATTTGGATATTATGGATGTCTAAGTTATTGGTAGGTTCATCCAGTACAATCATATCAGGTGCTTGGTTGCTAATGGTGAGGCAGCAAAGCATAAGGCGCATTTTTTCTCCACCGCTTAAAGCACTATCGGGTTTTTCCCAATCGTCTTTGGTAAACAAGAAACGGTTAAGCCGAATCTTAATCTCGTGTTCCTGTAAGCCCGTAGAATTAAACAATTGAGCCTGCTCGTACACTGTAAGGTTATTTTTAATTAAAGTATAGTCCTGATCGATGTACACCGCTTGATTGCCGGCTCTTTGCACCGTGCCCATTTGGGGGGCCAGTTCTCCTAAAATTATCCGGATTAAAGTGGTTTTGCCCGAACCGTTAGAACCTTTAATTGCAATGCGCTCGCTACTGGTAATCTGAAAAGTTAAACCCTGTTGCCAAAGTAGTTGCTCCTGGTAACAGTAATTTAATTCTTTAGCTGTAAATAATATTTTTCCACGGTGCAGCCTAGATTGATCGAAGCCAAATTTTATTTTGTCGGTGTCGGATAAGTCTTTACGCAACTCGTGTAAATTCTGTGAAATAGTGCCCACTTTTTCGGCGTGAATGCCTTTTAACCGCGATGTACTGTTTTCTGCCTGATTTCTCAGAGTGTTCATCATGATTCGGGAAATACCGGCTTTTTCCTGCTTTTTCTTGCCCCGGGCATCCAGTTTTTGCTGCCGTTCAGCGGTTTCGCGTTCCAGGTCTTTGGCTTTACGCAGGGCTTTTTCTTTGCTGCGTACATCCTGATTTAGTGCCTGACTTTCTATGGTTTTTTGTTCAGCGTAAAAATCGTAATTGCCGCCGTATACCGTTATGCCGCGTTTGCTTAATTCTAAAACCGGGTTAAGTAAGTTCAGCAGTTTTTGGTCGTGGCTTATTACCAATAAAGTACTGGAACTTGATTGAATAAATTTGTACAATAATTGCCGACCGCTAGTATCCAGGTGATTGCTGGGCTCGTCGAGTAAAATTAGCTCGGGTTGATGAATGAAGATGCCTGCCAGGAAAACTTTGGTTTTTTGTCCGCCACTCAACGTTTGCATGGGCTGGTTTAAATCTAAAGCTGCCAAGCCCCAGTACGCCAAAGCTTCAGTACACCGTTCCTCCAGGGTCCAGTCGTCATTCAGCATAGCCAGGTTCGTTTCCGTTACATCACCCTCCAGAATTTGGTAAAAGGCTGTTAACTTTTCTTCAATCTTTAACGCTTGGGCAATACGTAGGTGATTGTATTGCCCATAAAGTTGGGGAACGTAATACGGTGTAGCTGCCACATGCACTGTACCTGATGCAGGTGATAAAATACCTGCCGCTATTTTAAGAAGGGTAGATTTTCCGGTGCCGTTATTGCCAATTAACGCCGCTTTATCGTGTTTGGTAAGAGAAAGATTTAAATTATCTAATAATAAATCTTTATTCGGATGAATATAAGTGAGGTTTTGGATAGTAAGCATTATCTCTTTCTTAAAAAAAATAAAACAATCCGGCCAACCACTCGGGGTAGCCTATCTATTTTCCCGGAAAGAAATTTTATATCACATAAAAAGGACCTACTGCTTACGTTGGCAAATATACGAATAAATCGGCATAATGGTAGATTAATGCCATCTTCAGCTAACAAGGGCTGCAATGGTACGGCAACTAGTATTAAGTATTATAAAATTACTTACTGGTTCTCATGGCTTTTACAACGGTAAGCGCCGGGTTATTGGCGAGCTTTTCGTATTCAGGGGTTTCGCAACCGTAAAGAGCTACTTTGCCGTGTTGGTCGCTGTGAATGCCCCACCCATAGCGCTTGGCTAGCGGCGATGCCCGGAAACAAGGTTGCCCTTTAGAGAAAAAACGTGCTCTTGCTTCTGGGTACTCGCTGGGGGTTAAACCGCTGCGGTCGGCAAAAACCTGGAAAAATACCTCGTCGGAAGTAAACTGGTAAGGGTTTTTACTCACCAAATCAAATTGCATACTAGCTACTGTCTTCGTGTCGCCTTTTACGGGCGGAGTTTCGCCGTTTGCCGCCGGACAATCGTCGGCCACTTTTATAAACGTGTTTTGATAATTGGTGCTATAAATTTTCATTTTAGATTGTAATTATACCTTAGGTGTTGTTTATCAAGATAAAATAAAAAATAAATAACCTGTTTTGCCTCGCTGCTTTCTTTTAAACAGCGTTGCTCCATACTGAGAATAAGTAAAAAGCCGGGTTTTCACTTAACCATCGTGTAATTTTTAAAATTTTACCTTTTGGGGCAAGAACAATTAGCCAACTGTGGCGAGCTGTTATTTTTTAAATAATTCGAGTTTGGCAAAAAAGTCGTTGAACATCAGGTTTACATCTAATCGCGTATACACCCGAATGGGGCGCCCCGTATGGTTAAACTCGTAAGCGCCTTGCTCGTTAATTTTAGGAGCCAATTTAATAACGTACGCGCTGGACGATGGGTCGGCTTCGAAGGAGCTTTGCAGGGCCGTAAGCAAAACCAAAGGACTATCGCCCAGGATGTAGGTTTCGCCGATGTTCAAGTACTTCTGAATCCGGGTCATTAAGTTTTCTAGCAAACCCGTTAAATACGCGCCCGTTTTACCGTGCGGTTTAATTTTTAATAGCAGTTGCGAGTAAGGCAGTAAGGCTTGCCGGTAAGCATTGCGGGGCACTTGCCAGATTGGTACAGTAGACTGGTTGAAAACAACGCGGGCCGCTGCTTTATCTATATTCAGGTTGTACTCGGGGTTAGAATAATTCGGGGGTGGTAGCGCCAATTCGGGGTATTCTGGTCCGCCAATCCAGATTAAGGTAAGCTTATCGGCAATCCGGGGTGTGGTGAGTAGGGCAGAGGCAATTTCGGTAAGACCGGCGCCGGCCAGCACGTACAAGGGCAACTGGGTATCGGTGCGTAAGGCTTCTTTAATAATAAAGTTTACGGCCTCACTTTTTACAGGTGTGCTGTCGTTTACCATGCCCGTATTGGAGCCGGCAATTATTGGAACAGAGCGTTTAACCTGCATAATTTGTAGCAACTCTTTGGCCTTGTTGGCAGCATTCTGGGCCTGGGTTTTCGAAGCATCAAAGCCATCGCCCACTTTCAGGTGCGAGCCAATAATCGCCCTTATTTCTACCGACGGCGACAACAGCAGATGCGCGAGCTGAAACAAGCCATCCGGGTCGCCGCTAAAGTCGTTGTCCACGATTACCCGCATGCGGGGCGTTACCGTAGTGCGGCCCATTAAATCCTGACTAAAACCAGGAAAGGTAAAGCCCAACCAAAAAAAGAATAAAAGCCAGGTAGATTTATGTAGCATAGGCTTGTAACACAAGAAAAAGTAAGTACAAATTTTAGGAAATTAATCTTTCACATTCTTCCGGCAAACCCATAAACAGAAGGCCAGCTTCTTGTTTAAAAAAATATTTTTAAAAAATCACGTTAAATCTGCTTCTATTATTCTGGCCTCAGAATTTTTAAAAATATTACTATTCCTCCGGAGTTTGTTGAGGTGTTTAACCGGTACCCAAAATAACAGTAGCCGATAAATACCTTGGCGTACGCCGGCGGACGTTGCTGCTTGCTTCCTTTTTGTTACTTGCCGCTAACTTCCTGCCGGGCTTTCTGGAAAAACAGCATATGGTACGGCAAGGCATTGCCCCAGTAAGCCCAGGTATGCGCGCCCGGCCGTTCGATGTATTCGTGGGGCACTTTTTCAGTTACTAAACGCCGGTGCAACTCGCGGTTACTTTCAATTAAAAAATCGTCGACGCCGCAATCAAATAATATTTTAACCGAGTTAGCTTTTATTTGTGGTACCATGTTTACTACCGAATTCTGAATAAACTGCCCGTAGTTCTGGCTTTTCGGGCCGAGTAAAGCTTCGATGCTCTTGGTTAAATCGCCACCCTGGATAGAAGCAATATCTAAAGCGCCACTCATGCTGCCCGCCGCCAAATACAAATCCGGATGTCGCGCCGATAAATACAAAGCCCCGTGACCGCCCATGCTTAAACCTGAAATAAACCGGCCTTCCCGAGTAGTAATTGCCCGGTATTTCGCTTCCACGGCCTGCACCAGTTCTTGGGTAATAAAAGTTTCGTACCGGCTGTTTTTATCTAAAGGGCTGTCCAGGTACCAACTACTAAAGCCCCCATCGGGAGTTACAATTATGGTTTGGTATTGATCGGCCATACTGGTGAGCACGCTTTTATCAGGCACTTTGGTTAACCAATCGCGGAAGTTACCGCTGTAGCCATGCAATAAGTAAAGCACCGGGTATGTAGCTTTTTTTTGTTTTTTGTAGCTATCCGGTACCACAATACCGGCGTGCAGCTTTTGGTTCATGGCGGTGCTGGTAATTTTCAAGGTATCTACTTGCGCGGCTTGGGTGGTATAAAAAGTAAAGAAAGTGAGAATTAATAGCAGGTATTTGGTAGGCATAGAATTATTAAATTTTTTAAAATTATTTTAGTTACTCAACCTTATTTTAGTAGGTTTTTCTTTGGAGCCGGTTCCCGTCTCCAGGCACAGGTTCCATCTTATTAGATCAGGCTGAGTTTGCCTCATGGCCGGCGGGCATCGTTTGGCTCTTTCGGGCGGTCTAAGCTTCCTTTCCTCGCTCCGCTGCTGAATTTTGCTACGCAAAACCGGAACCTTAGAAGGCCCTCAACAGCCAAACTGGTGTCAGTTGCTCGTAGCCAATTGATCAATTAAAACGGTTCTAACGTAATTTTGGCTTTGGGGCTATTTCATAGTAAGTTAAAATTTAACATAGTCTAAATATTGTAAAAAGCCGGTAAATTTTAAAAAATCTACCGGCTTTTTAGTCAGGATATTAATTCAAGCAACCTTATTTCGGTAACACTTTCATAGTGCCTTGCATGCTGTAAAAATGGCCCGGTACCGAACATTCGTAGGTGTAGTTACCTGGTTTTTCGGGGGCAGTAAAGTAAATGGTTTCGGTGGATTGCGGCTGCAGCAGGTTGGTGTGGTACAATACTTTGTTAGTATTAGGGATGTAGTTTTTCTGCTGACCTTCCAAACCTAATTTCATGGCCAGATTACCTACTTCTATAGCTGTGCCGGGCAGTACCACCACAAAGTTGTGCAGCATATCGTCGTCGTTCTGGAACACCACCCGGATTTTGCTGCCGGCTTTCACCTGAAACTGCGATGGCTCAAATTTAAGCCCAGGTTTGGTGCCCAGATTAATGGTATAATCGGCATTGCCGTTCCAGTCGGCGGGCATTTCGGTTACTCGTTTTGCAGCCATTTTGGTACCAGCCACATTGCTGGATGCCGTTGAAGTAGTGGTGCTTGATTTTTTGTTATTTTTCGCACTTCCGGCCGCTTTACCAGCCGAGGCCATCATGGCGGCGTGGTCGTGCATGGGAGATGCAGCTTTGGCAATGTTTAATTTTGTGCCATCCGGTAAGTTGTTCAGGGTGTAATAACCAACCGTGTGCAGCAAAGGCTGGCCCGACTTGGAGCGCACGCCATCAGAATTAATTTCGTGAATATAGCCTAAACGCAGATCATCTACTACCAGGCGCGCTTTCAGACCATCTTCCGAAACTACAACGCCTCTTATTGGGTTTTCTTTGTTATTAATAACCGGGCTGCCGTAAGATGCCTGGTATTTATAGCTAAAGCCGGTTACTTTGTAAGAAGCTACATTAGAAGCGGTAGCCTTATCAACGGGTTGGGTAAATTCAATCTCGAAACCATCCGGCATGGCGTGAATGGTCTTCATTTCGAAAGGAGTTCGGCCGGTCCAGACTAAGCGCTGCAAGCTGTATAATTCTTTACCCGTCGAAGACCAACCCCGGCTGGTCATGCCCACAAACATAGACCCGTCGTGGCCCCAAACCTGCCGCAAAATTCCCGAAGAAAATCCTTCCCGGAAACCGAAGGCTACCCCCTGGTACTCGCCTTTTACTTTTTCCAGGTCTACGCGCATAATTTTGCTTTGACCCTGGTCGCCCACAAAAATCTGGTTCTGGAACGGACCAAATTTACCGTTGGTATTATCGTTTAAGAAAGCCGAAGTAGAAATACCAAAAATGCCGTGCGGCATCCAGATGGCTGGGGCTTTTAATTCTGGTACCCGTTTAGCCACATCGTACAAAGGTTCGCCAGTATTGGGTATATCTTGCGGCTTTAATTTTAAAGGGGAGCCTGGTAAACCCGACCAGTTTAAACTTTCGGCATTACCCAGAAAATCGCCTTTTTCTACATGCGAGATCCGGCCAGAACCTACCCAATCGCCCTGGTTTTCGGTGTAGAAAAAGTCGCCGGCAGCATTAAAGCCGTAACCAGCCGGGGAACGCATACCGGCGGCAAACGGGGTCATTTTACCATCGGGGGTAATTTCTAAAGTCCAGCCGCGCCAGGGCACCAAACTTACTCCGTGCCCTAAGCTATTGCTCCAGCCTACGTTTAGCGTTACCAGCATATTGCCGTTAGGTAAAAAAGTAGGTCCGTAGGAATATTCGTGATAATTACCGGACAATGGCCAGGAATAAACTTTATCGTAGCTGTCGGCTTTGCCGTCGCCATCGGCATCGCGTAACCGGGTAACCTCACTGCGTTGCGTTACATAAATATCACCGTCTTTGTAAGCCAGGCCAAGTGGTTCGTGCAAGCCGTACGCATAGCGCTTATAAGTTGGTCGTTCCTCGCCCGAAATAGTTGGGTTAGATACAATCCAGACTTCGCCGCGACGGGTACAAATCGCCAGACTGCCATCCGGTAATGTAGCCATGCCGCCTACCTCCAGAATAACATCTTCCGGTACTGGCAGCGAAATAAGGGTATAATAATCATCTTCTTTGGCCGGTGCCGCTTCTACTTTGGTTAAGCCTTTAGGTGCCGGGGCCGGTTGTTTACTGCCGGTAATTGGGTTTATCTTGGTTTGAGCAAAACCGGTATTTTGTAAAAATAAAAGCCCGGCGGCTACCAGCGTAGCTTTGGCAATATGATTTATTTTAAAAATTTTATTCATGATGTTTTAATCTTTTCAAACTCCTGTACAATAGAGGATAATCCGAGGAGTTGTTTTGCCTAAAATGAGCAGTTATTTAAAAATTCCAGAGTGGACTATCGTCTATCGACCAGGAACTAGGCCTTACCACACAATAGCATATTTCACTACTCCCGATGCATCTTTGGCTTTTACAGGTAAGAGCATTTCTTCGGTATTTTGGGCCGTTTTTCGAATAACGGGTTTTTCTTTTTTATCTAATTGCACAAAATATTCTTTGTCGCCAATCGCGTACAAGCCATTCGGCATTTTGGTAATGGTACTTCCTTCAGCCACGCGGCACCAGATTGCTTGGGTTTCCTGACCCGGGGTTACGGTAAACGTGTGGGTTAATTTTCGGCCATTGTCTTCAGGTTCTACGGTTTCGCGTACGTTGGCATTACCCAGGTTATATTTAAAAATAGGCCGACCTGCTTTGCTTACATCGTAACCTAAGTTGTTGTAGGCGGCGTTGGAATCAGGCCAGGCGGCATTCTGGTCAGCTAAAAAGGTAAGTGATGGTTTAGCCGGGAACTGCGTTACGCTACCCATAGGTACTTCTAACTGGGTCTCGCCCCGGCCGTACCACATGGGAGTAGTTTCCAGGAAATCGCCCCGCCAAACCTGCAGGAACTGGCCCCGGCTTAAATCAATGGCGTAATTAGCGCCACCGGGTTCGCCTACGGATATCACGTGGGTTCTTTTTTTACCTAAATGCTCCAGAAAACCCCTCTGCATCATCGGCTCATCGGCTACTTTAACGGTGATAGCGCCTACCGGGTCCATTACTTTTAAGGGGGTTTTTAAGGCGGTTAAAGCCACCCCTGGTCCGCTTACAGTAAGGGTAATATCGTTGCGACGGGCATACCAATACGACGAACTTTTAAAATAAGCTAAATTTAAGGGATACGTACCGGCTGCCAGATTTACCGTGCCGGAAGCCACGCCGGTTTTCCCGGTTACGGTTAACACTTTTTTATCTCCAATAGTTAGTTCGCCGGCCCCGTTGATGTAATTGGGGTTGGTGTCCATTGGAATCCAGGCTAGATTTAAGTTGAAATTGTAGTCGCCGGAAGTAGGCACCTGGATCGTACCGGTAATTTTACCGGCAAACTGGTCGCGGGTAGCGGGAGCCAAATGCGCCAACACATCAATATCCATTTCGGATTTAGGCGCATTGGTGTTGAAATCCGATAAGGCTTTGATGTTGTCGTAAGACGTTAATTTTAAATCGATCAGCTTAACTTCTTCGGTGCCATACGCCTGGTATTTGATATTGCGGATAGCTACTGCCCCGTGGTCGCCTTGAATCATTAAGGGCCCTAAAGGTTTTTCGTCTTCAAAAGCAGCGGCCCGGGTAGGTCCGGTTACTTCAATATTTTTTTGTACTAAAACCCCGTTTTGGTACACTTCTAAAAACCGGGCATTTTCAATTTTTTGACCTTGCGCATTAAACCGCGGTGCCCGGAAAACTATTTTGTAATGCTGCCACAAACCGGGCGCTTTGCTTACATTTACCAACGGCGGATGCCCTTCGTAGCCTTCCCGACCGGAACCGCGTTTTTCGTCCCAGCGCTGGTAAATAGCCCCCGCATCCGAATACTTTGGATCGGTTTCGCCCCAGGAATCAAACATCTGCACTTCGTACCGACCTTGCAAATACACCCCAGCATTAGAACCTTTGGCCATCATAAAGTCTAGTTCCAACTCGATGTCGCCGTGCTCCATGGTGGTAAATAAATGGCCATTATTGCTTTTGCCCAGCGTATTTACCAGGATACCAGTACCGGCCGTGATTTTGCCGTTGCCGCCTTTCATGGGATCAAAAAATACATCTTTTGCCTGCTTCCAGTTATTGGTTACCGGCTTAAAAGCACTAAGATCGGTTAAGGGGATGGGCGTTAAAGTAGCAGAAGGCGCATTGGCTTGAGCAATTCCTTCGGGCTGCCATAAAAAAGAAAATAGGGCTGCCAGCAGGAATCTTGATTTAATTTTAAATTTCATGCGATAAAATAAAGAAAACAAAATAGTTAATAGAACAAATATAGTTATTGTTTTTAGAACAATAAGATGTGAAAATTTTAAAATTTATCGTTTGTATAGCCGCTGCATCAGCTTAATTACACTATGGCGCGGAAGTTACTTCCGTGCCTTTCAGATTGATGTTAGTGCCTTGCCTTACTTGCAAGAAATTAAAAATTCTCGTTCGCATAGCTGCTGTACTAGCTCTGATTGCTAGTTGAAGTTGTTTCATTGCTCAGGTTCTGTTCTTTTTGTCTTGACACAAAAAGAACCAAAAAAGTCAAGACGATTTTAAACTCGCTGCCGCTCAAACACAAAATCGTCAGGTTCTGCACTTCGCTTAAGTTGTTCGTTTCATAGTTCACATTGAAATTATACCTATTTATCCGGTATTCTAATGTCTAGTATCTAATATCCAACTTATTGATTAAAAGTAATGGCGGATAAAGATGCTAGTCTGTCGTTGGGTTTTTCGCGTTTTACCAGAATGAAGTAAAGGTCGTGCTTGCCGGTAATGGGTTTATTCAGGGTGCCGGTTACTTGCTTCGGGCCTTTGTTGTTACCGTTTGCTTTAAAGGCAGTTCGGCTAATTACTGGTCCGGCGAAGGATCCAATGCGCAGTTCTATTTCGCCATCTTTGTCCGGAGCCGAATAATCGTAAGTAAATCCTTTAATGCCCGTTAAATCAATATTTTTTAATAAAACGAAAGATTTATGGTTGCCGGTACTCAAACTATTGCCAAACCGGCCAAAACCAGTGTAAGCATCGGCATCTATGGCTTGTACTTTCGCATTTCGGAGGGTTACTACTTCGGTGCCGGTAAGCGGCCCTACGGCTTTACCGCCTTTATCGGTGTAAGTAGCTAGTAAGGTATACTTGCCGCGGGGTTCGTCTGCTTTGTGTTCTTTAAAGGTAAGGGTGCCTTTAGCTGGTAAAGTAGTTTTTTGCTTTTTAGCGTCGGTGAGCGAGAAAATGTATTTTACCATTTCCTGCGCATCTTTTTCGGCAATTTGCGGGTGTGCGCTCATTACGTGTTCGGTGCCCCAGTTACCGCCGCCCCCATTGATAATTTTCTTGACTAACATATTTACGGCGCCGCTTTGCCCTTTGTAGCGGGTAGCCACGGCCATAAACGCCGGACCTACCGAAACTTTATCTACGGTGTGGCAAGCTTTACAATCGCTATTGGCTACGAGGGTTTTACCTAAAGAATTAGATTCTACGGTAGTAACTACCTGGTGCCCTGCTTCGGGTTCTTTGTTTATGGCGCTAGGTTGCGGATTGTAATCGAAGTACACCTTTATTTTTTTAGGATCAATGGTTTTGTCTTCTTTATCCTTTACCTGCACATTGTAAGCAAAAGGCTTATTCTCCCAATAAAAAGATTTATTGCCAGTAGTGACAATATTTACCTCGGGCAAGGCATTTCCTACTTTTATGGTTACCGTATCGGTGGCAGATGCGCCGGAATTATCGGTAACTTTTAAAATGGCTGCGTAAATACCGGGTTGTGTGTAGGTATAAGTAGGGTTCGGTGAGGTTGAGCCCACGGTTTTACCATCGAATAACCACTGGTAGGTTAACTTGTCGTTATCGTCGAGGTCGCGGGTGCCGCGGCTGGCAAATTTAACGCGCAAAGGAGCTGAGCCAGTTACTTCGGTTAATTGCGGGCCCATGCGTGGGTCGGAGGTTAAGTAAGAACGCGCACTGGCTTGGGCCATGGCAGCGGAGTCGGTGGCGTAAGCTTTGGCAATGGGGGCCCGGTTGTTGGTGTTGTACTCAATTTTTACGAGGCGGGCATCTTCGTTATCTGCGCCGTAAACCGAACCGTATTCCAGCATATACATCACGCCATCTTTCCCAAAAGCCAAATCAATCGGACGCCGGAAATCGCCGTTTAAAGTCATAAAAGGTTCGGCGCGCACAAAGTTTTCGTTGGCATCGAACCGTAGAGCCATTACCCAGTTGCGCATCCAGTCCATCACGAACAAAGTGCCATCGTAATATTCCGGAAATTTAAATTTAGAAGTGGAGTTCTTGTCGTAAGTATAAAACTCGCCGGCCATAGCGCTACGGCCACCAATGCCTAACTCCGGAAACTCTTTAGAAGCATCGTATGGGTACCAGATCATAGCCGGTACGGCGGGTGGCAATTGATTTAAACCGGTATTATTAGGCGAGTTGTTAATAGGGGCTTGGGCATTGTAAAGCGGGCCCGCTTTTTTTGTGGCAAAATCCCAGTCGGCATACGCTATGTTATTACCTACAAAATACGGCCAGCCGTAATTACCCGGTTTTTTAGCCTGGTTAAACTCATCGTACCCTTTGGGGCCACGTAAGCTATCTACGCCCGCATCCGGACCAATTTCGCCCCAGTACAATACCGACGTTTTGGGATTTAAAGCAATGCGGTACGGGTTACGGCAGCCCATTACGTAAATTTCGGGTTTGGTTTTAGGCGTGCCTTTCGGGAATAAGTTGCCATCCGGAATAGTGTACGAACCATCCGGCTCCGGGTGGATGCGTAAAATCTTTCCTTTGAAATCGTTGGTGTTGGAAGCAGAGCGCTGGGCATCTTCGCTGAAATGTTCCGGTTCCGGGCGTTCGTCGATAGGTGCATACCCTAAGGATGGGAACGGCGTGGTACCATCGCCGGTTGATAAATACAAGTTACCTTCTTTGTCCCAGGCTAATGATCCTCCGTGGTGAGCGCCGCTTTTTTCCTGTACCGGTACCTGCAACAACACTTTTTCCGAAGCAGCATCCAGGGTGTTATCGGGTTTTAAAGTAAACCGCGACAGGTTAAATAAATAAGGTTCTTCGGCTTTAGGTGGGCTATAATATACGTATAGCTGTTTGTTCGTGGCAAAATTAGGATCTAAGGTTAAGCCGATTAATCCGGTACCGCCTTTTTGTACTACTTCAAATTGATGTACTTGAGAGAGTTGTTTGGTTTGCGGGTCGTACATGGATAATTTACCCGCAAACTCCGTGAAAAATACCCGGCCATCCGGTGCTACGGCTAACTCCATGGGTACCGCCAAGTCATTTACCAGTATGGTTTTCACAAAACGGTTTTCTTCCGGCACAACTACGGCGTACGATTTACTGTAATCCAAGGGTTTGCCGCTGCCCATCGCGTATTTAATGCCGCCTAATAAATGATTCAAAAATAAAGGGTCGCTGTAGCTTTCGGGAGTGTGGCCGCTGCCGGTATAAAAGGCCCGGCCGCCGTCGAACTCGTGGTACCACATAATTGGGTGGTTGGCACCGTTCGTACCGCCTTCGTAGGAGTTTTCGTCGAGAGATGCTAAAACTTTAATGCCAGGGTAAAAAGAACGGTAGTTGTACCACTCGTCGGTGCGTTCCCATTTATCGGGCAAACCAGCGGTTGCGGGGTGCGTTTTATCTGTTACTTCCACCGTCGCTTTGCGTTCGCCGGGTTGCAGCGGGTGGCTCGAAAAATGTGCACCCATTAATTTATCGTACCAGGGCCACTCGTATTCGGTATCGGCCGCCGAGTGAATACCTAAATAACCGCCGCCTGCCTGAATGTAGCGTTCAAAAGCTGCTTGTTGTTCCGAGTTTAATACGTTGCCGGTAGTACAGTTAAAAATTACCGCCTGATATTGTTTTAAACTATCGTCCGTGAAATAATTGGCATTTCTAGTGGTATCTACCCGCCAGTTATTTTCTACCCCCATTTGATGAATGGCTTTGTTAGCGTACGGGATCGAAGTGTGCTTCCAGCCCATCGTCCGGGAGAATACCAGTACCCGTGGGGTTGCTTTGGCCTGATTGGTAGTTTGCTGTTGCTTCCCGTTTAAACAAGAGTACAATCCCAGGCTGGCGGCGAACACGCCCAAGCAACCAAGCCCAAGCTTAGAAGTGAGTTTAGAAAGATTCATGCGGGTGAGGGTATTTTATATACACGGTTTTGTAGTTTTTAAATGTACTATTTTTTTAAAAATAATCTACCCTTAGAATTTTTTAAATTTTTCATTTTCTGGCGCTGCATAAAGGCAGGTAACTAACAGTTTATTAGTTTAAGAAGTACAATGCTTTAATTTTTTAAAAATATTTAAACCGCTAATCTCGAAAAGTAAAAAGCCGCTCCTGGTGGGGAGCGGCTTTTGCGAAATTATATTGTTCTAATTTCTTACGCTGTTTCTTAATCTGGTAAAAAAGGCTTTCCGAAAAGTTTTAAATTGTTTTGCCGGTTTAAGAAGTGTTGGCTAAACGGTCTATTTTTTTCTTTTCCGTTCTAGCAGGTACCCGATGCAGGCTGTAATGGCTTGGTTTGGCGAAGTAGCAGGGGTTAATACATTGCCAAGGCCATAAGCAAAACGGGCCTCGAACTGAAAGTTTCCTACAGCCGTTTTTTGTAAATATCCCAGTCCAAAAGCCAGTCCGTATTGTAAGCGGTTGGGTATAAGTTTAGTTTGGTTCGTATTGGCAGTTTCTGGCAAAAGAAGGCTATCGCGTTTAGAAATAAGAAAGGAAATGTAAGGGCCCAGGTTTAACAAAAATGCCCCGTTTTTCTTCCCGATTTGGATGTGCGTAAATACCGGTACTTCCAGGTAGTTAAATCGCCGCGAATCGCCATTTTCGGATAAAGTCCAGCCGGCTTGCAGGTAATTTAATTCCACCTGAATGCCGGCATATGGTTGCGCAAAATGATTTAAAATTAGCCCTGCGGTAATTGATCTAGTAAAGTCTTGGTTGATAGGAGGGGAGAAGCTGATTTGTGAAAGATTGTAGCCTGCTTTAAACCCTACAGAAGTAGAAGGAATAAACTTTTTTTGAATAACTACGGTGTCCTGGATTTGAGCCGCCGACTCGTTTTTTAAAAAAGCAGTTAAAAGAATTAGTACGAACCAACACTTCTTACAAATCAGCAACAGACGAAATACATGAACCATGAGGAACCTTTAATTTTTTAAAGATGCACAAAAATAAAAATGCCTAAGGTGGTCTTAGGCATTTTTTTTAAAATTCTTAAAAATGTTTCTGAATTATAATTCTTTAATTTTTACGTTCCGGAAGTAGATCGGTGCCCCGGCGTGCTTGCCTTGCAAACCCACGTAACCTTTCAGAGGCAAAGTAGCTAATGGTTTGTTCAACCAGGCCGGAATATCAGAACCATCAGGGTTTTTCTTAGCATCGGTCCACTGGTTCATGTCGATTTCGTTTACCAGTTCACCGTTCAAGATTACCCAGATTTTTTTGCCTTTGCAGGTAACGGTATAGTGGTTCCATTCACCGGGCTTTTTTACGTTGCTTTTCTTAGGAGCCAAACGGCCAAAAATGGCGCCGCACTGCCAAGTTTTTGGAGCTTTCGACCATTCTTCGCTGTAGTCGTCGGCAATCTGAATTTCAACACTGTTGGGTATCCAGTTTTCGATATCGCTGGCGTGTACTACTACGCCGCTGTTGGTACCATTGGCGGTTTTAAATTCCAGGTCCAGAATAAAATCGTTGTATTCTTTATTCGACCAGATGCTGTTATCCTCAGTAGCCGTTAACACCCCGTTTTCAAATGACCAAACATTATCGGGCTTAATGGCATTGGTTAAATCCGGTTGAAACAAATCGCGCCAACCGGCTTTTTTGGTGTTGGGGTGGGTTTTAGTGCCTTCCTGGGCTTGCGCAAAAAAGAAAATATTTAAAAAAAATAAAACGGAAATTAGCTTTTTCATTAGGTGGTAATCTTTGAATAAAATGTAAAGAGATATTCATCTAAAACCTTAAGGCCAAGAACCAAATTTTAGATGGTGTTACAAAAAGAAAGCATGAAAGAATATTGCTTTCTTTCATGCTTTCTGATAATCAGGTTAATACAAAACTGAATTAGTTATTTGGATCATCGGGGTTTTTAACGGCAGCTTTCGAAGCTGATTCGTTGCTACCACCATCCAAAGAGTTAATCCAGGCGGCAATTTTTAAGGCATCACCCCGCGAAACTTGCGGCATAGGCGGCATTTCGGTGGCGTACTCCGGCCAGTTTTGTGGCTCTGGATTGTGAATTAACTTCACGATGCGCTCGTTGGTATATTTGCGTTTCGCTACATCTTTATAAGCCGGACCAACCTGGCGTTTATCAGGGTTATGGCAAGCCAAGCAGTTGTTTTTCTGTAAAATAGGCTTAATCTGGTCGTAGGTAAGTACTTGCTGAGCAGGCACACTGCCTTTGGCAACAATACCGGTACCTTTGGCACTGCCTTTTGCTCCACCTTTAGCGGCGGTTTTGTTATTGTTTTTTAAACCGCTTTCTACTACTGCTGATTGTAATTTAAAGTTAAACCGGTCTTCCATTATTTCTGTTGGAACCGACTTAATAGCTACAGATTTACCAGAATTTTTAGTGCTGGCCTGGGCCAAAGGTAATTTAGCGCCATCCGGAATGTTGTTCAGGGTGTAAAACGCGTTCGTGTGTAACAGCGGCGAAGATTTCTCTTTATCCCGTATACCTTCTAAAGAGATGTTGTGTACGTAGGCTTCCCGTAAACCATCCACAATAATGCGGGCTTTCATGCCATCTTCCGATACTTTAACGCCTTTTACTTTTGGATTCTCGATGTTTACCGGTGGGCTACCATATACCGGGTGGTATTTATAGGTAAAGCTTTCTACGGCGTAAGAAGCCAAATCTTCGGCAGAGCTACGGTCAACGGGTTTGGTAAATTCAATTTCAAAACCATCGGGCATCGCGCGTACATTCAGCATTTCGAAAGGAACCTGGTTGTTGTACACTAAACGCTGCAAGCCTTGGTTTTCTTCCCCGGCAGAACCCCAACCGCGGTTGGTTTCACCTACGAACAAAGAGTTATCCGGGCCCCAGGCCATCCGCATTACGCCAGATTGAAAATCGTTCCGGAACTCGATGGCTGCACCCTGGAATTCGCCTTTTACTTTTTCCAGCATTACCCGCGAAATTTTACTTTGTCCCTGGTCGCCAACTAACAACTGACCGGCAAACGGGCCGAATGCTCCTTCCGGAATTTTAACGATTTCAGAGTTAGAGATACCCAGAATAGTGTGCGGCAATACTACGGCTTGTAACTGCAGTTGTGGGAAGTCCTTTTTTAAATCAGCTTTCGTTACAAATTTTTCATTTACTACGTTTTCTGGTTTAATAGCCCGGTCGTTCGCATCGCGTTTATCACGCGGATCTAATTTGGCGTTAAATTGCTCGGTAGTATATTTTACCGGGGATCCGGGTAAGTTGGTCCATTTTAAACCAGCAGGGTGGCCTGCAAAAATACCTTTTTTTACGTGCCAAATACCACCAGAACCTACGTATTCGCCTTGGTTATCGGAGTAGAACAACTCACCGTCGATCATGCCTAAACCAGCCGGTGAACGCATACCGGTAGCCCAAGGCTCTACTTTACCATCCGGGCTGATTTTTAAAGTCCAGCCGCGCCATGGCACCCGGCTTTCGCCCCGCCACCATTGCTCGTCGCCGAAGGCCACGTTACCCGTTACGAAAAACGAACCATCCGGCGCAATTTTTGGCCCGAAAGAATACTCGTGGTAGTGACCCGATAAAGGCCAGGCGTAAACGGTTTCGAATACATCGGCTTTGCCGTCTTTGTTGGTATCTACTAATTTGGTAAGCTCACCGCGTTGGGCACAGTAAAGGGCTCCGTCTTTATAAGCTAAACCTAATACTTCGTGTAACCCAGAAGCAAACTTGCGGAAATAAGGCCGGGCGCTGGTGGGGTTTTCCACGATAAAAATATCGCCGCGGCGGGTAGAAATACCCAGATCGCCGTTCGGCAACATGGTTAAACCACCTACTTCCAGAATAGTACCTTCGGGAGCAGATACTTTTACAATTTTATAAAAATCTTCTTCTTTAGGGGCATTTTGGGCTTGGGCCGAAGAAACACCAGCTAAAGAAAAAGCGCCCAGCAACAACGGCAGGGCCGTGCGGCGCAAAAATTTGTTTCGGATATATTTACTAGAATATTTCATGAATTCAAAAAATTAAAAAACTAGAACAGGATGGAATAGCCTACTTTTCCTTTTACCGGCACTACTAATTCTTTGCGGCCATCGGCATCGCGTACTACTGGTTTTGTTCCTTTAGCATCATCTAAACGCAGGTAATAAGCTTTACCATCTACCACGTAAGCGCCATTGGATTTATCTTCTTCAATAGAACTACCTTCGGCTAAGCGGGCATATAAATCGCCACCAGCCGGATTTTGCACGGTAATTTCCCGGTGAATTCCTTGACCATTATCCAGTACCCGGATAGCATCCAATACAGTAGCGCCGTAGATGCGGTAGGTAAAAGTAGGTTGGTCATTTTCGTCGAGAGTATAGCCTTTCGGACGGAAGCTGGTGCCGGCACTATCAGCCATCCAGGCAGCTTGCGCTGAACCTAATTTAGCTAAAGCAAACTTGGGCAAACCAAAACGCTGCACCATGCCGGCAGGGCGCGAAGATCCGTCGCCGCGATCGTGCCACATGGGAGTTGCATCTAAGAAGTTGCCGCGCCACACCTGGATTACAGCACCTTTGTCAAGGTCGTAGGTATAATGTACTTTTTGCGGACTACCTACCGATACGGCATGTACCACGCGGGTACGCGGCTGGCCCGGAATATCCATAAAGCTGCGCAAAATGGTGTTGGTGGGGGCTTCTACCAGAATAGGATCTACCGGATTGTTTCTCCGGGAGTTTGCCTGCTCCTGCGGAGCGGCTGGTAAGTTGGAAATAGAGATATTCCGGAAAGCAATAGCCCCATGATCGCCCTGGAAGCGTAAAGGACCGGTGGCTTTTTCATCGTTCGCTACGGCACCACGGGTTGGGCCCAGTAACTCCAGGTTTTCGTGAATTAGTACACCATTTAATTCTACGCTCAACATGCGTGCATTTTGGATTTTTTTGCCGCTGCCGTCAAACTTTGGAGCTTGAAACGCTACTTTCATGTGCTGCCATAAGCCGGGAGCCCGGCTGGCATTCTGGCGGGGCGGATAACCTTCATAGCCTTTCTGGCCTTCGGGTTTGCTATCGTCCCAACGTTCGTAAATTCCTCCGTTATCACTAGCTTTTGGTGTTTTTACGTTCCAGCTATCCAGTAATTGCAGCTCATAACGGCCTTGCAGATAAACTCCGGAATTAGAGCCTTTGGCCATCATGTAATCAAATTCTAACAGCGCGTCGCCGTGTTCCGCAGTAGTGTATAAATCAGCGCCGTGGTTTTTTTTGTCGGGCAGATTCACCAGTACGTTTGTTCCTTTAGAGGTAGACAAGTTGTTGTCTTTACCCAGATTGGCGGATACATCACCCACAATCTGCCAGGTTTTACCTGGGTTTTTAAAAGCAGAAAGGTCCGTCAGCGGCATAGAGCCGGCCGGACTGGTTGCAGCCGTTTGCGCCTGCAGGTAAAGAGGAGCCAGGAACCCGGCACAAAACAAAGCCGCTTTGTTCCGCATACTCTTCACTGAAATAGTAATTGTCATAATAAGGATGGAATTAAATAAAAATTATTAAAAATAATCTAGGCTTAAATTTATTACTTAATACTGAAAGTTGATAGGTAAATCCAGATTTATCAAAAAATAATCCTGATGTAACAATGGTATTTATTTATTAAACCTTGGTATAAATTTTTATGAAACCGGGATGGTGTTTGCCCTTTTGTTACTATAGCTCTGGAGTGGCAATTTCTTTAAACTGAAGAATGATGTAATTTTTAAAAATAGATTTAATGGATGTAATTAAGTAAAGAAGCCGTCTCGTAAAGACGGCTTCTTTAAAAATAATACTAGTAACCGTTAGGTTTTAAAAGTGGGTTTGAATTTAATTGTCTTGCCGGAATCGGGAACACTGTTGCATCCTTAGAATCCCGGGCCTTATCCCACCATTCTTCACCAAACCGATCCCAACGAATCAGATCTGTTCTCCGGTGACGTTCGCCTAAGAATTCGCGACCTAATTCATCCACGAATTCATCATCAGTTAGCTTGCTTAAATTAGCGCTGTAGCTATTAGCCTGCCATTTATCGGCTGGGAAATTACGCTCCCGCACCTGATCCAATAAAGCAGCGGCACCGGCTTTATCGCCGGCCCGGTATTTCGTTTCGGCTAAAGCGTAGTAAATCTCCGCTAAACGAATTTCGGGAGCAGAGTTAAACTGAAACAAGTTCTGCGTCATAGACAACCAAGGGAATTTAATAAATCTAACTCCCGAGTTTTCCTCGCCTGTTTCCACGTGAGAGCCTTTAGCTATGCCAGCTGCACCTTCTGAAAAACGGCCTACCTGGTCTACGTACTTTAAAGGTTTATTATTATACTCTTCGGTACCATTAATTACTTTGGTACTATCATAGCCAAACCCTTTTGTTTTATTAAACTCGTATTGCTGACCAATCAGGAAGAAACCATCATAATTAACTCCGGTTGCGGTTGTTCTAAATGGCTGCTTGCGCTTATCGTCGTTAGAATATTTCTGGTAAGGCTTTCCTAATTTATAAGGATAAAGGTTGCCTTCCAGATCCAACGAAGGAGTTAAGGTAACACCATTCCAGCCACCCCAGTCATTATCTAAAGAATAGCGGGCCTGGTAGTGCATCATCGCATTATACATCCAGCCAAACTCGTAAATGTTTTTAGCGTGCGGGAATTCAAAAATATTTTCTGAAGACCGGTAGCCGCCGATACCTGACCGGAACGGACCTCTGTAGTCCGGATCGAGGCTATAGGTGCCATAGGTGCCATCTATAATCTCTTGGGCATATTGCGCTGCTTCGGTGTACTTAGGAGTACCAATCCACTTCTCAGCATTCATGTACATGCGTACTAAGATAGCCGCTGCCCCAGCTTGGTCCCAACGACCAACTTTTCCGTTTTTCGGTAAACCTGGTAAAGCTTCTTTTAATTCTTGCTCCATAAATGCAAATACCTCTTGCGGAGTAGATTGGCCAACCCGCTCCCCAACCTTGGTAGATATAGGAACACTCCGGAAATAATCAATTAAGAAAGTATAGAACCAGGCCCGTAATACTCTTAATTCACCAATATGCGCTTTTTTATCTGCTTCAGACAAGCCCATTTTGGAATAATCAAGTTTCTCTAAGTCGGTAATAATTTGGTTACACTGGCCAATACCTTGGTAAGGACCAACCCAACCACCATTAATATGGTTGTCTTCGGAAGTCCATTCGTGGCGGTGCAAACGCACCCAATCACCACCATCCTGTCCGTGTCTTCCTTTTTGCGCCCAAACAAACTGGTCAGCAGTTAATTCAGAAATTAACCAACGGTCTCCATCCCAACCATTCCAATGAGCATGTTCATACGGGCGTGTAACAGCAGCAATAATTGAATTTTTATCCTGGTAATAATTCTCTGCGACCAGAACATCAAATGGTTCTTCGTCCAGGTTGGTACAAGCGGGAACTACCGTTGTAAGCGCCAGGGCTAAAGAAAATATTTTAATTTTATTCATTTTGATTAAATACATAAAATTGGTCAAACTCGATTAAACTTATAAGGTAATCTGTATCCCTAGGGCAAAGTTTCTGGAGATAGGATAAACATCCAGGCCACCGTACCCAGGAGTTAAACCAGAAACACCAACTGCTGCTGGGTCTAAGCCAGTATATTTAGTTAGCGTAAACACGTTTCTGACCGTACCATACACCCGGAAACTGTTTACTTTTTTAATTCCCAGTTTTGGAGACCAGCCTAAGGTGATGTTATCCAATTTTAAGAAGTCACCTTTTTCCAGGAAATAATCGGTAATAACTTTACCTGATTTAATATGGCCATTACGCTCGTAAGCATCTTTTAACAGGTTAGTGCTAGCTTCGGCCTGTAAACCATAATACATTTGGTACAAATTCAGGATATCGTATTTAAAGCGACCGCGGAAGAACAAGGATAAATCGATGTTTTTGTAAGCGAAGGTATTTGTCCAGCCTAGTTCATAGCGAGGGGCACCGTTGCCAATGTAGGTTTTATCGCGGCCAGCATCTATTTGAATTTGGTTACCGGAAGCACGTAATTTTTCGCTACCTTCTATACCATTTTTCCATACTAAGATATTTCCGTTTTCGTCTACGCCGGCATATTTGTATCCGTAGAAGTTGCCAATGTTGGTACCATCTTCTAAGCGATAAGCCCGGCCTGGGTTACCTGGCGATGGAAGATCAGATCCGTTTACCTGCAGTTCAATGTAGTCGGCTTTATAGGTTTCGTTGGACCAGCTATCTAACTTAGCTCTGGTGTAAGAACCGGTTAAAGTAGTGTTGTATGAGAAATTTTCGTTTTCAATAACTGCCCAGTTTACATTAAGTTCAACCCCTTTAGAGCTGGTAGTACCTACGTTAACGGTCATTTGCTCGTGCAGGTAAGGAGGTACTGGTACCTGGTAGTCAGAAATCAAATCACTGCTCTTGCGAATAAAAGCATCTACACTACCGCTCAGTTTATTATTAAACAAAGTAAAGTCTACACCGGCGTTATAAGCAATTGATTTTTCCCAACGAATATCCGGGTTGTAATTATTACCTGGTCCGTAAACCTGTATCCACTGGCCTTCATCATTCTGATACCGGCCATAACCATCGTAACGAGCAATAGAGGTATATCTTGGGAAGCCAGAACGACCCGTTTCACCGTATGATACCCGCAGTTTTAAGTCATTAATGGCTTCAATATCAGCGAACACGGGCAATTTAGAAATACGGTAAGCGGCAGAAGCTGCCGGGAACAATCCCCATTTATTATTCGCTCCAAATTTGGTGTTTCCTTCGTACCGGAACGAACCGGTTAAGAAGTAAGTATCATCGAAAGCATAATTTACCCGACCCAGGAAGGCAATAGTTTTTTCTTTGCTTCTCCAGGAATCCATTACATCGTTCATGTTAATGGGTTGGCCATTACCGTAGTTACCGGCACCTATATTGTTATAACCAAAGGCATCGGTTGGGAAACGGCGGTTTTGCGCCCAGAAAGCAGAGTTATTAAATTCCTGGTAAGAATAACCACCCAGGGCTTTAATTTCGTGCTTGCCAATAATGGTAGAATAATTACCTAACCATTCTAAAGTATAATCTGTCCATTTTTCATCCTGTAAACGGGCCCGGCCAGTATAGCCACCAGTTACTGATTCGGCAGATAATCCAGAATGATACTCCCGGCTTAAAGCATCCCGTCCCTGACGGGCTAATTTTAATTCGGTATTCAGATTTTTTAAAATATTTACTCTGGCGGTTATGTCCACAATAGAATATTCCCGATCAGCGCCGTTTTCGCGGGCTAACAAGTTTTGTACCGGATTATAGGTATCATATCCCAGGAGGGTATTGTACCGGGTAGGATTGGTAGGATCCATAATCGGAATAGTAGGATTAAGCTTTACAGCTTGCTGGAAAGCACCGTAATTGGTATACTCTTCGTTAGCTACCCGGTACGAGAAATTACCGTTTAACTCGAGTAATCCATCCAGCGCTTTTTGTTGAAAGCTGGCCCGTAAGCCGTATTCTTTCCGGTCGGATGCAATATCCAAACCGGTTTTCGTGCGGTATTGACCAGAAATCCGGAATACTGAATTTTCATTACCTCCGGAAACCGCTAAAGAGTGATTTTGTCCAAAGTTATCTTTCCGGATTAATTCGTTGTACCAGTTATTACGGGCACCTAAATCCTGATCTCTTCCACGAGCTAAAAATTCTTCGGCCGAAAGGATTTCGGGCTTAGCCGCTACGGCATCATGATCTATAAAGCTGTCGTAAGTAACAGAAACTCTGCCAGCAGCGCCGCGTTTGGTTTGCACCAAAATAACCCCGTTAGCACCCCGCGAACCGTAAATAGCTGCCGCAGAAGCATCTCGTAAAACCGAGATAGATTCTATATCCTGCTGGGCTATGTTGCGCAGATCGCCACCTGGCATACCATCTATAATTACCAAGGGTTCGTTACCTGCTCTAAGCGAAGAAGCTCCCCGTAATTGCAACGAAGGAGAAGCATTGGGGTCGGCGGCGGCAGGGTTAGAAACGGTAACGCCGGCTACTTTACCTTCAATCATCTGCATGGGGCTGTTAAAAGCACCTTGCTGGAATTCTTTAGCGGTAACGGTGGTAACGGCACTGGTTAATTCGCGCTTTTGCACGGTACCGTAACCCACTACTACTACTTCTTCTAAGGCTTTGGTATCGGGTGCTAAAGATACATTAATGATAGTTTGGTTGTTTATGGCAACTTCGCGGGTCTGGTACCCAATAAAAGATATTACCAGGGTACCGGTACCATCCGGAGTGCTTAAGGTAAAACTACCATCAGGGCCAGTGGCTGTACCGGTAGATGTACCTTTTAAAAGAACGGTAACGCCGGGTATTCCTTCGCCTTTTTCGTCGGTTACTTTACCGGTAATATCCAATACCACAGCGCTCTTTGCTGAACTGGCAAGCAGGCTGGAGTTATGCGATAAGTCCGCTACAAAGTTGTTGCTGGCGTTAGCGTTTAATGGGGTAGTGCTGTTACCTTCGGTACTGATATCAGATACTTTTACCGGCGAAATAACGTAGGTATTGGCACCAATTTTTTCAAACCGAAGTTGTAGGGGCTTCAAAATAGCCTCTAAATCTTTTTCTACGGTTTGGTTGCGGTTATCCAGTTTGTCCATGGTAACCGTTCTGTTCTGAACAAATTCGTCTTTGTAGAAAAAAGCTACAGCGTACTTTTTCTCCAGAATTTTTAAAGCGCCCTCCAGGCTGTTTGTGGCGCGCAAACCAGCGGCTTTTTCGGTGCCGGTACTGCGAGCCGTGAGTTGGGTAGATACTACTTGTTGTCCATTTACATGAAAGCTGATCAATGCACTAAGGCAGACCATGCTTTTGAATGGTATTTTTACTTTCATAAAAATTATTGAATTAAGGTGTTAAAACGCATAAGTATTAAAAGTAATGAATAGGTATTCTTCGAAATGGCTGATAAAAGCAGGTGTTAGTGTTTTTGAATAATGATTTGGTTCTCCTTTTTGGTTATTTGTAAATTAAAAGCTTTGCTTAAGCCCAGTAATAAAATTTGAGCGTCTTGTTTGGGCACTTTGCCCGAAAAGGTATGCCGGAGCAAACTGGTGTCGGGTACGGTAACTTGTAAACCATAGGTGTTTTCGAGGGTGCTAACTAACTCCCGGAGGGTTGTTTTATCCAGAACGAGCATGGAGCTGCTCCACGAGGAGTATTTTTCGGGGTTAACTTTTATTTTGGCTACCTTGGCAGATTTAGGTTCTAATTCTACCATGTCGCCGGGCTCCATTTCTACTTCTTTGGGGGTGTTTTTTTGCGTATTGGATAGCCGTAAGCGCACTTTGCCGGAGTTTAATACTACCCGGGTGTTATTTGGCCGGCCGGTTACGTTAAACTCCGTTCCGAGTACTTCTATCTGCATTTTACCGGGAAGGTGCACTAAAAATTTTTGGTGGTTTTTAGTGTGTTGCACCGAAAAGTAAGCTTCGCCACGCAAGGTTACTTCCCGAGTTTGGTGAGCGCTCCAGGGGGTGTAGCGGAGTTCTGAATTGCCGTTTAAAGTTACTTTTGAGTTATCTGGTAAAGTAAAAGTGGCTACCTGGCCTAACGCAGTAGTTAATACTACCTGATCCTGGGGAATAAAAAAGTAGTACGAGAACGCCAGTAGTATACCAACAAAAGAAGCCGCTACCGAAAAGTAGAAGGCTCGTGGGTTTGTAATAAATTTAAAATTTGGCTTGGTTTCCGGTACTGGATCGGCTTCAATGTTTTGCAGAATACCTGCGTAAATTTTTTCTTCTAGTAATTCTTTGCTTTGGGGAGTTAAATAAGGCGTATAAGGTTGTTCTTTCGCAAAAGAACGATAATACGCGTCTACTAACGCTTTTTCTTCTGCGGTAGCTTTTCCTTGTAGGTATTTTTGAATCAGGTCCTGAATGGCAGGTTTCATTGCCGGTATTTAGCGTTTCATATCCATGACACGCCAGGTATCGGTTTACCGCCACTCTGCCGAAGAAAATTTTTTAAATTTTTTAAATTTGATTACCAACTTGCCCGCAATCAGGCTAATAAATTTAAGAGGTAAGAAATAATATAGTTGTTTTTGGACTCAAAAAATTAAAATTTTTAAAAAAACCAGATAAAGAAGGCCGTTAAAGTAAAATCTTTTAAGTGAAAGCGAAGTGCCCGCAAGGCTTTGCCCACGTGTTTTTCTACGGTATTAACCGAAATGTTTAACTGGGTAGCAATTTCTTTGAAAGAAAGCTGTTCCTGGCGGCTTAGCTCAAAGGCCGCCCGGCATTTTTCGGGCAGTCTGTTTACCTGGTTTTGGTAGGCTGCTTCTAAATCTTTTTTGTTGATTTCTTCTTCCAGGCTATTGGTTGTTGTAACAGCTTCGTTGCGCACTACCTGCAAGTGGGCGGTGCGTACTTGCTCGTTTCGTAAAGCATTTAAAACCCTGAATTTTAAAGCGCCAAAAAGGTATGCCTCCATGGACTCTTTAATAATAATTTGTTCTCTTTTTTCCCAGAGCTCTACAAATAAATCCTGAATAATTTCTTCGGCTTTTTCGGTGGAGCGCACCCGCTGGTAGGCAACATCGAATAACGTTGACCAGTACTTACGGTAAACTTGATCGAAATCGGTTAAGTCTTTAAGTGGTAAATGGTTACTGGTATGTTTTGCGGTAGTGGCAATCAAGAGAGCAGAATTTGTAAATAAAAAATCACTGTGTTTTGTAAAATGGGAACAAGTTAACTACTTAAGTTAATATATCCAACCATTGAATAAACGGGATTTGGGCTTAACTATTTTATAGTGTTAGTAATGATCGTACTTATAATTTGTACTCCACTAATAAAAAGCTACAAAAAAAAGAAGCTACCACTTAAAAGTAAAGGGGTAGCTTCTTGGCGCCTTAGTAAGCCAGGCGGGCGTTATAATTTTTTAAAAAATTAATAGCCGGGGTTCTGCACCAGGTTCGGGCTGTTCTGAATTTCTGGTATTGGAATCGGGAACAGCAGGTGTCTTTCCTGTAATGGGAAACGGCCTTGGTTCTGATGACCAACAAATTCGTCGAACTGGTTAGTAGTTTCGTTATACACCTTCCGTAACCGGACCATATCGAACCAGGTAATTTGTTCGTAGGCCAATTCGTGCCAGCGTTCCCGCCAAACAGCTTCCCGGAAGCTGGCTTGGGAGTAAGTGCCTAAATCAGGAGTGGTTAATTGCGCCCGGTCCCGGATTCTTTTAAAAGCGGCGTATGCCTCCGGCGTAGGGCCACCTAATTCATTCTGCGCTTCGGCGTACATTAAAAGCACTTCGGCGTAACGAATGAGGGGTACGTTCAGGTTATTATTACGGGAACCAGCAACACCGGCAAAACCACTGGAGGTAGTATTAAAATGTTTAAAAATATAAGGAGCGCCTAAATCGAAAGGAGCACCGTTGCCATTGGTGTAATAGCTGGTGTAAAAATAACCTTCCTGGTTCTTAGCCCGTAAGTCGCCTGGTTCGTAAGACTTATAGAATTCGGGTGTAGGAATAGTGCTACCTGTACCGCCCGGACCAGCGTAAGTTACGGGTTTAAAGTTCGGGAACATGTTTTCCATAGGATTGCCGGCAACCAGCGTATTGTACTGAATCATGAAGATGTGCTCCAACTTGTTTTCGGTACTTTCTCTATGCACATCCATGTACGTAGGGAAGAGGTTAATCTCTCCAGGATTGGCATTAGCGTAGGTAATTACTTCGTAAGCTTTGTCGGCTGCTAATTTATAGTACTCCGTTCCTTTGTTTAAAGGATAACCCGCCATGGTTAAGTATACCCGGGCTAATTGCGATTTTACCGCGGCCGTAGAAGCCTTACCACTTGCATCCATCCAGGGCAAGCCTGCCGCTTCGGCGGCTTTTAAATCCTCAATAATTAAGTTATAAACTTGTTCCTGAGGAGCCCGGGTCGGGAAGAAGTCGGCCGATTCAATAGTTTGTGGTTCGGTAATTAAAGGTACATCGCCCCACAAACGGACCGCATTAAAGTACGCCCAAGCCCGTAAGAACCGAGCCTGACCCAGTACTCTGTTTTTCTGCCCTTCGTCCATAGGCGTAATTCCTGGTACTTTGGCCAGCAGCAGGTTCGCATTGGCAATAATCCGGTACATGCCATTCCACCAGTTAATGATATGTTGGGTGTTACCATCATAAACCAGGGAATACAAGTTATTCAAGTCCGAATTTTGGGCAGTTTCAGTAGTGGAAGTACCGGTGGGTGCTTCCAGCATTTGCCAGCTCGACGAGAAAATACCAGCTCCATCGTAACCTAACCGTAAATCGGCGTAAACAGCAACTAAAGCGGCTTCGGCGTGATCCGGGATGGTATAAAAATTGTTCGGCGTTAAGTTAGAAGGCGGATTCTCATCCAAAAAATCTTTACAGGAGGTGGGTCCGAGTAAAATAGCACCTAATAACAAGGAGGTGCTTACTTTTTTAAATATTTTCAACTTCATAGTGAATCTCTTTTTTAGATAAACGAATTACAATGTAACCTGTAAGCCAAGCATAAAGGTGCGGGGCTTTGGATAACCATGCCAGATAATACCTTGCGAGAAAGCACTGTTGTTATTATCCTGGTTAGTGGGAGTAGCTTCCGGATCGCCGATAATATCTTTACCGGTAACTAAGAAAGCATTCTGCACGGAACCATAAATGCGCAGGCGGTTTAAACGGATTTTGCTGGCCAGCTCCGCTGGAATGGTGTAACCCAATAAAATGTTACGACCCCGCAGGAATGAACCATCTTTTACCCAGCGAGAGTCTACGTTGGTAACATAACCAGCGCGGGTATCCCGGATTTCAGCAATTTGCGTGTTCTGGTTTTGTGGTGTCCAAGCATCCAAAACTGTTTTGTAGCTGTTGGCAATAGCTTGGCGGTCTTCGCTGGGGTGCAAAGTTAAATCTAAAATGTCGTTGCCGTAGTTGTACTGCAATTCAACGGTTAAATCGAGGTTCTTATACTTAAACGTGTTGATAAATGCCCCCCAGGCTTTAGGAGTACCGTTACCAATAATCATCCGGTCGGCATCGGTAATAGCGTAGTCGCCGTTTACATCTTGGTATTTAATATCGCCAGGCAGAATGGTTAAACCGTTACGATAGCTCCGGAATTTAGCAGCTTCGTCTTTTTCGGCTTCGCTCCATACGCCTAAACGATTTAATCCCCAGAAAGAACCTACTGGTTCACCAATCCGGATAATGCTGGTTTGGTTCGTAAAGTTAGGGCCACCTACCCCAAAAATATCGGCTGGTGTAGCCAGGGTAAGTACTTTGTTCCGGTTCATGGAAACGTTAAAGGTAGTATTCCAGGAGAAATCGCCGGTATTAACGTTAACGGTATTTAAAGTTAATTCAATCCCTTTGTTTTCCATAGAGCCTACGTTCTTCCGGATAGAGCCGTAACCGCTGGTACGGGGTGCCGGAGCATCCAATAACATATCCGTAGTTTTGCGGTAATAAAAATCAGCTTCTAAGCTAATCCGGTTCTGTAATAAACCTAATTCTACCCCGGCATCGTACTGTGCTGTTTTTTCCCAACGTAAATCGGGGTTAGCCAAGCGGCTAAGGCCTGTACCACCCACCCGGGTATCGCCAAATATATAAGCGTAAGTAGAGCTTAATATATCAATGGATTGATATGGCGGAATTTCGGAGTTACCGGTTAAACCAAAGCTGGTCCGTAATTTTAAATTAGAAATAACAGGGTTGCTTTTCAGGAACTCTTCTTCAGAAACCCGCCAGGCTAAAGCCGCAGAAGGGAAGAAGGAAAACTTATTGTTGGCACCAAACTTAGAAGAACCATCAGCCCGACCAGTTACGGTAAGCAAATATTTATCTCTTAAGCTATAGTTAATCCGGCCAAAGTAAGAGCTAAAAGCAAACCGGTTAGCTTCCGAGAATACTTCTGGGCGAAGAGAACCCGCATCTAAGTTATTAAATCCAAAATAATCGGTAGCAAAACCACGGATCCGCGCGTCCATATCAAAAAAGTTGGTTTCCTGCCAGGAAATACCAGCTAATGCAGTAATAGAGTGAATTTCGGCAAACTGCTTGTTATAAGTTAAGTAGTTTTCCAGCGACCAGAAGCTTTCTTTCCGGTTGTAGGCCCGGGCAAAACCTTGGTCCGCAATAGATAAGGTCCGGGTGCTAGACTCGTTCGTTTCCTGCGTCAGGATATTAGCTCCCAATACGGTCCGCATTTCTAAACCCGGGAAGAAGGTAATGTTAGAATATACGTTACCGTTGGTAGTTTGCGAATTTAAAATATACCTACGACCCATTAAACGGTGATACGAACTCATGGTACCTTCGGCCTGTGGATAATCCCGATTATTGGCGTAAGTGCCATTGGCGTATCTTACCGGTAAGAAAGGGAAGTCTTCTACCATTTGGCGAGCTACCGCATCGTTAATATCTACTAAGTTTTCGGTTTGGTTATTATAGCTTAAAGTACCACCTACTTTTAACCATTTTTTAACTTGATCGTCGATGCTAAACCGGCCGGAGTACCGCTTCATGTACGACGTTTTTACTAAGCCTTCGTCGTCGCGGTAACCTAAAGAGAAGGAATAAGTAGTACGTTCGTTACCGCCGCTAAAGCCTAATTGGTGGTTTTGCGAAATTTTATTTTGGGTAATTTCTTTCATCCAGTCGGTGTCGTGCAAAGGCTGTAAGTTTTCGTCGAAAACCCCCGGAAACTGTTTGCTGAAATCTGTTCTTCTCTTTACTGGATCTAAATTAGCATATTTACCCTGGGCCCAACCGGCCGGATCGTATTTAGCGATGTTGGCATAAGCTAAATCTTCGGTAGCTAAATATTCGCGAGCGTTTAAAACTTCCGGACGATTTGGCCCGATGGTATTCACGCTAAAATCAGCATTATAAGTAACTTGGCCTTCGCCAGCTTTGCCGCGTTTGGTAGTTACCAAAATAACGCCGTTGGCGCCCCGGGCACCGTAAATAGCCGTAGACGAAGCATCTTTCAATACCTCTACCGATACGATATCGTTGGGGTTAATGTAATCGATGGCGTTACTGAACTGGGCTTGGTTACCTTGTGGCAGCATTACACCATCTACCACGTATAAGGGGTTGTTGGAAGAGTTAATAGAGCTGAAGCCCCGAACCCGCACGGTAGTACGACCACCCGGACGGCCCGAGTTGTTGTTTACCTGTACCCCTGCCATCCGGCCGGCTAAAGCCTGGTTTAAGGATGGGGATGGGCGTTCCTGCAATTGCTCGGCTTTTACGGTAGCAACCGCGCCGGTTACGTCTGATTTACGTTGGGTACCGTAACCAATAACTACCACTTCGTCCAAAGCTTTGGTATCAGGCGCTAAGGTTACGTTAATAGTAGACTGGTTATTAATCGGCACTTCTTTCGATTGATAGCCGATAAAAGACACCACTAAAACGCCGTTTCCATTGGGTGCATTTAGTGTAAACCCGCCATTCGGGTCGGTGGTTGCGCCGGTGGTAGTGCCCTTTACCAAAACAGTAGCGCCCGGAATCCCTTCGCCTTTTTCGTCGGAGATTTTACCCGAAATGGCAGTTTGGGCGTAAGTAAACGTGGTAGCCCACAGAAAAATAAAAACGAAACAAGCTAAATTTAACATAGTACCCACCGGCAGATGTAGCTTGCGTACCCCGGTGTGGTTCCTGTTTGGCATGGGTAAACTAATTTTCATGTTACTGTTTGTTTTCTGATTAAGTAATGCGAAAGTAATAGTGGTTTAAAGCAACCACCTGGTAATAGCAGGTTATAAACTTAACCCGAACGTGATGAAGTACTAAATAGCGGATGGAAGCACCCTTGTTTGATAAATTTTAAGAACTACAGAATAGATTTAAGTTTCTGCAAAAGAATAGTTAGTCGCTGTTTTTACATAGAGTAGATTTTAATTGAAAGATTGTTTTGGTAATAGCGCTTTATGAAAATTTTAATAATTTAAGATTTTTAGTTGTTCAGAGAAAACCTACTGATTTTCTTAAAAATTTAAATTTTATCTGATTGCGGATGCTAAGTTCTCCGGCAGCATTATTGTTAAATTATAATTTTTTAAAAAATAAACTGCCAGCTCCTGTAATAAAAGCTAAACCCGAAAAAAGCCTAACTAAAGCTTTACCAAATAATGATTTACGTTTGCAAACATGAAAATCATTATTCAACCGAAATGAAACAGCGGCAGTAGTGTTATCCTATGCTCTGAGAATTTTTAAAGAGTAAAGCTGTTTCTAAGATGTTGCCGTTCACACTGCTATTTAGCCGCTAATTTAAAAAAAAGCAACCTTTCCGGAACAGGCGTAAAAACCGGAATATGAAAATATTAGCGCAACTCTGATAACAGTAAAAACTAACTAAAAGGAACGCTGATTCACTAGAAAATTATTACTTATTCTATAAATATTTAAATAAAATTTAATTTCAGAAATGTTGAGCGTAAGGCCACGTTGGGCGGCTTATAATTAAAAAATGCCCTGCAAAGCAGCTTGGTTATTCTGATGAAAACGGATGGTTGTGACTAATACAGTGTAACCTGGCTGAGGTTATATATAAGTATTTATATTGTAACAAATACAAGATGCTGAAAGTAAGATTTAAGTTAAAAGGCGGGTTAAGGATTATAATCTTCTTTATTTAACCTGTTCGATAAATTAGCCTGATTTTAAAATTTATTCGTTTTTAAAACCGGATACCGTATTTTTTGTAATTTGCCTTTTTAGCCACTACACCTGCAATTTTAAAATATGTCTCCTAGACCTTATATATTAAGCGAAACCAATTGGAAAACGGTAAAAGACACCCATTACAACGTAGCCGTTTTACCCTGGGGTGCCACCGAAGCTCATAATTACCACATGCCCTACGCCACCGATACTATTTTGGCGGAGCACGTAGCCGCCAAAGCTGCTGGGCTAGCCTGGGAGCAGGATGTAAAAGTGATGGTGCTGCCTGCCATTGCTTTTGGGGTAAATACCGGCCAGTTAGATATTCCGTTTACCATTAACCTGAACCCCAGCACGCAGGCTTTAATTTTGCGCGACATTGTAGATTCCCTTTCGGGGCAAAACGTAAAAAAGTTAGTTATTTTAAATGCGCACGGCGGTAATGATTTCCGGCAAATGATCCGGGAATTGCAGGGCACTTGCCCGGATATGTTTATATCTGCGGTAAACTGGTGGCGAACCGCCAAGGATACCGACTTTTTTGATGAACCCGGCGACCACGCCGGCGAACTCGAAACCAGTGCCGTAATGCACATTGCCCCGGATTTGGTGCTACCACTTTCGGAAGCCGGCGATGGAAAAAGCAACAAATTGCTATTAAAAGCCCATCAGCAGGGTTGGGCCTGGACGCCAAGGGCCTGGACTAAAGCTACCAGCGATACCGGGGTAGGGAATCCGGCGCTTTCTACGGCCGAAAAAGGTGAAAGATTTGTGGCGGCAACGGCAGCGAACATAGCCGGTTATTTTGTAGAACTAGCTCATGCTGATTTAAATAACCTGTACGAGCAGCACCTGCAAAGTTAGTTAGTACTTGCTGAGCAACTGCAGCACATTGCGGGCATAAGTGGCGCCAATAGGAATAAACTTGTTGCCGATGGCTACGTTGTTGCCTTCTACAGCAGTAATGGCATCCAGGTTAACGATAAAAGAGCGGTGCACCCGGATAAATTTGTTAGCCGGAAACCGGCTAACGGTAGCTTTTAAGGTAGCGTACACAATGGTTTTTTTGTTATTTGATACAATGTGCACGTAATCGCCCAAGGCTTCGATGTACTGGATGTCGGCGAAATAAATTTTTACAAGTTTCTGCTCAACTTTCACGAAAGTAAAGTCGGCGGTGCTGCTGGGTTGCTGTTTTTGGTTTAATTTATCGCATACTTTTTGCGCGGCAATTAAAAAGCGCGGGTACGTAATGGGCTTTACGAGGTAATCAATTACGTTCTGTTCAAAAGCTTCTACGGCGTATTCGCGGCTGGCACTGGTAACAATTACCAGCAGATCTTTATTCTGAATGGTGGTGAGCAAATCCAGGCCCGACATGTCGGGCATTTCTATATCCAGAAATAAAACGTCTACGAGGGTGTCGCGTAAAAGGCGGGTAGCTTCAATGCCTCCGTTAGCAACTCCTGCCAGCTCCAAAAAGTCAGTGTCGTTTATAAATTTTTGAATAATCCGGGCCGAGAAACTGTCATCATCAATAATCAGACATTTAATGGGGGAATTAACTAACAAAGAAGCAGCCATGTACTCACAATTTTATAAGGCATTAGCTATTTAAGAAAACGAATAACCAGAAAAGTGCCTTTTTTTCCAAAGTTGACCTGTATTTTTTACTTAAATGCTTGATTTAAGTTATTTTAAAGATTGATGTTCTTTTTATCACCATACAGTTTTCTTAAAATTTTCCTGTTTTTTGCTATAAAAACTAAGTGAATCAACTACGGCTTAATCCCATATTTACGCAAATCTGCTTCAATGCGGCTGTTCCAGGCGGCCTGGGCGGCCTGGTTGGTACCGTGGCCGGTTTCACTGTCGTATTGCTCCTGCAAGCGGTTCATTTCCCGGAACGACTCAATAAATTTGTATTGCACTATACTGTTATAATCTTCCAGGGTTAAGCTATCGGGCTGAATCTTACGTTTAAAACGCTCCGCTACCAGTTTAACAATATCGAAATGCCGTTGTTCGTGGTTTATGCTGTAGGCATCGCGGGCGACAGGTTTTACCCATGACGAACTCCGGATAACGTATACTTTTACCGCAAGGTTCAGTTGAATAACGCCATTTACTACTTCGCTGCCACCTTGGTACGCGAAGCCCGGAAAAACCAGGGCCGCATACCGGCTTCCGCGAGGAGTAGCGGTAAAATCATTCCAGTTAAGCGGGCGGTTGGGCGAGTAAAAAACAGTGTCGTCTTCGGCATTCCGGAGGTAATCCGTAAAATTTACCTGAATGCCCGTGGCTAGCTTTTCGTTTTTACCGGCTTCCTGGTTCATCCAGGTGTTAATATAACTTAACCCGGCAATTAAGGCCTGGCGCAGGGTAGGTTCTATAACCGTAAGCGAACTGGCCGGCCGGCCGTAGCGGGCGCCGCCGCGGTATTCTACTAAATGCACCGGTTTGCCTTCGCGTAGGAACTCAAATGCCATTGCCACAGAAACACGCCCATCTACCCGGCCTTTGCCATTAGCGGTTTCCTGTACTTTACATTCTTTTAACCGGATAACAATAGGCCGGAGCTTGGTGTTCTGGTGCCAGCTTTGTTTTACAAACTCCCGGATCGCGTTTAACCCGCCCCCCTGCAAATCAATGGGCTGAGCTGCCGTGGCTAAAGGAACCGTAGGCGATGCTGGAGGTGGAATTAAATAGGTAACTGCTTTTTTATCGGAGCGGTCGTCTATTACATCGGCAATATAAAACTCTTTTACCGTAAATTTTAAAGGTTCGGCGCGGAGGGCAATCGGCGAAACTTTGGCCGATGATTGAGCCATGGCGCTATCCATATAACCGAACAGCCAAAAACAACCAAGCAGCACGTTCTTACATCCGGATTTTTTTAAAAAATTGAATATCTGGTAAAAAGATTTATTTAAAAAAAGAAGATTCGTCATTTTATATAATCGGGCGAGATAGTAATCTTGGCACCGGAATTTGTAACCAGTCGCTACAAAACCGGCATCCATAAATGGTAAAACATTCGTGCTTTTAATTCGGTTCGTTCCGGGTAAGCGCCGCCTAAAAAAGAAGATTTTAAAAAATGTAGTAGTAGCGGACAGAAGTAGCTTAAAGTTAAAGGTTTTTAATCTACTTAAGCACGCGGATATTGGGTACAGTAGCTCTCTATAAAAACTAAAACACTGGTACGGGAGTATGTCTTTTAACTTATTATATTTCGGGTAAAGCCGGTTTAACAGCTAAACTACCATCTAAAACTATGACAAAAACAATTTTTATTGCGTCAGCAGAACCTTACAGCGGCAAATCAATGGTGGCATTGGGTTTGGTAAACATGTTATTGGGGAAAGCCCAAAAGATCGGCTACTTTAAACCTATAATTAATAGCAGTTCCACGGATAAAAAAGACGTGCACATCGAAACCATCGTGAATTATTTTAATTTACCGGTGCAGTATGCCGATACTTTTGCTTTTACCGGAAGTGAGGTTTTGCGGATGATTGAAGCGAATAACCAAGGCGAAATTATTGATACCATTATTAGTAAATACAAGCAGTTCGAAGAAAACTACGATTTTACTTTAGTAGAAGGTACCGATTTTACCGGCGAAGGAACTGCTTTTGAGTTTGATATAAACGTTACGGTAGCTAAAAACCTGGGTATTCCGGTAGTTCTGGTGGTTTCCGGCGAAAATAAAACTACGGCCCAGGTAATTAATGCGGTGTTTACCGCCTGGCGCAATTTCGAAGCCCGCGAAGTACAGGTTATTGCAATAATCGCCAACAAAGTAAACCCGGTGCAAGCCGACGATGTACGGGAATTATTGCGGAGCCAATTACCACCGGGTTTGATATCGGCGGTAATCCCGGAAGATAAAAGTTTAAAAAACCCGACCATGCACGAGATTTGCCAAAGTTTAGGGGGTAAACTCTTGTTCGGGGAGCAACAACTCAGCAACCAGGTCGATAATTTTGTGACCGGGGCCATGCAGGTGCCTAACTTCCTCAAACACATTAAAGACAATGTACTAATCGTAACGCCCGGTGACCGCGGCGATATTATTATTTGTGCGTTGCAGGCTAATTTATCGGCCAATTACCCCCGGATTGCCGGTATCGTGCTTACCGCCGGCTCCGAACCCGAAGAACCTATAATACAACTAATTGAAGGTTTGCAAACCGTAGTGCCCATTGTTGCGGTAAAAACCGGTACTTTTCAGACTACCACTGAAATTGGCGCTATTAAATCGCAGATCACACCGGATAACCCCAAGAAAATTGAACTAGCCATTGATACTTTCGAGAAATACGTGGACGTGGCGGCTTTAGACGAGAAGATAGTAACCTTTACCGCCGAAGGAATTACGCCGCACATGTTTCAGTACCAACTGGTAAAATGGGCCAAAAGCCAGAAAAAACACATTGTACTACCCGAAGGCAACGACGACCGCATTCTACGGGCTGCAGCCCGCCTGATAAACCAGGAAGTGGTAGATTTAACCATACTGGGCAACGCTACAGATATTGCCGCGGCGATTAAACGCATGGGCTTGCCCCTGGATATGAGCCGCGTGCGTATTATTAACCCCGCGGAGTCGGAGTATTACGAAGAATACGTGCATACATTGTATGAGCTCCGGAAAAACAAAAACGTGGAACTCGAAATGGCTTACGACCTGATGACGGACGTATCGTATTTCGGGACGATGATGGTGTACAAAGGCCACGCCGACGGTATGGTGTCGGGGGCGGTACATACTACTTTGCATACCATCCGGCCAGCTTTGCAGTTCGTGAAAACCAAACCGGGCGTATCTATTGTATCGTCGGTCTTTTTTATGTGTTTGCCCGACCGTGTATCGGTTTTTGGCGATTGCGCCGTAAACCCGAATCCCACCGCCGAGCAGTTAGCCGAAATTGCGATTTCCTCTGCCGAGAGCAGTCAGCGTTTTGGCATTGAGCCGCGCATTGCCATGTTGTCGTATTCATCGGGCACTTCCGGCGAAGGCGCTGAGGTAGAAAAAGTGCGGTTAGCCACCGAAATTGTAAAACAGAAACGCCCGGATTTAAAAGTGGAAGGACCGATTCAGTACGATGCAGCCGTAGACCCGGAAGTAGGCAAACAAAAATTACCCAACTCAGAAGTAGCGGGCCAGGCCAGTGTTTTAATCTTCCCGGATTTAAATACGGGTAATAATACATACAAAGCCGTGCAACGCGAAACCGGTGCCTTAGCCATCGGCCCCATGCTGCAAGGCCTTAACAAACCAGTAAATGACTTAAGCCGCGGCTGCACCGTGGATGATATTTTTAACACCGTCGTGATTACCGCTATCCAAAGTCAGGGGTAGTTAAAGGTTGCAGGTTACAAGTTGCAGGTTTAAAGGTTTTAAAGTTGCAAGGTTGAAAAGTTGGAAGGTTAGAAGGTTAGAAGGTTGGGGAAGTTGGTTGAGAATTTAAAATTTTAAAAATTTTCTGCTGGCGATTTCCTGGCGCGAGCGTCTTCGCACGTGGCTAACCATTGGGTAGGCCTCTGGCCGGGCGAACCGATGCACTTTGGCTAATAGGAAGTATAAATAATCAACTAATCATAAAAGCCGGACGGTGGTTATTTCAAGCGAAGGAGTCCGCTTAAAATTCAATTACAAAACACGTATTACGTCGTACGTAAAACTTATCACTTAAAATTGCATGAATATATTTGTTGTTAATGCGGGTAGTAGTTCTATTAAATACCAGTTGTTTCGCATGCCTTCCGAGAAGCCGGTTTGCAGCGGTCTGGTGGAAAGGATTGGGTTAGAAAATTCGATTATTACGCACCAAATATTTACCGGTTCCGATAAAAAGGTAATTAGCCGTACCTTGGATTTACCCGATCATGCGTCGGGTTTACAGGAAGTTGGTAAGTTGCTCTCCGATCCGGAATCCGGGGTAATTCGGGACCCCGACGAAATTGATGTAGTGGGGCACCGGGTGGTACACGGCGGCGAAAGCTTTGCGGCCACTACCATTATTACCCCGGAAGTAAAGGCCGAAATTAAAAAACTGTTTCCGCTGGCACCTTTGCACAATCCATCGAACTACCTGGGTATTGAGGTGGCCGAAAAAGCTTTTCGGCGGGCCTGGCAAGTAGCCGTTTTTGATACGGCTTTTCACCAAACCTTGCCCGAATACGCGTTTCGCTACGCTTTGCCCGAGTCTTTTTACACCGATTTAGGTATCCGGACGTATGGTTTTCATGGCACCAGTCATAAATATGTAGCTGAGCAAGCCACGCAATATTTAAAAAATCCGGAAGCCCGGTTAATTACCATTCACCTGGGAAACGGGTGTAGCATGGCCGCAATAAAAAACAAGCAATCGCTAGATACCAGCATGGGTTTCGGGCCGTTGAGCGGTTTGGTAATGGGTACCCGTTCCGGCGACATTGATCCTTCGGTTGTTTTCCATTTGATTAACCAGCTTGGGTACGATCCGGAGCAGGTAAATACTTTATTGAACAAACGCAGCGGCATGTTGGGCTTAACCGGCCACAGCGACATGCGCGATATTACCCAAGCCATTCAGGAAGGAGATGCCGCCGCCGATTTAGCGTATGAGTTGTATAGTTACCGCATTAAAAAATACTTGGGAGCTTATGCCGCCGTGTTAAACGGGGTAGATGCCGTAGTATTTACCGCCGGCGTAGGTGAGAACGACGCTGAAGTACGTGCCCGCGTGTGCCGCAACCTGGATTACCTGGGCATTAAGCTGGACGAGGAAAAAAACAAAATCCGCAGCAAAGAGCTCCGCGAAATCAATCAACCCGATTCCCCGGTGAAAGTACTGGTAATTCCCACCAACGAAGAGCTCGAAATCGCCCAACAATGCCACGAACTCCTGCTCCAAACCACCGAAACAAGCAGTTAAAGTTTGATGGAAGAGGATGCAGTTTTGAATATTATCTGATAAACTAGTGTACTAACATTTAAAATGAAACTGTCGGCTACCTGCTAAATAGATTCCTCCTGGATAACAGAAAATTTTAAAAATGTCAAATCTAGGTGATGGAGGTTTAATTTAGCGAAGTACTCCTAACACTTTGGAGATGACTAAACTTTGATTGACTTTTAGTTAAAATCCTCGTTACGCCCATTCTTTACAAAGTAAATCAAAAGACACCAGTTTGGCTGTTGAGGGCCTTTCGGATTCTGCGAATCTAGCGTTCCGGTGCTGACGCAGGAGGCATGGTGAGGTTTGTAGAAACGTGCCACAGCACGTTCCTACTCGCTCGCCCGAAAGAGCCAAACGAGGTCCGTCGGCCATGAGGCAAACGCAGCCCGTTCAAACTAGATAGCACCTGAGCCTAGAGGCTTGAAAAGGCTCTAAAGAAAAACAAGAATACGCCAGTCAGGAGACTGGCTCTTGTCTATAAGTCACAAGTGTTTAAAAACAGACAATTTTGCCAATTACTCGGCCGTAAATCCAGCCAAATTTTAAAATTTCCCCTACTGCGCCATTTGCGCAATCTTCTCCAACGGTATGGTATTCGCCATCCGCAGCACATCGGCTTCTTGTGCCTCGGTAACTTTAAAAGTAACTAAGGTATTCTGCAACGGCACCTGTAGGTCGTAATCTAACTTTTTAGTGTCGGTATTTTCGGTTTTGGTTAAAACGGCTTTATAGCCTTGCACTTTTACTACTTTCTGGTTGCCATCGCCGCCCCGGCCAATAAAAGGCAGAGCCAGCAGCGCGTTTAAGGAGGTAATTAAAGGCGAGTTATTGATAATATCTACCGTTGCTGTTTTGGCGCCGGTGCCGTAGGTGCGTTGTACAAAAAGACCTAAACCGGCGTTGGTGCCCGTGCCGGTGGTATTATCGTCTTTTACGTTTGCCGCTAAAGCATCCATTTTGGGAGGCAACAATTTTAAAATATCTTTCCCGATGGCGGCATCGAGGGTGTGCAGCATTTGCTCCATGGCAAACCGCGAATTGCTTAAGTTTCCAGCCGCATAAGACGAACGGGCATCGGCTAAGTTTTTATTAAAATCCTGGGCCAGCGAAACGTGGGCACAAGCACTTATAACGAGTAAAGTAAGTATCTTTTTCATGATTGATCAAAAGGATTAGAGAAGAATGAATTAAACCAATAGCTTATTTTTCGCCCAGCATTTTTTTAATGCCCGCAATATCTACGGCATTAGCGGCGGCCATTAATTCGGCTTCATCTTTAAAATTTACGCCTTCGTACACCAGCATCGACGATTGACCCAACGGTACGGTAAGCTTGTAGCCGGTACTTTCGTCGTACTCAATTACGGCTTTGTTGCCTTTTACTTTGGTTTGCTTCCAATCTTGCTTGCCGCCGGTTGTTTGGCTGTAGCCGCCATTGGCTAAATACAGGTTTACTGCCGAAAGCATAGCCGCATTGTTAGCGATAGTGGTAGTTAATTCTTTTTCGTTGCCGTCGGTGTATTGGCGTTGAATGGTTAGGCCAACCCAACCCCAGCCGGTGCTGGTAACCTGGTCAGCTTCGGCATTTTTCTTTAAGCCCGAAATAGATTCTGGCAACGATTTTAAAATTTTCTGCCCGATTTCCATTTCTACGCCCAACATGGCTTGCTGCAAAGCCGAGCGGCTCTGCGCGTATTGGCCGGCTTTGTATTTGCTTTCGGCATCGGTTAGGTTTTCTTTTACATCCGGCGGCGTAGTTACTAAGCCCGCGCCACCTTTGTTTCGGGCCCGGCTCCCCGACGAAGAACCCGTGGAGGTAGACGTGGAGGTGTTGTTGGCATTTTTATCGGTGCCTAAAGCTCGGTTAACGGATTGCTCGGCAGCATTTTCGAGTTTTTGCCGCATTTTGTTGAGTAACTGACCGGAGGCTTGGTGCTGGAACAGGCACATCCCGGTTAAAAGGACGGATGCGTAGATAATTTTCATATGCGTGATTAATTGTGGATGAAAGGGTTAACCCGTAATGCCTATGCAAATTACTAATTTTTATGTGAATAGTAATACGTGTATATTCGTAATTTTAAATTACAAGCAATTCTGAAATTTATAAAGGTAAGACTAAACAGAAGTTGTAAGTAGTTGTTAATAAATGTTATAACTAGATAAAAACCAACCTGCTAGAAATACAACGGGGATAAGTCTGATGGGTACGCTAAGGTTTATCTATATCCTGGCTGATTGTAGGTAATAGCTTATTAGTTAATGTGGTGTAAGGCATATTGCCTTTAGTATTACCAGCCTGGGCGAATTTTTAAATTTTTACTATTTTTCCCTGAACCCTGTCCCAACGCCACAAAGAAGAAGCAGAATGCAGGTGTACGCCGCCCAGCCAACGTTCATAAGGTTGTAATTGTACGTAATCCGCTTCATCGCGTAGAATTTTAGAACCTAAATCCGTTATCACTATTTTATCACTCAAGAGCAGCAGCCCGGTTTGTTCGAAACCGCGCAAATAGTTTACAATCTGCGCATCGCCAATGCCAAACAAACTGGTTTGCTGCCAGAATTTTCCCATGAGCCCGGTAGGCGAGAGCTGATGATTTGCCGCTAGCTCCAGCAAAATTTGTTCAATGGCATTTAAACCGTTTTGCACCGACGGAAAACGGGTAATATGCGCCTGCAAAGCAGCGGGTAATAGCGGTAAGTGGCTAAAATCTTCGTTTTTTAAAAATTTAATTAAATCTTCGGGAGTTAAGGCGGCGTAAGCTTCCCAGCCCCGATGCCCCAAGGCTAAATCATCCGGCAAAAGAACTTGCCGTTTCGGGAACAAGGCGGCTAACTGAACGGGGCTTAATTCTCCCAATCCTTTAAAGGTTGGTAAATCGGGATGTTCGCCAATGCACACCAAGCTAATTTTAGTGTTACCTAAATCGCGTTGGGCAAACCAATGCAGGAGGTACAATAAATTAACTTGGCAAAGTAAATCGTGCTCGAACCAAAGTACTACCTCCTCGTGCTGCGGGTAGGTTTCGAGTAATTTTACCTCGGCGGTAACTTTAAGTACGTAGGTTACGGCATCTTCCTGGTAGGTTTGGGTAAGATAATGCTGGCGGGTTTGCCAGAAATCGGCGGGTAAAGTATGATCCACAATGGGGCCTTCCGACAGAATTTCGCGCCATACCAGGATGTTTTTACCGGGTAAATCGGTTTGCTTGAAAATGGTTGCCGTAGCATCGCCGTTTAAGATGTGCAGCATAAGGTATAATTAAATTTTTCAGGTTGCCGGTTGAGCTGAGTAATTTACGAATTTTCGGGGGGAAGAAATACCTGTTTTAGAAGCAAGAAAAAAGGATTTTTTAAAATTATTCTACTGCCAGCGTAGCGGCGGCATCACTTAAAACACCGTCTACGCCGCGGTTTACCAGTTTATTGATTTCGGCGGGGTCGTCTACGGTCCAGACGAAGGTTTTAAAGCCGGCGTTGTGCACCATTTTTACAAAGCGGCGGCTGGCAAAATATCGGTGCACGTTAATGGCCGAAGCCCGGTAGTATTTATCAAACGAGCCAAAGCGCAGGCTGGTATCAAAGTAAACGGGTACCAAGGGCAATTTGCCCACCATCAATTTATGCGTGGGTACCTGGTACTCGTTTTGCCAGATTTGTTGCAGGATTTCGTCGTGAAAAGATTGCAGCACGCACCATTCCCGGACCCGGTACTTCCGGAGCAAGCCAATAGTTTGATTTGCCAGACCCGGATAAAAGTCCTTGCCTTTTTTCAATTCAATTAAGAGTTTTTTGCGGCCTTTTACCAGTTGCAGTACTTCCTCCAGGGTAGGTACGCGTTCGTTTTTAAATTCGGGCTTAAACCAATTGCCGGCATCCAATTTTTTAATTTCAGCTAAAGTATGTTCGGCAATGGCGCCTTCGCCGTTGGTGGTGCGATCGAGGGTGGCATCGTGCATTACTACCAACTGCGAGTCGCGGGTTTGGTGCACATCAATTTCGATAAAATCAGCCGGAGAGTCCAAAGCTTTTTGAACCGCCGCTAGGGTGTTTTCGGGTGCTGTATTGGATGCTCCCCGGTGGGCCACCAGCATAACTTTTCGTTTTTGATTTACCAACCTTATTTTTTCGGGCGTATCCGGCGAACAACTGCTAAGCGCCCAGCTTATTAAACTTAACAGAAAAAGAAATTTGTTAAAAAATAGCCGTTCCCGGGTGTTCGCGTTTACACCAAAGTTAGCGTATGGGTAAAATTTAAAAAAATGTTGCGCTGGATCTGTTTGTAAGGAAAAAATTGCGTTTTTACGCCGTAACCGGAAACAAAAAAGTGCCATAAACAGATGCTCGGATTTCTTAAATTTTAAAACTTAAGGTAGAAAATTTTACCATTTGTTCAAGTAGGACCAAGGCCAGTATTTTTTAAAAATTTGTACTTTCCGGAACACAAAAAAAGCCTCCGCAAAAAGGAGGCTTTAAAGATGATTTATATAATCCGGCAGCGCTTATTTTTTCTTCTGGTATTCTTTGTACAGTTTACCAAACGATTTGGGAGCCACTTGCAAAGGTTCGCGTTTGCGGCTCCAGGTATCTTTTAAAACGTAGCGCAAGGCCATGTTTTTTAAACTGGTGGGCACCAGATCCATCATGCGCCGGTTTTTCATGGCGCGGGTCCACATTTTAAAAGTGAATTTTTCCTGGCTGTCAGCTAATCCTTCGGCTACGCTTTGCTGCCGGTTTAGCAACAACAACTCGTGGATGTTTATTTTAACCGGGCACACCGAGGTACAAGCCCCGCACAAGGAACTAGCGTAACTTAAATGTTTGTGTTCGGCCATGCCGTTGTAATGCGGCGAAATAACGGAGCCAATCGGGCCGCTGTAAGTGGTTTCGTAGGTGTGGCCGCCAATGTTGCGATACACCGGGCACACGTTTAAACAAGCTCCGCACCGGATGCAGTTGAGCGCTTCTCGTTTATCGGGTAGGGCCAGCAAATCGCTGCGGCCGTTATCGAGCAAAATCACATACATTTCTTCGGGGCCGTCTTTTTCGTGTGGTTGCCGGGGACCCGTAAAAATGGTGTTGTAAATAGTTACATTCTGACCGGTACCGCTGGTGGCCAGCAAAGGCCAGAACAAATCCAGGTCCATGATACTCGGGATCATCTTTTCGATGCCCACCACAGCAATGTGGGTTTTCGGGAAAGCCGTTGATAAACGGGCGTTGCCCTCGTTTTCGGTTACGGCTACGCCGCCAATATCGGCAATCAGGTAATTGCCGCCGGTAATGCCAATTTCGGCGGTAGTGTATTTATCGCGCAACAAACGGCGGGCCGTTAATACCAGTTGCTGGGCATCGTCAGTGGGCTGAATTTTTAATTTTTTTACGAATAAGTCCGCAATATCCTTCTTCGACATGTGCATGGCCGGTGTAACAATGTGGTACGGGCGCTGCTCGGCGAGTTGCACAATGTATTCGCCCAAGTCGGTTTCTACGGTTTCAATGCCATTTTTCTCCAGAAACTCGTTCAGGTGAATCTCCTCGGTAGTCATGGATTTGGATTTTACCACCGATTTGGCGCGTTTACGCTTCATAATCTGCCCGATTTCGCGCAGCGCTTCTTCTTTGTTCTGCGCCCAGATTACTTTGCCGCCGCGTTGCGTAAAGTTATTTTCGAACTCAATCAGGTATTTATCGAGGTTATTAATAACGTTGGTTTTAATAAATGAAGCCCGGTCGCGGGCCAGTTCGTGGTTGCTGTATTGCTGCAAACCATTTTTTACGGCCAGGTTATACTTGCCAATATTGTATTTTATAATTTTGCGATGGTTCAGGTCAAACGACTTATTCTCCGAATCCAACAAAAACTGTTTTACCTTTGTCAAAATGCTTTTTATCTATAAAAGTGAAATAGCTGATTAGTAATATAATAAATCTATTAATTTATTATACGAAAGAAAAGCTAAATTAAACAAGCCAGGATGCATTTGCAATTAATTTTAAGCGCCGGTATGTTTGCGCGAAAGGCAAAAATTTAAAAAAAAGGAAATCATCTTTATCAGTTAAAAATAAAACTCCGGATGTCTTCCGGTGTTTAAAGCAAGAAACAAACCTAGTGTTTTGCCTGGCAGGGGTTAGGTGCAATAATATAGTTGCCTAGTAAATTTTAAATTCGCGGTATTTTAAACGAAGCAATTCTTTGAATTTTTTTCGCCTTATTGTATTACGGATAAAGCTGCAAATCGAAGTTGAAAGTAACGTGTAAGGTTTTACCAAGGCTTAGATCGAATCTTATACCGAACGTAAATTGCTGCCACAAATTTTCTTTCAATTCCATTATCATAACGGGAAATAAACGAATTATCGCGCCATCTCCGGTTTCTTAAAATTTTTGCTGCTTTTACGGGCAAATTAAAAAATACTTAAAGCAGACATTTACTCGGGTTTCTCTTGCACTCGTGTTTTATTTAAATTTTGTAATTGCTGGGTAAGCTGTTCTTTTTCGGTGGTGGTTTGGCAAAGCGCAATGGCTCGTTGCAAGTACATTTTGCTTTGCTCAGGATTTATTGTTTGGTATAGCTCCGCGAGCAATATCCAATAAAAATGCGTCGTCTCTAATTTTAATTTTTCGGTTTCTTTAATTGCGGCGGGGTGGCCGTGCACCTGGGCAAAGGCATACACCCGGTTTAAAGCTACTACGGGCGAAGGTGCTACGGCCAGCAAAGCATCGTACAATTTTAAAATACCAGGCCATTTTTCGGGGTGATTATTTACGGTATGCCAGTAAGCAATGCTGGCCTCCAGGTAATACGTGGACCGGGCTGGCCATTTAGAGGCTTGCATTAAGTAGTAAAAGCCTTTTTCCATGAGTTCGGAGTTCCAACGTTGCCGGTCTTGGTTGGCGTATAAAATAAGCTGGCCGTTGGCAGCTTGCCGGGCTTCTAAGCGCGAAGCTTGCAAACACATTAAGGCCATTAGGGCATTGGTGGCGTGCGTATTGGTAAGTGGGTTTTGCAAAAGCAGGTAAGCCAGTTGCACCGCTTCCAGGCAAAGTTCTTTTTGAATAACAGTGGGGCGGTTTTCGGAATAATAACCCTCGCTGAAGAGTAAATAAATGGTGTGCAACACGGTTTGGAGCCGTTCCGGTATTTGGCTGGTGGCGGGCATTTCCAGGACCACGTTAGCAGAGCGTAGTTTTTCTTTGGCCCGTTGCAGCCGTTTATGTATAGTTTCTTTGTTAGTTAAAAAAGCAGTTGCAATTTCGTTTAAACCAAATCCACCTAAAATCCGGAGGGCCAAACATATCTGGGCTTCCGGCGAAAGCACGGGATGGCAAATAGCAAACAGCATCCGTAATTGGCTGTCCTGAATGTTTTGTTCCGACAAATCCAGCAGCAAATCGGGGGTTGCAGAAGTAGTGGCTGAAATCTCGGCGGTAAACTTATTTTTTAAAATTTTATCGCGGGTGAAGTAATTTTTTGCTTTGTTTTTGGCTACGGCATATAACCAGGCAGTGGGGTTTGCAGGAATCCCATTGTAGGGCCAGGTATCGGCGGCCTGCAAAAAGGTGTCGCTGGCAATATCTTCGGCGGTTTCTACGTGCGCCAGACCAAAGGTTTTGGTGAGCACGGCTACCAGTTTACTAAACTCCGTCCGGAACAGATGCGGCAGTAAGGTATCAGAGGCCATTATAAAAAAGCCCCGGCCAAGCGGGGCAATTAGTTTAATTTAAGAAGTTAAAATTTGGCGCACTTCCACGGTGTTGCCTTCGCCTTGTAAAATGGGAGCACCTTTGGCAAACTCAGCGGCTTCATCGGCCGAAGCCGCCTTTACAATAATGTAGCCGCCCAAGGTTTCTTTAATATCGCCGAATGGCCCATTGGTAACTACGCCGTGGTGATTTACCACTTTGGCATCGTCAAATAGCAAACCGGTGCCGCTTACAAATTTATTTTGGGCCGCAATGCTGCCCACCCAATCCATTTGTTGCTGCATCCATTGTTGCATTTGTTCCGGCGACACTTTCCCGGTGGCGTTTTCGTGACGAAAAATTAAAATAAATTCTTTCATTTTTTTAAATTAAATTGTTAGAGCATGTTGAACTACACCCTCCTGACAATCGAATTCGGGCGAAAGGGACACTGAAACGAAAATATTTAAAAATTTTAATTCGTAGCTGGTAAGTTTCTGGTTAATTGTAAAGTAGCATCCGTTTAGGAGTTAGAAATAAAACCGGAATTAGAGAACCGCAGGATGATAGTTTAATTGCAAATAGGTTATAGCCCGGCTTTCGTGTTCGTGCAGTTTGGGGAGTAAATCCTCATCCAGGTCTTTATCTGGTGCAGAAGAATAGGTAATACTGTTAGAAAATTGGGCCAGCGCTTTTCCGGCAATATACTGTACTCTTGGCACGTGAAACTCTGAGGTAACAATAATAATCTGATTAATCGCGTATTTCTGAAATACAAGCCGCGCTTGCTCCAAATCTTCTACGGTGTTGGCGCTGGTAATAGCTTCGGTTAAAAAAGCTTCCGGCGAAACTCCCAGCTCTTTAATCAAATAATTTTTGGCGTAAGTATAATGCGGTAAATTGGTTTCGTTAAAATGCGGCCCAAAGCCGCCGGTTAACAAAATTTTAAAATTGGGATGTTGGCTCAGTTCCTGATAACCTTTTCTTAGTCTGGATGTAGCTATCTCGGACAGATTACCCGCCGCATCGTTAGGCGCACCCAAAATCATAATGCAGCCCGGAACAGTAATTTCTTCCATTTAATAAGACTTATTTTATATGTCTGAAAAAGAGGCGGGTTTACGTTTATTCCGGTTCAATTTCCATCCGCCGTAACAAGCCATCCTGCAGCGTGTAAATGTGTTTAACTGTTCCATCAAAAAGCAGATTATCTTGTAGGTCTTTTACTTTTTGATGCACCGTAATTTCTAAAGTGCCATCTTGTCTTTCTTTAAAGCCGACGGGCTGCACGTTCGGGTTTATCTCGGTCCATTGTCTGGTCCAGTATTCTCGTATGGCTTGGTGCCCGCTCACGTATCCGCCTTCAAAGGCCTTGGGCCATTGCACATCCGGGTGCATGGTCGAAAGCGCCGTATCAATGTCCCTAGCGTTAAAAGCCGCGTAAGCTTTCTGAATTAAGTTTTCGTTGACTGTAGCCATCAAGATTTTTTAAAATTTGTGTTTGATGAGGGCAGTAATTAACGGCTTGTGTATGGTGCTTATCTCAAAAGGTATGCACTAAACCGTTGGTGGTTTTTTATTTAATTGTCCGACAGTGTATTCTTTCAGTTACCTTGAATAACTTTTCTAATTCAGACGGCCTTGAATAGTCGTAATGATAATATTTGTTTACGTAGCAATTGCATTTGTCATTGATTAAAGTGACACTTATGATTTTGGATTCGCCTGAATTTCTTTGTCTAGAGCTTTGTATTGAAAAGCCCTTAGACTTTAATTTTTCCACAATCATTATTTGTTTACTTTGTTCTAAGTCATAAGGCACTAACTTACTATAAATGTCTGAAAATTCTGTTGGTTCAAGCTCACAAAAGTTTGTTTTATCAAAATTAAATTCCTTGTAGCTTTCTTTATTTAAGTCTTCATCTGCAATAACCCCGAATTCGTATTTATATTCTTTATCTTCTCCGCTGTAGCCATTGATCACTTTAAATGTTTTTACATCAGCTCCATAAATTATTTGACTTCCGTTTATAACATATTGTTTTGTTTTACCCCAATCACGATCGATGGGAACAAAATCGTTAATGTCATCCAGAAATAGTGTGTCTCCACCATGAATTAATATGTTACCTGCCTTTGCCCAGGGATATTCAATTAACTCTATATCATCAGGCCTTATTCCTTTTATTGCACAGTTATTTAAATTGTTATAGAAACCAAAAAAGTAAGCTGAATCTTTATCTCTGAAAATATAATTTCCAATAAATTGGAAGGTATGAGGATCTATATTTTTAATTAGCTCACCATCTATATATAAGTGATTTTTGTCTTTGCCAAACTTGAAAGAACAATCGCAATCAAAGCTTAATATTTGGAAAGTTTTTGCGTCTGCGTGCTCAAGTAAACGCTTATTTTGACCACTTCCTTCATTCCAATATTCATAATATACCTTTTCATCCTCAACTTTGTAACCCTGTTTACAGCTAGTTAATAACAGAATTGTCAAAATTGTTAATACTAAATATCTTAATATCATTGATTGATTGGTTGTTTTATTTAATCACGCTCAAAGTACTTGTGTAAACAACGGCGAGGCTGGCGATCGAAGCTGGCGTTTATGCGTTGTCGTGGGGCGTTTTTCTTTATTTTCTGTTTATGTTATAGTAATAAGGAAACCGAGGGTTATCAAAAGGGTCGTTTTCCTCTCCAAATTTTTCTGAAATCTCTTTTGGTATATACTTTTCCAGTACATTGTAATAAAGGTTGTGGATGACTGAATAAGCTCCAGTATCTCTATTACCCATATAAGTTTCAATGTCCTTAATCGTAGGGTAATTCATTCTTTGCTGAAAAAATCTATTAAATTCTTCCATTGTTTTGTAGATGAGCATGAAGTCTTTCAACTTTATCTCAATTTTTGCTTTAGGGTCAATCGAATCTAAGCCAAATTCAATCTGTTCGTTTATTTCTTTTGATCTGTTCTTCATATTTTTAATGCCCCACAACTACCAGATAAACGGAGTTACTCCATATACCCATCTAATATAACCAGATAACTGGAATAGGACAAAAGCAAAAGGCCATTACCCGCACTTAGGTAATGGCCTTTTATTTAAAAAAATGAAGTTTATTTCTTGTTACTATCTACTTTGATGCGGTCGTCGCGGTTGGCGAGTTCCCAGGCGGTGTAGAAAATTAAACGGCCGATTTTTTCAATTTTATCGAATTCAATCTTATCTACTTCGTCGGTTTCCTGGTGGTAATCGTCGTGCACGCCGTTAAAATAAAACGCTACCGGAATTTTGTGTTTGGCAAAGTTATAGTGGTCGGATCGGTAGTAAAACCGGTTCGGGTCTTCGGGGTCGTTAAAGCGGTAATCTAGTTTTAATTGCGTGTATTGTTTGTTAGCCGCTTCGCTGATGGCGTGTAACTCCGACGATAATTTATCAGAACCAATCACGTACACGTAGTTTTTATCGTTTTCGTGTTCTTTATCCAAACGGCCAATCATGTCGATGTTTAAATCCACCACGGTGTTTTCCAGCGGGAACACCGGATGATCGGTGTAGTACTCCGAACCTAATAAGCCTTTTTCTTCGCCGGTTACAGTCATAAACAATACGCTGCGGCGCGGACCAAAGCCGTCTTTTTTAGCTTGGGCAAAAGCTTGGGCCAGTTCCATTACCGCTACGGTGCCGGAACCATCATCGTCGGCGCCGTTGTATACTTTGCCATCCTGCACGCCTACGTGGTCGTAGTGCGCGGTTACCACTACAATTTCGTCTTTTTTATCGGTGCCTTCTACCAGACCCAGTACGTTCTCGGTGGGCAGCGGCTCGCGCTTGCGGGCTAGTTTTACCTGGATGGTTTTAATCGGTTTAAATGGCGAAGCAATGGCCTGGCTGGCTTTACTTACCTGACCATGGTAGGCCATTAAATTACGGGCCGTGGCGTTTAATAAGCGGCCACCCATTTCGGGGCCGATAAAAATACCGGGTACTTCGGGCGCTTCGGCTTGTTCTTTCGGAAACTTGACGGAGGCGTGTCCGGCTACGGCTTTAATGCGGGCTACGTATTGGTTAAATTCGTCCTGCGAGGTACGGCTACTGATTAAAACTACGGCTACCGCGCCTTTTTGCGCCGCTACGGTGCTTTTCTTTTTCCAATCTGTAGACCAGGCCGAAGGTTTGCTGGTTTGCGTAATAATGGATTTACCCTGGCGGTTGGTAGGCTCGCCCACGAACATGAGGGCTACTTTGCCGGTTACATCTACATTGTTATAATCGGTATAGGCCGAGTCTTCGATGCCGTAACCCACAAACACGGTTTCCAGGTTTTGCTCGGTGGCAAAAGTCGGGTCGCCCTGCACGTAAAAATCGTCCAGAAAAGTATAGCGTTTCCCGTCGATGGTTACGTACCCTTCGTCCCAGGACGTTTTTTCGAGGTTAAAAGTTTGGTAATACGGGTTATCGCCGTCTTTTACCGGCCCAATTAAGCCATCTTCTTTAAATTGTTTCGAGATGTATTCGGCGGCCATTTTCTGGCCTTTTTCCCCGGTATCGCGGCCTTCGTATTCGTCGGAAGCAATAATGTTTAAGTGTTTCGATAAGTCGGCCGCCGTAATGGTAGCGGCATAAGTAGGAGCAGCAGCCCGCAGTTTGGTTACGTCGGTAATGGCTTTCTCTTCGGTTGCGCTGCTGGTTGCCTTTGGCTTGGAACAACTTGCGGTAAATAAAGCTGCGGCTAAAGCAAGGGCATAAAAGTGTTTATTCATTGGGTTACTTTCTGGTGGACAATAATAATGGGTACTCTAGAAATAAATTTTAACGGTGAGAAATAGAAAAATTTGAAAAATGGTACTCGGTTTAAAATGATTACTACCTGATTTACAGATTAGTTATTTGCTTAAACGAAATAAGTAAGCTTTAGATTATACTACGGTTTATAAATTAAAACGGTGGCATAAGCGGCCACTCCTTCTTTTTTACCCACAAAGCCCAGTTTTTCGGTGGTAGTGGCTTTAATCGAAATATCTTCTTCGGGCAGTTGCATTACTTCGGCCAGGCAAGTTTTCATGGCCGGAATATGCGGGTTTACTTTGGGTTCCTGCAAGCAAACGGTCGAGTCGATGTTGCTCACTTCGTAGCCGGCATTCCGGATTAATTTTAATACTTCGCGCAGTAAAATTTTGCTATCGATGCCTTTGTACTGCGGGTCGGTGTCGGCAAAATGGTAGCCAATGTCGCGCATATTGGCGGCGCCCAGTAAGGCATCGCAGATTACGTGAATGAGTACATCGGCATCGGAGTGGCCCAACGCGCCATGCGTATGCGGGATTTTAATGCCTCCGAGCCAGAAATCGAGTCCTTCGCGTAACTGGTGCACATCGTAGCCGAAGCCGGTTCGTATTTTCATGAAAATTTTAAAAATTTATTGAAAAGCAAAAATACGGATTGTTCCGGGGATGTATGGTAATATTTTACTAAATCTTGGTATAGTATAGGAATATGTAATGTCAGGTTGTTCTTTGGAGCCGGTTCCCGTCTTCATGCTGCGGTGCTATCTTGTTTGAGCAGGCTGAGTTTGCCTCGTGGCCGGCGGGCCTCGTTTAGCCAGTTCGGACGGTTTAGCGAACCTTGGCTCGTTGCACTGCGCCATGCCTCCTGCGTCGGCACCGGAACGCTAAAAGGTCCTCATGGCTAAACTGGTGTCAGTCGTACTTAGCTACAGCTTTTCTTTTAAAAGGAGTAAAATTTTAAAAATTTAAAAAATTGCCTGATACCACCAACTAACGTAAGTATGAAACCACCTGGCGCAAGTGTTAAGCAAAGCGTCACTTGTGCCCAAAGACATCAGTCAGTCTCCCGACTGACGTTTTACAAATTACCAGTTAATACCTAACACCTACTACTTACTACTTACTACCTCTTGCTACCTAAAAGTAAGGCTGAACTGTACAAAAGTTATGCTTTTTCGCCTTGGCGTAATTTTAAAATGATTTCTAATTTTTGATTGAATAAGTTGCTTTCCAGGCCGACCGGGTACACGTGCGGATTTAAGAAACGGCGAATGGTTTCGTGCAATTGCTGAACCTGATGGCGGGCATATTGCTGTATGCTGCGGAGATCGGGGTTTTGGTAAACCTGCTTGCCTTGTTTAAAAATAGGTACCAGTAAATCCTGAAAAATAGTATTATTCGCTAAAGTTTTGCGCCGGGTAACATCGTTCGGGTCGATGAGGGTACTGGAAGGTTCTGTTTCTTCGGAATAGATCATGTCGGCTAAAAAGCCTTGTTCGTTGTAAAACCGGCGTACCTGCTGAATGCCTGGCGTGGATATTTTAGCGAGTTGTTCCGATAGTTTTAATTTGTACTCCCATTGGCCGGTTGTTAAATTGCGCAGAGCCGCTAACTTGTAAACGCCACCCAGCGCCGGCTGGTCGTAGGCAGTAACCAGTTTGGTGCCAATGCCCCAGGTATCAATGCGGGCACCTTGCAGTTTTAAACTCTGGATCAGATATTCATCGAGGTCGTTGCTGGCCACAATCGAAACATTGCTTAAACCTGCTTCATCAAAAAGCCGGCGGCCTTCTTTACTTAAATAAGCCAAGTCGCCGGAATCGAGCCGGATACCAACCAACTCATGGCCTTGTTCGCGCAATTTTTTTGCTACTTTTACCGCTTTTTTAATGCCGGCAATGGTATTGTACGTATCCACCAAAAATACCGAATCATCCGGAAAAACGTCGGCATAAGCAGCAAAGGCATCTTGTTCTTCATCAAAACTCATGACCCAACTGTGCGCGTGTGTTCCTTTTACCGGAATGTTAAAAATTTGACCGGCCAATAAGTTAGAGGTAGCTCCCACGCCTCCAATAAATGCTGCCCGGCTGGCCGACAAAGAACCATCTGGCCCTTGTGCCCGGCGCATGCCAAATTCCATTACGGGGTCGCCCTGCGCAGCTTCTACAATACGGGTAGCTTTGGTGGCTACCAAAGTCTGGAAATTTATAATATTCAGCAAAGGCGTTTCTACGAGTTGGCATTGCAAGATAGGTCCGGAAATGCGCAGCAAAGGTTCGTTTGGGAAAACCACGGTACCTTCCGGAATGGCAGCCACGTCGCAGGTAAAGCGCATTTGTTCGAGATACGCTAAAAAACCGGCTTCGAACAAGGGCTGGTTTTTACTGCCGCGTAAACTGCCCAGGTAAGCCGTATCTTCTGGGGTAAATTGTAAATGCTGCAAAAAATCAATGGCATCGGCTAACCCCGCCGCCACCGTATAACCGCCATTAAACGGGTTCTTCCGGAAATACAGATGAAACACGGCTTCTTGTTCGGCCAGTTTTTTTTTCCAGTAGCCCTGCGCCATGGTGAGTTGATACAAATCGGTGAGAAGGGCTAAAGATGGACGAAAACGGTCGGAGATATGCATAAGATCGTTTGATTTTTTGTTGCAGGTTCGTACGGGGGTAAAGGTAGTTTGGTTAATGAATTCGTAAAGTAGAGGGATTTCTTGTTTTTATTTTTAATCTATGGCGCGGATTTACCTCTGTTATTTATAAATTAAATTCGTTAGTATAACAGCGGTTATTGTTTGTATTGCAAGTTAATTCTCGTTCGCATAGCTGCGGCTATTGCTTTAATTGCTTTGTGAAGTTGTTTCATTGCTGAGGTATTTATTCTTTTTGTCTATAAATACCCTTCCGCCTACGGCACCTTCCCTAAAAACAGGGAAGGAGATGCGGGTATTCTGGAATACATGAAATATCCTAACGCTAAAAATTCGCTGAACAACGGAACAGTTTAGCGTTAATGCTTGCACCAGGAACGGCTACTTGTTGCATTGCTGGCAAGTAAAATTTTAAAAATTTAAAATTCGATACCCTCGCTGGCGCGAGCGTCTCGCTCGTGTCTAAAATGTGGTAGGCCTCTGGCCGGGCGAACCGATAAGCAGTAGTTAAAATTCAATCAGCTACAAAACCCCAACCGGCTAGAGGCCGGACGATAAGCATCACGAGCGTGGACGCTCGCGATAGTATGTGATGGATTAAGAACATAAAAGTCCCCCTTTGGAGGGGGTAGGGGGAGGATTTATGCTCTCAAACATATTCTGACAAATTCTACCTGATAAATACTCTTTGGTAAATGTAAAAAAAGCTCCCCGCCTTGGCTAAGGAGGGGTTGGGGGTGGTTGATTCTTATACTAATCTACGCAATTAACTAATTAAAAATGAGAGCCTACGAGCAGGCGGGTTTGTTCTTAGATTTTTAAATTTTTGACGGGTAAATAGCGCTGGTTTTTTTAATTTAAGGCAGTGGTTTTTAATTGCTATCCTGCTTATGAATTTTTGACCAGTGTCATGAAAACTAGAAAAATTATATACTGCTTCAGCCTGTTAATCTGGCTGTTTTACTGGGGTAAACCTGATGTATTTGCCCAAAATCCCAACGCCAATAAAAAAGATAAACAAACGTTTACCAGTTTATTCGATGGGCACAGTTTACGGGGCTGGCACCAAATACCGGGCGGTAATTGGCAAGTGGTAAATGGCGCCATTGTGGGTACCAGCACCAAAGACGAAAAACGGCACGGTTTACTCGTGAGCGACAAGGTTTACAAAGATTTCACGGTTAAGTTAAAATTTAGACCCATAACCGGTAACAGCGGCTTTTACTTTCGTTGCGAAGAAACTAATGACGAGGTAGGGGTACATGGCTTTCAGGCCGAAATTGATCCGGAGAAAGATGCCGGGGGCTTGTACGAAACCGGCGGGCGCGAGTGGGTGGTGCAACCCAAACCCGAAGACGTGAAACGCTGGCTCAAGCCTGGTTTATGGAACGATATGACCATTATTGCCCGCGGCGGCAACGTGGTAGTATTTATTAATGGCTATAAAACTGCCGCGGTCAGTAATGATCCGGGGCGTACAGAGGGCCACCTGGCCTTGCAACTGCACGGCGGCCAGGATATGGACGTGCTGTTCAAGGATATCCAGATTGCGGAAGAATAAGATTTTTAAAAAAAAAATTATTTTCTAAGCGTAAAAACCAGGTTCGGGTTTCCAGTTTAGGGTGGCGGTAGGACTGGGCAATTCAAAAGCCTGAGCCAGTAACTCGTAACTGCGCAGCCGATCGGCAAAATCGTGGGTTATGGTTACAACAATCAGCTCGTCTACGTTATAGGCCGCGGCCATATCGGTTAGTTTGGCTTTTACCTGCTCCGGCGTACCCACTACCATGCGCTGGCGGTTATATTGAATGCGGGCCAGTTCGGCTTCGGAGTATTGCTGGGCGGCGGCATCTTCGTAAGGCGGCACCCCGGCCCGGATTCCTTTTTCTATTCGTAACAGCATTAAGTCCATCACGGCTTGCAACTCCTGGGCTTTTTGGTCGGTGTCGGCGCATAACACAAAAACACTGGCATTGGCTTCGGGCGTCGGCATATTCTCCTGGGGCTGAAAATGCTTGCGGTACGCCTTTACCGTTTGTGGGCCTCCGATGGGGTTAATAAAATGCGCAAACGAAAACCCAAAACCAAAATGAGCCGCAAAACTACCGCTTTGCCCACTCGAACTTAGTAACCAAACCGCCGGTACGGTTTCGGCATTAGGCGTAGCCCGGATATGCACTAAATCGGTGCCCGCTTCAAATGTATCGTTCAGGTAATGGTTCAGGTCAGTGAGTTGCTGGATGAAATCCTGTTCGTTAAACGTATTGTAAGGGTTTAAAGCATTTGCGGTAAGCCGGTCGCTGCCGGGTGCCCGGCCAATCCCTAAATCTATTCGGCCCGGAAAAAGGCTTTCGAGCAAGCGGAAATTTTCGGCTACTTTTAAAGCGCTGTAGTGCGGCAACATCACGCCCCCGGAACCCACCCGAATGTACTGGGTTTTACCGGCTAAATGGGCCACCAGCACTTCCGGCGACGAACCGGCCAAACCGCGGGTGTTGTGGTGCTCCGCTACCCAGAAACGATGAAAGCCTAACTTATCGGCAGTTTTGGCGAGTTGTACTGTTTCCAGCAGCGCCTGGCGGGCAGTGCCGCCTTTCCTTACCGGCGACTGGTCGAGCACACTCAAGCGAATTTTTGTCTCTTTCATGGTCATCAAACTTATTTAACGGACTAATGTTTTAGCCCCAATCAGATAAAGTAAAATGTTTTTAAGTAAGCTGCTGAATCCGAGAATATTATAGTCCTAACGCCGAAAAGCCACTGGATTGCATACAGCGTAACTATTTTAAAATTTATTTTACCGCTTCTTTCTGTAAACCGCTAGTGGCTGCCAACTCTTTTTTTAATAAATCCGGTTTTATACGGAGCTAAATAAGTATATTCTTAAAAAAACAGTAAGCTATTTACTTCACCCTGATGTAATTATATGCGTAGAAGAAGTTAGAACTACAGTAAATGCAGCATGGAAAGATTTAACAGTTTATCCGGTTGGGCCGGACAGAAAGATATACCGGGCATGGTAAGACAAAAGATAAATCCCGGCCGTTTGCCCACCGAGTATGATATTACTTTTAAAAACATGATGGCCGAAGTATTTGGCTGTTCGGGTTCGGTAATGGATGTAGCCGGCGAAGACAACCCGGAAGCCGATGATTCTAGCTGGCAAAACAACGAAGACCCCGAAGCCGCCGAACACAGCGAAGAAAATACCCAGACCGATTCGCCTACCGGCGATTCTGCCACCGACGACCAGTTAGCCACCAACGGAGAAATCGGGGGGAACTTAGCCGCCGGCGCGGGTATTGCCGGAGGAACCGGCAGCAGCGAAATCGGCGGCACCACTACGGGCAGCAACACCGGCGTGGCCGGTATTCCGGGTTAAAGCAGCTGTAAAATTTAAAAAATAAAAAAATGTCATAAGAAAGGCTGCCTTAAGGGTAGCCTTTTTTATTGTTAGGTTTGTTTTTATATCAGCTTTGATTAATAACCTGCTATATCGTAGCTAAGTCGATTAGGAAGCGCTTACAGCGTTAGTTTTTTAACCTTTTTACGTCTCCAAAGAATAACATTAGTATTGTTTTGTATCTATACTAATACAAGTACATCAAATACTAATACAACTTTATCAAAAATAGCTGCGGAAATGCACCAAAATAAATTTGTTCCTGATATTTGCACGTTAAGTTTTTAAAGCCCCAATATTTTCTTAAGAAATCTGATTAAATTACAAGCCCATTAGATGAACCCGGATTAACTTAAATCAGCTTTAAATCAGGGGAATATTTGTTAATTTATTTCTTACATGTCAAACAAAATCACCTTACAAAAACAAATCTTAAAACGCTCCTGGTGGAGTTTATTGCTCCTGGCTTTTTACGCGTGTACCAACCTGGGGCACGAGAAAAAAGTACTGGTTTTTACACAGCCTAAAACCAGCCCCGAAGCAGCTACGGCTGGGATTACGGCACTGCAAAAATTAGCGCCTGATCACCAATTTAAAGTGGATACAGCGTTTTCCGCTTCCCGGATAACCGAAGATTCCTTGAAAAACTACGCGGCGGTGGTATTTTTAAATTCGAGCCCCGAAGCGCTGGGCCATAGTCAACAAATAGATTTAGAGCGGTTTGTACAGGCGGGCGGTAAAGTAATTAAACCCGAGCCGGTAACTACTCCTGAAAAATTTAACGATGCGGCCTACCAGAAACAACTAGGTGCCAACATTGAAACTGAAATTGCGAAAACCGAAAAACTCGATTACAGCAAAGCTACCGTTGCCCGCGTGCCCGAAGAAAGCCGTTTTGTGCAGCAAGTACTCGACCAAAACCTCGACGAACCCATGCAAATGACCGTGCTGGACGAAGGCAAAGTATTGTTTATCGAGCGTCGTGGTAACGTGAAACTGTATGACCCCGCAAAAAAAGCAACCCGGGTTATTTCTAAATTTAACGTGCACACCGAAGGTAATTACGAAGATGGCTTGCTGGGCGTAACCAAAGACCCGAATTTTTCAAAAAATCACTGGATTTACATTTACTACTCCCCGGAAGTAAAAGAATCTAAGCAAAACTTATCGCGGTTTACCATGATCGGCGACAGCCTGGACATGAAATCCGAAACCTTGATTATGGAGGTGCCGGTGCAACGCGAAACCTGCTGCCACTCGGCGGGCGGTTTAGTATTTGGTCCGGAAGGTTATTTGTACATATCTACTGGCGATAACACCAGCTCTAAAGAATCCGACGGTTTCTCGCCGCTGGATGAGCGTCCGGGCCGTGGACCTTTCGATTCGCAGAAATCATCCGGTAACACCAACGATTTACGTGGTAAAATCTTACGCATCATCCCGAAAGCCGAAGGCGGTTACGATATTCCGGAAGGCAACTTGTTCCCGAAAGGCACCCCAAAAACCCGTCCCGAAATTTACGTAATGGGTACCCGCAACGCTTTCCGGTTCTCCATCGATGCTAAAACCAAATACTTGTACTGGGGCGACGTAGGCCCGGACGGTGGTAAAGACGGTCCGCAAGGCCCCCGCAGTTACGACGAGTGGAATCAGGCCCGCAAAGCCGGTAACCACGGCTGGCCGTATTTTGTGGGCGATAACAAACCGTACTCCGACTGGGATTTTGCCACTAACAAACCTGGTCCATTGTTCGACCCGGCTCGCCCAGTAAACAAATCACCGAACAATACCGGTATGGAAGTATTACCCCCGGCGCAATTACCCATGATCTGGTACCCATACGACGAATCGAAAGAGTTTCCGGAGTTAGGCAAAGGCTCGCGCAGCGCTATGGCCGGTCCGGTTTATTATTCCGAGATGTACGGCGATAGTAAAAAGAAATTCCCGGCGTATTACGACGGCAAATTGTTTATCTACGAATGGGCCCGCAGCTGGGTAAAAGTAGTAAGCTTCAACGAAGACGGTACTTTAAAGAAAATAGAACCGTTCCTGCCCAACACCGAAGTATTTAAACCCATTGACATGCAGTTTGGTCCGGACGGTGCCATGTATTTACTGCAATACGGCGCTAATTACTTTGCCCGTAACCCCGATGCCCGTTTGGTACGCATTGAGTATACCGAAGGTAACCGCGCTCCAGTGGCTACCATTGTAGCAGATAAACAAGTAGGAGCCGCACCGCTGCAGGTAAAACTATCGGCCAAAGAATCTTACGACTACGATAAAACTGATAAATTAACGTACGAGTGGCGCTTAACTTCTGGCGGCGAAGTAACTTCCCGCGAAGCCGAAGCTACCTTTACTTTGGATAAACCCGGGGTTTACAAGCCGGAATTGACCGTAAAAGACGACAAAGGCGAAACCACCACTACTCAAACTGAAATAAAAGTAGGTAACGAGCCGCCGCAGGTAGTAGTGGATATTACCGGCAACCGTTCGTTTTTCTTCGATAACAACACTTTTAACTATAATGTAAAGGTTAGCGACAAAGAAGAAGGCAGCGTAGGCCAGGGAATAGATGCCAGCCAGGTATTATTGTCTTTTGATTATTTAGCGCAAGGTAAAGATTACGCGCTCATTTCGGCAGCTTCTAAGTCGGGGAATGTGGCTACCAAATTTTTAAAAGGCAAAGCCTTAATTGATGGCAGCGATTGTAAATCGTGCCACGACATCGAGAAAAAATCCATTGGGCCGAGCTACAAAATGGTGGCGGATCGTTACGCTGCCGCCGGCGAAAATTCGGTAGGTTTTCTGGCCGATAAGATTATTAAAGGTGGTAACGGCAACTGGGGGCATAGCTTAATGGCGGCGCACCCGCAGCACAGCAAAGCCGAAACTTCGGATATGGTTCGTTATATTTTATCGTTATCGGCTACCAACACTGCCGGAGGCAGCATGCCATTGCAAGGTAAATTTACCACCATAGAGCACATAGGTACCGGCGAAGAAGGTTCGTATATCATTACGGCCAGCTACCGCGATAAAGGCAGTGAGTTTACCGGCCCATTAACCGATCGTAAAACCTTAGTGTTGCGCCACCCCAAAGTACAAGCCGAAGATTACGACGGCTACCAGCAAATAAACACGCAGCGTCCGCCTAATACGGGTGGTTTAGGTTACGTAGATAATATCCGGAACAATTCCTGGATTTCCTTCAAAAACATTGACCTGACGGGTATTGAAAGTTTAGTTTTCCGGGTTAATGCTAATGGTAATCGCTACCCCGGTGGTACTATTGAGGTGCACAGCGGCTCGGTAAATGGCCCGGTAGTGGCTACGGCGGTAATTAAAAATACCAACGTAGAAGCTAAAGGCCAGTTAATGTCCAACGACCCTCGCTGGACTGAGGTAGCGGCTTCGGTTACCAACGCCGGTACTAAACCGCAAGATTTGTACGTGGTGTTCCAAAACAAAGAAGTTACTAACCGCGACTTGTTCTTACTGGATTGGATTAACTTTAACAAGAAAAATCCTCGGTCTTAGAAAAATTAGTTTAAACAACAAAAAGCCATTGTCTAATGTTAGGCAATGGCTTTTTGCATTTAGAAAAGTCTCAAATCAATTATTAAAAAACTATACTAAACGTTAGTTTCCTTAGCAGGACCAGTTCTTTGAAGCCTTTTCAAGCCTCCATGCTCTGGTGCTATCTAGTTTGAACAGTAACCCGTTTGCCTCCTGGCTGGCAGGCCCCGTTTGGCTCTTCCGGGCTGTCTAAGCTTGTTTTGTTCGTGCCTCACAATGCCTCGTGCCTCGGCACCACAACCTTAGAAGGTCCTCCACAGCCAAACTGATGTCGTATGCTTTTAGCTACTGTTTTTCGAGCTCATACCGCATCTTGTGTAGAGTAGGAAATTAATCATATTAGCTGCATCCAGCTAATATGATTAACAGGATTTATATTGTTGATTTTGTTTCTGTCTTCTAAACCAAACGGTAGCTAAATGCAACTGACGCCAGTTTGGCTGTGGAGCACCTGCCAGGGTCTCGGTTCTGCACAGCAGAATTCCGCAGACGGAGTCGAGGAAAGGGAAAAAAGTAATTACCGCATCTCCTCCCCTGTTTTTAGGGGAGGTCCCGCAGGGGGAGGGGTAAACGAGGCCCGCCGGCCAGGAGGCAAAACTTGAAATCTCAAACTAGATAGCACCAGAGCCTGGAGGCTTGAAAAGGCTTCAAATATCAGCCATAAAATTTTATTAAAAACAGCAAAAAGCCCACCTGATGCAAACAGATGGGCCTTTTTGTAATTACAACTCTCTGAAAAAATTTAAAAAATTCAGACCTTCAACTTGTTCAAATACTCAATGTTATGTTTTACGCTATCCATAGGGTTGCCGGCGTATTCTTCCTGCTCTACAAAGTAGTATTTCAAACCCGATTTTTCGGCATTCTGGAACAAGCGGGCAATGTTTAAGTTGCCTTTGCCAAACTCGGTACTAACCGGTTCTTCTTTCTTCATGTCTTTTAAATGCCACAACGGAAAACGGTTGGGGTAGCGGGTAAAATAATCGATGGGGTCGAAGCCGGACGCAACTACCCAGCCCAGGTCCAGTTCCCATTTTACCAGGTTCGGGTCCGTTTCGGCTAGTAATAAATCGTATAAAACTTTGCCTTCTACTTTCTCAAATTCATATTCGTGGTTGTGGTAACCAAATACTAACCCGGCTTTTTTACATTCTTCGCCGGCTTTGTTAAACTGTTCGGCTACTTTCTGGTAATTGCTAATGGTTTGTCCTGAACTTGGCAGCGAGGAGCACACCAAATATTGCTGACCGGTTTCGGCGGCATCGGCTACGGTTTTCTGCCAGTCTTTATCGAGGTGTACGTGGCCGCTCCGCAGGTTCATGCCGAGGTCGTGCACCAATTTTTTAAAATCTTTGGGCGTATAGCCGTAGTAATTGCCCTTCGCGCTTCGCGCCGATTCGAGTTCTTTATAGCCTAAGGCGGCTAATTTTTTTAAAGTATTGGGCACACTAGCTTCCAGTTCTTTCCGGACGGTATATAACTGAATGCCCGCTGCTTTGGGTTTAGCAACAGTGGCGTGAGTTAAATAAGGCAGAGCAGCGGCGCCCAAAGTTAAAGCACCCGCTTGTTTTAAAAAGTTGCGACGATTTATCATAAATAAAGTGTAAAGATTTTTTGATTTTTTAGTTACCAGCACTGGGTTCAATTATAACGATAAGTCCTATCTAAGTATTTACTGTAAAAATAACGCGCGTATACGACCTAAATAGCTCCACCATTTTGCTCACCAAAGGCAATATACTAATAAAGCATCATTAAAAAGGAAAGCCACTGCTGACAGATTTGCCAGGTACGAAATAGGAGGCATTAAATGCGTAGGTACGCCGGATAGTTGCTGCAATATTACTAACAGAAAGTAATAGCTCATTGATTTTTGTTTAAAGGTTTAAGCAAAATATTCAAAATTTTAAAAATATTGTTTTAGTGCCAGTAATAACTGTTTAATTTACAATAAAAATAAAGTAACTTCGGTAGATTTTGTCAGCAACTGGCAGGTTCTACAAGACCTTAATTACCAATGAATTTAAACAAAATTATAGTATCTGGCGCGTTACTTTCTCTGTTTACTGCCGGATTTATCAACAAACCTCAACCAAATCATTCATCTGCATCTGCTCCTTTACAAGAAGAAAAGTTTGATGCTTATAAAGAAGTTATTCCGGGTACTAAAGTTTCTTTTGAGCTGGTACCCATAAAAGGTGGCGAGTTTATGATGGGCAGCCCGGCTACTGAAGCCAAACGTAAATCCGATGAAGGACCCCAACACAAAGTGAAGATTGAACCTTTCTGGATGGGTAAGTACGAAGTTACCTGGGACGAATTTGAGATTTTCGTTTATAAAGAAATAGAAAAGCAATCCATGAACGCTTCGTCGATGGCGGCCACTGGCCCTTCCGATGCCGTTTCGCGGCCTAGTCCGCCGTACCTGGATATGACTTTTGGCATGGGAAAAAGCAGTTTCCCGGCCATTAACATGACGCAGTTTGGCGCGCTTACCTATTGCAAGTGGCTTACTGCTAAAACCGGGCATTTTTACCGCTTGCCTACCGAGGCCGAGTGGGAATACGCTTGCCGCGCCGGCGCCACCACCGCCTATTCTTTCGGCGATGACCCGGCTAAGCTGGACGAATATGGTTGGAACTACAACAACAGCAACGCCGGTACTAAAAAAGTAGGCAGTAAAAAACCAAACGCTTGGGGCTTGTACGACATGCACGGCAACGTGGCCGAATGGACCCTGGACCAGTACGATCCTAACTTTTACGCGCAGTTCGCTAAAAATACCGCTACCAACCCTTGGTTAAAACCCACTAAACTCTACGCCCACACTTTACGCGGCGGCTCCTGGGACGATGATCCGGATGCTTTGCGCAGTGCCGCCCGCCAGTTTTCTAAACCAGTTTGGAAGCAGCGTGACCCGCAAATTCCGAAAAGCCAGTGGTGGTTTACCGATGCGCCTTTTATTGGTTTCCGGGTGGTGCGGCCTTTAAAACAACCATCCGCCGAAGAAATTGCGAAATACTGGTCCGAGCCGATTAAAGATTATGGTTCTTGAGGTCTCTGGTAAAGTAAAAATTTAAAAAATGTAAATAATTATTAACTCAAAATAGCTACCATCATGAGCGAAGAAAAAGACAATCAAAGTTCATTTCCCCATCTGTCGCGGCGGGGTTTCTTTAAAGGTTCAGCGGCCCTTTTGGGAGGTGCCCTTATTAGCCAGATTCCGTTCGAAACCAATGCTTACGCCCGCTATGGCGCCGATGATACCCTGAAAGTAGCTTTAATTGGTTGCGGTGGTCGGGGAACTGGGGCAGCTATTCAGGCACTAAGCACCCAGGGGAAAGTAAAGTTGGTAGCTATGGCTGATGCTTTCCGCGACCGGTTAGACGAAAGCGCTACGGCTATCGGTACTAAATTTCCGGATAAAAACCGGTTTGATGTACCAGAAAAAAACAAGTTTGTGGGCTTTGATGCTTATAAAAAAGCTATTCAATTAGCCGATGTCGTTATTTTGGCAACGCCTCCGGGTTTCCGCCCAATTCATTTTGAAGAAGCGGTTAATGCCGGTAAACACATCTTCGCTGAAAAGCCAATGGCTACCGATGCGCCCGGCGTACGCCGCGTGTTAGCTGCCGCCGAAGTAGCGAAAAAGAAAAACTTAAAAGTAGTAGTGGGTTTGCAACGCCGTTACCAGAACGCTTACCTGGAAACTTTAAAACGCGTAAACGATGGCTCTATTGGCGATATAGTAAGCGCGCAAGCCTACTGGCATAACGCTGGGGTGTGGGTTCGTCCGCGTAAACCCGGCCAAACTGAAATGGAATACCAGATGCGTAACTGGTATTACTTTAACTGGTTGTGCGGCGATCATATCCTGGAGCAGCACATTCATAACATCGACGTAATTAACTGGGCTAAGAATGCGTATCCGGTATCGGCGCAAGGCATGGGTGGCCGTCAGGTACGTAATGGTAAAGACCACGGCGAAATTTACGACCATCACTACGTAGAATTTACCTACGCCGATGGTACGATCTTTAACAGCCAGTGCCGTCACCAGCCCGGCACCATGAACCGGGTAGAAGAAGTGCTGGTAGGTACCAAAGGCCGCGTAACGCTTTCCGGCGATGGCAAAGGTATTGTTACCGACTTAAAAGGTAACTCTATTTATAATCACCGCTCTAAAAACGATCCGGATCCGTATCAAACCGAACACGACCGCTTGTTTGCCGCTATTCGCAACAACACTCCGGTAAATGATGCGGAATACGGTGCCAAAAGCACCATGACCGCCATTCTGGGCCGCAACGCTACTTACTCGGGTCAGGTAATTAAATGGGATGATGCCCTGAATACCCAGTTAAGCATTATGCCGGAAAAATTTGCCTGGGATGCGCCAACCCCTACAAAACCCGATGCCAACGGATTTTACCCAATCCCGACGCCAGGCGTAACCCGCGTAATTTAATTCAGACTAATTTTTTAAAATAGAAAGGCCTTCCATTATCCGGAAGGCCTTTTTTATTAACAGGAAGCCGGGTGAAAAGAACCTCGTATTGTTCAAACCCGGCAGGTTTTTAAAACCTGCCGGGTTTATACCGCTATTGTTTAACCTTAATTTTGGTAAGAACCTTTAAATACTCTTGGGTATAAGAAGCCAGGTAAAATTTGCTTCTTTTTAGCGCAGATTAGCATTTCCGGTTTATCAAAAGCTTAGATCAGGATAAAGCTTGTATATCAATTGGTTGCAACGCGAAACCTTGCCCAGATGTAGCTTTCCAGAAATTAAAAAATTTAAAAAATGTGAGTTCGAGATAAGTACTCAATTACATTTTCATTATGGCGCGGAAGTTACTTCCGTGACTTGTATTTAGGGTCAGTTTTTTTCTTTCCATTTAAGTAATCCTGAAAGAATTCCAGAAGAATTTAACTAGTAGGTAGCCGATTAGATCCTTCTGGAATTCTTTGAATTTTGCAGGATGATGGAGATAAGGCTGAATGGCTAATCTCGAACTCACGTTTTTTAATTTAAAAAACAGCAAAACCAACCGGCGCAACAACGAAAGAAGGATGAGCGTGGTTTAGTTTTTCAGGTACTTATCCAGGAAGTCAAAAACTTTGTTCAGGTTTTCCGGGGTTTCAAATTGGGGGCCACAATGGCCTACTCCGGGGAGTAATTCCAGCGTTACCTTGTCTGGACCTAAAGTTTTTACCAGATCGGCGTAAAAGTTTTCTGATTGTTCAGTGGGTACCAGGTTATCGTGGGTACCGTGCTGAATAAAAAAAGGTGGATCCGCTTCCGAAATATAGGTGGCTGGGTTGGCGGCTTGTACTAAATCCGGAGCCTGAGTTATTTGTTTGCCGATTAATTCGGATTCCGGGGACTGGGCGGTATCATGGTCAGCTCGGCCTTTGTTGCTAAGCTTAAATTGCGAGTCCATTTGGTCGAACTGAATGGGGCCGTACCAATCTACTACGGCTTGTACCAGGCTGCTTTGGCCGGCATTAACTAAACCTGCTTCGTTAAATGCATCATCGTCGCCGGTGGTGCCGGCCATGGCTGCAAGATGTCCTCCTGCCGAATTTCCCCAGGTAGCTAATTTTTCCGGGTTAAGTTTGTACGTTTTAGCGTTGGCCCGCACCCAGCGAATGGCCGCTTTTACATCCTGAATTTGCGCCGGGAAAATAGCTTCGCTGCTCAGCCGGTAATTAATGCTAATGACGGCATAACCTCGTTCCAGGCCATTTAGGGCCGCGTTTACCTGCGGATCTGCTTTGTCGCCCATTTTAAAAGCACCCCCATGGATAGCCACAATAACCGGGAAAGGGGCATTGCTGGCATCGGGTAAATAAATATCTAGTTTCTGGGCCGGCGACTCGCTGGCATAAGCAATATTTAAAAATTTATTCTTAATGTTTTTGGTATTAACCGGTGGCATTTGTCGTCCGGTTAAACGCGTAGCTGGTGCTTGGGCAAACAAGGGATATCCCATCAAGCTAACTACAATCGAAAAAATAAAGCAATAAATAGAAGTCATGGGTTAAAATTTTAAAAATTGCCGATAACAGAATAAGCTTTATCTATGATTCGAATGGAGTTTAAAAATAAGTCAGCAAAGTTAAACTTAAAAGTTTATTTTAATCAGACCTGAATTTTAGGCAAGTATGGTGGGTTTATGCGGCGCTTGCTGTTTAAATAAAGCTTAATGGTAGCCGCTCATTCCTTGGCTTAGATAACAACTCTCACACACACCACCAGGCACAGCTACACCAATTCATGCGCGTAAGGGAAAGGTAAAAATTTAAAAATTTAAGGGCAGTTTGGCGAAGGTTAGTTAAGAATAAGCGACGCGCAAGTGAATTAAATCCACTTGCGCGCCGCTACGTTTTAAATTTAAGAAGGAATAGAGTCTAGCGTAATCCGGGCAAACTCCTGCCGAATAAACGATGTTAATCTAAGCCGTTAGGAATTTACTTTTTCGCGGTGCGCTCTATTTCGCGCAGGTTTTCCATTTTTTTGTTGCGCAGGAAACCGTTAATGTCTTCGAAGTGCTCTCTAATGCGTTTGTTGCCAAATTCAAATACTTTGGTAGCCAGGCCATCCAGAAAATCGCGGTCGTGCGATACCAGAATCAGGGTGCCATCAAAAGCTTTAAGGGCGTCTTTCAGGATGTCTTTGGTTTTAATGTCCAGGTGGTTCGTCGGCTCATCCAGAATTAACAGGTTTACCGGTTGCAACAATAATTTAATCATGGCCAAACGGGTTTTCTCGCCGCCCGACAATACTTTTACCTTCTTCTCGATGGTATCGCCGCTGAACATAAAAGCGCCCAGAATATTTTTAATGTTGGTACGCACATCGCCCACGGCAATCTGGTCGATGGTTTGAAACACAGTTAATTCTACGTCGAGCAAGGCGGCCTGGTTCTGGGCAAAATAGCCAATCAACGAATTATGGCCCAGTTGCAAGGAGCCCTCATAATCTATTTCGCCCATAATGGCTTTTACCAGCGTAGATTTACCTTCGCCGTTTTTGCCCACAAAAGCTACTTTCTGGCCCCGCTCAATGGTAAGCGAAGCATCCTGAAACACGGTATGGTCGCCGTATTTTTTGGTTAAGTGGTCCACGATAACGGGGTAGTTGCCGGAACGCGGTGCAGGCGGAAATTTTAAATTTAAATGCGAAGTATCTACTTCATCCACCTCAATCAACTCAATCTTTTCCAGCATTTTTACCCGCGATTGCACCTGCAAGGTTTTAGAGTAAGTGCCTTTAAAGCGGTCGATAAAGCCCTGGATTTCGGCAATTTCTTTTTGCTGGTCTTCGTACTGGCGCTGTTGCTGCTCGCGGCGCTCCTGACGCAATTGCAGGTACTGGCTGTAATTTACTTTGTAATCGTAAATACGGCCCATGGTTACCTCAATGGTGCGGTTGGTAATGTTATCCACAAAGGTTTTATCGTGCGAAATAACAATAACAGCCTTGGCATTATTTACCAGAAATTCTTCGAGCCACTGAATCGATTCTATATCCAGGTGGTTGGTAGGCTCATCGAGCAAAATTAAATCGGGTTGCTGCAAAAGTATTTTGGCCAGCTCAATGCGCATGCGCCAGCCCCCGCTAAACTCTTTAGTTGGCCGCGAAAAATCTTCCCGGGAAAAGCCTAAGCCTTTGAGCGTTTTCTCTACTTCGGCATCAAAATTAATTTCTTCGACGGAGTAGTATTTTTCGCTGAGCTCCGATACTTGTTCGATAATGGCGTAATATTCTTCGGATTCGTAATCGGTGCGGACTTCCAATTGGGCATTCAGTTCGTCCATTTGGGCTTTCATAGCCAGAATTTTACCGAAAGCCTTAGAAGTTTCTTCGAAAACGGTAGCGTTGTCTTCGGTGAGTAAATGCTGTGGTAAATAAGCAATAACGGCATCTTTGGGCGCCGATACTTTGCCCCGGCTAGGTTTGTTTACGCCGGCAATAATTTTAAGTAAGGTCGATTTTCCTGCCCCATTTTTACCCATTAAGGCTATGCGGTCGGTTTCGTTTATATTAAAACCAACATTGCTAAAAAGGGCCGCCCCGTTAAACTCTACACTAACCGAATCTACTGAAATCATAAAATTGCTATATAAGGCCGCAAAGATACGAAAGAAGGCAGGAAATTAAAATTTGCTTTATCGCGGGCTTCAGGTAATAATTTGGAAGTTATTCTTTTACGAAAGGTAATTTTAAAAAACGCCTGGATTGCTTTTGGTATAGTTGGTTATTCTGGTTCCAGACGATATGCGCAGCTGCTTTGGGCGTGCGATTGATCAGCTTTAATCCTTGTTCCACGGGTAAAACGCTTGAAGCCGTCGAAAGCCAATCGGCAGCGGTGCCGTTTTTGGCCACAATGGTTACCCGCCGCTGATCGGTAAGGCCTAAGCCGGTAAACGGATTAATAATGTGGGAGTAGCGCTGCCCGTTAATTTCGACGAACTGGTATAAATCGCCGGAGGTAGCTACGCCGGCATTTTGCAGGTAAATTTTTTGCCCGCCAATATGGTCGGTATCGTTGCTGGTGCTTAAATCAATTTCCCAACCTTGGGTGCCCGGTGGCGCCTGACTTACCCGAATATTACCTCCGCCATCTACCAAAGCTATTCTGATGTTTTTTTGTTGCAATACGCGCATGGCTTCGTCTACGGCATAACCTTTGCCAATGGCGCCTAAATCCAGTTGCATGCCGGGTACCCCTAGTGCGGCGGTTTTTTTAAATTTTTTTAAAATTATATGCTGATAACCGACTTTCGATTTGGCCTTAGCGAGCGCTTCCGGGGCAGGGAGTTGGTGTTGCCGGCGGGTGCGGCGCCAGAGTTGCACCAAGGGGCCAATGGTTATATCAAATGCGCCCTGCGTTTCACGGGAAACGGTTTGGGAAATTTTTAAAATTTTCCATAAATCCGGACTTAGCTTGATGGCTTTTCCAGTGCCCGCTGTAGCCGCCAATTGGTTTAATTCGCTATCGGGCACATAATCACTCATGATCTGATTTAATGTATCTATCCGGGCAAAAGCAGCGTTTGCGGCATCTTGGGCTTGTTCCGGGGAAATAGCGTAAAGCACTATCCGGAAAATAGTACCCATTTGCGGATGGCTGAATTCGTAGCGTTGCAGCTGGGTTTTAGTTGCTGCCGGGCTTGGTTGCGCGAAACCGTTAAAGGTAAAAAAGCAAAAATTTAAAAAAAGCAGGCCACGCAATAACAAAAGCATAAAAAAACGATGCTAGCTAGGAGCGATAAATTAAAAAAACGGCGGGTTGTTTATGAATATCGGGTAATTTGCCTTGCCACTTGGCTACGGTAGTCGTTTTAATAAACTCGTTGGAACCAGAAATATTGGCGGCAATGCACAACTGCGTAGTAGGGTTTAGTTGCTGTAGCAAATCCGAGAGTAGTTGGTTGTTGCGGTAAGGCGTTTCCATAAAAATTTGCGTTTGGTCGCGCTGCAGCATGTCTTTTTCTAAATTGCGAATGGCTTGCACCCGGTCTTTTTTCTCGATGGGCAGATACCCGTGAAACGCAAACGACTGGCCGTTAAAACCCGAACCCATCAACGCCAGGAGAATAGCCGATGGCCCCACCAAAGGAACCACTTTTACTCCGGCCCGATGGGCCCATTTTACTACTTCGGCACCCGGATCGGCCACGCCGGGGCAACCGGCCTCCGAAATAATGCCGGCATTTTTCCCTTTTGTAACGGGTTCCAGGGCTTTTTTTACTTCCGCTTCCGACGAATTTTTATCAATTACTACAATTTGCAGGCTTTCAATTACTTTTTCGGGAGCCATGGTTTTAATGTAGCGGCGAGCCGTGCGGGCATTTTCCACGATAAAGTAATTTAACCCGGCAATGCATTGCGCTACCTGCGCCGGAATAACTGCTGGCGCTGTTTCTTCCGCGAGTACCGTCGGAATTAAATAAATAGTACCGGAATCGGGCATAAAATTACTTTATAAAATCAACAACCAGTTGGTAAAACTTTTCGGGCGCTTCGGCGTGCACCCAGTGGCCGGCATTGGCTACGGTTTCTAGTTTAGCCTGCGGAAATAAGCGCTGGATAGAAGGCATATCTTTATCCTGAATGTACCGGGATTTCTCGCCTTTTATAAATAACGTAGGTTTGGTAAACGGCGTATCGGAGGTGGTTTCGCGGCCAACTTCTTCAATGTTTTTTTCGATAGTAGCCAGGTTCATGCGCCAGCCAAACGAATTATCTTCGCGGCGGTACAAGTTCTTCAGTAAAAATAAACGGGTTTCTGCTTCCGGAATATAAGGCGCTAAAGCGGCTTCGGCTTCGGTGCGGCTGGTCATCGTGGAAATATCAATGGCGTTTAAACCATCAATAATATCCTGGTGGTGTACCGGGTAAGGCCGAGGCGCAATATCTGCCACAATAAGTTTACTTAGCTTTTCCGGGTGTTTTAAAGCAAAATTCATGGCTACTTTACCGCCCATGGAGTGGCCCATAATTACCGGGTTTTCCAGTTGATGCTCGGTTAAAAACTCCGCTAAGTCCTCCACCATTAAATCGTAGTTAAAATCGGTGCTGTGCGGCGAGCGGCCGTGGTTGCGTAAATCTACCAGGTACACGTGGTAGTTTTGGCTCCAGTATTTCGCTAAAGTTTGCCAGTTATCCGAAAGGCCAAACAAGCCGTGAAGTATTACAAACGGGGTGCCCTGGCCTAAGTCGCGGTAGTGTAGTTTCATAAGAGAATTTTAAATTTTTAAAAATCTTGTCCGGAAACAAGGGTAAAGGTAATAGCTTTTACTTACGTAATAGTACAATCAGGAGTAAGCAATGTTTATCTTTTCATAAGCTTAGGATTACTACTCGTATTATTTGGAGCCGGTTCCCGTCTCCATATTGCGGTGCTATCTGGTTTGTAAATCATGAAACTGGCCTTCATATGGCCCTTCTCTGGCTCAAGTTTTTATCCACCCTTCCTCCATCATCTGGCGCAAGTTTTCAAACTTGGGCCTACTGACAAGGTAAAGTCTCCGACTTTACTCCGGCTTTAGCCGGAACCTTGATCTGCTTTGCCAAGCTGCTAAAAAGAAAATTTTTAAAATTTAATATGTTTCCGTACTTACTTGGAGTCTTTTCAAGCCTCCAGGCTTAGGTGCTATCTAGCTTGCTTGCTTCAAGTTTTGCCTCATGGCCGACGGGCCTCGTTTGGCTCTTTCGGGCGGTCTAAGCTTCCTTTACTCCTATTGTCGGAATTCTGCTGCGCAGAACCAGAACCTTAGAAGGCCCTCAACAGCCAAACTGGTGTCAGTTGCTTTTAGTAGTGTCCGGTTGCTTTTTTGATGAAAGGGGTTTTTATAGAAAAATTTTCTTTTCTAAGTCAAAGAAATACGGATTTTTAAAAGTACTAAAATGAAAATTATCATTTGCATTATTTATAACCAGCAGATGGTTTTGGTTTGGGTCTGGATGGTTTTGGCAGGCAGAAATTTGGTGAGTTGGTTTAAAGGCAACAGGAGGGAGGTAACGGTCACTTTATCACCGTTGGTCATTTCGAAGGTGAGATACTCGTATTGACTCCAGAAGTATTGTCGCGATCGGCAGCGGGTATAGGTAGTCCGGATTATTTTTTCTTTGGGGTAAAAGTGTTTGTGCTGCAGATTGTAAATTTTAAAAGATTCGTTGCGTTTATCTACTTCTACTAACAGCGAGCGGCTTTGGCGCCAGTACTGGCTATGCAGAAAAAAAGTAGGTAACGAAAACGAGAGCAGCAGAGCCGAGGCGATAATCAGGAATATGGTTTCGATGGGTAAAAGGCTCGCGGCGGAGTTAATAAGCGCTCCTAAAAGCGGAATTAAAACCAATACACACAAAATAGACCAGAACAGCAGCGAAAACTGCCGGTGAAAATCAAGAGTAAACGTACTGCGCCGGCGCGAAAAAAGCCCGATTAAAAACCGCAGGGCATATAAACCACCCACCAGCAAACCCAGCGTTTTAATCAGATTTAAGTATAACGACATGTAATTTTTGTTTGAACCAGCGCGTAAAGGAATGCAGTAATTTTAAAAAATTAATTTACTGTAATTAAACTTTTCGTGCTATCCGGCTCTTGTAAAACCCCAAACGGCTTTAAAGTTAAATGAAACTCTTGAAAAAGCGATAATACTTCTTCCCGGCCGGTGGGGTCTACGGCTACTAACAAGCCGCCGCTTGTTTGCGGATCGCAGAGAATGGCGCGTTGGTAGTCGGTAAGTTCGCTGATTTTATGGCCGTAGCTATCCCAATTGCGGGTGGTGCCGCCGGGTATTGATTTTTGAGCCAGGTATTCATTCAGTTCGGGTAAGCGAGGAACGGCCGCAAAATCAATAACAGCTTGTAAATTGCTGCCTTCACACACTTCGGAAAGGTGGCCTAGTAAGCCGAAACCAGTTACATCGGTTAAGGCTTTTACGGCAGCCATTTTCCCTAACTCCGCGCCGATTTTATTTAACTGCATCATTTGCTGCGGAGCCAAGGCAGCATGTTCCATTTTTAAAATATTTTTTTTCTGGGCGGTGGTTAAGATGCCTACTCCTAACGGTTTGGTGAGGTATAATTCGCAGCCGGCAGTAGCGGTATTGTTTTGTTTTAAATGCGCAATGTTTACCAGACCGGTTACCGCCAAACCAAATATCGGCTCCGGACTATCAATGCTGTGACCGCCCGCCAGCGGAATGCCCGCTTCGTGGCAAATAGCCCGACTTCCTTCAATTACCCGTTGCGCCACTTCGGCGGGTAAGGTATTTACGGGCCAGCCCAGCACGGCAATCGCCATTAAAGGTTTGCCGCCCATGGCGTACACATCGCTAATTGCATTGGCCGAGGCGATTTTCCCGAAATCAAAGGCATCGTCCACAATGGGCATAAAGAAATCGGTGGTACTGATTATGGCTGTCCCATCACCCAAGGCATACACGGCGGCATCGTCGCGGGAACTGTTGCCTACCAGTAAATTCTTGTCTTCGGGCGCTTTAAAGGTGGTATGCAAAATAGCATCCAGCACTTTCGGTGCAATCTTACATCCGCACCCGGCGCCGTGGCTGTATTGGGTAAGTTTATAGTCGGTCATGGTTTAGCAGATTTTTTAAATTTTTGTCGTTGCCGATTAGGTAACGGAAGAGTTAGATGCAGAAAGTAGAAGATTAAATTTAAAAACTACGGAGCTAAATAGATTTTGCTGGAATGACAAAATTTAAAAAATCAGTCGTAGTATAAATACCATGGTTTCTCTACGTCTTAATTAAGTATCAACTTTTTCTCATTTACCACTTCTAAAATTTTTCGCGCATTTTCCGGCGCATCTATGCTATTTAAGGAAATACTTATGATTTTATCTGCGGACTTGTTTGCTAATTGGTAGGTATAAGCTTTGTCGTAGTAAGCGAGTGCGAGTTCTACCATTTTTTCAATGTCATCGGTTTCAATAGCCTGCATAGCTTCTTTGTAAGCTAAACCACCTAAACGTTTCTTAATGCGTTCCACTGCTTTCTGCAACTTTCCTTTATCAGCGGTTTGGTACTCTTGGGCTAATTTTTGGATTCGGATAGCTTTGGGTACTTCCAGTTTGATTAAGAAGGCTTGCTGCATTTGGTCGTAGAGTGGCTTGGGCAGATTAATGCGGCCAATGGTAATGTTCTCGTCTTCGAGCCAAAGCGCTTGCAGCGGATTAATAGCTAGTAAAGCAGCGCCCAGGTTGTTTTCGAATTGCTCAATGGAAGGCTGCGGCTCTTTGCCGATTCCGCCGAAAGCTGATCCGCAGTGGTTGGCCAGGTGTTCCAGGTCGATGGCTTGTTCGCCGAGTTTTTGCAGTTCCAGCAGAATCTCGGTTTTACCGCTGCCCGACATGCCGCCCAGTACCAGCAATGGATAAGGTTGCTCAAAAGTTTGATGCACTAAGCGCCGGAAAGCCTTATAACCATCTTGCAGTAGGTTTACTTTAAACCCAGCCAGGTCTAGGAGCCAGGCTACGCCGGAACTGCGCATACCGCCGCGCCAGCAATGCAGCATTACTTCTTTGCCCGGAGCCAGCTTTTCGGCTTCGCGTACCATCGCGGACATTTTAGGACCAAATAAGTCCAGCCCCAGTAACACTGCCTGGTCTTTACTAATTTGCTTGTAGGCCGTTCCTACTTGCCGGCGTTCGTCGTCGGTGAAAAGGGGCAAACTTTGCGCGCCCGGAATATGGCCTTCGGTAAATTCTTTGGGTGCCCGCACATCCAATACCGGAATACGGTGCTGCGCCAAATATTTTAAAAAATCATGAATTTCGAGCGGCTGAATCAAAGGGCCAAGTTTAAGAAAGCTGACGTAAATAAAGCTGAATGGTATTCTCCAAACCTAAATAAAGCGCGTCGCAGATAAGGGCGTGGCCAATAGATACTTCCAGCAAGCCAGGAATGTTTTGCTGCAGGTATTTTAAATTATCCAGATCCAGATCGTGCCCGGCATTAATACCCAAGCCTAAAGCTACGGCCCGTTCGGCGGCTTGCGCGTACGGGGCAATGGCTTGTTCGCGGTTTTGGTGGTAATGGCTGGCGTAAGCCTCGGTGTACAATTCAATGCGGTCGGTGCCGGTTTCAGCGGCGCCTTCTACCATTTCTATTACCGGGTCCACAAAAATCGACACCCGGGTACCAATACTTTTTAGGTCAGCAATAGTTTTTTTTAAAAAGTCCTGGTGGCGCAGGGTGTCCCAGCCGGCATTAGAGGTAATCGCGTCCGGCGCATCGGGTACCAGGGTTACTTGTTCCGGCACCACTTTTTTTACCAGCTCCAGAAATTCCGGCGTCGGGTTGCCTTCAATGTTAAACTCGGTGGTTACTACTTTTTTTAAATCCAGTACGTCCTGGTACCGAATGTGGCGCTCGTCAGGCCGGGGGTGTACCGTAATGCCTTGCGCCCCGAAACGCTCGCAATCTAAAGCGCTTTGTACCAGGTTGGGCCGGTTACCGCCCCGGGCATTCCGGAGCGTAGCAATCTTGTTTATATTTACGCTGAGTTTAGTCATTCTTATAGCTGTTAGGTATTGGATGTTAGACGTTGGACTTTCTGGTAGAACTAATTTTGGCCATACTAATTCTACTTTTTCCTTCTGGCTTTTTACCGGTCTCTGGCCGCTGTTGCTGGTTGGCTTCGGCTAAATACAAATTTATTTAGTAATTTCAACCCTGCGGACAAGCACCAGTCAGATGATATTCATTAACCGGTCGAAATTGTTTGCCAGAAAGTCAAATATCTGTATTCATCCGAAAAACAAAAAATCTAAAACGATGAGTTTAAAAGAAAAAATAGAAGCTGACATTAAAAAAGCCATGCTGGCTAAAAACAAAGTACGGTTAGATGCTTTACGCAGCATTAAATCGCAGATACTGTTGGCCGAAACCGAAAAAGGCGCTGCCCAAACCTTAACTACCGATGCAGAATTAAAATTATTAACCAAAGCGGCCAAGCAACGCCGGGAGTCAGCGGAGGTTTTTGCCAAACAAAACCGGACCGACCTGGAAGAAGTAGAGTTGGCCCAACTAGCAGTAATCGAGGAATTTTTACCCGCGCAGCTGGATGAAGGCGATTTACGGGCTCGCTTAGTAGAAATAATTCAGCGGGTAGGTGCAACCGGTCCGTCGGACTTAGGCAAAGTGATGGGCGTAGCAGCGCGCGAACTCAGCGGCCAGGCCGATGGTAAAGCGATTTCGGCAGCGGTAAGTCAGTTATTAAATAACACCAACGCTTAATTTTTTGCTTTGACCACGTTTGATTTTTTCTTACTGGCACCTATTGCTTACGGTGCTTTTAGTGGTTTCCGTCAAGGACTGCTACTCGAAATAGTATCGCTGGTAGCGTGGGTTATTGCGGTAGTTTTTGGGTTGCAGTTCTTAAATGCCGCTATTCCGGTAATGCGGGGCGTAGTAGGCGAGGCTTTCGGCTTTTTACCTTTTATTACTTTTCTGGTGGTTTTTATGTTAATTATTGCTGCTGTAAGATTAGTAGGCACCGTAGCCAAAAAAGTAATTCATTTAACGCCCCTGGGCATGCTCGATAGCTTAGGCGGCGGATTGCTCGGGGCACTTACCTGGTGTTTAGGCGTAAGTCTTTTTCTGTACGTATTAAATTTAACGGGTATTTCGTTCACGCATGAAGTCCTAAAGAAATCGGAGGTTTACCCGGTAATTGCCAAAGCAACCCCGTATGCCTTGCAGGTAGTAGGCTTTTTTCTGCCTTTTGCGAAGTATTTATTAAGTACCCTGAGAGGAATATTTTAAAATTATTGCGAGTTGGTAACCCAGAGCAATTATAATTTATAGGTTAGGTTTTGATTTTGCTCTTAGATTCGTTTGATTCCTTTACGTATAACCTGCTCGATTATTTTGGGCAGTTAAGCGTATCGGCGCAGGTAGTCCGGAATAATGTTGCTTTAGCTGAGATCCAGGCCTTGGATTTTGAAGCCATAGTCTTGTCGCCGGGGCCTGGTAAACCGCGCGAAGCCGGGGTGCTGATGGAGGTAATTGCGTATTATCATGATAAATTGCCGATCCTGGGGATTTGCCTGGGGCACCAGGCTTTGGGCGAGTTTTTTGGGGCTACCCTGGTAAAAGGCATTAAACCCATGCACGGCAAAGTTTCCGAAATTACCTGCGTACCCGACCCGGTTTTTGCCGGTTTACCAACAAAAATGCCGGTTGTCCGGTATCATTCGCTGGTATTGCAAGAACCCGGTAAATACATGGTGCCCCTGGCTTATACGGCCGCTGGCGAGTTAATGGCTTTCCGGCACGAGTTGTTGCCTTTATACGCATTGCAGTTCCATCCGGAAGCGGCTTTAACTACTTACGGCTTGGATATCCTGCGTAATTGGCTTACTATTGCTGGTATCAGAAATTAAAAAATTTAAAAAATTAAGATTTATCCAAACGAATGGATTTTAATATTAAAGAAGAAGGGGATTTTAAGTATATTGACGAAGGCGAAGGCGAGGTTTTGCTGTTGCTGCATGGGTTGTTTGGAGCCCTGAGTAACTGGGCCGACGTGATTAATGGCTTTAAAGACCGGTACCGGATTGTAATTCCGTTAATGCCCATTTACGATTTGCCGTTGCGCGAAGCCGGAGTGCCTGGGCTTACGGCTTACGTAGAAAAATTTGTGGCTTTAAAACAACTGAATAACTTTACGTTGTTGGGCAACTCGCTGGGCGGGCACATTGCTTTGGTGTATACCCTCAACAATATTTCGCGGGTAAAAAGGTTAGTACTAACGGGTAGCTCGGGTTTGTTCGAAGATTCTATGGGCAGCACTTTCCCGAAACGCGGGAATTATGCCTACATTAAAGAACGGGTAGAGTTTACTTTTTATCAACCCGAAACGGCCACCAAGGAGTTGGTAGACGAGGTTTTCTCGATTACCAACAGTAATTCTAAAGTGCTCCGGATTATTGCCATGGCCAAATCGGCGCAGCGCCATAACATGACCAAAGATATTACCCGCATAACGGTGCCTACGTGTTTAATTTGGGGATTAAACGATACCATTACCCCACCGCACGTAGCGCACGAGTTTAACCGGTTAATTAAAGGTTCGGTTTTGCATTTTGTTGATAAATGCTCGCACGCGCCCATGATGGAGCAGCCCGAAGTTTTTAATAAATATTTAAATAAATTTCTGGAGTTAAATCCCTGATAGCTGCAGAATACGTAAGTGAATCTAATATAATTGTTTTCCGTTTTACCTGAGAAAGACGGAAAACCGGAGGTACCCCATGATTGCAGAAGAACTAATAAATCAAATGATTCCACCTTTAAAGCTGTCGGACACGCCCGCTAAGGCTGTTCGCTGGATGGAAGAATTCCGGGTAAATCAATTACCGGTAGTAAAGCTGCGTCAGTATTTGGGTTTAATTACTGAAGAAGATATTCTGGAAGCTAAAGTAGCGCACGAATCTTTGCAAACCGTACCATTTGGTTACGAAGATGTTTTTGTGTTGTATAACCAGCATTTTTACAATGTAATGGAAACCGCCATTAAAAATAAAATTCAGGTAGTGCCAGTGCTCGATGAGCAACGCGAGTTTTTAGGAGTTATTACGGTAAACGATACCATTTCGGCCTTTGGGCAAATGTCGGCTTTGCAGGGACAGGGCGGTATTTTGGTACTAAGCATGAACGAGCGCGATTATTCGCTTACCGAAATCAGCCGGTTAGTAGAAAGCAATAATGCCAAGATTTTAAGCGCCTACGTGTCGCCGGACGAAGCCGATCCCTATAAAATAAGATTAACCCTTAAAATGAATACCAGCGACCTGAAGCGCATTATTGCTACTTTCGAGCGTTTTGATTACCGCATTACCGCGCAATTCCAGGATGCAACGGACGAGAAAGATGATCAGGACCGTTTAGATTTGCTGCTGCGGTATATTAATATTTAGCGGGTGCGGAGCTTTCCGTTTTTTTTAATTTTTTTCTTTTTTATCTGGCTTTCTGGTTCTGCGCAAACTACTTCGGAGCCCGTAACCGGTATTTCTGTAGATTCGGCGCAAAATATTTTGAGCTGTCCCACCGATTCCGGCCAGGTTTTTATCCGTAGCATTCAGTTCGAAGGCAATAAAATTACCCAGGAAAAAATATTACGGGCAGAGCTTAACTTAAAAGAAGGTGACCGGGTAAACGCGGCAGATTTGCGCCAACGCCTGGCCGAAAACCAATTGCAGTTGTATAACCTCCAGCTTTTTCATTGGGTGCGCTACATAGCGCTCTGCGATAACGGTGAATTAAATCTTATTTTTTCGGTGCAGGAACGTTGGTATATTTGGCCGGTTCCTATCTTTTCGCTCGCCGACCGCAATTTTAATGCCTGGCTGCAGCACAACGATTGGCGCCGCATTGATTACGGTTTGCACCTGGACGTTAAAAATTTCCGGGGTTTAAACGAAACGTTGCGGGCTAATGTGCAGCACGGCTACAACCGCAAATTAGAAGTGTTTTACCGCAAACCCAATGTGGGCCGTTCCAAAATGGGGGCTACGCTGGCAGTTTCGCTATACCGGAGCCACGCCTTAGATTATACCATTGAAGATAACCGCTTACTTACTTTGCACCAAAATAATGATTTTGCAGTGCAACGGGTTTACGTGTCGCCGGGATTGCTCTACCGGGCCGATGTACAACGCCAAACGGCGCTTACTTTTACCTATAATTGGCAGCGCCTCTCCAATGCGGCGTTTTCTTTAAATCCAGCGTATTTTCTAGGCCGGCAAAAACGCCAGTTCGCGGAATTAAACCTAGTGCATACCCGTAATTTCCGGAATACATTTTCTTATCCTTTATCGGGGAGTTATTTTCAGGTAGCCTTTGCGCAGCGTTTGTACAGCAACAACAGCGGCAATGCCAGTACCTCGTTACGCGCCAAATACAGCCGGTATGTGCCTTTAGCGGCCAAATGGTTTTACAGTTTTGGCCTGGAAGGGAAATCCATGCTGTCGCAGCGACTCGCCTTTGCCGATAACCAGGTGTTGGGCTACGGCACCGTATTGGTTCGCGGCTACCAATTGTATGTAGTAAACGGGGAGCAGTTTGGTTTATTTAAACAAGGCTTATCGCGCAATATTTTGCCGCAACGCGAGATTGTACTAAGTTTTTTAAAAAGCCCAAAATTTAATAGAATACCTCTAAGTATGTACCTGAATGGGTTTACCGATGCGGGTTATGCGCACGATAAATATTATTCGGCCGAAAACAGTTTTGCTAATCGCTTGTTGCTATCTGCAGGAATCGGCTTGCACCTTGTTACGTATTACGATAAAGTTGTTACTTTGGAGTATACTTTAACCAATACCGGACAAGCCGGATTTTTTGTAAACACGGGCATTCCATTTTAAAATTTTACATGAAAGTAGCCATCCTCGGGAAGCCTTTTACGGAAGCGCTGTTGCCTTATATTCAAAAACTTTTTGACGAATTAGCTGCGCGCCACACCCAAATTACCATTGTAGAATATTTTAAAATTTATCTGCAAAACCACATTCAGCTACCAAGCGGCGTAGAAACTTTCCGGCGCGGCGACCCTTTGCTGGGAGTAGATTTTGTGCTGAGTATTGGCGGTGATGGTACGCTGCTTGATACCATTACCTATGTGGGGGCAAAACAAATTCCGATTATGGGCATTAACACCGGTCGTTTGGGTTTTTTAGCCACCGTGCCTTTTGAGCAAACCAGCCAGGCCATCGAAGCGCTTTACCAAGGCCAGTATACCCTGGATGAACGGTCGCTGATCCGGGCCGAAACCGATTCCGAGATATTTGATGGAATAAATTTTGGCTTAAATGAGTTTTCTATTTTAAAAACCGATACCTCCACCATGATTGTGGTGCATACCTACATTGATGGGGAATACCTGAACTCGTATTGGGCCGACGGCTTAATTGTTGCTACGCCAACCGGCTCTACGGGTTATTCTTTAAGTTGTGGCGGACCCGTAGTTTTACCCCAAACTAACAATTTTGTTATTTCTCCCGTATGTCCGCATAATCTAAATGTTCGGCCGTTAATTGTATCGGATAAGAGTGTTTTATCGTTTGAGATTGAAGGGCGGAGTAACAATTTTTTAGTTTCGCTCGATTCCAGGTCTAAACCAGTAGATGCTACCATAAAAATTGCCGTAAAACGAGAAAGCTTTAACGCCCGGTTAGTAAAAATTGCCGGGGTAAATTTCTTAAATACGCTGCGGACTAAGCTAAATTGGGGGTTTGATAAACGAAATGACCTATAAAGAATAAGGGTAATAGATTAAAAATGTTTTTTAATCTATATTAAATTTCTAATTTTGGACAGGTTACCGCAATACACATATTCAGCAAAGTAACGTTCTCTACAGCATAGTATACTTGTGATGGAATTGAAACTAAGAAATGCTAGTTCTTCGGTTGTTATTTTAATTATTTTGTTAGCCTTAACAGTTGATAACGCTTACAGTCAGAGTTGGGCAAAGCAAAGGCGTTACCGAAAAACAGGTATTAACTTGCACGTATACGATGCTTACGGCCAGCGCTGGATGAAAAAGCGGCGTTACGCCACAGTAGGTATTAACCTGAATGCCATCAACTATTTTGGCGAAATGGCTCCGGATGCCAATATTGCCAGTTTTCGGTTTTTATCTACCCGGTTAAACGTAGGCGCTAATTATACTTATAAATTTACGCCCCGCATTTCGGCACGCGGTAATTTATCGTGGGGGCGTTTATACGGCGATGATAAAAAGAGCGCTTCTGAAAACGAACTCGATAACATGCCGCGGTTTCAACGGAATTTAAATTTTCGGAATGATATTGTAGAATTTAACGGAGTGGCCGTTTACGAAATTTACGAAAACCGCTTTCCGTACCGTCGCCGGCCTGATTTTATGCCTTATGTTTTTGCCGGTATTGGTGTTTTTCATCATAATCCCAAAGCGTATTTTGATGGCGAAGGCATGGCAAAAGGTTGGTATGCTTTACAACCATTAGGCACCGAGGGCCAGTATGTGCCGGACCGGGAAAGCAAAAATTACCCGAAGCCTTACCGCAAAATTCAATTGGCTATACCGGTGGGTATTGGGGCTAAATATAAACTCGACGCTAACTTTGACATAGGCTTTGAAATTTGCTGGCGCAAAACCTTTACCGATTACCTGGACGATGTAAGCAGTAATTACGCCGATAAAGGGGAATTGGCCGCGGCTTCCGGCACCCGGGCGGCGTTGCTGTCCGATCGTAGCGGCGATTCTGGTTTTACCCCGGTGTTAACCGATCCGTATGGCTACAAGCACATTAATGGCTTTGGCTTGAAGGGCGACCAGCGGGGCGATGTGAGTGATAAAGATTGGTACATTACTACTGGTATTTCTTTGTACTATATTTTGCCTAAACAAGTGAAAAACCCTAAAATAAAGTAACCTTATGAAGTAAATTTTTACTTTAAATTATTTAGTTTATTACATGTTTAAAACCAGTGTACGCCTTACACTCCTTATAACCCTATGGGCCGTAAGGAGTCTTTTTTTTGGTAATGAATTATTTGCGCAAAATACCAGTGAAATAGGCGGAGGAATAGGCGGCTTAGTTTACAAAGGCGAAGTAGCGCCTAATTACCGGTTTTTAAATAATCGTCCGGGAGCTGTTATTTTTTATAAAAAAGATATTTCCAAACCGGTTACTTTAAAAGCTAATTTAATGGCCGGCTTTTTACGGGCCAATGATGAAAATGCCGAACTTCCCGTTAATAGTTTCCGGCAGGCCATTGTCAAAACCAATCTGGTAGAATTATCGGCCGGATTAGAATACAATTTCCTGGACTACTACAATCAGCGGCGGCGTACCCGCTGGACTCCTTATTACTTCATTAGTTTTGCGGCGGCCAGCTTTCGCAACAAAGCCGAATTACAAGGACATGAAAAACCAGCAGAAAGTGGCATTGTGCTTTCTATACCAACCGGCATTGGTTTTAAGTACGCCTTATCTTATCACTGGAACTTAGGCCTTGAAGTTGGTGCCCGCAAAACCTTTGCTAAAAACGGCGACCGGTTAGACTACCTGCAAACCCAGGATTACGCCCAACTGCCTTACCGCGAACTGCCGCATACCGACCCTTACGATAAAGATTGGTATTTTTATAACGGACTAAGTATTTCCTATACTTTCTATAAGCTGCTTTGCCCGCCCGCATCATACAAATAATTTAAAAATTTTATTTTCAGGCAACCTACCCAACCTGTTTTGCATCTAAAAAATACCAGGCCAGCATACTATAACCAATCAGGTATTGCCAGCGTGTTTCTTTATAAAATGATTGGCACAGCCATCAGAAATTGTAGCTTTAGTTAATAATAAGCCCTGAAAATCAATATTTTTTAAATTTTTATAATTTACTTAAATGCACAGGAAATATTTGTTTATTGCGGATTCATAACGCATAATTGTCAGGGTTTTTGTAACTTGCGCGGAAATTTGGGTTGAATGAATCTTCAGGAAAAAATTGATTTAAACAATTTGCCAAAACACGTGGCCGTTATTATGGACGGAAACGGACGTTGGGCAAAGCAAAAAGGGGGTGTCCGTATATTCGGGCATCAGAATGCTATTGCAGCCGTACGGGATACGGTAGAAGGAGCCGCAGAGTTGGGTATTGCGTATTTAACCTTATATGCTTTTTCCACTGAAAATTGGTCGCGTCCGCAATACGAAGTAAATGCATTAATGGAGTTACTGGTTTCTACTATCCGGAAAGAAACCGCTACTTTAAATAAAAATAATATTCGGTTACAAACCATTGGCGATACCGATAGCTTACCAAGTACCTGCCGCCGGGAATTACTGGAAGCCATGGAGATAACGGCCCATAACACCCGCATGACCTTAAATGTAGCTTTGAGCTACAGTGGTCGTTGGGATTTAACCCAGGCGATGCGCCAGATTGCCGGCTTGGTAGCGGCAGGCGAATTGCAACCAAACGATGTAAATGAACAACTTATTTCGGAACATATAGCCACCACCGGAATGCCTGACCCGGAACTGCTTATCCGGACGAGCGGCGAAATGCGCATCAGTAATTTCTTGCTTTGGCAACTAGCTTATACCGAAATTTATATTACTAATTTGCTCTGGCCGGATTTTAGAAAACAGCATTTACACGAAGCTATTTTATCTTATCAGAGCCGCGAACGTCGGTTTGGCAAAACCAGTGAACAATTAACGAATAAAAGTATTACTTAATGATTAAATATTTCTGGTTGTTTTTGTTTGTTTTTATAACAACCGCTGCATCTGCACAAGTAAATCTAGGTAACCAAAGTACCATCGGGGAACTGGATTACAACAATCCCAAAGAATACCGTATTGGCGCCGTTACCGTAAGTGGTGCTAAATTTCTAGACCCTAACACGCTTATCTCTATAACAGGTTTACGGGTAGGCGACCGCATTAAACTCCCCGGCGAAGACCTGGGTAAAGCCATTCACAAATTGTGGGAGCAAGGAATTTTGGGTAACGTAGAAGTTTCTATTACTAAAATCGAAGGTGACCAGGTATTTCTGGATTTCTTTTTAACTGAGCGCCCCCGTTTATCGCGGTTTGATTTTTCGGGCATCAAAAAAGGTCAGGCCGATGCTTTGCGGGATAAAATAAAACTGATTCGGGGTAAAGTAGTTACAGATGCTTTATTAAGCACTACTAAAAACACTGTCCGGAATTATTATTTAGAGAAAGGATACATGAACGCTAAAGTAAATGTATTTCAAAAACCGGATTCTGTTTTACCCAACAGCGTAGTTTTAAATATTGCGGTAGATAAAGGCAATAAAGTTAAAATTGAAGAAATAGCTTTTGAAGGAAACGAAGCTATTTCGGATAAGAAGCTGCGCCGTAAAATGAAAAAAACAAAAGAAAAACGGCCTTACAAGTTGTTTACCGCTTCTAAATTTAACCGTCCTCTTTACGAAACCGATAAAAACAGCGTAATTGAATACTACAATTCGCAAGGGTACCGCGACGCTACTATTGTTTCCGATTCAGTGTACATGCGCCCCAACGGCAAGTTAGCCATTCAGATTACAGTAGACGAAGGCCGTAAATATTTCTTCCGGGATATTACCTGGACTGGTAATTACATTTATGATGCCAAGCAGTTAGGAAGTGTTCTAGGTCTGAAAAAAGGCGATGTTTATAATAAAGAAGAATTAAATAAACGCTTGCAATACAACCCGAATGGCAGCGACGTGTCATCACTGTACATGGATGATGGTTATTTGTTCTTCCAGATAGACCCCGTAGAAGTATTGGTAGAAGGCGATTCTATTGATATTGAAATGCGGGTGCGGGAAGGTGCCCAGGCCCGGATTAAAGAAGTAACTGTTTCTGGTAATACTAAAACCAGCGACCACGTAATTTTACGGGAACTGTATACGATTCCTGGTCAGAAATTTAGCCGCTCGGATCTGATCCGGTCGCAGCGTGAAATTGCTACGTTGGGTTATTTCGACCCGGAACAAATTGGCATGAACCCTATTCCGAATCAGGAAGATGGTACCGTGGATATTAAGTACACCGTAACCGAAAAACCAAGCGACCAGATTACCTTATCCGGTGGTTGGGGTGGTCCGTATGGTATAGTAGGAACTGTAGGTTTGGTGCTTAATAACTTCTCTCTCCGAAAAGCTGGTGATTTGCGTAACTGGCGGCCTATTCCGGGTGGCGATGGGCAACGATTAGCGTTAAATATTCAGGCTAACGGCTTACGTTATCAATCTTACTCTTTATCGTTTACCGAGCCTTGGCTAGGTGGCCGTAAGCGGAACTCCTTTAGTGTAGGTATTAACCGTACCGTTTCCCGGATTATCAGTAATGGCGAAGAAACCCAGGGAATTCGGATAAATGGTGGTTCGGTGAGTTTAGGCCGTCGTTTAAGCTGGCCGGATAACTACTTTAGTTTATCGCACTCGTTATCATACAACCAGTATATATCCAAAAATTATCCGATTTTCGGAAGCTATCAGGATGGTACATTTAATAGTATTTCATTTATTAACACCTTATCGCGGAGCAGTATTGATCAGTTAACTTTCCCGAGAAGTGGTTCTACTTTAAGCTTAAGCGTAAACTTAACGCCACCATATTCTTTATTTGATGCAAACCGGGATGCTCAAAGGTGGATCGAGTTTAATAAATGGATGTTTGATGCCTCATTCTTTACTGCTCTTTCCCGGAAAGGCAAATTAGTATTAAACACCCGCGCGCACTTTGGTTTCCTGGGTAGTTACCGGAGAGATCAACCCGTAGGACCAGTAGAACGCTTTAAACTGGGTGGTTCCGGTTTAGGTGGCGGTAATATCCTAGTGGGTACGGAGTATATTGGTTTACGTGGTTACGAAGACGAATCAGTTAGCCCATCGCCACAGGGTGGGGTAGCTTATAACAAGTTTGTAACAGAGCTACGTTACTTGGTATCGCCTAACCCGCAAGCAACGGTTTTTGTGTTAGGTTTTGCTGAGGCAGGTAACAACGTGGGATCTTATCAACAATACAATCCGTTTAAATTGTACCGCTCCGCGGGGGTAGGTGCCCGTATTTTTATGGCGGCATTTGGTTTGCTGGGCTTTGACTATGGTTGGGGCTTCGATAAAGTACCGGCGGTGCCTAATGTGCCAAGTACGAAGCCAGGCGGTATGTTCCACTTTATTATCGGTCAGCAGATTCGTTAAGCCACTCAGAATAAAATTTTTGTGGCACGAAATTTAAAGTGTATAATGTGTGTTTTATCTCAGGAAAACGTGTTAATTAATCAAGTTTATAAATTGAACCAGATTAAAGTTATGCGAATAAAATAATTAAAAGATGAAAAAATATTGGTTTTTCGTTATCTTACTCCTTCTTTTAACTAATGCTTCATTCGCGCAGAAGTTTGGTTACGTAGACTCGGAGTTTATATTAAGCAAAGTTCCGGCTTATAATAATGCCCAAAAAGAAATTGATAAGCTGTCGGCTAATTGGCAGAAAGACATTGAAGGCATGTATCAAAACATAGATAAGATGTACAAATCTTATCAGGCCGAAGAAGTTCTGCTCACCGAAGAGATGAAAAAGAAGCGGCAGGATGAGATTGTAGAGAAGGAAAAAGAAGTAAAAGAGTACCAGAAGAAAATTTTTGGTTTTGAAGGTGCTGTTTTTAAAAAGCGTCAGGAACTGATTAAGCCCGTACAGGACGATGTATATGATGCTATCGAGAAGGTAGCTAAAAAACGTCAGTTACAAATTGTTTTTGATAAATCGAGCGATTTAGTAATGTTATATACGAATCCGGTACATGATTATACCGAGTATGTTTTGGAAGAGTTAGGTTTGGCTTCGCCCGAAAAGAATACTCCTGGAGCAAGACCAACCAATGCAAATGTAGAAACTCCCGGCAACCAGGTACAATCTCAGGAGGATGAGGTGGGCGCTTCAGAAGAACCTGCAACTACCACTAAGCAGACTCCTGCTGCCCGTAAACCAACTAGCAGTAAAACTCCAGTAAAAAAATCTCAAGCAAAGAAAAAGTAAACAAGTAAACCAATTAATTGATTAAAATGAATAAAATTAAAATTTTTGTTGCCACTGCTTTATTAATTGTAACTGCGCAAATTTCCACTCAGGCGCAGACTGCTACTCCTAAAATTGGCTATACAAATGTTGATTATGTATTAAGCTTAATGCCAGAGAGTAAACAAATTGAATCAGATTTAAAAACATATAGTACTCAGTTAGAAACTCAGTTGCAAACAAAAGTAAAAGAGTTTGAAACCAAAGGCGAAGCTTACCAAAAAGGCGCTACTACCATGACGGACGTTATCCGTAAAGACAAAGAAAAAGAGCTTATGAACTTGCGTTCTTCTATCGAGGAGTTTCAACGTAATGCTGAAATTTCTTTACAGAAAAAGCAGCAATCTTTATTAGAGCCGGCTTACAAAAAAATGCAGAAAGCCATTGATGATGTAGCTAAAAGTAACGGTTATACTTATGTATTTAACTCTGATGCCGGCGCTGGTACTGCCGCTATTTTGTTACACGCTCCGGAAGATGGTAATATTTCTGATTTAGTTTTAAAGCAAATGGGTATTACACCTCCAGCTAAAGGTGCTCCGGCTCCAGCTGTACAAGCTCCCGCAGCGAGCAATACTACTCCGGTTAAAGCTACTACTCCTGCTACTGGTAAGAAAAATAAGTAATTTAAATACCTTCATGAAAGAGCCGGTGTAGCAATATACCGGCTTTTTTATTTTCCTTTTCTGTTGTTTAATTAAAATTAGAGGATTAATAAAGCTGTGATAGCAGAAACCTATTTTGGGGATTATTGCTGTGAATGATACTCCTAAATTTTAAAATTTATCTATTATCAAAAATGTTATTGGAAGATCAACTGCCCGAAGAAGCACTTACCGACCTCGATGATTTGTATGAGCATGTCCGGATTGTAGCGGATAAAGGGCAAGCATTGTTGCGGTTAGATAAGTTTTTAATGGACCGGTTACCCAACGTTACCCGTAACAAACTGCAGAACGCAATCCGGGCCGAATCTATACGGGTGAACAATGAGCCGGCTAAAGTAAGTTACAAAGTAAAACCTGGCGATGTTATTACGGTTACCTTACCTGATCCGCCACGAGACACTGATATTGTTGCGGAAGACATTCCGTTAACTATAATTTACGAAGATGATGATTTATTACTGGTAAATAAAGAACCCGGTATGGTGGTGCATCCGGCTTATAGTAATTGGACCGGCACCTTAGTAAACGCGCTTACTTACCATTTGCAAAATTTGCCAACCGGTAAAAACGGCGAAGGCCGGCCAGGTTTGGTTCACCGCATAGATAAAGATACTTCGGGTTTACTTGTTATTGCTAAAACCGAGTATGCAATGTCTTATTTAGCCCGGCAGTTTTTCGATCATTCTATTGAGCGGACATATTACGCGTTAATTTGGGGTATTCTTAAAGAGGCAACTGGAACCATCCGGGGACATATCGGGCGAAGCCTGAAAGATCGTAAGATTATGGCTGTTTATCCGAACGGTGAGCAAGGAAAACCCGCTGTTACCCATTACCAGGTTTTACAAACATTTCAATACGTTAGTCTGGTAAAGTGTAATCTAGAAACGGGACGTACGCATCAAATCAGAGCACATTTTAAGCACATAGGTCATCCTCTTTTTGGTGATGCTACTTACGGTGGCGATAAGCAAGTTTACGGGCAAAGAACCGGAACTTTAAAAGCTTTTATAGAAAATGCTCTGGAGTTAATGCCCCGGCAAGCCCTGCACGCTAAATCACTCGGGTTCCGCCATCCTTCCTCTAAACAATTGATGCAGTTTGATTCGGATTTACCCTTGGATTTTAAAAATTTACTAGAGAAATGGGAGAGATTTAAAAGCGAATGAAAAGCATAAGTTTATTATAAGTATTAGCTTGTCTGTAACTATAATGCTCGATTTTAATAAACTTGAATAACCTGAGTTGGAGATAAGAGGAGCGTACGGCTTTATTCCACTCCAAGTACATGATTCTGCAGAATTAATAGAATTTCAGAAGATATCCAATGGGTTACCTACTGGTTAGATTCCTAGGAATGACTGGAATGGATTACAAGTTTGTACTTTAGGTTCTTATAGGTTTGTGTAGAATTCGCGTTAAGCAATAAGGAATTTGTTTTTGAGTATGGCTAGGGCAAAAAAAACCTGCTTAAGGAAGCAGGTTTTTTTTGTATGTTAAAATCAATTAAGATTTTCTTTTTGTTGTAGCAGCAGGTCTTTTCTGCGCAGCTTCAATGTTCTTTAAAGCTACTTCTACATCTTTGTTAGATGGATCTAAGCTTTTAGCGGCAGTCCAGTAAGTTTTTGCTGTGGCAAAATCTTTGGCTTTGTAAGCTTGGAAGCCTAAGTAATAGTTAGCAACAAATAAACCTTGTTTATTAGAAGCAGCTTTCGAAGGATCCTGATTAGCTACTTTAATGTATTCTTCATAAGCGGTTTTAGCAGCTCCGGTTTGTCCTTTATCTTTGGCTTCAGCTACCTGAGCCCGGCGTAAATAAGCTGTAGCATACTCTGGTCTGGCTTGAATAATTCCAGCATATAAAGAATCAGCGGAATCAAACTTTTCTGCTGCTAAATAAACGTCAGCTAATTTAAAATTATCAACTAAACTTGGTTTGGCGGCAATTTTAGTTTTGTACATGGTAATTGCTTTATCATACTGCTTAGCTTTTACATAAGCAGCAGCAGCTTCATTTTGTACATCTAGGTTGTTAGGGTCCATTGCTAAAGCTTTTTCTAAATTAGCGGTAGCTTCAGCTCCTTTACCAGTGTCAGCTAACATCCGACCATAATAAGCATAATCAGACGCAATTATTTTAGTTGGATCTGCTTGGGCTAATTGAAAGTATTTTTCCATGGCTTGTAAAGCTTCCGGAACTTTATTGGTTTTATAAAGTGAGTAAGCCATTAAGCGGTTCATCACTAAATTATTGGGATCTTGCTGCAAAACTTGTTGCGCTTCAGCTAATGTACCTGCATAATCTTCGGTTAAGAATAAGAAAGATGCATATTTAATTTGAGTATCAATGGAGTTCTCCGCCATCGAACGGTATTTTTTAAAATTTTCTACCGCTCTGTCGTATTTACCCACAAAATAATTCATCTCGCCTAATTCCCGGTATGCTGGGGCATAATTCGGGTTTAAAGCAATTACTTTCTCAAAAGCTGCTTGGGCTTCGTTGTAGTTTTTAGATCTTACGAATAACTGTCCTTTTTTCATGAAAGCAGTTGCATTGTTTGGATCAATTTGTATAGCCCGGTCATAAGCGTTCATGGCATCGCCACCACCATTCGGGTTTTTTTGGTGAATATCACCCAAGATAATGTAAGCCATGGCATCATTATTCTTCGTGATTTTATTAGCTTCACCAATATAGCTCAACGCCTTTGTAATATCTTTTACATCAGCGTCAGCGTAGGCGCGGCCGATTTGTTTAAAGATGTTGGCGTCTTTTCCTTTGGTGCGTTTTACTGCGGCATCAAACTGACGTTCTGCTTCGGCTGTATTGCCTTTCATTAAAGCTACTTTGCCTAAACCAATCATGCTAAGAGCCGATTTGTCGTCTTTAGCTAATGCCTGACTAAATATAACATTGGCAGAGTCCAGTTTACCTTCCTTTAAATAAACATCGCCTAAGTAATAGCTAACTTCTTCGTTTGGATTTGATGTATTTAGGCGACGTAAAGTTGATTTGGCTTCGGTGTAACGTTCTACATTAATCAATTGCTGCACATCTTGCACCGATTGGGCAAAGCTGGTAGTAGCAACAAATGAAGCAGAAAACGCTAGAATATACTTCCAGTTCTTGATCATGGTTAAAAAGGTTAATTAAAATTAAAAAATTGGTAGTTGGTTAAAGTTTATTCTTTAATAGATACTATACGTACTGGCATAGTGGCAGGTACCAATCCAGATTTAAGTATTATGCGCTGGCCTTTATCACCAGCTACAAAAGATGCAAAACCTGTGCCAAGCCCTGCCCGAGCCTCCCGGCTGACAATATACACATTTCTGCGTAAAGGATAAGACTCTTGCGCCAAATATCCCTGAAACGGTTGAACGTACGAATCAGTTACTGTTTTATCCGGATTATTACTTACCGCTGCTACTTTTATCTTACGTAAAAAACTAATGGCCGTAGTATCATCAAAATCACTAATCCAGTTTACGCCAATAACACCCAGTGCATTGGGCGTTTGAGCCACATAATCTATAAGTGCTTTGTTTGTTTTGGCAGCAAAAGTGTTTTTAGGCAAAGGCTGTTTATTAGTTACCGAATCGGTAATGTAACGGGCCGTGCTAGAGCCTGTATTATCAAAAACAATAGTTATATCGGACAATTTAGAGGCAGGGTTTAATTGTTTCCAGGAGTTGGTTTTGCCAGTAAATATGTCTTTTAGCTCATCCATAGAAAAAGTGGTATCGGTATTACTCGGATGTGTAATAAGCGCAACCCCGTCAATCGCAATTTTAGTTACCCGGGGCGTTATTTTTTGTTGCACAAATACTTCTTTCTCTTCATTGGTAAGCGGTCGCGAAATAACTACTAAACGGGCGCTATCCTGTAACAAGTCTTTCACTGTTTCGGCTTCCGATTTGTAGGAGGGGTTTACTTTGGCATATTTATACAATTTTTGAAAAGCATAAACATGAGAATCAATAATTGGCTCAAATGCTTCGTCGACACTAATTTTAATTGTACCGGAAGTAGGAGTGTCCTCGATTTTACCTTCGCGGTTACAAGCAATTAAAAAGCTGGTACCTAAAACCAAGTAGAGCCATAATCTTTGGTATAGAAATAATATTTTACTTTTCATATTTAATAAAACTGATTTTATGCAATATTCAGAGTTAGATAATATCTTGATTATAATTACCGCGCTAAATTTTTAAAAATTTGATTTAAATAGAAGTTTTTACCTAACGGTTTTATACTTTATCTATTTTCATCCGGATAATCTTTTGGAAAATATTTTTTGTATGCCCGGTAAAATCGAAGGGCTCCGTAAGCCATAAGCATAATACCCAAGATGGTCTTATAGTTTTGCGGTAATGCTATCTGAGTTTCATCCGAAAGCATGATAAACAAACCCAGCATGGGATATACCAAACACATAAATAAAGTAAAATACTTTAAATATTTTTCGGGGTTACTTCCGGAGCGGTTTGTATTAGGCTGCATGATAAATAATTTTAAATTTTTGAATTTTAAGTTATTTGTTCTTCTGAATTATAAAAACAAATAATCCCTTACTATTATATAGAATAAAAAAACTCTGGATTCCATAAAGAATCCAGAGTTTTTTTATTCTATACTACTCGTATTTTATTGCAATTTAAACCGAACTGGTAAAGTATAACGAACGTTTACCGGACGACCATTTTGCTTACCTGGAGTCCAGTTAGGCATGGTTTTAACTACCCGGATCGCTTCTTCGTCGGTACCTCCACCCAGTGATTTTACAACGGTAATATCAGAGATAGCGCCTTCTTTGTTTACCACAAACTGTAAGATTACGTTACCTTCTAAACCGTTACGGGATGCAACTGCCGGATATTTAATGTTTTTACCCAAGTATTTGTACATCGCCTCTAAACCACCCGGGAAAGTTGGGTTCTGCTCTACGAAAGTAAAAATCTCTTCCGATACAACTTCACCTACTTCCGAAGGAGCTTCCACTTCGGTTAAAATTTCCTGGTTGGTGTTACCCACTACAGTTTCAGTAGCGATAACCACATCTTCCAGTTCCTTCTGATCCGGAATTTCTTCCTCTTCCCGTACTTCTTCGTCTTTTTTAATTACCGGAGGAGTAAATTTAACCGTTGATACCACTGGTGGTGGCGGTGGCGGTAAATCTGGTGGGGGTGGTGGTGGTTTATTCTCTAATGATGGTGGTTCAGCCAGTTCTACTACTTTCTCTATTTTAACCACTTTATTTGATTCGTCTTCGCCGCCAATTAATTTAGCAATTAGCGGGGCACTTAGAAACAAAATAAAAAGGGCAATAGCAATAATAGTAGCAATGGTAACGTGCTTATTATAAATCTTACGAAGGAAAAATGCTCCGTAAGCTTTATTGCGGTACTCGAAAACAATGTCGTCGAGCGACGCGGTTGAATAATTCAGTTGTTTTTCCATTTTCTACTACAATTTATTTAGCTTTCGCTTCCGTTATCATTTTTGTATCCCGGGGGTCCACATCAACAATCGCGTATTTCCGGATGCCTGTGATATTCATTTCATCCAGCATATCTACCATGTTTTTGTAACGCGATTTATCAGTTTGCTTTAACAAAACGGTTAAGTTTGGGTTAGAGCGTTTTTCCAGTAATATCTTACGGAGGCCATTAGCAGAATAATCGGTTAATTGCATACCAGGAGCAGTAGGAGCATCAGGTAAGCCAGCGTACCAGAATAACTGATCATTTTCGTCAGCAATTAAGGTTAACGCATTAGAAGCCTTTAACGCTTGTTGTTCCTCCTCCTTGTCTGGTTTTACCGGCATGTTAATTTCCATCGTCTGCGGTTTGGCGAAGGTAGTTGTGAGAATAAAGAACGTTAACAAAAGGAAACCAAGGTCCACCATGGGGGTCATGTCAATCTTGGTAGATTGCTTCTTGGATCTTTTCTTACCGCCTTTCCCGCCTCCGCCGCCTTTCTCTTGTATTTCAGCCATTTCTGTTTTTGCTTAGAGGTTTCTAGGTTTAACTTCCATATCGGTGATCAGGTTAAAACGGTTTACCTTTCTGTCTTGCAGGGTTTTAATTACTCCTTTAATAGCCGGTACATCCGCGTCATTATCACCTTTAATCGCAATCTTTACCTTCGGGTTAGAATAACGGGTTTGCATAATCCAGTCACCTAATTGATTATTTACAGAATCGTAAGGTACACCGGGTTGTTGCGCTCTTTTCCGTTCTTCCGGACTCAGGTCAAGTAAAGATTGTAATTGTTCGATTGGCACGCCAAAGCTCTCCATTGTGGCGAATTGTTGTTTCTGCGCCGCAGTAAAGTTTAATTTGTATTTGGCTGCCATTTTATCTAATAGTGCTAGTCTGGTTTGCTGGCCGCCTACCGCGTAAAAAGCTCGTCCGGTTTTATCTACCGTAATCGTGATAATATCCGATTCGGGTAGTTTAATGTCCGAGGTTGATGACGGGGTATCTACAACCACTACTTCTTCCGGTGCAAATTTAGAAATCAGCATGAAGAAGGTAACCAGCAAGAAGGCCAAGTCCACCATGGGCGTCATGTCCAGGGAGGGTCGAGCTCTATGAGGTTTTACTTTTGGCATAGTATTTTAAGTACTAATTATTAAATGTTAACAGATGAATGTGTTGTTGGCGCAGTGCTAGTTTGGCCAGCGTTATCGTGCTGTGCAGCAAACGTTTGGATGATACTAAAGCCAGCTTCGTCGATGCTGTAAGTAAGCGCATCAATTTTGCTTGTGAAAAAGTTGTAAGCAATAATGGCGATAGTAGAACCAATAATACCTAAGGCAGTATTAATCAAAGCCTCAGAGATACCGTTTGCGAGGGCTACTGCATCCGGGCTACCCGCAGTTGCAAGAGCCGAGAACGCTTTAATCATACCCAATACTGTTCCGATCAAACCTACCAGGGTAGAGATAGAAGCAATTGTTGAGATAATTACTAAGTTTTTCTCTAACATCGGTAATTCCAAAGCGGTAGATTCTTCGATCTCTTTTTGAATAGCTAAGATTTTTTGATCTTTCGCTAAAGTGCGATCAGTTTCCATTTCTTTGTATTTGCCTAATCCAGCTTTTACCACGTTAGCTACTGAACCTTTTTGTGAATCGCAGGCTGCCATGGCACCGTTAATGTCATTAACGTTTAATCTTTGACGGATAGTTCTTACAAACTGCTCAATTCCCTTGCTACCTCTTGCTTTGTTAATGGTTAAGAAACGCTCAATGGCAAAAGTTAAAATCATTAAGTTTAAGGAAATCAACATAGGCACAATAATGCCACCTTTGTAAACTACGCCAAGGTAATTACCTGGTAGTGGGTGATTTTCCGGATTTCCACCTTCAAAGTTTGCCGGGTTACCCAGGATAAACATATATATCAGGACTGAAACCACAATTGCTACAGGGATAACGATGCTGGCAAAAATAGAACCGGCGGCGCCTCCTTCTTGTTTGGCGGTAGCTGCTGGTTTTGAAGTTGCTGGTTTTGGCGCATTCGTACTTACGGCATTCTTTTTTTCCATTGTTGTTAAGATTTAAAAGTTTAGTTTTTTGGGTTGGGTTAAAAAATAATTTTTTGTTGTTTTTGTTTTTAAGGCTTATTCCTGAAATAAACGGTCCAGCCTTTTAAAAGGAACCGCATAAGTTAAAATTCATTTAAAACTAAGTTTACCAGTATTCCAGAACAACTTTGTTTTTTTTATGAGCTACCTTATTTAAGGATGTAAATAAGAGGAATTTTCCATAAAATTCTAGCAACATTTATTACAAACCTAAATAAAATTAACCCTTATCGCAAAATTTAGATATTTATTACCTTATTAATTTTATTGTAATCTATAGCTTATTTTAAGAATTTAATAAATTAACTGCTTTATCGATTAAATATGTAAAGAAGACAATTAATTTTTTTTAAAATATTTAATTTATCAAACCTAAAAATTTACAATATTTTAATCTTAGATTTTTTTTTTTTTTTAACTAGGTTAACGGCAAGTGTATATGTGTATCATATTCTTGCTATATATCTAAAGTTGACCTAATGTAGTGATAAAAGCCCGTTTAATTCTAGTTTAGAACAAAAAAAATTAAAAAAATGTAAATTTTTGATTGCCGTGGCTCCGGAATGCGATAGAAACTAGATGTCTTTTTTAGCTTGCTCCCAGTATACATCCATCTCAGCCAGTGACATTTGAGCTAGTGATTTTCCGGCCTTGCCGGCTTCTTTTTCGAGGTATTTAAAACGTTTAATAAATTTTAAATTTGTTTTCTCCAGCGCTTCTTCGGGGTTTACATCTATAAAACGCGCAAAGTTGATGAGCGAAAACAGTAAATCGCCAAATTCTGCCGTGGCTTTTTCCTGATTTATTTCCTGATTGTCTGTTAACTGGTATTCTGCTTTAAATTCTCCTAACTCTTCTTCTACTTTATCCCAAACTTGGGCTTTGTTTTCCCAGTCAAATCCTGCTCCGCGGGCCTTTTCTTGGATGCGCATGGCTTTTACTAAAGCTGGCAATGAAACAGGAACGCCCCCTAGCACCGATTTATTGCCTTCTTTAATCTTTAGCTGTTCCCAATTTTTTTTCACGTCTTCTTCGGTATTGGCCTCGGTGTTGCCATAAATGTGCGGGTGCCGGAAAATTAACTTATCGCATAAGGTATTTAAAACATCGGCTAAATCAAAGGTGTTGGTTTCGGAAGCAATTTTGGCGTAAAACACCAGATGCAGCATTAAATCGCCAATTTCTTTTTTTACTTCATTTAAATCGTTGCGCAAAATAGCATCCGATAGTTCGTAGGTTTCTTCAATAGTTAAGTGGCGCAGGCTGGCTATGGTTTGTTTCCGGTCCCAGGGGCATTTTTCCCGCAGTTCATCCATTATATCTAAGAGACGGTTAAAAGCCTGTAACTGATTTTGCCGGTTTTCTTCTTTATTCATCATTTAGGTTTCTACAAGTATTAGAGTTAAGTTACTCTTATAAAACAACTACCAAGAGTTTTATAGAATTTTTTATACAAAATACAGAATTAATATTCGTATTTCTACCCGAAATAGTTTCTTCAGGGTGACTTATGTTGGTTAATGGTTGGTAATACGTGCAACTGTATTGTATATTGCACCGAAAATGCCATTAAATTTTAAAAATATTAGCATCTGGCAATATTTTGGTTGATTAACTATTTGTTAATAAACAGTACAACCAATATTATTTTAAAAAATCATAACACAATACACGTGGCTTTAATAAAATCTATTTCTGGAATCCGGGGAACCATTGGGGGAAAAGCAGGTGAGGCCTTAACGCCTCTGGACGTAGTAAAGTTTACCGCTGCCTTTGGCGACTGGGTATTACAAACTACGCAGAACAATACCATTGTAGTTGGCCGGGATGCGCGTTTGTCCGGCGATATGGTAAATAAGTTAGTAGCTGCTACCTTACAGGGCATGGGAATTAATGTAATTGACGTAGGTTTATCTACTACGCCCACCGTTGAAATGGCCGTGCCCGCTAAAAAAGCCGGCGGCGGTATTATTTTAACGGCCAGCCATAACCCAAAACAATGGAACGCTTTAAAATTACTGAACGATAAAGGAGAGTTTATTTCGGATAAAGAAGGGCAGCTAGTATTAGAGCTGGCCGAAAAAGAAGCTTTTGAATTTGCCCAGGTTACGAAACTCGGCAAATACATTCAGAGCGATACGGCTTTGCGCAAGCACATAAAAGCCATTGTGGATTTACCTTTGGTAGATGTAGAAGCTATTAAGGCTAAAAATTTCCGGGTAGTAGTGGATGCGGTAAATTCCAGCGGCGGCTTTGCGGTACCAATGTTACTGGAAGCTTTGGGCGTAACACAAATTGAAAAACTGTACTGCGAGCCTGATGGCAATTTTGCGCACAACCCGGAACCACTGCCCGAGAACTTACGAGAAATTTCGAAAGTTTTAGAAAAAGGCAATTTTGATTTAGGCATTGTAGTGGACCCGGACGTAGACCGGCTGGCTTTAGTAAACGAAGATGGCAGCATGTTTGGCGAGGAATACACTTTGGTTGCCGTTGCCGATTACGTATTGCAACATACCAAAGGCAATACAGTTTCAAACCTATCATCGACCCGGGCTTTACGCGATGTAACCGAGAAAGCTGGAGGTGAGTATTTTGCTTCGGCGGTAGGCGAGGTAAACGTAGTTAACCTGATGAAGGAGCAAAACGCCGTAATTGGCGGTGAAGGTAACGGCGGTATTATTTACCCGGAGCTGCACTACGGTCGTGATGCATTGGTAGGTATTGCTTTGTTTTTAAGTCATTTAGCCAAGAGTGGTTTGCGCATGTCGCGTTTACGGGCTGCTTACCCCAACTATTACATTTCAAAAAATAAAATTGAATTAACGCCGGACATTGATGTGGGCGATGTGTTGGTGCAAATGCAGAAACGTTACGCCAAACAACCGGTAAATACCATTGATGGGGTAAAAATCGAGTTTAACAAAGAATGGGTACACCTTCGGCGCTCGAACACCGAACCAATTATCCGGATTTACGCTGAATCTGAAACCAACGCGACTGCTGAACATCTGGCCAACAAAATAATTGCCGATATCAAAGAAATTATTACGGTAAAAGCCTGAAATTAAATCAGCTAAAAAAATAAAAAATTAGCAATGGATGGAAAGTTTAGCTTTTAAACTTTCCATCCATTTTTTTATGTTCTATTTTTGCTCATTGAGTTTTGCGGGAATTAGGGTAATTTCTAATTCATAATTTTTTAATTAATAATTACAATGATAGTCTATCTGGATAATGCTGCCACTACGCCTTTGGATAAAGAAGTTTTTGATGCCATGGCGCCCTATATGTTAGAATATTTTGGCAATCCATCTTCTATTCACGCGCACGGGCGGCAGGTACGAGCGGCCATCGAAAAATCCCGGAAAACCATTGCGACTTTATTAAATGTAGCTCCCGCCGAAATATTTTTTACCTCGGGCGGCACCGAGGCCGATAATATGGCGATTTGTTCTACCATCCAGGCACTGGGTTTAAAACACGCGATTACGTCTAAACTAGAGCATCACGCAGTACTGCATACGCTGGAGGCGCTGGAAAAATCCGGAGAAATTCAGTTGAGTTACGTGGGGCACGACGAACGCGGTAACCTGGATTTAAATCATCTGGAAGAATTATTGGCTACGCACGAGCAAACGTTGGTTTCCATCATGCACGCCAATAACGAAATTGGTAACTTAAACGATATCCAAACCATTAGCGAGATTTGCGCTAAATACAATGCCATTCAGCACTCCGATACGGTGCAGACTATGGGGCATTACCGCCACGATCTGCAAAAACTTAAAGCCCACTTTATTGTGGGTTCCGCGCACAAGTTTCATGGGCCGAAAGGGGTGGGCTTTATTTATACTAATGGCGCCGTAAAAATTCCACCACTTATTCACGGTGGTTCGCAGGAGCGGAATATGCGCGGTGGAACGGAGAACGTGTACGGCATTATTGGTTTAGCTAAAGCTTTAGAAATAGCTTACCGCGACATGGATGCGCACCAGCAGCACATTCAAAATTTAAAAAATCGCATGATTGCCCGTTTAACCGAGCAAATACCAGGCGTGGAATTTAACGGAAATTCGGCCATGGCGGATAAAAGCTTGTATACCGTGTTAAACGTGAGCTTGCCGCCTTCCGAGATTACTGAGATGTTGTTGTTTAATTTGGATATCAATAAAATCTCGGCATCGGGCGGCAGTGCCTGTACCAGTGGTGCTAATGCTGGTTCGCACGTGTTAAATGCCTTAAACTGCGATCCCGATCGGGGTGCCATCCGGTTTTCGTTTAGTAAATACAATACCGCAGACGAAATAGATTACGTAGCCGAAAAGCTGGCTGGGTTATACGCCAAAGTACCGGCCTAAAAATTGAATTTTTTAAAATTTTACCACAAGAGCTGCTAACCTATTAGCAGCTCTTGTGGTTTATACGGATGGATGATATATGTTACTAAAGTTGCTTTGGTGATTCAAAAACAAAAGAATTACTTTACCTTTGCGGCTGAATTTTAAAAGATTATGGCAATAATAGGAACGGATGTAGGGCAAGCAGCCACTCTATTGCGTACCGGTAAATTAGTAGCAATCCCCACCGAAACCGTTTATGGTTTGGCCGCCAACGCTTTTCAGGAACCAGCGGTAATTTCCATTTTTGAAGCGAAACAACGGCCGGCTTTTGATCCGTTAATTGTGCATACGCACAGTATTAACCAGTTCGAGCAAATTGCGGTAAACATTCCGGACCTGGCTTATAAATTGGCCGAAGCTTTTATGCCGGGACCGATGACCTTAATTTTACCCCGGAATCCGCGGGTTCCGTTACTGGTAACTTCGGGCAATGAATCGGTGGGTGTGCGTATTCCAGATCATCCGCTTACGTTAAATTTGTTGCAACAACTCGATTTTCCTTTGGCGGCTCCCAGCGCCAACCCGTTTGGTTACGTAAGCCCTACTACAGCCCAGCACGTAGATCAACAACTCGGCGAGCGTATTCCGTACATTCTGGATGGCGGCCCTTGCCAGGTAGGCATTGAGTCTACCATTATTCAGGTAATTAACGAAGAGGTGGAAATATTGCGGTTGGGTGGTTTAGCCTTGGATCAAATAGAGACGGTTATCAACAAACCCATCAATTATATTAGAACCAGCAGTTCTAACCCCAAAGCCCCGGGTATGCTGAGCAGCCATTACGCACCACGCAAAAAAGTTGTATTGGGTAACATCAGCGAAAATTTAAAAAAATACGATCCGCAAAGCGTAGGCATCTTGTCTTTTCAAAATAACTACGAATTGGTGCCGCCTACGCAGCAGTTTGTTTTATCGCCCACCGGAGATACCAGTGAAGCTGCGCGTCAGTTGTTTTTGGCGTTGCGGTACTTAGATGCGCTGCCCATTGAGGTAATATTAGCGGAAGCCGTACCGGAAACCGGATTGGGTAAAGCCATTAATGATCGCCTGACCCGGGCGTCTTTTTAAAAAATTTAAAAATTTTAAAAAATGAAAAGTGTAGCTGTTTTTTGCGGCGCCAATTTTGGCAATAATCCCATTTATACTTCCAAGGCGCAAGAATTAGGGAAATTATTAGCCGAACAAAACATGCAACTGGTTTTTGGCGGGGGTAGAGTGGGGTTGATGGGTGCTATCGCCGATAGTGTACTGCAACACGGCGGAAAAGCGGTTGGAGTGATTCCGCAGAGTTTAGTAGATCGTGAAGTAGCGCATGCTACCCTCACGGAATTGCACGTGGTTCAAACCATGCACGAGCGCAAAGCTTTAATGGCCAGTTTAGCGGATGCATTTATTGCCATGCCCGGCGGCTTTGGCACCCTAGACGAAGTTTGCGAAATTATTACCTGGAACCAGTTAAGCATCATAACCAAACCCGTAGCCTTTTACAATGTAAATAATTATTTCGAAAGGTTTTTACAGTTCATTGATGAAGGAGTAGCCGAAGGGTTTATCCGGGAAGAACACCGTACGAACCTGGTTATAGAAGAGGAGCCGGAAAAGTTACTGCAAAAGCTACAAGGGTATACCCCAGTAAGTGTTAGTAAATGGATAGATTTGAATAAAATTTAAAAAAGAAGACAGCTTTACGGGCTGTCTTCTTTTTAATATCTATTTTTTAATTTTTTAATTACGTAAAACCATCTGCTTCACGGCTTCTACCCACAATGGGCTGGAGTTTAAACTTTCTACTAATTGCCAGTGTTCGCCGCCGGCTTTTTCAAACATTTCCTTAAACTCGCTGCCAACCTCAATGGTAGTTTCGAGGCAATCAGCTACGAAAGCTGGACTAAACGCCAGTACCCGTTTTTTACCCTGGGCCGGTAAGTCTTGCAGTAGCATATCGGTATAGGGTTTCAGCCATGGGTCTTTGCCCAGCCGCGATTGAAACGTAACGCTGTATTGGTCTTCGGTTAAGTTTAATTCTTTGGCCAGCAACCGCGAGGTTGAAAAACACTGCGCCCGGTAGCAGTAACGGTTCATTTTATGGTAAGTATCGCAGCAGGAACCTAGTTTACAATAATTGTTTACGCTGCCTTTTAAAACGTGTCGTTCCGGAATACCGTGGTAACTAAATACGACGTGGTCGTATGGTTCTTTCTCTAAATATTTGCGGCCCAAAACGGCAAAAGCCTGGATAAACAAAGGATCGTCGCAGAACGAACTGATAAAAGTAATATCCGGTACAATCCACCAATCCTTTACAATTTCCATTACTTTATCCTGCACCGATCCGGTAGAGGCCGAAGCATACTGCGGAAACAAAGGCAATACAATAATCCGGTCTACAAATTTATTACGCAGTTCTTCCAAAGCACCCTGAATGCTGGGGCTTTGGTAACGCATGCCCAAAGCCACATGGTATTTAGAACCCAGTTGTTCCTGCAGCTTATTTTTTAAATCTACGCTGTGGTACAACAAGGGTGAGCCGCGTTCTTCCCAAAGTTCTTTATATACTTTCGCCGATTTCGGGGCCCGAAAAGGCGCGATAATGCCATTAATTAAAACAAATCGTTGCGGAGCCGGAATATCAATTACCCGCTTATCCATTAAAAATTCCCGCAAGTACTTCCGCACATCACCGGTTTCGGGTGTATCGGGCGTACCTAAATTTACTAATAAAACCCCGGTTTTCCGGTTATTGGTGTCACTCATCTTTAAAGTTACAGGTTACAGGTTGCAAGTTACAGGTTTTAATTTGTCGGTTAAAAAATTGAAAGGTTAGAAAGTTGAAAAGTTAACATAACGCAATGGTGCTTTGTTCTAAAATTTGTTGGGCAACGGGCTTATATAAAGAGTTATAACGAAAAATCAAGAAAAAGCCGTAAATTTGCGCCCTCGTTGCCAAAGTTGATCGGGATAAACGAAAATTTTTAAAAAATTAAACAATAGCCAATTACCGGAAGTAAAACATAGTAGTAAAAAATGCTATTCACTTTTTCCGGAGATTGAAACTGTTAACCTTCTAACCTTTCAACTTTCCAACTTTCCAACTTTTTAACCTTCAAACCTGCAACCAAAAATGAGCGAAAAACCACATAAAGCCGGCTTTGTCAGTATTATTGGCAAACCTAACGTAGGCAAATCTACGCTCATGAACGTAATGGTTGGCGAGCGGTTATCTATTATTACTTCTAAAGCGCAAACCACGCGTCACCGGATAATGGGCATTCTCAACGGCGACGATTTCCAGATCGTGTACTCCGATACGCCCGGCATTATTCAACCCAAGTACGAGTTGCACCAATCTATGATGCGGTTTGTGAGTGCTTCTCTGGAAGATGCCGACGTTATTTTATTTATGACGGACATTTACGAAAAGCACGACGAAGAAGAAATTATCAAGCGTTTACAAAATGTAGATGCTAAAATTCTATTGCTGATTAATAAGATAGACCAGTCTACGGAGCCGGAAGTGGAAGAAAAAGTAGCTTACTGGCAAGATAAAATTAAAGCCGATCGGATCTTACCAATATCGGCACTGGAAAAGTTTAATACCGACCAGGTTTTTAATTTTATTCTGGAATATTTACCGGTGCATCCGCCGTATTACGACAAAGATGAACTAACCGACAAGCCGGAACGTTTCTTTGCGGCTGAGATCATCCGCGAGAAGATTTTTTTAAATTATAAAAAAGAGATTCCGTACAGTTGCGAAGTGGTAATAGAGGCGTTTAAAGAAGACGATACTATTATCCGGATGCGGGCTGAAATTATGGTGGAACGCAAAAGCCAAAAAGGCATTGTGATTGGCCACGAAGGTAAAATGCTGAAAAAAGTAGGCACCCAGGCCCGGCAGGAAATGGAACAATTTTTTGCCAAACAAGTGCATTTAGAGTTGTACGTGCGCGTGCAGGAAGATTGGCGCTCGAACCCCAAAGCGCTTAATAAATTTGGGTATAACGATTTATAGTTGATAGACGATAGCCGATGGTCCATAGACCACAGTCCATAGTCCACGGAAATTTTTACATTTTTCTATGGTCTGTGGACCATCGACTATGGTCCATCGACTAATATTTTTTTCTAAATCGGTTTCGGTTACCCGTCCGCTCCGGCTCGGGCTGAAACCACAAAACAAAGACTGATGTCAAATATTGTTGCAATTGTGGGACGCCCCAACGTGGGCAAATCCACCCTTTTTAACCGCCTGGTAGGCGAGCGTAAAGCCATTATGGATAACCAAAGCGGCGTTACCCGCGACCGTCATTACGGCTACGGCGAATGGATCGGTAAAAACTTTACCGTGATTGATACCGGCGGTTACGTGCACGGCTCCGCCGATATATTCGAAGGCGAAATCCGGAAGCAAGTAGAACTGGCTATTAAAGAAGCTACCGTTATTTTGTTTATGGTGGATGTAGAAGAAGGCGTGCACAGCCTCGACGAAGAATTTGCCAACGTGCTGCGCCGCTCCGATAAGCCCATTTACATTGTGGCCAATAAAGCCGATACCAACTTAAAAGCGCAGTTTATCGGTGATTTTTATGCTTTAGGTTTAGGCGAAGAAATATTTCCGGTATCATCGGCGAGTGGTTCCGGCACTGGCGATTTGCTCGACGAAGTAGTAAAACATTTTCAAACGGAAGATGCTGAGAATCCTGATGAAGGTATTCCCCGGTTAGCGGTGGTAGGCCGGCCTAACGTAGGTAAATCGTCGTTCGTAAACTTGCTGCTCGGCGAAGAGCGCAACATTGTTACCGATATTGCCGGCACTACCCGCGATTCCATTAACTCGCGCTACAATTCCTTCGGAATGGAGTTTATTATCACCGATACTGCCGGGTTGCGCCGTAAAACTAAAGTGCACGAAGATGTTGAGTTTTACTCGGTGCTGCGGTCCATTAAAGCCATCGAAGAATCGGATGTGTGCATTGTAATTCTGGATGCTACCCGCGGCCTGGAAGCTCAGGACATGAACATTATTAGCCTCGCCGATAAAAACCGCAAAGGCATTGTAATACTGGTAAACAAATGGGACTTGGTAGAAAAAGAGACCAACACCATGAAAGAATACGAAGAACAGCTCCGCGAAAAACTGGCGCCGCTCACGTACATGCCCATCATTTTTACTTCGGTAATAACCAAACAACGGGTACACAAAGCCATTGAAACGGCTTACCAGGTGTATAAAAACAAAACACAGAAAATATCTACTTCCAAGCTCAACGACGTGATGCTAAAAGAAATTGAAGCCTATCCGCCGCCGGCCATTAAAGGTAAATTCGTGAAAATTAAATACGTGACGCAATTACCTACCCATAACCCCACGTTTGCGTTTTTCTGTAATTTGCCGCAGTACATCAAAGAAAGCTATACCCGTTTCCTGGAAAATAAACTCCGCAAGAATTTTGGTTTTGAAGGGGTACCGATTAATCTGGTGTTCCGGAAAAAGTAAAAATTTTAAAATACTGGAATTGCAGCGGAGTTAGCCGCGTTTTAAATAAAGTTTGTTGATTCTGGAGGCTAAAGAGCAGTTACAATTGAGATTAGTTGTAACTGCTCTTTTTTATGTTTTAAATTTTGTTAATAGCATTTAATAGATCTCTTAAACCTGCTAACGAAAAAAACTAATTGCTTTAATGGTAGTTCTTTGGAGCCGGGGACCGGCTCCATTTACTGGTGCTATCTAATTTGATGAGTAACCCGTTTGCCTCATGGCCGGCAGGCCCCGTTTGGCTCTTCCGGGCTGGTCTAAGCTTGTTTTGTTCGTGCCTCACAATGCCTCGTGCCTCGGCACCACAACCTTAGAAGGCCCTTCACAGCCAAACTGATGTCGTTTACTTGTAGCTCCTACTACGGCTTTTCTGATTTATTTAGTTTGAGAATATAAATAGATTGTAAAAAATATCATGTAGTAGGCTACAAGTATTGTAGCCTACTACATGATACTATACTTCCTAATTCTGTGTTCTCTTTCCGATTAAACCGGAGCCAAGCGCAACTGATACCAGTTTGGCTCTAGAGGACCTTTTAGCGTTCCGGTGCCGACGCAGGAGGCATGGCGCAGTGTAACGAGCCAAGGTTCGCTAAACAGTCCGAAAGAGCCAAACGAGGCCCGCCGGCCACGAGGCAAACTCAGCCTGTTCAAATAAGATGGAACCTGTGAATGGAGACTTAAAAAGGCTCCAAAGAACAACCTTATGTATCTGATAAAATTGTTTTTTATTTCCTAAAAGCTTATTTTATAAAATAATCCACTACTTCCTGCCAATTATTCAACCGAGTATACCCTTCCACGTGCGCATTATGCGGCGCGGTAAAAAGCAAACCGGTGCCGCTAAACGTTTTTAAATTTCGTTCCAGGTCATCGATTAAGTAATCCGCGTGAATAATGCTTTTGTCGCCGCAAAAAACAATGTTTTTCCAGGTGATAAAGGGCAGGTGCTGTTTAATCCAGTTGTATTTGGGCGTAAACGAGTGTTCAAATTCCTGAGCGGCGGTGGTAATAAAAACTTCGTGGTGTTGGTGCAATTGCTCTACGGCTTGCAGGGCACCGTCAATCGCGGCTAAATCTTTAAAAAAATCCGGCCGGTGCGGCCACGATTTTACCGTAGCCAAACGCTCTGACGGCACTACTTTTTCTAAATTATTACCGGGCTGCCGGATAGCCGAAAGATCCTCGTTAAATTCCTGTTGATATATTTCAATAAATCGACCAATGGAATCGGTCATGACTTCGTCCATATCAATGGCAATGCGTTTTTTATTCATAGGGCAAAAAGCAGGATAAGTAAGGTGTACTTAGTGTAATGTGGTAAAGGTATTTAAACTTAGCAAAAGCGAATAAGTTAAATTTTTAAACTTAATAAGGTAAAATTTTCCTGCCGACCAAAGATAAATACAAAAAAGATGGTTTCGGAAGCCTATCCGGATAACAAATCTTTCGGAAATAAGTAAACGTACTACTTTGCCACAGTATACCGCAAAAAAGCTGTTTTAACGAGCTGGCAAAGAATTGCAAAAAGCCCGTTTAAGGCAAATCTGTTTACGTTTAAGCGAACACAACTTACATGATACAAGAAGACGAATTACAGACGGCGGCGCACAATTTTTTCGCCGATGCGTTACGCTTACTCTCCGAAAGTGAGATTCCATTTTTAGTGGGCGGGGGCTTGGCCTTACGCCAATACACCGGTATTATCCGCGATTTAAAAGACCTGGATTTGTTTTGTAAAGCCGGCGATTATCCCAAAATTTTAAAATTTTTCTCGGATCAGGGCTTTGCCACTGAACTAACCGATGTGCGCTGGCTGGCCAAAGTTTTTAAAAATAATTATTACATCGATATTATTTTTAATACGGTTAACAACATTTGCACTGTAGATGAGTCGTGGTTTGAGAACGCGGTAGTGGGCGAAGCGTACGGCGTACCCGTTAAATTTATTCCGGCCGAAGAACTGTTATGGTGTAAAGTTTACGTGCAAAACCGCGAACGTTACGATGGCGCCGATGTAAACCACATTATCGTAAAATACGGTCACCGACTGGACTGGAACCGCATTTGGACCCGTTTGGAGCAACACTGGCATTTACTGCTGGCGCAGGTGTTACTTTTTCAGTTTGTGTACCCCACCGAACGCGATTTAATTCCGCGTTGGCTGTTCGATACCTTAATAGATAGAGCTAAGGTGCAGTACGATATGCCCTTGCCCGTCGAAAAAGTTTGCCTGGGGCCCATCATCGACCAGACCCAATACCGAACCGATATTGTGGATGCCGAGTATAAGGTAGTTACCATCAAAACTGTTTAACCATGGAAGATAACAAACAGCGCAGCGCCGTCCGGATTGCCGCCGTGGGCGATATTCACGTGAAAGAAACGGACCAGGGAAAGTGGGTAGAGTATTTTCGAACGATTTCGGCCCAAGCCGATATTTTACTGATTTGCGGCGACCTGACAGATACCGGCCACCTGGCCGAAGCCGAAGTATTGGCTCAGGAATTAAAAGCTTGCACCATTCCCATTGTAGCCGTACTGGGCAACCACGATTACGAGCGCGACCAGCAGAAAACCATAAAAAAAATGCTGGAAAACGATAACGTACATATTCTGGACGGGCAATCGATAGTATTACAAGGCATTGGCTTTGCCGGGGTAAAAGGCTTTGGCGGTGGTTTCGATAAGTACATGCTATCGATGTTTGGCGAACCCATGATCAAAAGCTTTGTGCAGGAAGCCGTGGATGATGCCTTGCGCCTGGATCGGGCCTTAGCCCACCTGGACGTAGATTATACCGATGATTTACCAAAAATTGTGGTGCTGCATTTTTCACCCATCAAAGAAACCGTAGTGGGCGAACCCCCCGAAATTTTTCCATTCTTGGGCTGCTCGCGCCTGGTAGAACCTATTAACCGACGCCGGGTTTTGGCAGCATTTCACGGGCACGCCCACGTAGGTACCCTGGAAGGCCAAACCTCGGCGGGGGTACCGGTATTTAATGTAGCCAAACCCATTTTACAGCGCGAAGGCTACGAAGTGCCTTTTTACCTCTATGAAGTACAACCAAAAGCGGTAACGGAAGCCCAGGAAGTGGAAGGATAAGAAATTTTTTAAATTTTAACAAAACAGCAAAGGCAAGTTACTTCACTTGCCTTTGCTGTTTTACCAGGAACTAAATTACCGCGTACGTACTCAAAACAATCAACTAAATGCGGTTGTTTTTCTCTTGTTTAAATATTGGTGCTTGCCTTATACCGGGGTATTCGCTTATATTTAAGTATAATTTACCATGAAAGAAATACAAGATATAGTACGGGCTTATGGGGTAGCCTGTCAGCAAAACAAGCGTACTGCCCTGGCTACGGTGGTGCAGGTAGAAGGATCGGCGTACCGGCGGCCCGGTGCCCGCATGTTGGTAACCGAAGACGGCGAATTAACGGGCGCTATTAGTGGCGGCTGCCTGGAAGGCGATGCCCTTCGCAAAGCCCGGTTGGTTATGGCCCAGCAAAAAGCCATGTTAGTTACCTACGATACCACCGACGACGATGATTCTAAGCTGGGTGTGGGTTTGGGTTGCAACGGGGTTATTCAGATTTTAATTGAGCCCATCGTGGCCGAAAACCCGGCTAATCCGATTGCTTTGCTCAGCGCAGTTTTAAGTCAGCGCCAACAAGCCGTGGTAGTTACTTTGTTTTCGCTGCAAAACCGCAAGGGCGTGCAGCCCGGCACGTGCTTGCTGCTCCCCGAAAAAGCCGAAGCACAAGGTAATGTGCAACCGGCCGCATTACAAGAGTTATTGGCCCAGGAGGCCGTACAGGTTTTAAAAAATCAAAAATCGGTTATCCGCAATTACCAACTGGAAGATAAGGTTATCAGCGCTTTTGTGGAGTATTTGCACCCGCCGGTTTCGGTAGTGGTTCTGGGCGCCGGCAACGATATTCAGCCACTAGTGCAAATGGCTAGTATTCTGGGTTGGTTAGTTACCGTAATCGATGGCCGCACCAATTACGCGGTAAAATCCCGTTTCCCGTTGGCTAACCAAGTTATTTTGGCTAAACCGCCGCAGGTTCTGGATTTAATTTCGGTAGATGGGCAAACCGTTTTCCTGCTCATGACGCATAATTACAATTACGACATCGCCATGCTGCGCCAGTTAATTCCGCTCGCAGTGCCGTACGTGGGCGTGTTGGGTCCGAAAAAGAAATTAAACCAAATGCTATCGGAGTTACAAGAAGAAGGCCTGGCATTTACCCCCGACCAGATGCAGAAAGTGTACGGACCTTTAGGTCTAGATATCGGTGCCGAAACCCCCGAAGAAATTGCTTTATCGGTAATCTCTGAAATTAAGGCCGTATTAACGAATAAACCCGGAACCTCGCTGCGCCACAAACCCGAAGCCATTCACGACCGCACGACCATTGATACGCCGGTGCGGGTTACCACGCCGCAACCCGTTTCGGATGCCGTAGCGTAAATTTTTAAATTTTATGGAAAAAACCGGCTTGGTATTATTAGCAGCGGGTGCGTCGGTGCGTTTGGGTAGCCCTAAACAAAACTTAGCATTTCAAGGGCAAACCTTACTGCAGCACGCTGTACAGGCCGCCCGCCAATCCGGTTGTTCCCCGGTTGTGGTGGTACTGGGCGCGAACGCCGAGGCATTACTCCCGCAGTTAAACTTTCCGGAAATTAAAATTTTTAAAAATCCGGATTGGGAAGAAGGAATGGGAGCCTCCGTGCGTAACGGAGTACAGAACTTACTGCAATCCGCGCCCGATCTGGAAAGTATATTGCTCATGACCTGCGACCAACCTTTTGTTTCGGGTAAATTATTGCAGCAATTAATCGCGGAAAAACAGAAAAATTTAAAAAAAATAATTGCTTGCGCTTACCAGGATACCCTTGGCACGCCCGTGCTGTTCGATAAGCAATTCTTCCCGGACTTACTGAATCTGCAAGGCGCACATGGCGCGAAAAAGTTACTTTTTAAATATCCCGAGCAAGTGGGTAGCATTCCGTTTGAGTTAGGCGGTTTTGATATCGATACTCCCACGGATTACCAAACGCTGCAGCATTATGTAGCTAAACTGGCGGATGATTCTACTAAGAACCAGGAGTAGTTAAACCAGAACAACTTCCGGTAGTTTTATAGAGTACCTGAAAATAGTAGTATTCTGTGTAGGAGCTATTCTTTGGAGTCTTTGCAAGCCTCCATGCCATGGTTCCATCGCGTTTGAACGGGCTGAGTTTGCCTCCTGGCCGGCGGGCCCCGTTTGGCTCTTCCGGGCTGGTCTAAGCTTGTTTTGTTCGTGCCTCACAATGCCCTCGTACCTCGGCACCACAACCTTAGAAGGCCCTTCACAGCCAAACTGATGTCAGCTTTTCTTAGCCGCGGCTTTTCTGACTCGTATAGTTTAGATGGGGAAATGTAGAAATTATATTTACTATCTTCATTAAATACTAGAAGCAACGAGAATGAGCTTTCTAGTTCTGTTTTCTTCGCAATAAATGTTAATGAAAGTTAGCTAAAACAATTGAGTAGCACTACTCCAAAAGTGGTAGTAGCAATAGCTAAGCGTAACTGGCATCAGTTTGGCTGTGGAGCACCTGCTAGGGTTCCGGTTTTGCGCAGCAAAATTCCGCAGACGCAGTCGAGGAAAGAGAGTCTAGCAAGTGCGGCAGAGCCAAACGGGGCTCGCCGGCCAGGAGGCAAAACTTGAAATATCAAACGCGATGGAACCATGGCATGGAGACTTGAAAAGGCTCCAAAGAACAACTCCTGCAAAGGAAACTAACATTTACTATTCGGTTTAACTACCCGCCAGCTTTTCTTCGCGTTTCAGGCTTTTGTCAAAAATAAATGTGCCGAATGGTACCAGCGAAGCCAGGAAAGCCAACAAAGCCCGCCCGAAACTCCAGCGCCGGTTAACCCACACGTGCAGCAAAGCCAGCCCAAATAACACAAAAAGCACGCCGTGCGCCCAACCTACAACTTTTACCATTTCCGGAATACCCGCTAAATATTTTAAAGGCATGGCAATGCCCAACAAAATTAAATACGAAATGCCTTCTATAATACCTATTATTCGAAACCGCTTCAGTGGTGTTTGCATATTTTAAAAAATTATTACCGTTACAAAGGTAGGCACGGTTAACCAAAAGAAAAATTCCGCCAAAAGTCTTACTTTTAAAGTTCACGCGCTGTTGTTATGAAACTATCCTGGATTTTTATCTTATCGCTTATTGGCTTATTCGTGCCCGAACAATTGCGGGCACAACAACAACCCTATCTGGTTGCTAAAACGAAAAAATTTAAAAAAACAGATAAATGGCAACTCCTTTGGGCCGATGAATTTAATACGTCCGGTAAGCCTAACCCGAAAAACTGGACTTTCGAGAAAGGTTTTGTCCGGAACCACGAAGCGCAATGGTACCAACCCGAAAATGCCCGCTGCGAAAACGGTTTTTTAATTATCGAAGGCCGGCCCGAACAAAAAGCCAACTCCAACTACCAACCCAACAGCCCGGATTGGCGCCGGAACCGCCAGACAGCCGCTTATACGTCGGCGAGTTTAACCACCCAGGGCTTACACCAATGGCAGTACGGCCGTTGGGAAATGCGCGGTAAAATAAACATCAGCCCCGGCATGTGGCCCGCTTTCTGGACTTTAGGCACAGCGGGAGAGTGGCCAAAAAACGGCGAAATAGACATTATGGAATATTACCGCGATTCGTTGCTGGCCAACGTGGCCTGGGGTACGGCTAAACAATACCAGGCCAAATGGAGCACCACCAAAAAAGCCATTACATCTTTCCGGGATCCTAACTGGGCTAGCAAGTTCCACGTGTGGCGCATGGACTGGGACGAAAAATATATTCGCCTGTACGTGGATGGATTGTTATTAAACCAGGTAGATCTTTCCAAAACCATTAACCAGGACGGTACTAACATAAACCCATTTCACCAACCGCATTATATGTTGCTGAACTTAGCTATTGGCGGAGAAAACGGTGGAGATCCTGCAAAAACTACTTTTCCCACGCGGTTCGAAGTAGACTACGTGCGGGTATACCAGAAGGTAAAACCGTAAAAATTTTAAAAATTATTTAAATGGATAGTTTAACAACGGAGTTGCCCGAATTAAAAGATAATGAGCCAGCCGTAATTGGTTCGTCTCTTATTACCCGGACATAGCAGTTGGTATTATCGGTTTTATTAACCAAGAAGATTGGCGGCAGCGACAAATTTTAAAAATTTGCCTAATCAATCCTTTTAACGTTTGAGCGTATAATTTTTAAATTTCTCTATTCTCCGTCGGGCAAAACCAACTGCTGCACAAAGGTTACCATGCGCTCGTAGTGCGAACCTTTCCAGAATACCCGTAGACAACTCTGGCACTGATGAAATTCTTGAAAGTACAATTTAGTTTTGGGCGGCAATTGCGCCAGTACAACTTCTTTCGGTACGGTTTGTAATAAACCATTGCACACCAAACAACGGGTAAACGGTTGCAGGTGAGGTAATAAGTTATAATAAGCCAATACTTCGGCGAGTTGCTTTTCGGAGTTTTGCGAACGCAACCAATACCCCCATTGCACGGTTTTTAACTTGAGCAGTCCTAAGTCGCGGGTAAGAATAACGCGGTTTTCAGCGGCGGCCCTGTCGGCAATGGTTTGGTCATCGTAGTTATTTTCGTAAATCGTATCGAAGCCCAGTAAACGCAAACTTTTAGCTAATTTGCCCAGGTGAACATCCAGGATAAATCGAATTGGTTCGGGCAAAGCTTTTCGTAATTCGGGCGCGTATGGCCAGTTTTTTAAATTTTCTTGCGGATAAATCACTACCTCATCTGCAGCTTGCAACAAGTAATTAAAAGCTACAGGTTGCTCGTTTACCAGAATAACCGCCACTTCGGGGTGAGGTACGCCTAAAGCTTCTATGGCATCTTTAATGGCCGGATTACCGGTGAAGCAATACAAAATTTCTTTTTCTTTCTGCGCCTTCCATAAAAAATCGCGGAGCGCACTAAAAAACCGGAACCGGGCTGTTTTATCCATAAAGCTTATTACGGCAGGTTCCTAGTTTGGTAGCCAATTACACCATGGCCGATTTGCCCGCCGGTATATTTTAACTTAAGGCTTGACCCGCAGTAGAATTTTAAAAATTTAAAAAATAGCTATGCGGTAGTAACCAATTGCTTTTTATAATTGGGAATATTGGTGAGCAGCACCCCGATTAAAATAATAACTAAAGCGGCCACTTGTCCCGGCGTAATGCTTTCGGCAGCAAATAAGCCACCCAGCAACACCGCTACCACCGGGTTAATGTACGTATGGGTACTTACCAAAGCCGGCGGCCGCACCGAAATAAGCCAAACAAACGACAGGTAAGCTACTAAGGAGCCCATTACAATTAAAAAAGCAAGGCCGCCCCAGGCTTTAACAGAAACGGTAGCTACCGAAAAGCCCGACCATTCCGCAGTAAATAAACTAATGATAAAACTAACTACCCCGGCGGCCATTAACTGCTCGGCCGTGGTCATTACGGTAGAGTCTTGCTGGTTATCGGTTCTTTTGGAAAGCAAAGAGCCCACCACCCATAAAACCGAACTGCCCAATAAAACCAGGTAAGCCAATACGTGTTCTTCCGAAGCCGGCATGCCACTGGCTTTACCCGGTAAAACAAAAAACAAAATTACGCCCGTAAACCCAATAACTAATCCGCCAATAATAAGCTTGTGCGAAAAGTAAGTAGACCAGCATTTTTTATCTAACAAAACAAACCAGAATGGCTCCGTCGCAATTAAAATAGCCGCGCTGCCCGAACTAATATATTGTTCGGCCCAGGTTACTAAGCCCGAGCCTCCCACCAGCATTAAAGTGCCGCAAACGGCATTTAAGCTTAAATTACGGACGGATGGTACCGATTCGCCTTTAAGCAAACACCAGATAAACAAAATAACGCCAGCCGTTAAAAAGCGCATAAACGACAAAATAAACGGCGGAATGCCATCCAGTCCGAAAACAATGGCCAGGTACGTAGACCCCCACACCAGGTAAATATTCGCGAAAGCCAGCCATACCAGCCAACGCGGCGCTTCAGCAGTTTTATGCATGGTATTATTTATTTAGGGTGAGTTGTTTTATTAATTTGAAAAATGAATGACTCCCGTGATACGTTTCGGGTTGCATCTTACCGGCAAACTGGCTTTTGAAACTGTGATCACTGGTAAATTTTAATTTTTTAAAATTTTAATTTTTTGATCTTGTTTTTACTACTTAAAATTGGTTTGAACGTAATAATATTTGAATTGTTACTAGCTAAATAAATTTTATTCGTTAGAATGGCGCACCAAAATACCATAGAAACCATACCGTTTGATGGGGGAGTACTCTGCCTGGATTTTGTAAATACTGTGCGAAACCGGAAAGTACCGCGCGTGCATAATTACTTTGCGAGCTATGCTAATTTTTTAATTTGGTGCCGTCGGGTAGCTATTTTGCCTGTAAGCGTATTAGATGATTTGCAGGAATATAGTTCTCAAAACCCTGTAGAAGCAGAAGCAGCTTTGCAGCAGATTGTAGCAGTTCGGGAGAATTTGTACCTGCTTTTTTCGGCTATTGCCGCCGAGCGGGTGCCGACTAATGCGGTTACCGCTACTTTTAACCAGAATTTATCGAATGCCATGGGGCAGGTCTTTCTGGCTTGGCAGAACACTATTTTTAGCTTTCAATTGCAGGCAAAAGAAAAAGAACTTACCGGTCCGGTAAAGTTAATTCTGTACTCGGCCTACCAAACCTTATTACGCGAAGACCGGAGAAGAATAAAAGAATGTGCCGAATGTGGGTGGTTGTTTTTAGACAAAACCAAGAACGGTAAACGCCAATGGTGCAATCCCATTTACTGCGGCAGCACGTCTAAATCGCGCCGGTATTACCACCGGCAAAAAGAAAAAGAACAAAATTCCGGCGAAGCTTAAAGGCTTAAAAATTAATTTGTTTAAGTAATGGTGGGAGTGTTTACCCTTCCGCCTGCGGCACCTTCCCTAAAAACAGGGAAGGAGATGCGGGTATCTTGGTAATTTAAGAATATCGAAATGTTTGTTACTTGTTGATTGATAATTGTTTTGGTAGTTGCTTGCATCTGGTTACAGTATTTGTCCTGAATTTTTAAATTTTAAAAATTTAAATTTTGACTACACATTCCTGTGCTGGCACAAGTATCTCGCTCATGTCTAAACATCGGGTAGCCCTCTGGCCGGGCGAACCGATAAACTTATATGGTAAAGGTGCTACAAATAATTTCCAACCGGCTAGAAGCTGGGTGATAAGCATCACGAACGTGGACGCTCGCAATAGAATTTGGTTAAAACAGAATTCCAAGGCGCTGCTATCGCCAGCCGGTAAGGCAATTCGTAATTTATACAACGGTATATTGATAAATGGTAATCAGTAGGTAGTACAGGGTACCTGTAAAAACCCTATATTTACCTTAGTGCCTAAGTCTAAAACCTCGGCTGGCAAGCTTTTTAACTTTATTCCCATGAAAAGAAGAACTTTTAGCAAACTATCTTCTACTGTAACGGCCGGCAGCGCCATTTTACCTTTCACGGAATGGTTTCCGGCTGATCCGTTAAAAAACTGGGCCGGTAACATTGAGTACAGCACCAACAAAGTAGTGTACCCCAAAACCACCGAAGAAATACAAGCCCTGGTAAAGAAAAACGCGCGCCTGAAAGTGTTGGGTACCCGCCATTGTTTTAACCGCATTGCCGACAGCGAACATTATTTACTTTCCACGAAAGAACTGAATAAAGTAATTTCCCTGGATACCCAAGCCCGCACCGTAACCGTGGAAGGCGGCATTAAATACGGCGAATTGGCGCCTTACCTGCAACAAAAAGGCTATGCGCTGCACAACCTGGCTTCGCTGCCGCACATTTCGGTGGCAGGGTCTATTATTACGGCTACGCACGGCTCCGGAGTAAAAAACGGCAACCTGGCTACGGCCGTTGTGGGTCTGGAGATAATGGATGCAGCGGGCAAGCTTCATGCTATAACCAAAGAAAAAAATCCGGACTTGTTTAACGGCGCGGTAGTGAACCTGGGCGCTTTGGGCCTGATAACGCAAGTTACGCTGGCCCTGGAACCGGCTTTTACCATGCAGCAACGCGTGTACGAACGGCTACCCATGGCGCAACTGAAAGCTAATTTCGAGCAGATTGTTTCGGCGGGTTACAGCGTAAGTTTATTTACCGATTGGGTGAACGACAGCATTAATGAAGTATGGGTAAAAAGCCGGCTCGATGGTACTGATTCTGCCACCAATAACTCCGAATTTTATGGCGCGGTAGCGGCCACCAAAAACCTGCACCCCATTGTGGAAGTTTCCGCCGAAAACTGCACCGAGCAACTGGGGGTGCCCGGCCCGTGGTATGACCGCTTGCCGCATTTTAAAATGGGTTTTACGCCCAGCACCGGCGTAGAATTACAATCCGAATACTTCGTACCCATGAACCAGGCCGTCGAAGCCATCCAGGCCATTGCCCGGTTAAATAAACAAATCAGTCCGCACCTGTTTATCTCGGAAATCCGCACCATCGCGGCCGACAACTTATGGCTCAGCCCCTGTTACCAACGGCCCAGCGTAGCCCTGCATTTTACCTGGAAACAAGATTGGCCCGCCGTGAGCAAACTGTTGCCCATTATTGAGAAAGAATTAGCGCCTTTCAACGCCCGTCCGCACTGGGGTAAGTTATTTACCATGACCCCGCAAGCCCTAGCTGCGCAGTACGAAAAACTGCCCGAATTTAAAAAACTAGTCGCTCAATACGATCCGCAAGGCAAGTTCCGCAATCAATTTTTAAATTCTACCATTTTTGGGAGTTAGGGGGAAGTGGAGGTAGCAGAGGTAGCAGGTAGATAGAAGAACTATTCCGTTTATACAGTATTATAATAGCAGATATGTGGAGTAAGGAATAATATATAGTGCGGATAACTGGAGTGGTTCTGTTTATCTGCTTGTTATGTGCCATTAATATAAAAAATGAAATTACCATTAGAATATAGATGGCTCAAAGCCCATGATTTCAAATTATTCACTCCCTGGTGTTTGATTGACCCAATGGATTCAGATGGTTTAAGGCAGGAATATAAAAGTGAAACAGGAAAAGATATTCTGCCTTTCGCAAGAAGACAGGATAATGACGACTTGGCTGGGTTTGAGATAATTGATTCTGTTGTTCAAAGCAAAGTGATAACAGTTCATTTACCGTGGACAGGAAAACGGGAAAGAGAAGGCTGGCCAAGGACTAAAAATTCAACCGACTTACTGAATTGTTTAAATGAAGTTGCAATTCCTGATACTAGAGATTGGATGACAGAAGAAGAACTTGAAGACTTAGAAAAATAACAGCACATAACATCACCTAAACATCATCTCCAGCCGATGGCTGTCGCCGCCGTTTAGCTTAACCATTAGCCAAAATTTAAAACATGAAGAAAATCCTGCCTTTGCTGTTACTGACATTCATATTTAGCTGCAGCAGCAAACCAGATGAGACTGCATTGGCTGAAGAAAATATTCAAGTAAGCAGCCAAACTGAAAAACCAACTGAAGAAAAGGAAATAGCGGGTGTTAAGTACTCGATTGCAAAGGCGACAAAAGCAGATTTTGATAGGGCTAAAAAGGCAAGTTCAAACCTGCTGACGCCAGACACTCTTAATTCACGAAAGAAAAACGGTGTGATAGAAGTCTTGACAAACGGAAACTGGAAACCTCTAACCGCGTTCAAAGACACATTGAACAGCCCCGAATCCGATGATGATGAAATCAGGGAATATAAGTATGCGGGGCAGATAAAGTCAATCAATAAATTTCTTGTAGAAGGTTACTTCTGGGAGCATTATGAATGCTATCTGGTTGACAAAGCAACAGGCAGAATAGATACGACTTGGACTAAGCCTTATATCTCACCCGATAAGAAGTTGCTCGCCAGTCTTTCCATGCCATACGGACTAGAAGGGCCGCCACTTGGAATTCAGATATTCAAGATAGAGGGCAATGGACAGAACCTAGCAAAGTTCATTGAGATAAATCAGCAAGAATGGTCACCTTGTGATTTCTACTGGGAATCGCCAAGTTCGATTGTAATCCAGATTCTGCCTGTGGAGAGAGTGCTAGAAATAAATGGCATTCCCAAGCAAGAAGATTATACCTACATAAGGCTAAAAATACAGAAAAACTTTGGCTAACAAGGTGCATAAGCCATGCTACGGCCGACGGCCTTGCACGCCTCATGCACGAGACCGTTAGGCTGAGAATCAGTTAAAACAGCACTAAAGTCTCATACTTACAATTAAAAAGTTCTAACATGCATGCTTTGTATAACTGCATATCGCAATACCATCCTATTTCTATAGATGCGTGGGAGGCACTAGCCAAAGCATTAACACGGGTGGAGTTGCCCCGGAATGCCTTTTTAATCCAAGAAGGGATGGTGTGCCATAATTTGTACTTTCTGGAACAAGGGTGCTTGCGGGGTTATTACAACCTGGATGGCAAGGAAATTACCTATTGGTTTGGCTTCGAGAATAATTTTATTACTTCTTTTTATAGCTTTATTTCCCGCAAGCCGGGCGTAGAAAACATCCAGATTTTAGAAGATGCCACCTTATGGGGAATCAGCTACCAAGCTTTAAACCAGTTATTCGATTTTTATCCGGACCTGGAACGACTGGTGCGGATTATAAATGAGCAATATTACATCCGGCTGGAAGAGCGGTTAATGGGCATGCAATTTAAAACGGCCCGGGAGCGGTATGAACAGCTACTGGAAACTGCGCCCCACATCTTGCAAAGAGTCTCCCTCGGGCAAATAGCTTCTTACCTGGGTATTAGTCAGGAAACACTGAGCCGCATCAGAAGCCAAGTTTAAATATTTTCCTTTTTTGATATTTGTCAAAAGATAAAAACGGGCACCACTATACCTTTGATTCATCATTTAAACAATAACAAAAATGAATCAGAAACCATCTGCTGCTTTTATTACCGCCTCTTGGGCTACTTTACTTACAGGCATTACCGCCTACGTTATCGGGCTCTGGAATGCCGACATGTTACTTAACGAAAAGGGTTATTATTTTACCGTGCTCATGTACGGTTTGTTCTCGGCCATCTCGCTCCAAAAAAGTGTGCGCGACCAACTGGACGGAATTCCGGTTACCAGTATTTACTCCGGTCTGAGCTGGTTTTCTACTATTCTGGCCATCGTGCTTCTCACCGTGGGACTATGGAATGCCGATTTACTTTTAAGCGAAAAAGGTTTTTACGCCATGTCGTTTTTGCTCAGCCTTTTTGCGGCCATTGCGGTACAGAAAAATACCCGCGATGGTTTAGCCAGAGAACTGCCCCTTAAAAATAACCCACAGATACCTTAATGGCGTAACAGGCTTTGGGCTTAATTTTAAAAATGGTACGACTACCCGGCAACCTTACCAGAATGGGTGTGATTATGCTGCCAACTTATAAAATTTTAAAAAATATCGGCTATGGCTCCGATCCGGAACAAGTAATGGATATTTACATAGCCGATCACACTCCGGAATTGGCCACTAATAACTTTACCATTGTATTTCTGCACGGAGGCGCTTTTTACCTGAGTGATAAATCGCAGGAGGAAAAATACATTCAGCCGTACTTACATAAAGGGATGCCGGTGGTTAACCTGAATTATAGGCTTAAACGCGGCATACCCCTGGCCACCCAAGATTTAACAACTGCCCTGAATTTCTTAGAAGCTAATAGAGTAACGTACCCTTTAAATTTGAGCCAAATAGTTCTGGCGGGTTTTTCCGCTGGGGCTCACATTGTCAGCCTGGTAGGTTTAGCGGCCAATAACCCAGAGTATTGCTTTAAGTTGAATAAAGGAATTGCCATTGCCGCAATCATTAATTTTTCGGGTGTGGTAGATGGCTTAGGCCTGGTAGAAAAACAATTTATAGAGAACGAATCTTATCTGATGCAAGCGATTGGCAACGCCTTGTTTCCGGACATTGCCGGGTACACGCCCCAGGAGATTATTTCTGTGTTTGAACCTATAAAATACTTTGATCAACAAGACCCGCCTTACTTTTTGTGGTATGGGGGTAAAGACGATCAAATTCCGCCGGCCACGTTTGCAGCGTTTGTTAAATTACTTCAGGAAGGTAATGACAAGAACGTGGTTGTATTTTCGCCCGAGAGTAATCATTTCCCCCATGCTGCCGAACGGGATTATATTTACAGTAAAATTTTTAAATTTTTAAATAAGATAGCGCAAACAGGCAGCGCGTAAAAAGTACCGGAGAATTATTTTTAAAACCTCAAGCCACCATTAGCCTACATTTTATGCACCGCATAACTAGGGTGTTGAAGTCAGTTTATTGTATTGGGGTAACTACTGGGCTTTGCCATCAAGCTGTTTCAAAATTTAAAATCTTTTAAAATTTAAAAATTACAGTAACTTATAAGCCAACCAGGCAGTAAGATGCTTCGGGTAGCAAAAGCTGGGTTAATAGGGTAATATGGGTGAAGTTTAAAATAACTACCTTTGCGCTACATTTTACCAACCCAGTTACCGCCAAAAAAGTAAATACCCGGAACAAATAGTTTACCAGGAGGCACCGCGGGATAGCAATTACATGGAACAAGCAGCCGAAGTTCGTTTAGCAGAAGAAAATAACCGTTTTAAGATTTCCACCAATGCTGTAGCGGAGCAAATTCACAAACAGCGGTTTTTTCTGAGTGTATTTTTCTTTTTGTCGGGGTTTAATTTTGCCAGTTGGGCTTCCCGCATACCAACCATCAAAGCCGCCTTAGATTTAAACGAAGCCGAGTTAGGATCGGTGTTGCTTACCATGCCCATCAGCTCCATGATTGGTTTGCCGCTGTCGGGGTGGTTGGTTACGCGCTTTGATACGAGAGTACCCTTAACCGTGGCCTTTCTTTTAAACGCGGTTAGTTTGGCTTTAATCGGCACGGCTACTTCTACTTTAAGTTTAATAGTAGCGCTGTTTTTATTCTCGTTGAGTACCCGCATTTTTAATATTTCCATGAATACGCAAGCCATTACGCTGCAGAAGTTATTCGACCGGAAGATTAATGGTTCTTTTCATGGGCTGTGGAGCACCGGCGGCATTGTGGGCGTGGGTGTTACTACTTTGGTAATTAGCTTAGGTATTTCTATTGTGCCGCATTTAGCTACGGTAGCAGTAGTTACCATACTTATTACTTTGTTTGCGTCGCGGTTTTTACTGCGCCACGACCGGGCCGAAACCCGCAACAAGCAAGCTTTGCCGAAGCCCGATTCCTATATTCTGTATTTAGGTTTACTGGTGTTTTTTGCCGCTATCTGCGAAGGCGGCATGTTTGACTGGAGCGGTATTTACTTTCAGAAAGTAGTGCAGGAAGAAGTGTTTACGGCCGGTTATTTAATTTTTATGTCGTTTATGGCGTTCTCCCGGTTTGTATCGGACCGCATTGTGGAGCGGATTGGTATGGCGCGTACTTACCTGATGAGTTCGCTTTGCATTTTCTTCGGGGTAACGTTGGCCATTGTTTTTCCGAGTTTCTGGCCGGCCATGGTTGGATTTTCGTTCGTGGGTTTTGGTACCGCCGCCGTTATTCCCATGACCTACACGTTGGCCGGGGCTTCTGAGAAGTACTCGGCGGGAGTGGCTATTTCCTTGATTGCTTCATTTGGTATTGTGGGCATGTTGCTGGGGCCACCTTTAATTGGTTATTTGGCGCACGCTTTTAATTTAAAAATTTCGTTTATCGCCTTTGCTTTTGCCGGCATTATGCTCATTCCGGTTTCGCGCTTGTTCTTCCGGTTAGCTAAGAATCAATCCGCGCTTTAAAAAACAGGTATAACAGTAGGGGTTAGTAACTGTTTTAATTTTAAATAGTAATGACGGCAGCCTGCGTCTTTATTTTTAAAATTTCTCAACGGAAAAATTAATAAACCCTGCTGTTGAGTAATTATTTTAAAAAAAATATAACAAAGTAGCTTTATCCGTATTTATGGCAAAACTTTTTTAAAAAGTATCAGTATAAATACCAAAAATATCAATCAAAGGGCTTTTAACCAACCAACTGCCCTTTTGATTAATCCGCCATTTAGCCTATAAAACTATGAAAAAACTACTCTTTATGTTTGTTGCGGCCACCGCATTTACGTTTGCTTCCTGCGATTCTAAAAAAGAAAATGCCGTGGAAGAAAACGCAGAAATGAAAGAAGAAGCTGCAGAAGATGCGGCTGATGCTCAAAAAGATGCTGCGGAAGACGCGGCCGAAGCCACCAAAGATAGCGTGGATGCCGTTGACCCACAGTAATTAACTTAACAAACAACTACACAAAAAAAGGCTGCCGATACCGGCAGCCTTTCTTATTTTTTAAATTTTTAAATTTTACCCTAATCTTTTCTGAATTAAAGAGCTGATTAGCTGGTATAAACGCCGGGGTTCCAGCGTACGCCAATGGATTTCTTCGAGGTTGCCGCCAAAGTTGATGTAATAATCCAGGTTAAATTTTTTCATTTCTTCCAACACAAAATCCTGGAAATTAATGGCTACAATCCAGCCGTCTTCTACGTCTTCGAACCATTCTTCGTAGTAGCAATCATCGGACCCGTGAAAGTTAAAGACGTTTTCGCCGATTAAAATAAACCGCTGAATGCCTTCCTGCACCATGGGATCGATGATGTTGCGTTTGAGCTGCATTATGTCGTTGTGTAGGGTATCGTTCCACTCGCCGATAAACTCGATAATGCAAAAGCCCAGATCGTAGTCCACGAAAAGTATTTTTAAAAACAGCGTTTCCGATTCGATATCGTCCCACTGCGGGTGTATGTAGTAGCCATAAATGGTGTTGGTATATGCCATTAAATTATTTTCCGCGCCGTACAACGGCGAGCGCGGGTCTTCAGAAGCACTGTAGGCCTCGATCCAGTTATAAAAAGGCTCGATGGTATGCATAAGGTATGAGTAACAATTAAGATAATTCAATTTACTCAATGTTACTCAAAACCAAAAACCAGGTTGCTATTTGAAGACGCCGATTTTTACGGATTTACCGGATTTCGCAGATTTGGAAAGTAAGGTTTTGTTTACGAAGTGAATAGAGGATCCTGGGTAAAAGGCTATTTTTAAAATTTTTGCTTTTGCCTACTGCCGGGATAGAAGATAAAGTAATTGCCATGGATAAATATGGCGGAGTTCCTGAGTTGGATTGCAGCAATGAAGTAGTGCTATTTTTGATTGAAATTTTAGCGGGTGCGAGCAGCTAGCTAGTAACTGCTCGCCAATTTTTAAACATTACAGATTGCGCTCATTCAGTTTAAGCAATGGGATTAGTTTATTCTTTTAATTTAAATTCCGGATTATAGATCAAGCCAATAACATTGCCCCAGGGATCTTTGACTGTAGCGGTAACAATTTCGCCGCCCACGTTCATGGGTTTTTCGTTTTCGGTAGCTCCCAAGGCCAGCAGGCGATCATACTCTGCCGTAATTTGGTTTACACCCCAGTAAGCAACTACGCTTTCGGGTTTGCTGGTGGTAGGTTCCTCTTCGGGTTGCAGGCCGAGTTCGTAGCCCTTAATATCAAAACCCACGTAAAAAGGCTCGTCAAAATAAGGAGCAGTTTGGAAAACTTGGGCGTACCAGGCTTTTGCTTTGGTTATATCGCCTACTTTGTAAATGGTTGTCCGGAGTCCCAGCATGGCTTCGTTGATTATTTGATTAACTTAATCATTATTTAATTTTTTTAAAAATCAATATATAATCCGTGAAATCCGGGTAATCCGCGAAAATCCGTGATCTACTTTTGGTAGTTTTCAATGGCGGCGCGTACGTTGCCGTGTTGCTCAATTAAAGCAGTGGCTTGGGTTTCGTCAACCTGCAATTCGTCCATTACCATCCGAATAGCCCGGTTTACTAATTTATGGTTCGAGAGCTGCATATCTACCATTTTGTTGCCTTTCACGTGGCCCAACTGAATCATGGTGGCGGTGGTGAGCATGTTTAAGGCCAATTTTTGGGCGGTACCAGCTTTCATGCGGGTGCTGCCGGTTACAAACTCCGGACCCGTAATAATTTCCACGGGATACTCCGCTACGGCGGCCACTTTAGACCCTGCGTTACACACAATACAACCCGTAACTAACCCGTGTTGCCGGGCGGCTTCCAGGCCCCCGATTACATAAGGCGTTCTTCCGGAAGCGGCAATGCCAACCAGCACATCTTTATCGGTAATAGCGTGGGCTTGTAAATCCTGCCAGGCCTGGTTAAAATCATCTTCGGCAAATTCCACGGCTTTCCGGATGGCCGTGTCGCCGCCCGCAATAATACCTACTACTAAACCGTGCGGTACGCCATAAGTAGGCGGGCATTCCGAGGCGTCCACAATACCCAACCGGCCGCTGGTGCCCGCGCCAATGTAAAACAAACGCCCCCCAACGCGCATTTTCTCGACCACGGCTTTTACTAAAGCTTCTATTTGCGGAATGGCTTTTTCTACGGCCAGCGGTACGGTTTTATCTTCCTGGTTGATGTTGGTCAGCAATTCGTTTACCGACATTTTTTCCAGGTGATTAAAGTTCGATGCAGTTTCGGTGGTGCTCATTTTTTTTATTAGAAATTAAAAATTATGAATTAGAAATTTTACTGGCTGAAAATTACAATTTAAGCATAAGCTACTTTTTAAGTCGGCCGATTATTTGAAATTTATCGAACACGTAGTCGGCGTGCGGGGCATCTTGCAGCTCTTCGGTTAAGTCCTGGCCGGCCCAGTGTTCGTAATGGTTGCCGTTCCGCCACAGCCGCGATTTTTTTACGTCGTAGATGTTGCCCTCGTACGCAATCCAAATCTCATCGCGATCTTGCCCGTTGCGCAAAGCTAATTGGTGTTTGGTATATTCCGGGAGTACTTGTTCTTCCATGAAGCAAAGCAATTATAAAAACAGCACAGTTACACGACGAGCCGCAAAAATTTTTATTTTAATTATAGCATAATAATTTACAGGCAACTCCCAATGGTTCTTTTGGGTCATAGTAATGTACGAGCAGGATAAATTTTTAAAAAACTTACGCTCCGAGCTAAAACCATCAGTATTAAGTAACTGACCAAAAGTAAATATTCACTTTCTTTGGTAACTTTAATAAAAAAAACAACCACCCCTACCCCTCCTAAACTTAGGAGGGGAGCTTTTACCCCCAACTTATCCTATATCATTTAATTTTTCCTTTTACTTATATGCGAAAGTATCTCTTCTTGATTATTTTATTTACCTCCACATCGGTAGCTTTCGGGCAAAGTCTGGAGTTTTCTGCCCAGGTAAATTCGGGCTTGTCCTGGTTTGGGGGCGGGTCAGCGGCCAGCCGTTCTTTCATCATTGTGAGCGATGTAGCAAATAGCGCTAATTATACGAATCATCCTTACGGCAAAATGCCAGGAGTTTCTTATGGTGTTTCGGCGCAGGTGCAGAAAATTACTTCTAAAAATTGGTTGTTTGGCGCCCAAGCAGGCTACGAAGTTTTAAGAAGTAAACTTAAAGTAAACGAAATCAGTAGCTTTGCTGCCAGAGTAATTACTATTACAGAAGGGCAAACTGTTTTGCGAAACACTTTTATAAATACCCATGTATTTTTTGGCCGCCGCTTACACAGAGGTAATTGGGATATAGATGTAACCGCCGGGCCAGAAATGGGTTTGGGACAAAACAGCCACGAAAATGGATTTGCAACCGAAAACAATGGCAATAAATATATTTCCAACTTAGACCGAACGCATCTGAAAACTGATTGGCGAGCCCGCCTGCAGGTAGCTGCTTATTACCGGAAAATTGGTTTAAGTTTAGGTTACGCGCACGGCTTAAGTAACTACCAAAGCAACCTGGAAGGAGCAAATTTTAAAACTTATGCCCGCATCACGCGCCTGGGAGTCATATACCGCTTCAACTAATCAAAACTTACAACCTGCAACCCACAACCTGTAACCTGTAATTTGCAACGTACAATCTCTAAGCCAGCCGTGATTGCGTTAAAATCCAGCGATTCGGTATTTCGCCTTTGGCGGCGAGCAGGTAATCTTCGTAGGAGCAGGGTATTATCTTGGCTTGCTTTTCGGGGCGCAAGGGTTCTACTTCCATCCACCATTTATCGCTCACCTTACTTTTATAAAACACCATTTTGTTCGGGTTATCGTGGAAGCCAATGGCGTATTTTAAAAATTTGTTGCTGGTAAAGTCTGTTTCGTTTTTGCGGTGGTAAAAGCCTTCCACAAAATACCAAAGCATTACCGCAAGGGTAGTGGCCGTTACCTGACGTACGTCTAAAGCCGGATTGTATTCATAAATGCCGAAAGAACTCAGCGAATCGTTTAAGCCGGCGTACCAGCACAGTTGGCAGGCTTCCTCGCCCGTTAAGCCATACGGGTTAGCGGGTTCGTAGCCTGGCGCATCGTGGTGTTTAATTGCCCGGATATCAAAACTAATTAAATCGGCGTTGCGTACCACGGGCTCTACTTCCTGAATATTGGTGTGCACCTGGCCCAGCCGTACCGTTTCGAAATGCAATTTTTCCAGAACCACAGCCACTTCCTGTTCCACAAAATACGATTGGTACGCAATCTGGCTTAAACTAAACAAGTAGTTGGGCTCGTGTAGTAAAATCCGTTGCAAGTGTTGCTGGTGCGGCGGTATACCCAGTTCTTCGCTCATATCAATGTGCGAATCAATGGTAACCAGGTTCACGGCTTTGTCCAGGTTTTCGTAAGCTAAAAACTGACCATAATCCAGGTCGTGGCTCCCACCGATAATAAGCGGCAAGGTGTTGTGGGTAATCAAGCTTTCGACTATTTCTTTAATCCGCAGGTAGGTATCTTCTAAGGTAATACCGGGCAGTAGATCGCCTAAATCCACAATTTTATAGCGTCCGGTACCTTTTTTAAGTGCGTACAATTGGCGTCTTACCTCGTTAGCCGGACGAAGTTCGGTGTTATTTTCCTGGCCAGTTCCCCGGGTTTCGTTTATGCCCAATATCGCAATATCGGCCTGGCGCCAATCCGGAAACTTATGCACAAAAGGATCAATGCTGGCGCCGAAACTCTTCGGATTGCTGTGGGGCAGGTAAAGTTCTTCGGCGAGCGGCTCAAAGAAAATAGCTAAATTCATGCAGGAACGTTAAAGAATACCAAAATTACTAAAAATGTGCAGACTGCTCCGGACTAATGGCGCTTCCGTACGTAAAATTTTAAAAAAACAGCCGTTTTCCCCCGGAAAGTATTATATTTCGGAGATGCCTTTTTTTTAGCTAGCGTATAGCTGGTATCTTGTTACAGGTTTTAGTTCTTAAAAAAGTACCGCGTCTGCGTTTTAACACCATGCTGCAAATAACCCGAGCCTTTGATATTTTAGCTTATCAATTACAAAAGTATCCGCAAACCGATTGTTTAACGGCTAAAATTAACGATACCTGGCAAAAACAAAGCACCCAGGAAGTACTCGATGCCGTGAACCAGTTTAGCTTGGGTTTGCTGGCCCTGGGTTTTAAAAAAGACGATAAAATTGCTTTAGTTTCTTTTAACCGTCCCGAGTGGATTATTGCGGATTTAGGCATTCAGCAGATTGGCGCCGTAAGCGTGCCTTTGTACCCCACCATTACCGAAGACGATTACCGCTATATTTTTAAAGAAGCCGAAGTTAAATTAATCCTGGTTTCGGAAGAAAAATTATACAACCGGGTAAGTGCCGCTACCGCTGAAATTGGCGGAATCCAGGGTATTTATTCTTTCGATCGCCTTACCGGGGTTAAGCATTGGTCCGAAATTACCAACCAGGCCCAAGAAGCAGATCTGGACCGTTTAAAAGTCATGAAAGCTGCGGTTACCCCCGAAGATTTATTTACGATTATTTATACCTCGGGCACTACCGGCAACCCTAAAGGGGTAATGCTTACCCATAACAACATTGTGAGTAATTATAAATCTTGCAAGCCCTACGTGCCGGTAAATAACCAACACCGCGCCTTAAGTTTTTTACCGCTGTGCCACATTTACGAGCGCATGCTATCGGTGCTGTACATAGCCGAGGGTGTGAGTATTTATTACGCCGAAAGTATTGAAAAAGTAGCTGAAAATCTGCGCGAAGTAAAACCGCATGTATTTGCCACCGTGCCGCGTTTACTGGAAAAAGTGTACGATAAAATTGTAGCGAAAGGCAAAGAACTAACCGGCGTTAAAAAATCTTTATTTTTCTGGGCTTTAGAGTTAGGCTTGCAGTACGATGTGCGCGGTATGAGCGCCTGGTACAGTACGCAACTAGCTATAGCTAATAAGTTAATTTTTAATAAATGGCGCGAAGCTTTGGGCGGCAACGTTATTGCTATTGTATCGGGGGGAGCTGCCTTGCAACCACGTTTGGCCCGGGTGTTCGGAGCGGCCAATATCCGGGTGATGGAAGGGTACGGTCTCACCGAAACCTCGCCGGTAATTGCGGTTAACCGGCATAATCCCGAAGACCACATGATTGGCACGGTTGGTCCGCCGGTAGATGCTATTGAAGTAAAAATTGCGGAAACCGACGGCGAAATTTTAACGCGTAGCGCCAGCGTCATGAAAGGTTACTACAAACACCCGGAACTCACCGCTGAAGTTATTAGCCCGGAAGGCTGGTTTCATACCGGCGATATTGGCGAGATGGTAGAAGGTAAATATTTAAAAATTACCGACCGCAAAAAAGAAATGTTTAAAACCTCCGGGGGAAAATACATTGCACCGCAGCTCATCGAAAATAAACTAAAAGAATCGGTTTTGATTGAGCAAGTAATGGTCATCGGCGATGGCCGGAAGTTTGCTTCAGCTTTAATCGTGCCTTCTTTCCCGGATTTGCGCGAGTGGTGCCGGCAAAATAACATTGCTTACACTACCGATGCCGAAATGATCAATACCCCCGAAGTGCAATCGTTGTATGATCAGGAAGTGCGAAAATATAACCAGCATTTTGCGCAATGGGAGCAAATTAAACGCCACGAACTACTTCCGAAATTGTGGAGCATTGAAACCGGCGAATTAACGGCTAAATTAAGTTTAAAGCGGAAAGTGATCTTGCAAAATAACCAGGCGCTCATCGAAAAAATTTATTAGTGGCTACTTGCCATAGGTTTAAATTTGTTTGACATGTTGCACCTTACGTTTTAGCAAATTTTTAATTTTTTTCATTTTCAAGAGCCGTTACCAAGTAGGACTGCACAGTATAAAGTGGAATAACGGGTTGTTCTTTGGCGTCTTTGCAAGCCTCCAGGCTCTTTCTCTGGCGCAAGTTTTCAAACTTGTGCCTATCTATAAGGTAAAGCCTCTGACTTTACTCCGGCTTTCAGCCGGAACCCGCATCGGCTGAAGCAAGCTGCTAAAAAGTAAAATTTTAAAAATTTAGTAATTTACTGTACTTACTTGGAGCCTTTTCAAGGCTCCAGGCTATGGTGCTATCTAGTTTGATATTTCAAGTTTTGCCTCGTGGCCGGCGGGCCTCGTTTGGCTCTTCCGCACTCGCTATCCTTCCTTTCCTCGACTCCGTCTGCGGAATTTTGCTGCGCAAAACCGGAACCCTAGCAGGTGCTCCACAGCCAAACTGGTGTCAGTTACGCTTAGCAACGGCTATTCTGATTTTAGGCATTTAGAATAAATAAAAATAAATAAATTAGAATAGATAATGTTTGTACTTTAAGTAACTGGATAAATTAAAATATAATTGAAAGGTTGAGGGTAAAAGCTCCCCTCCTAAGTTTAGAAGCTAATCTTGTAGGCAAACTATGCAAACAATTGATATTTAAATAGTTGTATTAATAAAATTATTGGTATAAATATTTGGTTACCAGCTTCTTATCAAATAACCATACAAGATTAGGTTTAGGAGGGGTAGGGGTGGTTGTTTCTTATTAAAGCTACCAAGGAAATGAATATTTTTTTCTGTCCAACTTCTTATTTTTGGTAGTTGTAAAAGTAATTGTCAAGAAGTTCTAAACTGAAAAATAATTCTGATTCCCTAATGCCTGATGCTAAGTAGCTAAACGCAACCGACACCAGTTTGGCTGTTGAGGGCCTTCAAAGTTTTCGGTTCTGCGCAGCAGAATTCCGACGTAAGGAGGAAAGGAAGGCTAGCCCGTGCGAGAGAGCCAAACGAGGCCCGCCGGCCATGAGGCAAACGCAACCCGTTCCAATAAGATGGAACCAGTAAATGGAGGCTTGCAAAGACTCCAAGAAATAAAGTAGAATACCCAACTAATTCCCCAGCTTCTATAAAATTGAGTTCTTCAATTCGGTATTATATACTTAACAATCTGTTGTTTCCTAATTCACGCCACAACTTAAATTTTCCCGTAAAATCTTAAGTAGTCTACTCTTGATAAAGGAAGCAAAAACTTTAAAAATATAGTATGCAAGCATAATAAATTTTTAAAAAATTCGTATATTTGGTAACACCGCCTTAATCTATGAAGCCCGAAGAAACTGTTGATTATAATGTAAAAGTGTGCTGGCATGCCATTGCCCGAATGTATAACCTGCAAGCGGCTAAGTTTGATATTACCACTTCCATAGGTTTCGTGCTTTTAAACATTCATCCGCAGGAAGGTACTCCGGCTACCAAAATTGCGCCCAAAATGGGCCTGGAAGCCCGCAGCTTAACCCGCATCTTAAAAAGCATGGAAGAAGATGGCTTGATTTACAAAGTAGGCGATGCGGTGGATAAACGGTCGGTGCGCATATTCTTAACCGAGAAAGGCTTAGAAAAGAAAGAACTGGCCCGGCAAACGGTAAGAACCTTTAACCAGAAAGTGCGGGAGCATGTACCTGAAGCTGATCTGTCGATTTTTTTTAAAGTAATCAACCAAATCAACGGCTTAATTGAGAGTAAAGAAATTTACAAATAAAGCCTGGTTGTAGGTATAAATAATATTCAAAGAAAAAGAAGTCTAGTGTCTAACATCCTGATACTTGTGTCTATCAAATGAAAAGAATTATTAAAAAAGTTGCGGTTTTAGGTTCGGGCATCATGGGCTCGCGTATTGCCTGTCATTTTGCGAACATTGGGGTACCGGTTTTACTGCTTGATATTGCTCCGCAAGAACTTGCTCCCGAAGAAGCGCAACGTGGTTTAACCCTGGATCATCCTGCAGTCAAGAACCGGATTGTGAACAGCGCCTTGCAAACGGCTATTGGTTCTAATCCGGCCCCACTTTACCGGAAAGCCGATGCCAAGTACATTACTACCGGAAACTTTGACGATAATTTAAAAGATATTGCTTCCTGCGACTGGGTAATTGAGGTAGTAGTCGAAAATTTAAAAATTAAGCAAAGTCTTTACGAAAAAGTAGAACACTACCGCAAACCAGGTACACCTATTACCTCAAATACGTCGGGTATTCCTATTCATTTAATGGCTGCCGGCCGTTCCGAAGATTTCCGGAAACACTTTTGCGGAACGCATTTTTTTAATCCGCCGCGCTACTTAAAACTGCTCGAAATTATTCCGACCCCCGAAACCGATAAAAGTGTAATAGATTTTCTGTTGCATTACGGCGACTTGTATTTGGGCAAAACTACCGTACTGGCCAAAGATACACCGGCCTTTATTGCCAATCGTATCGGTATTTTCGGTATTATGGATACGTTCAGTCAAATGCAAAAGCTGGGCTTAAACATCGACGAGGTCGATCAGATTACGGGTCCTGTAACCGGCCGTCCAAAATCAGCTACTTTTCGCACTTTAGATGTAGTAGGCCTGGACACTCTGGCCAAAGTAGCGCAGGGTTTGTACCAAACCGGCGAGCAAGACGAAGCCCGGGAGTTATTTCAGTTACCGGCTTACGTACAGCAAATGCTCGAAAAAAACTGGTTAGGCGATAAAACTGGCCAAGGATTTTACAAAAAAACTAAAAATGCGCAGGGCGAAACGGAGATCTTAACTTTAGATTTAAATTCGCTGGAGTACGCTCCCAAGCAAAAAGTAAAATTTGCCAGTCTGGAGCCGCTCAAAACCCAAGATAACTTAAAACTTCGCCTTAAAGCGTTGTATAACGCCGACGATAAAGCCGCCGCGTTTTTTAAAGCTACTTCGCATGGTTTATTTAGTTACATCTCGCACCGCATTCCGGAAATATCCGATGAATTATACCGCATTGATGATGCCATGCGCGCTGGTTTTGGGTGGGAAATTGGTCCGTTTGAGCTGTGGGATGCCTTAGGCGTAGCAGAAACCATAAAAGCCATGGAAGCCGAAGAGCGTAAGCCGGCCGCCTGGGTGTACGATTTTCTGGCCGCTGGTAACACTTCGTTTTATAAAACCAACCAGGGTACGCGCCTTTATTATGACATTCCCAGTAAAACTTACCAAAATATTCCGGGTACCGAAAGCTTTATTATTCTGGATAATTTCCGGGAAACCAACGTGGTCTGGAAAAATGCGGGCGCTACCTTGTTTGATATTGGCGATGGCATTTTAAACCTGGAGTTTCATACCAAAATGAATACGCTGGGCTCCGAAATTATTCAGGGTTTAAACAAAGCCATAGAAATTGGCGAAAAAGATTTTCGGGGTTTAGTAGTGGGCAACGATGCGCCCAACTTTTCGGCGGGAGCAAATTTGGCTTTGGTATACATGTATGCGCTCGATCAGGATTATGATGAACTCAACATCATGATCCGGCAGTTCCAAAATACCATGATGCGCATGCGCTACAGCGCTATTCCGGTAGTAGCTGCCCCGCATGGTTTAGCTTTAGGCGGCGGTTGCGAGCTAAGCTTGCACGCCGATAAAATTCAAGCGGCCGCTGAAACGTACATTGGTTTAGTAGAATTTGGGGTAGGATTAATTCCAGGAGGCGGCGGCACCAAAGAAATGACGCTTCGCACCGCAGATTCATTCGAAGAAGGCGATCCGGAGTTTAATAGTTTGCGCAATACCTTCACCACCATTGCTATGGCCAAAGTATCCACTTCCGCCGAAGAAGCCTTTGATCTAGGTTTTATGCGCCGGGGCGATGCCATTACCATTAACAACAACCGCTTACTCGCCGAGGCTAAACTGGCTGCTATAGAATTGGCGGAAGCAGGTTACGTACAACCTGTACCGCGCAAGGATATTAAAGTACTAGGGCGTGGTGCTTTAGGAATGTTTATTTCGGGCGTGTACGCCATGTACGAAGGAAGTTATATCTCAGAGCACGACCAGAAAATCGCCCGCAAACTGGCCTATGTTATGTCGGGTGGCGATTTATCCGCTCCTACTTTAGTTTCTGAGCAGTACTTGTTAGATCTGGAACGCGAAGCATTTTTGTCTTTAACCGGTGAGCGCAAAACTCTGGAGCGCATTAAAAGCATTTTAACTTCAGGTAAGCCGTTGCGGAATTAGAAAATTTTAAAAATTTAAAAAATGGATTAGAACTGGTTTGCTTTTTATCGAACAACGCCCATTCTTCCGTCAGGCTAGCTATTTGGTGTAGCCGGTTAGATCCTTTCAGGATGACAGAAGGCGTGATAAATTAAAAATCTAATCTCCAATATCGAATATCTAACATCTAAAAATATGCAAAATGCCTATATCGTAGCCGGTTATCGTTCGGCTATTACCAAAGCAAACCGGGGCGGCTTCCGGTTTACCCGCCCCGACGACTTAGCCGCCGATGTGATCAAGCATTTGCTGGCTTCGGTGCCCCAGTTAGATCCGGAGCGGGTAGATGATCTAATTGTAGGAAATGCCGTTCCAGAAGCAGAACAAGGCTTACAAATGGGCCGGATGATTGCTTTACTTTCGCTGCCAACCAGTGTTTCTGGGATGACGGTAAACCGTTACTGCGGCTCCGGGATCGAAACCATTGCGATTGCCTGTAGTAAAATTGCCGCCGGTATTTCGGACTGCATTATTGCCGGAGGTACCGAGTCTATGTCGCTGGTACCAACGGTGGGTTTTAAAACGGCTCCCAATTATAACTTGGCGGTAAAGCATCCGGAGTATTTTTTGAGTATGGGCTTAACCGCTGAAGCCGTAGCTAAAGATTATAATGTTTCCCGCGAAGATCAGGACGAATTCTCTTATAACTCGCACCAAAAAGCGATAAAAGCCATGGAGGCCGGTTTGTTCCAGGAGCAGATTGTACCCATTACCATCGAAGAAACTTACGTTGACGAGAACAACAAAAAGAAAACCCGCTCCTACGTGGTAGATACCGACGAAGGTCCTCGAGCCGATACTTCTTTAGAGAAATTGGCCAAGCTAAAACCGGTATTTGCGCAAAATGGTACTGTAACCGCCGGTAACGCTTCCCAAACCTCAGATGGTGCTGCTTTTGTACTGGTTATGAGCGAGCGCCTAGTGAAAGAATTAAACCTGGAACCGATTTCCCGTATGGTTACTTACGCTACCGGCGGGGTAGACCCGCGCATAATGGGTATGGGGCCGATTGCCGCCGTACCTAAAGCTATTAAACAAGCTGGCATGCACCTGAACGATATTGACCTATTCGAAATAAACGAAGCTTTTGCCGCCCAAACCTTAGCCGTAGTCCGGCATTTAGATATTCCGGAAGAAAAACTAAACGTGAGTGGTGGCGCTATTGCTACCGGTCACCCATTAGGGTGCTCGGGTGCTAAACTCAGCATCCAACAATGGCACGAACTCCGTCGCCGCAAGCAAAAGTACGGCCTGGTAACTGCTTGCGTCGGTGGCGGCCAAGGCGTAGCGGGGATTTATGAATTATTAAAGTAGTAGGTATTAGGTAGCAAGTATCAGGATAAGATGCATAATTTCAAAGAACTGAAAGTCTGGCAAGAAGCAATGGAGTTAGCAAAAGAGGTTTATTTAACTACAGCCACTTTTCCTGCTGGAGAAAAGTTTGGTTTAGTTTCTCAAATCAACCGTTCTGTCGTTTCTATCCCATCTAACATTGCCGAAGGAGCTGGCCGCAGTTCCAATAAGGAATTGTCTCAATTTTTAAGTATATCAATTGGGTCTGCTTTTGAATTGGAAACACAGCTTTTACTTGCTCGTAACCTCAACTTTTTGCCTAAAGAAAAATCTGATTATCTCATTCAAAAAGTTTCAAAAATTCAGAGAATGCTATCTGTGTTAAAGAAAAGAATTATTGAAAAGTCATCTTAAAATTTGTCTTTATACCTAATACTTGATACCTGATACTAAAATGGAAGTAGCTAATAAAACCCTAAAAGGCGGCGAGTTTCTGATAAAAGAAACACCCGCGGCCGATGTATTTATTCCGGAGGAATTTAACGAAGAGCAGCGCATGATGGCCGATACGGCCAAGGAATTTGTACAAACGCAAGTAGAACCCCTGCTAGATAGACTCGATAACCACGAAGAAGGGCTAATGGAAGGTTTAATGCAACAAGCCGGCGATTTAGGTTTGTTCGCTTTGAGTTTACCCGAAGAATTCGGTGGCTTTGATAAAGACTTCAACACGTCTTTGCTGGTTACGGAATCGGTAGGAGGAGGGCACTCGTTTCCGGTGGCTTTTGCGGCGCATACCGGTATTGGCATGCTGCCTATCTTGTATTTCGGTACGGAAGAACAAAAGCAAAAATACTTACCTAAACTAGCCAGTGGCGAGTGGACTGCGGCTTATTGTCTTACCGAACCTGGTTCCGGTTCCGATGCACTAGCCGCTAAAACTAAAGCGGTGTTGGATGCCAGCGGGGAAAACTACGTTCTGAATGGCCAAAAAATGTGGATTACTAATGCTGGTTTTGCGCAGGTGTTTATTGTTTTTGCCCAGGTAGATGGCGATAAATTTACCGGCTTTATTGTGGAAAAAGATTTTCCCGGATTTAGTTTGGGAAACGAAGAGCATAAAATGGGGATTAAAGGCTCTTCTACGCGCCAGGTTTTCTTAACCGATTGCGTGGTGCCCAAAGAAAACGTGCTCGGGCAAATTGGTAAAGGCCATTTAATTGCTTTTAACATTTTAAACTTAGGCCGGATTAAATTAGCGGCCGCTACCTTGGGAGCTTCCAAAAAAGTAATTAATCTGGCCGTGAAATACGCCAATGAACGTTCTCAATTTAAAATTCCGATTTCCAAGTTTGGGGCTATCCGCCACAAATTAGGCCAAATGGCTACCCGGATATTTGCCAGCGAATCGGCCTTGTACCGCACCGGCAATGCTATTTACCTGAAAGAACAAGAATTACTGGCTGCCGGAAAACCATTTTCTGAAGCCTTATTAGGCGCGGCCAAAGAATTTGCCGTGGAGGCTGCCATGTTAAAAGTAGACGGTTCTGAAACCCTGGATTATGTAGTAGATGAAGGCGTGCAAATTTACGGGGGCTACGGATATTCTGCGGATTACCCCATGGACCGCGCTTACCGCGATGCCCGCATTAACCGCATTTTCGAAGGCACCAACGAAATTAACCGCATGCTTACCGTGGATATGCTCCTGAAGAAAGCTTTAAAAGGAGAACTGGATTTAATGAGTCCCGCTAAAGCCATTCAGGAAGAGCTCATGAGTATTCCAGATTTTGGCGAAGAGGAAGAAGGCCTTTTTGTAGCCGAAAAGAACATTATCCGGAACATGAAAAAAGCTATTCTACTCGTTGCAGGTACGGCAGTACAAAAGTTTATGATGACCCTGGAAAAAGAACAGGAAATACTCATGAACATTGCCGATATGGCCATAAAAACCTATACTGCAGAGTCTGCACTTTTGCGGGTAGAAAAACTCATTAACCTGAAAGGAGAAGAGGCTACCGCTCGCCAGAAAGATATGGCTCTGGTGTATTTGTACGAAGCCTTAGATGCAATTTACTTAGCCGGTAAAGACGCTATTGCGGCCATGGCCGAAGGCGACGAATATAAATTGCTATTTATCGGGATTAAACGGTTTACCAAAGCCGAACCATTTAATACGAAAGAAGCCCGCCGGCGCATTGCCGCCGACATGATTCAGCAAAACCAATTTATTTACTAAGCGTACGGATTAAATGCTGTAAAAGCCGGCTCCTTGTTAACAGGGGCTGGCTTTTTTAATTATTTAAAATTTACTATTCATTTACGCGCAAGAGTGTTTACTCTGGCAACATGTTTAACGGTTAAGTCATGAATGATTCATGATAAGTTTAGGTGTTCTGTTTATTACAAGATAAGCTAATATCCTATTTCTAAATCAAATAAGTAAAGCGTTTTGTAGCGTGTACAAAGTAAAATATTTTAAAATTTTAATATTTCTGTTCCTGATTTTAAAGCTTCTGTGTTAACAAACTATTACCTGAAAATTGGATGGAATACAAGCGGATGGTTGAACAGTATTGTTAAAACAGATTTTAAATGAAAATTTAAAGAATATGATAGGATTATTCTAATTTGGTTAAAATTGTATCAATTAACCTTATTACCTTTATAGTCTGAAGTAAGTAAAAGTATCTCTTACTTTTATTTTATTTATTGTATACCTAAAAGGTTGTTAAGTAAGTTATATAATTCAGGGAATTTTAAAAAATGCTCTTTAACAACGAAACATCTTTTTAGATAAAAAAAAGAAAGCTTTTACATTTAGCTAGCTAATTTATTATAAGCTTAGTTCTTAGTAGTATTAGTAAAGTTCTAGTTGTAAACAGATTAAATGCTTATATGAAATCTATACTTAAGTTGTTGTTATTAGGAAGTTTAATGGTGATTAGTCGTTTAAATAAAGAAAACGGGCAGCTTACCGCTAAATCAGATAAAGAAGTTACGCCAACCCCTTATACGGTTAATAATAATTATACGAAATTGGTAAATTCACCTATTCAGCAATTTTATATCAGCCAGAAATAATACTTTCTTTTTAGCTTATTCTGCTCCAGTTTACAGTATTTGCCTGCAGCGATTGAATATGCTGCCGGATATTTTCGTGTTCAGGTAAAACTAATTCCGGGTCGTGGGCCAGAATCTCCTGAGCAGCCGCCCGGGACTCTTGTAGTATTTTTGCGTCTTTAGCCAAATCGGCAATTAATAAATCTAATACCCCACTTTGCTGGGTGCCCATTAAGTCGCCGGGCCCACGCAGTTTTAAGTCTATATCGGCAATTTCAAAGCCGTTGTTCGTACGAACCATTGTTTCAATACGAATTTTACTTTCCTTGCTTAATTTGTAGCTGGTCATCAGAATGCAATAACTTTGCTCCGCACCCCGGCCAACCCGTCCGCGTAATTGGTGCAGTTGCGAGAGTCCAAACCTTTCCGCACTTTCTATAATCATAACCGATGCATTGGGTACGTTTACGCCTACTTCGATTACGGTAGTGGCTACCATAATCTGGGTTTCGTTTTTTACAAAGCGCTGCATTTCAAAATCTTTGTCCTGGGGTTTCATTTTGCCGTGTACCATGCTAATCTGGTATTCCGGAAAGGCCCGCGTCACGCTTTCGTAACCATCCATCAAATCTTTGTAGTCCATCGTTTCTGATTCTTCGATGAGCGGGTACACGATATACACCTGGCGGCCTAATTTTATTTGCTCGCGCAAAAAGCCAAACACCCTCAACCGGTGCGCATCGTAACGGTGCACCGTAATTATTTCTTTGCGGCCAGCTGGTAATTCGTCAATTACCGATACATCTAAGTCGCCGTACAAAGTCATGGCTAAGGTACGGGGAATAGGAGTGGCCGTCATGACGAGCACGTGCGGAATAACGCGCGGATTTTTCTGCCAAAGTTTAGAGCGTTGGGCTACCCCAAACCGGTGTTGCTCATCGATGATGCAAAGCCCCAAATTTTTAAATTTTACGACATCTTCCAGTAAAGCATGCGTGCCCACGATCATGCTCATCTCCCCGGATTGGAGTTGTTCGTGTAAAATCCGGCGTTCGCTTTGTTTAGTTGAACCGGTAAGTTTGCCAATCAGAATGCCCAGTTTATCGGCGTATTGCTTTAAACCTACGTAGTGCTGATCCGCCAGGATTTCGGTGGGGGCCATCAAACAAGCTTGTGCGCCATTATCGTGCGCAATAAGCATGGAAATAAATGCCACAATGGTCTTGCCGCTCCCTACATCGCCTTGCAGTAAGCGGTTCATTTGTTTGCCGGCTCCTAAATCTTTGTAAATTTCTTTGATTACCCGTTTTTGTGCGTTGGTTAAATCAAAGCCTAAATGGTGATTATAAAACTCGGTTAGGGTGGATACGTTTTTAAAAATTTGACCTTTTAAGTCGGCTTTACGAACGGTTTTCTGACGTAATAATTTAAGCTGCACGTAAAACAACTCTTCAAACTTTAGCCGGAACCGGGCCGCCGTTAGCTTTTCTGCGGATGCCGGGAAATGAATGTTTTGTAAAGCATCCCCTTTAGAAATCATGCGGTAGTGGTCCAGGAGATTAAAGGGCAACGTTTCTTTAACCTGCGGTTGAGCCAACTTTAGCAATTCGGCCATCATACGGCTAATGGCTTTGCTATCGATGCGGTGATTTTTTAATTTTTCGGTGGTATTGTAAACCGGCTGCAGGAAACTTTGATCGGCTTTAAGTTCGCTAACGGCTTCTACTTCCGGGTGGGCCATATTTAACCGGCTATTAAACAGCGTTGGCTTCCCGAAAACTACATATTCTAAGTTTTTCTGCAGTTGGGTCTGCATCCATTTAACGCCCTTAAACCAAACCAACTCCAGTTCGCCGGTATTATCTTGCAGAATAACCGATAAGCGTTGCTTCCGGCCTTCGCCCAGTAATTCTTTGGCTTTCACAAAACCTTTAACCTGCACAAAAGGCAAACCTTCGTCGAGCTCCGCAATTTTATAAAATTGGGTGCGGTCTAAGTAGCGAAATGGGTAATGTTGAATAAGATCGCCGTAAGTAAAGATATTAAGCTCTGTTTGCAGCAACGTGGCTCTTTGTGGCCCTATTCCTTTCAGAAACTCTATTTTAGTACGGAAAAAGTTAGACACTCTTTTGAACTATGAATTAGAAATTAGAAATGAGTTTAATTTGGAAGGATTTCATTTCTTAATTTTATGGGGTTTGCTTCTTTCGTTTTCAATCAATATTAAATTTTACTTCAATTTCTAATTAGCTTTTCTCCACTCCAAAGTATTCAGTAGGTGAATAACGTCTTTCTTGATATACTCGATTACGGGAGCCAGGGAATCGTTGGCGGTAGCGGTACGGAAGTACAAGGCACCCCGGAAAAAATGCTGCGTAGAATCGGTTACGTAGAACTGAAACTGGCTGGGTACTTCGCCGCTGAGTTCAAATAAATTGGCCGTTTTGCCGCTCGGCGTTTTTATCAGAGCCTCGGTAATACCTTCGGCTTTAATCTGGTGTTTAGACGTAAGCCGCCGGGCATCTTCAATCAGGGTATTAAACGTTTTTTGGTTATGATTAATGGTGCGGTAAGTTAATTGCACGTTGGCATTAAACCGGGGATAATATACGTTTAACCAATGCGGTTCGGCGAGCCGCGAAGAATCGGGTCGGATTTTACTATATACCGAGTACTCAAAATAAAAGGGGTGCTTTTCCTGTAATGGCTGATACTTTGGTACGGGTAAATCAATGCGGTTGTAGCCTTTGGGCTTAGGCGTAAATTCTTCGGAACAAGAATAAAAGCAAAGAGAAACAAGACACAACAATAAAAATGGCTGCCTAAACAACCGACGATACATTTTCTTTGCTTTCTCCCACATGTACTTTTACTCTTTTAACGTGTTTGTTATCGGCTTCTTCTATAACAAATTTAAATTTTTCAAATTCCACATCTTCGCCGTTCTGCGGTATTTTAGAGAACAGTTCAATCATTAAACCACCTACCGATTCGTTTTTGCCCCGTACTGGTTCAAATATATCCGAAGTGCACCCAATTACCCGGCAGAAATCGGCCAGCGAGGTTTTACCCTCAAAGATATAGGTATTTTCATCGATCTGGGAGTAAACTATTTCATCTTCTTCGTCAAACTCATCTTTTATTTCGCCTACAATTTCTTCAATCACGTCTTCAAAGGTAAGTAAACCGGAGGTGCCGCCGTATTCGTCCACCACAATGGCCATGTGCACGTGGCGTTCCTGAAAATCGCGCAGCAAATCGTCTACTTTTTTAATTTCGGGTACAAAATACGGTGGCCGGAGTAAGTTTTGCCAGGCAAAATCGGCGGGAGCATCTAAGTGGGGCAGTAAATCTTTTACATATAAAATACCTTCAATCTGGTCGATGCTGCCGGCGTAAACCGGAATGCGCGAGTACTCCCACTGGTTTATTAACGGAATAAGTTCGTCGAGCTTTTGGGTAATATCAAAAGCGGCAATATCCATGCGGGAGCACATAATCTGCTTTACCGTGAGCGACCCAAAATTGACAATGCCCTTTAAAATTTCTTTTTCTTCGTGGGTAGAATCGGGAATGCTGGCTTCATCGATGGCGTGTTGCAGTTCCTCAATTTTATGCGTAGTTGGCCGGTTACGGTAGCGGTTTTCGACCAGGTGCGTGATGTATAACAGCAGATTAATTAAGGGTGCTAATATTTTTTGAGAACCTTGTAAAAAGCCAGCCATCCGGCGGGCAGTAGTTAAGCTTTTTTGGTTAGCGTAAACTTTAGGCAAAACTTCGCCAAAAAATACGATAACAAAGGTAAGTAATAAGGTAATCACCAACAGTATGCCTGCGGTAAAGGTGCTGGAGGTAATAAAGGCCCAATACAGGTGCAGAGTAATTACTATAATGCTCAAGTTTATTAGATTATCGAGCACCAATAAGGTGGTAAGCAGCCGGCGTGGATTTTCCAGTAAAACAGGAATAAGTTGCTCCGAACGCTTAGCGCTTTGCCGACAGTAAATTAAATCGTTATTGGAAAGGGAAAAAAAAGCAACCTCAGCTCCGGAAACCAGGGCTGAGGCTATTAATAATAACAAAATACATATAACCGGAGTATACGGCAGTCCACCCGACAAATCGGATATAAAAAGCCATAAGGAGAGCAACCAGGAACTACTACTCGCCGGGTCGCCGCCCGAATCCACGTTTTCCAAAATAAAATTATTTAGTGAAACATCGGGTTAAAAAGGTAAATCATCGGGTTCACCTTCAAAAGCCGGGGCCGGCGTTTCTGTCCGGTTGTTGCCAGCAGAGGTTCCGCCCGAATATTGGTTTTGATTGCCATTGCCGGCATCGCTCCGGCCACCCAGCATAGTCATGTTATCGGCTACAATTTCGGTGGAGTAGCGCTGAATACCTTCTTTATCCTGGTAATTGCTGGTTCGGATTTTACCTTCAATGTATACCGACTGTCCTTTTTTTAAATATTTTTCTGCTACGTCGGCTAAACCGCGCCATACCACAATGTTGTGCCACTCGGTGCGTTCCTGCTTTTCGCCATTTTTATCTTTAAAAGTTTCGGAGGTGGCAATCGGGAAACGGGCAACGGCTACGCCGCCTTCTAAATGACGTACTTCCGGATCTTTACCCAGATTACCCACCAAAATTACTTTATTAACACTTGCCATAGGGTTTCGGTTTATGGATTTAAGGTTACAACGTAAAATTAAAGATAACTAAATTTTAATGTCGTGCAAATAGTCACTAATCAATACGGCTTTTGGTAATTGCTCGATTTCTGCTTTAGAATAAGCTGCTAAACCAGTATTTAAAAGTACTTCCTCCCTTAAACGAGATTCAAGCGGAATAAGATAAAATTTGGCCAAGATTTTCTGATGACTCAGAATACGTTTATACGTTTTTACAGGCTCTTGAATAAAAGCATATTCAACTGGGGCGTTTAACTGAGCAATATGTTGCTTAATAACCTCTAGGTTTAGGGTTGGTTCTTCTTCGTTGGGCAATAAATAAAAATCGTATAAACCTTGCCAGATATCGTTTTCAGCGCGTCTTTTTAAAAAAAATGTGTTTTCGTGCCTAAAAACAAGGTAATGAAAATGCCGCAAACGGCTGGCTTTCGCTTTAGTTTTGTGGGGTAATACCTGCACCAAACCGTGCTGAAAAGCGTAGCAAACCTGCTGCAACGGACAAAACAAACAATCGGGCATAAGGGGTGTACATTGAATAGCCCCGAACTCCATAATGGCCTGGTTGTACGTATCCGGATGTTCCGCCGAAATTAAAGAATCGGCTAATAGCTGAAATGCTTTTTTACCCGCACCACTGGCGGTATCTTCGGCTAAGCCAAACACCCGCGCCAATACCCGGTAAACATTGCCATCTACTACGGCCACTTTTTCTTTAAAAGCAAAAGAGGCGATCGCCGCCGCAGTATACGGGCCAATTCCTTTTAGTTGCAGTAAACCTTTATAGGTGTTAGGAAATATTCCGTGGCATTCGTGCGTTATGTACTTAGCTGTTTGATGCATGTTGCGGGCCCGGGAATAATAACCGAGTCCTTGCCAGTGGCGCAATACGTCGTCGATGGGGGCATGGGCTAAGTCCTGCACCGTTGGGTAAGTAGCGATAAAGTCCAGATAATAAGGCAGTCCCTGGCTTACCCGGGTTTGCTGTAAAATAACTTCGGACAGCCAAATAGCATACGGATCTTTGGTTTCGCGCCAGGGCAATGTGCGTTGGTGGCGGTTATACCAGTTTAATAAAGTATTCGCAAAAGCATCAGAATCAGGGGTTACCATTCTGGTATTATTAAAATTTAAAATTGCAAGATAAATAACAAAGTGCGGTAGTTAATGATTTTTTAAGCAAATAGTTTTTACTTATCGAAAAGTGGAAGTACCTTTGTGCCCCGATTTAAAGCTAAGCAATAGACGGAGTTAGCTTTAAATGCAACAATATAATTTATTATTTTTTCTAACTAACAAACCAATTTTACCACAGTGACTAAAGCAGAAGTAATATCAGAAATTGCAGACAAGACAGGTATCGAGAAAACGGATGTAGCGGCTACAGTTGAAGCGTTTTTCAAAGTAGTAAAGGATTCCATGTCTAATGGCAACAACATTTATGTGAGAGGTTTCGGTAGCTTTGTCAATAAAAAAAGAGCAAAGAAAGTAGCCCGTAACATTTCTAAAAATACGGCTATTATTATTGATGAACACTTCATCCCTTCTTTTAAACCTTCTAAATCATTTATTCAGAAAATAAAAAACAGTAAAAAACTAAACGTAGCTGCTGTTTCTTAATAAATATTTAAATCTGCATCTAACTTAATCTTTAACGTAATACCCAGATTGCAACTCAAAACGCTCCGACCTCAGATTTTAGTAGTAACCGCCGCTTTGGCGCTGATTATCGGTATGTTTTTTCTGCCGCGAGTTATTATAAACAAAGATAAGCAAGGTGCACTCTCTAAGGCAGGTGCGGCCCGCGATAAAGGGGCCGCACCTGCTGCCGGAGAAGAAAGCCATGAAGGGCATGCCCACGCTCCCGGCGAAGGGCATGATGCCGAAGAAGTAGCCCACGTAGAAGCCACTCCCCAGCAACTCGGCGAAATTCAATTGCTCCGCCGGCAATTTACCTCGGAGCAAAACAACGGTAACCGCTTAAAATTGGCTTCGCAATTAGGCGAAAAGTACGCCGCTATCAGCAAATACGACAGTGCCGGTTACTTTTATGAGCAAGCCGCCGAAATAAGACCCGGCGAAACGGCTTACCAAAAAGCTGCTGACCAGTATTTTGAAGCGTTTAGTTTTGCTGCTACCGAAGATCGCTCGAAAGTGCTCGGCGAAAAGGCCCGGGGGTTATACGAAAAAGTATTAAAAAACAACCCGGCTAACCTGGATGCTAAAACTAACATTGCTATGACGTATATTGCCAGCGAATCGCCGATGCAAGGAATAACGTTGTTACGGGAAGTAATTGCTACTGACCCGAATAACGAAAAAGCTTTGTTTAACTTAGGCATTCTCTCGATTCAATCTACGCAGTACGATAAAGCCGTAGAGCGATTTGAGAAACTGGTAAGCATTAACCCCAAACACGTACAAGGCAACTTTTATTTAGGGGTAGCCTTGGCCGAGTCGGGTAAAAAACAAGAAGCAGCAGCAGCTTTCAAAAAGGCTAAATCATTAAGTGATGATCCTGGTTTTCAGGCATCAGTAGATAATGAATTAAGTAAATTACAGTAAGTTTATTTAGCAGAAGCTAAATATTAAAAAAGAAATTAAAACAATTTTAAACAAAAAAAATTAAAGGTATGCCTTGCGGTAAAAAAAGAAAAAGACATAAAATCTCTACCCACAAAAGAAAAAAGCGTCTTCGTAAAAACAGACACAAGAAAAAATAATTTTTAGTTATTTTTTTGCAGGCCCACGTTGCAGCGCGCAATCGTGGGTTTTGGTATTTTAATTAACACCTAATCCTTAAAATAGTGAGTAATGAATTAATTATAAATTCTACTCAGGATGGGGAACGAATCGCGCTTCTACAAGATAAAAGGTTGGTCGAATATCATTTCGAAAGAAATGATACCAACTACACCGTAGGAGATATTTTTCTGGGTACGGTTAAAAAAGTAATGCCCGGATTAAACGCTGCTTTTATCGATATTGGCTACGAGAAAGATGCCTTTCTCCACTACCACGACCTGGGAGTTAACTTCCGGTCGTTAAGCAAATTCGTAAAAGTAGCCCAAACGCAAAAAAACGCTACGGCTCGTTTAAGCCAGTATAAATTTGAACCAGAAATTGATAAGCTCGGAAAAATCGGCGAGGTGCTGAAAAAAGGGCAGCAGTTGCTGGTGCAAATTGTAAAAGAACCTATTTCTACCAAAGGCCCGCGGCTCTCCTGTGAGTTGTCGCTGGCGGGCAGGTACCTGGTGTTGGTTCCGTTTTCAAATACGGTAAGCGTATCTAAGAAAATTGTGAGCAAAGACGAACGCCAGCGCCTGAAAAGACTCATTATGTCCATTAAACCCGAAAACTTCGGGGTTATTATCCGGACGGTAGCCGAAGGGCGCGATGTAGCAGAACTAGATAAAGATCTGCGCAGCATGGTAGCTAATTGGGAAGAAGGTTTTAATGTACTGCGTACGGCCAAAGAGCGCGATAAAGTTCTCGGCGAACTAGGAAGATCGTCGTCCATCCTGCGGGATATTTTAAACGAAAGTTTTGACAGCATTGTAGTGGATAACGACCGACTACACGAAGAAATCAAAACCTATATCGAGAAAATAGCCCCAGATAAAGCCCGGATTTTAAAACATTATTCCGGCAAAGTAAAAACATTTGAACAATACGGAATCGAAAAACAGTTAAAATCGCTGTTCGGTAAAACCGTAAGTATACCGGGAGGCGGTTACCTTGTAATCGAACACACCGAAGCCCTTCACGTAATCGACGTGAATAGTGGCAATAAATCAAATACCGAAACCGACCAGGAAGCCACGGCTTTAAACGTAAACCTGACGGCGGCCCGCGAAGTAGTAAGGCAGTTACGGCTCCGCGATTTAGGCGGCATTATTGTTACTGATTTTATTGATATGAAATCAGCGGAAAACCGCCAGAAAGTATTTGATGTAGTTAAAGAAGAGATGAAAAAAGACCGGTCTAAATCAACGGTTTTGCCTATCTCTAAATTTGGGTTAATGCAGATTACCCGCCAGCGCGTAAGACCGGAGCAGAATATTGTAACCGGCGAAGTTTGTCCGACTTGTAACGGCACTGGTAAAATATCGGCCAGCATTTTGGTTACCGACGAAATCGAAAATACCATTGACGATTTGTTAACTAACCAAAATCAGAAGAACATTACGCTTTACGTGCATCCGTTTTTACACGCGTATTACACCAAAGGCCTAATTTCGAAACAGTTGAAGTGGTTTTTCCATTATTATAAATGGATTGGAGTAATGAAAGACACATCGCTGGGCCTAACGGAATACAAGATAATGGACGAACGTAACGAAGAAATTGAGGTACACTCTAATGCCGCCATGGTAAACAGTGTACAAGATAAATTTGAAGCTGTTGATGAAGTAGTTTAATTTGTATTTGATGTATACACAAAAACCCGCCCTTTTTAAAGGCGGGTTTTTTATTTTACCTGAAATTTAAAATTTTTAAAAATCAGAATTTCACGCCTAAGTCAAGCGAAAAAACGTTGTTCCGGAGTTCTATTTTTTTATTGATATTTTTTTCATAATAGTCATCAATGCTGATTAAGCCACGATGATACGAAAGTCCGCCAAACAATTTAGTAGTTTCGCCTACCTGGTACTCTAAACCACTAGCCAAAATAACATCGCCATCTATTACGTTAAATCGTTTAGAATATTTTTTGTCATCAACCGGATCTAATTTATCGCCGTTTACCTTAGCACCCATGCGCGGATTTAAAGAAAAACCAGTTTGGAAGTAAACGCGCATATCGGGAGCCACTTCGTTGGTAAATAATTTTACCGTGAGCGGAATTTCCAGGTACTGCAGCGATATGTCGTCTGTTTGGCGACCAGCAACAGTAGAATATGCAATTTGCCCGCCTTTACCAGTAAAAGATAAGCCAGTGGAGAACGCCGCATTTTCGGTAAAATATAAATCAGCTATTACGCCAAATCCGAACCGGAAATTAGCACCATCTTTATCAAAGTCTATATCAGACGGAGCAATTACACGGTGACCGGCAATGGAAGGGGTAATTTTAATACCTAGTTCTAATTCCTGAGCAAAAGCAGTGGAAGTTAACGCCAATAAGAGCGAGAGAATGAAAATTTTTTTCATAGTTGTTGAATAATTAAACGGGATCTTAGCCAATTAGGATAATGTTCTAATTTTGTACCAAAAGTATGTAATAATGCGCAATCATATAATTGTTTTACTTGCTCTATTTTTATTGGTTGGTTGTCAGAACAAATCTTGTGAAATAGATCCCAACATTACCAAAATACCAGTTGATTTAAAAATACAGCGTCTGGAAAAAGCTTTATACGCCAGTAAGTCGAAAGAAGATGTGCTGCGGTTCTTGCAAACAAACCGCTTGTTTACCCAAAAATACTTGCAACTTAATCCGGATCAATTAGATGCTAACTTTGTAGCTTCGTTGTACGATCTGGTTACTAATTCACAACTAAACAAATTTGTGACCGAAACCGAGCAAACCTTTGGTAATCTGGAACCACAACAACGCGATTTAAAAAGCGCCTTTCAGCACATAAAACATTATTATCCCCAAACTCAAATTCCCCTGGTGCAAACCTACATCTCCGGCTTACTCGGGCCGGATTTATTGGTGAGCGATAGTGTAATTGTGTTGGGTTTAGATTATTTTGTGGGACCAAAGGGGAGCTATCGGCCCAAGCAGCCTAATTACATTTTACAACGGTACGAACCGGCTAATTTAATCCCGACGGTAGTGCTGCAACAATCGGCTAAGTATAACCACACAGATGAGCAGGATAAGCGCATGATGGCGCAAATGGTTTATTACGGTAAATCGTATTACTTTACCAAAAGCATGCTGCCCTGCACCCCCGATTCTTTAATTATTGGGTTTACGGACCAGCAAATAGCCGACGTGCGCTACAACGAAGGAAAAATATGGGCGCATTTAGTAGAGAAAAATTTACTCTTTGAAACCAATCATTTTAAAACCGGCAAATACCTGGAAGAACGGCCTACCGTACCCGAAATAGATGCCAACTGCCCCGGCCGAATTGGGAGGTGGGTAGGTTGGCAAATTGTGCGTAAGTACATGGAGGAAAACCCGGATGTTACTTTGCCGCAACTCATGGCCGAAAAAGATGCGCAAAAGATTTTTAACAACTCGCATTACAAACCTAAACGGCGCAGCTAAATTGTAGTATGCTGATGCCCTAGAGTGGTTTTTAGCTTAAATTTAAAAAATCTACCGGTTATGCCATCAGATAAACCAGCGCCGAGGCAAATATCACGTTTTAGTAATTCCGGTGCAGTTGGTAAATTACTAAAATTTAAAAAATCAAGTAACGTAGGTAGTGGTTGGGGTTGTTAATAACCTGCATAAAAGAAGAAAGTGGCCGATGAAAAGAATAACGCTAATAAAAATCGGAAGTTTTGGGCTTTGCTTTGGTTTATTAAGTTGTAAATCCACGACGGACCGTTATAGCGGTAAGCAAACAAGCACGGCTGCCGCAACCACCGCAGCCTTTGAAAAAGATGCGAAACCTTTACCCGAACAACAGCAAAAAGCAACTTCGGAAATTGCCCCGGGGCATTGCCGTATACAGGGTATGGTAACGGCTATTTCGCCGCAACCCGAAGCAGAAGCTACCGGGATCTGTGCCCAAGCGCCTTGCCGGGCAAAAGTAAAAATTTTAAAAATTGTAGATTACGGACAATCGTTCAATCAACCTCTTGCGGTAAATCAGGAGATAAATGCTTATTTTAAATATTCTCTCAAGCCTACTGCCCAGTTACTACCAAACCTGCAACCTGCATTGCCCGGTTTAAAAGTAAACAGCATCTTTACCGCTGATGTAGCTGTAAATGAAGAAGCAGGTAATAGCATGCCTTGGTACCAGATAGAACTTTACCAGGTTGAATAAAGTAGGTGCAAAGGCTGTAAAGTTTATTTTTTAAAATTTAATATAATGCAATTTCCTTCGGGTAGCACACGTAGTACTTTTCTACAGTAGTGCTTAAAGCATGAATGTTCGGTAAATCCGAGGCGTCGGCTACGTCTACTACGTGGCCCAGTTTAGTAAGCACATCAATGGATTTGCCGTGGCCTTCGTAAGCGTTGTTGCTGATTTTTCCCGAAATCATTAGGTACGGTACTTCAAACTCATTTACCCGAAATTGCTCTTGTACCAGTTCGGCAATCCCCAGCAGCATGTCTTCGTCGAAAGGTTTACTAGAAATTAAAATTTTAAATAATTTACGTTCGAGCAGACTGGTCGCCAGAAAAGCTAGTATTTTATCCGAGTGGGCACACCAGGTTTTAATGCCTTGCCAGATGTCGTAATCGTCCAGGGAAGTAAATTTTTTTAAAATAGTGTTTTCGGCTTCAAAATCGGCCAGCATAATATTCTCGGCCAGAAAAAAATGCAGGGCGGCACTTGCCGGCACATCCACCCCGGATTGTAACAAGAAACGGGCCCGCTGCACTAGTTTAATAAGCATGTGTTCGGCGCTTAATACGGTTTTGTGCAAATACACCTGCCAGTACATCAGCCGCCGGCTCACCAGAAAATTCTCGATGGAGTAAATCGCTTTTTCTTCCACTACCAGCTTATCTTCGTGTACGTTCAGCATTTTAATAATGCGGTCGGCGCCAATTTTACCTTCCAGCACGCCGGTATAAAACGAATCGCGGTTCAAATAATCCAGACGGTCTACATCGAGCTGGCTCGAAACTAACTGGTGAAAAAAGCGGCGCGGGTAACTGTTGTTGAAAATATTAATGGCCAAACTCAATCTTCCGTCGAACACTTCGTTTAACTGGTGCATGATGTGCACCGACAATTGTTCGTGCGATACATTTTTAAAAATAGAAGTTTCCAGCGCATGCGAAAACGGACCGTGGCCGATATCATGCAGCAAAATAGCAATCAGCGAAGCTTCGCATTCTTTCTCCGAAATTTCGTTATTTTTGCTGCTTAAAGTTTGTAACGCATTGTTCATGAGGTGCATGGCGCCTATTGCATGATGGAAACGCGTATGTAAAGCTCCCGGATAAACAAAGTCGGTTAAGCCAAGTTGTTTAATGCGCCGCAGCCGCTGAAAGTACGGATGTTCAATAATATCAAATAAAAGCTCCGACGGAACAGTAATAAATCCGTATACTGGGTCATTAAAAATTTTTTTCTTATTCAAGGGAATAGGGCGGTTCAGTTGGTTGCCGGCAATTTTAAAAAAGTGAAGCGTAAAATTCGTCTTACTTTACAGAAATAATAACCGTTTATTCGTATTCGCTGTTTATTAATAGAAGCAACGAATGCTTCTTGTGAAAAACCAACAATCGCATTAACCAGTAAAAAGCACGATTGTTTTAAAAATAAAACTATGCAAAGATATAATATTTTATGGGCCGATGACGAAATAGACTTACTGAAGCCACACATTCTTTTCCTGGAAGATAAAGGCTACGACATTACGCCCGTTCCCAGCGGGGCTGATGCCATTGAAAAATGTTCCGAAAATAATTACGATGTGGTTTTTCTGGACGAAAACATGCCCGGTATTTCTGGCCTGGAAACGCTCTCGGAAATAAAAGCCCTGAAACCCACTATTCCGGTGGTAATGATTACCAAAAGCGAAGAAGAGCATATTATGGAAGAGGCCATCGGGGCCAAAATTGCCGATTACCTCATTAAACCGCTGAACCCAAATCAAATTTTATTGTCGGTTAAAAAAATACTCGATAACAAACGACTGGTTTCCGAAAAAACCAACAGCAGCTACCAGCGCGATTTCCGTACCTTGGGCATGGCTTTCGGCGAGCGTTTGAGCCACGAAGAATGGGCCGAAAATTATAAAAAACTGGTACGTTGGGAATTAGAGATTGACGAGACCGAAGGCAAAAGCATGGCCGACGTAATTAGTATGCAAAAAGACGAGGCCAATTCTAACTTCGCCAAGTTTGTAATTGATAATTACGAAGAATGGATTAACGACGAAGCCGACGAACGCCCACTCATGTCGCATGAAATTTTTAAAGAGCGCGTTTTCCCGATGCTGAAAGAAAGTCAGCAGAACGTGTATTTTGTGTTGATTGATAATTTGCGCTACGACCAGTGGAAAGTACTGGAACCGATTATTGCGGATTATTTTACCGTGGACAACGAAGAAATGTATTACTCCATTTTGCCCACTACCACCGCTTACGCGCGTAATTCTATATTTGCCGGCATGATGCCTTCCGAAATTCAGAAAAAATACCCGAACTTGTGGGTAAACGACGACGATGAAGAAGGCAAAAACTTGCAGGAACCGCAATTTTTAGAAATTTTATTTCAGCAGAACCGCATCCAGGACAAGTTTAGCTATAACAAAATTACCAACATTCAGGCGGGCAAAGACCTGGTGAGTAAGTTTAGTAATCTGGATAAAAATAAACTCAACGTTATCGTGTACAATTTCGTGGATATGCTATCGCATGCCCGCACCGACAGCACCATGGTACGCGAACTGGCTCCCGACGAATCGGCGTACCGCTCGCTTACCCGCTCGTGGTTTTTGCACTCGCCTTTGTTCGAAACTTTAAAAATGATTGCGGATAAAAAAGGCAAACTCATTATTACCACCGACCACGGCACCATCCGCTGCAAACGGCCATTTAAAATTATCGGCGACCGCAATACCAATACCAACTTGCGCTACAAACACGGCAAGAACCTGGGCTTTACCGATAAAGACGTGTACGTAGTGCGCAAACCGGAACGCATCTTTTTGCCGAAAGAAAACATTTCTACGGCTTACGTATTTGCCCTGGAAGATTACTTTTTTGCTTACCCCAATAACTTTAATTACTACGTAAATTATTACAAGGACACGTTTCAGCACGGCGGCGTATCGCTGGAAGAAGTAATTATTCCGTTCGTGACCCTTTCGCCGAAAAATGCTTAACCAAGAAACGGATAGTTACGTGTTGCACGTAAACGCTAAAGACGATTTACCCTGGGCCGCGGCTGAACTTATCCGGTTTGCCGCGGATCAGAAAATCTGGTTGTTCGAAGGAGATATGGCCGCAGGTAAAACTACTTTTATTAAAGCCATCTGCGAAGTAAAAGGTGTAACCGATGCTGTAAGCAGCCCTACCTACAGCCTGGTAAATGAGTACGAAACAGATACAGGAGAGCGGTTGTACCACTTTGATTTTTACCGGATCAACAGCGAAGAGGAAGCCATGGAGATGGGAGCACTGGATTATTTGGATTCTGGTAACTTAT